>DASVMZ010000029.1:0-9651 GCA_036384115.1 Sphingobium sp.
AGGCGTGCGGGGACGTCCGCATCAGTTGGGGAATGTCGCTCCGGTTCTGGGCAAGAACACGGGGCTGGAGGATTTCTTCGCCTGGATGCGCAACAACTTCGATCCGACCGTAACGTGGAGCGATCTGGATTTCATCCGGGAGAGCTGGGACGGGCCACTCATCATCAAGGGCATCCTTGATATAGACGACGCGCGCGCGGCAGCTGCACTGGGCGCGGACGGTATCGTTGTGTCGAACCATGGCGGTCGCCAACTCGACGGCGTCCCTTCGACAGCGCGCGTGCTTCCCGCGATTGCAGAAGCCGTTGGCGATCAGCTTACCGTTTTGGTGGACGGTGGCGTTAGATCGGGCCTCGACGTCGTGCGTATGCTCGCGCTCGGCGCTCAAGGCGTGCTGCTGGGACGCGCCTGGATCTACGCTTTGGCTGCCGCCGGAGAGGCGGGCGTGATCCATATGTTGAAGTTGGTTGAAGCCGAAATGCGCGTCGCAATGGCACTAACGGCGTGTTCGTCGATTGCGGCGATCGACCGGTCTCGCTTGGTCGTCTGATCCAGGGGCCACGTCCACTGCATTCGTGGCAGGGGGATGCAGCGGCCCGCCCGCGCCACAGCATTCAAAGGCGTAAGCTGAACATCTGGGAGAATATCAATACCAGCGGTTCACATGTCCAATTGCACTATCGCCTAAACATCAAAATCCCACTATATGGGATGATAACTCACTGCTTGCAATTCTGATGGTGGCAGTGCAAGACTCGATAGCAGAGCGCGTAAGCGCCAAGGCCGTGCTCCTGATTCAGGGAGCTTGCAGCTTAGAGGAGGGGATCATGATGAAAGCGCTTTCCACACTGCCCACTGTTTCCAATACCAAATCCTTGTTGATGGCAGGCATCTGCGGCACCGCTCTGATGCTGGCCTGCTCGCCTGTCCAGGCTCAGACTGCACTTGCCGGGCAGGAGGCCACTCCTGATAATATCCCTCAGGCTGTAGCCGCCAATGGCTTGCCCGCCACCAACAGGCCGAGCGGGTCTGACGCGAACGTGAGCGACATTGTCGTCACCGGAACCCTGCTGCGAGGGGTCGCTCCCACCGGAACAAACGTGTCGGCCCTGACATCGGCGGATGTCGTCGCAAGTGGCGCGACGAGCGCCAACCAGATCCTTGCACGCGTTCCACAAGTGACGAGCGCCTTCAACACCGTCCCTACGCTCGTCAATGGTGGTCCGGGTTCTGCCGTGGTTCGTCCGAACCTTCGCAATCTCCCGGCGGTCGGAGGCTCGACGACGTTGGTGCTGATCGACGGGCACCGGGCCGTCAATGCCGGCATCCTGCAAACCTCTCCGGATCCGGACGTCGTCCCGCCGGCTTTGCTGGAGCGTGTAGACATTGTTCCCGATGGCGGTTCTTCGATCTATGGTTCGGACGCGGTTGGCGGCGTCATCAACTTCGTCACCAAGAGCAGGTTCAACGGTATCGAGACGAACGCCCGCTATGGCTTTGCCGATAACTATTATACAGTCGATGCCAACATCACTGCGGGCAAGGACTGGGGCCTTGGTTCGATCTATGCGGCCTATGCCTTTTCAAAAAACGACGCCATTTTTGGCCGTGATCGTGATTATTACACACAGGTCTCGCCTTCTGGCGGTTTCTGCCCGCCTGGCACGGTAAGCGTCGCCAGGGGAGCTGCAACGACAACATACGCACTGCCCAATCGGGTGGCGGGAACGTCGACCAACTGCAACCCATATGCCAACGCCTCCATATTTCCTGCGGTGGAACGCCACTCCTTCTTTGTCGGGATGACGCAACAGCTGTCGGATGCGGTGCGCTTTGAAGTAAAAGCATTCTATACCCGTCGCGACACGATTGGTGCGACAGACCTGACGTCGACCGGGTTCCCAAGCTACGGACAAACTGTCACCATTACTCCGTCGAACCCATTTTACGTGCCGATCTCGCCGGACCCGGGTTCGCAATCTGTGTCGTTTTCCTATGCGGGCTACCTCGACAATAAGCAGCGTAATCGTCTCGACGAGTGGGGTCTGACACCCTCGATCACAGTGGAACTGGGGGGCGGGTGGCAGCTTCGCGCGCTCGGAAACTACGGTCGGAGCGTTATCGACGCATCGGCACCGTCGATCAACGCCGCGGCTCAAGCTACCGCAATCGCCGCCACGACTACGGCTACAGCGCTCAACCCGTACGACCTGTCGGCAACAAACCCAGCCGTTCTGCGATCCATCCAGGCGGTCGATTATGGCCGGGCCAAGCAGGAGCTGATCAATGCGAGACTGATCCTGGATGGGGCGCTCTTCCACATCGGTGGTGGAGATGTGCGCCTTGCCGCAGGTGTCGAATATATCGAGGAAACTTTTGCCGGAGCCTATGGGATCATTCCGGTAGGCCGTCAGGATCTGGCGCCAAGAGGTTCTGCGTCGCGAAGGGTAAAGTCGGTATTCGGTGAACTTGCGATACCAATCGTCGGGAGCGGAAACGCCTTTGGAGGCGTTGAAGCGCTCACGCTGTCAGCGTCCGCGCGATATGACAGCTATTCCGACTTCGGCGACACCTTCAACCCAAAGTTTGGCGCAACCTATAAGCCCGTCTCTTGGATCACCATCCGCGGAAACTATGGTACATCGTTCAACGCACCTAGCCTGGCGGACTCTGCCGGCGCTCCCGACTCCCGAGTGCAGATCCTTCCAGTGAGTCCGTTCAGAGAGTCGACCAGTCCCTTTATCCCAGACTTCCTGCGCCCGACACTCATCCTCGCAGGCGGCAATCCCGACCTCAAACCACAAAAAGCGACAACCTGGTCGGTTGGCGGTGATGTCCGTCCGACCTTTGCCAAAGGCCTGACTCTCAGCGCTACCTACTACAACATCAGGCTCAAGGACGAGATCGGACTTGCGCCATTCTACGCGCCTGCCGCGATTTTTCAGCCGGCCTACGCGAACTTCTACAAGCTCAACCCGACACTGGCGCAGGCTCAGGCCGCGGCGGGCACTCTGCCGCTTGACGGTGCAGCGTCGCTGGCCTCGCTTTACGGTGGGCCTCTCGGGGGGCCTTATGTTCTGTTTGATGCGCGGCGAAATAATCTCGGGGAGTTGCGCCAAAGCGGTATCGACTTCAACGCCAGCTACAATCTTCCAACCAGCTTCGGTTCGGTTTTCGCCTCAGCAGGTGGGACATACACAATAAAGCGCGAGGTCGCGCCGATCAAAGGACAAGCGTTCATCAACGACCTGCAGAACCCGGGATCGAGCCGCTTCAGCTTGCTCGCTTCGGTTGGAACGAAAGTCGGTGGCCTGACCGCGACAGCGACGCTGAGCCACAGCGCGGGGTATAATCTCAGCTCACCGCTAATATCGGCGGCGTTCGGAACGCAGACGAAGGTAGGAGCCTTCAATCCGGTGGACCTGTTCTTCGCGTATGACGTGGCAGGGGAGGGCGTATTCAAGGATCTCTCCTTTACTCTTAACATCAACAATATCGCGAATGAGGATCCACCTTTCTATAATCTGGGCACCGGGACCACCAATGGCACCACCCTTGGCAGACTGGTCCAGTTCGGCGTTCGCAAGAAGTTCTAGCCACGCACAGTCGCTGGCGCGGCAAAATTTCCAAGGGTGGATGGTGACCCTGTTCACACGTTCGAGGGTGATCCGGAAAATGAAGTTCGCGACAGTTTCGTCCGTAGTTCTTCTGCTCTGCGGCACGATCATGAGTTCGTCAGCGCTTGGTCAGGAGGCTCGCCTTACTGGGGCGATAGCTAGCGGCACCGCGACCCAGCCCGTCGACGTAGCCGACCGGTTGCGTGCTGAATTCACTGTTCCGCCCGCCGATGCACGTCCTCGCGTCTGGTGGCACTGGATGGGCGGAAATATCACGAAGGAAGGTATCCGTAACGATCTGGAGTGGATGAAGCGAATTGGCGTCGGCGGGATGCAGACGTTTGATGCCGATCTGGGTACGCCGCAAATCGTCGCCAAGCGGCTGGTTTACATGACGCCCGAATGGAAGGATGCCTTCAGATATGCAGCGGGGCTGGGCGAACAGATGGGGCTTGAATTTGCCATCGCATCCTCACCCGGCTGGTCGGAAACGGGCGGCCCGTGGGTGGAGCCGCGCGATGGCATGAAGAAGCTGGTCTGGCGCGAGACGAGCTTTTCGGGCGGCGAGCGCTCTGCGGTCACGCTTGCGCCACCATCTGGGATTTCCGGTCCTTTCCAAGACATCGCGAAGGTGGACGCAATGGCGGCGTTCGGAGGAAGCGCCGTCCCGCCACCCCAATATTATGCCGACGTGGCGGTGCTGGCCTATCCCGCTACGACAATGGATTTGACGCCAGTGATAGCCACTGACGCCAATGGTGAAGTGATCGACGCGTCGGTGCTGACCGATGGCAATCTCGACAAGGCTGTCGAGGTGCAAGGCACAGCCGCCGGCGCGCCACCGACAATCTATCTCACATATGCGCGACCCCAAACAGTGCGCGCCGCCACGATCTTTGTTCCCGGCGGGAAGCCGGCTTTTTCAGATGCTAATGTCAAGCCGCGTCTGCAAGCAAGCGACGACGGAAAATCATGGCGGACATTGGCCGAAATCGAGGTTTCCGCGATCCCGACGACAGTCAGCTTTGCCCCGCAAATCGCCCGTCGCTTCCGTGTCGTTCTGGAACCGGTCAAGCCGCCTGCGACAATCCCGCTGGGAGAACCGGCACCGGGCGCAGTGCTCGATTTGCATGCCCCGGTGGCCCCGCCCACAGGCCCAAAGATTTTCCACGTCGGGGAACTGCGATTGTGGAGCAGCGAGCGCATCGACCAATATGAACGCAAGGCCGGGTTCGACCTAGCCCGCGACTATTACACACTCAGCCCGGCCCTGCCGGAGGTCAAGGGGGTCGATCCGAAAACGGTGATCGATCTGACCGACAGGATGCGACCCAACGGAACCCTCGACTGGACACCGCCGCCGGGCAAGTGGCGTGTCGTCCGGTTCGGTTATTCGCTGGTCGGCACTACCAACCATCCGGCGCCGCCCGAGGCCACCGGGCTCGAAGCAGACAAGTTCGACGGTGGCGCGGTTCGCGCATATTTGGAGCGATATCTGCAGACATACCGCGACGCGACCGGCCCCGACCTCATCGGTGATCGCGGGGTGCGGGCACTGCTGACGGACTCAATCGAGGTTGGCACTGCCAACTGGACGCCGAAGCTGATCGAGCAGTTCAGGCAACTGCGCGGATACGATCCATTACCCTATCTTCCGGCCCTGACCGGCGAGATCGTTGGATCACGAGGTGAGAGCGATCGCTTCCTGTATGATTACAGGCGAACATTGAGCGATCTGATTGCGTCCGAGCATTACGGAACCGTCGCCGCCGTGGCGCACGCCAACAAGCTCAAGGTATATGGCGAGGCCTTGGAAGATCAGCGGCCCATCATCGGCGATGACATGGCCATGAGATCCCACGCCGACGTGCCGATGGCGGCGATGTGGACATACGGAGCCAAAGCCGGCCCGCGGGCTACTTTGCTGGCGGACATCAAGGGCGCAGCATCGGTCGCTCATATCTATGGCCAGAACCTCGTCGCGGCCGAATCCCTGACGTCACTCTTCTCGCCTTGGGCCGATTCACCCGCTAGTCTCCGGCCCGTGGTTGACCTGGAATTCGTGAAGGGCGTCAACCGGGTTGTCATCCATACCTCTGTGCATCAGCCGGTCGAGGACAAGCTTCCAGGCATCTCGCTGTTCATTTTCGGCCAGTACTTCAACCGCAACGACACCTGGGCCGAGATGGCGCGACCGTGGATCGACTACATCGCACGGTCGTCCTACCTGCTTCAGCGGGGCAGGAACGTAGCGGACGTCGCTTATTTCTATGGCGAGGAAGCGCCGCTGACCGCCTTGTACGGGGAAAAGCCGGTGGCTGATGCACCCGTGCGTTTCGCGTACGACTTCGCCAACGCTGGTGTGCTGATGGACAAACTCAGCGTACAGGATGGCGACCTCGTCTCGCCAGCTGGCGCCCGCTATCGTGCGCTGTACCTCGGCGGGTCCAGCGGCAGGATGACGCTGCCCACGCTCGCCCGCATCGCAAGTCTGGTCGAGGCCGGGGCGACCGTCGTCGGTCCTGCGCCAACCGATAGCCCCAGCCTCAATACCGACCGCGCTGCCTATCACGCGCTCATATCGCGTTTGTGGGGCGGGCAACCGGTGACCAAGGTCGGAAAGGGTCAGGTCATCGACGGGACTGACATCGAAGGCGCGCTTAAGCGGATGAACGTCGCACCCGATTTTGAATATTCAGCGCGGGAGGCGGATGCCAACATCCTGTTCATACATCGTAAGCTGGATGACGGGGACATCTATTTCGTGAGCAATCGTAACCCGCGTCGAGAGACCGTCACGGCGCGGTTCCGTGTGACCGGGAAGGCAGCGGAAATATGGCGGGCCGACACCGACACTGTCGAGGCGATCCCCTATCGCACCGAGAATGGTGTTACGGTGGCGGCGCTCGATCTGGAATCGCAAGAGAGCTACTTCGTCGCCTTCCGCAGGCCCGGTGGTTTGTCGCCGAACGTGCCGGTCACGCCGCGGTTTACGACAGCCGCGACGCTGACAGGTCCATGGACATTGTCCTTCGCATCGCGGGTCGGATCCCCGGCGCCAAGAACGCTGAAAAATTTGGCGCCACTGAACGAGAATGGCGATCCGCTCGTAAAATATTTTTCCGGTGTGACAACCTACACCACCAGCTTCGATGCGCCGCAGGGAGTGAAGCCAGGCACGCCGCTGATGCTCGATCTTGGCAAAGTCGGCGAACTCGCCGAGGTGCGCGTGAATGGCCGGGAAGTAGGGACGGTCTGGCACGCACCATTCCGGATCAACGTTGGCGTGGTCGTAAAGCCAGGCCGTAATCACCTGGAAGTCAAGGTCGCGAATCTCTGGGTGAACCGTCTGATCGGCGATGCACAGAAGGATGCCAAAAAGGTGACATTCACCACTATGCCGACCTACAAACCCGATGCTCCCCTGCGCGCGTCCGGTCTCATCGGCCCCGTCACGCTGTCGAAGGCAGAATAGGGGTACGGCACACGTCGACTGAATATTGCCACTATCGGGACGGGGCTGTCATTCTTCGTCGGTGCGCTATCAAGTCACGCGGGGACTCATCGTACCAACGGCGGCAGGCGCGTGAATAGCTGCTCTGTTCGGCATAGCCGAGCATGGTCGCGATCTGACCGGCCTGCATCCCGGTCGCAGAAAGTTGCCAGGCCATATCACGCCGAACATTGTCCAGAAGTTCCTCGAATGAGGTGTTGTCATCGGCCAAATTGCGCTGGAGGACACGGGGATGCAGTCCCATTTCATGCGCTACGACCACAAGCGTGGCGTGGTTCACCTTGAGCAGTCGGTGGATCATTTCGCGGACATGGTCCACGAGTCCGAGTGCGGGACTGATCTTGGTGAGATAGTTTTCGGCCAGCGCGAGTGCTGCGGCATCCCGCCCACGGATAGACTTGTCCAAGCCCTCGTTGGGCAGGTGGACGGAGTTGACATCACTCTCGAATTCGACCGTGCAGCCGAATTGCTCACGATATCTTTCCTGGGACGAGATCCGGCGATGCTGCATCGTCACTTTACGCGGAACAAAGTCCTCGCCGAGCAAGAAGCGGAATGCATCCATCGCAATCGCCAGGCCCTTTTCGACCATCTGTTCTCGATAGGCGACTTGTCGCAGCGCTATACTTAAGGTGAATATTGCCGAGCGACCCGACCGTTCAAGCGTGGCCACGTCTGGCGGCGCACAGCTATATAAATATCGGCATACTCCCTCGATTGCACTCTCCACCGTTTCGGAATGACGGATGAGAACGGCGACGGGACCAAGGATCGAAATACCTTGTTTGGCCCCCAGGCATAAGCCGAAGTCGGGACGTTTAAGCGCCAATGCCGCTTCGCCAATAGCCGCAGCATAGCTCCTATAGGGTATAAGGAAATCAAACTCACCCACAAGCGAGGGATCAATGTCCTGCTCTCGCAAAATGGCGTCAGCATCGCCGCCCATACTGGCAACCAAATCCGAAAAATGGAGCATCGACATGCCACGGATCAAGTCGGTCATAGTCGCGAAAAGATAAACAAAATTCGCATAAAGGCAAGTCAGAAAAGATGCGATCTGTCATGCTCCGGCTCAAGATAAAGCGTGTTGCCGGTATGCAGCCGCGGGGAGGACCAGGGAGGTGGCACACTGCCTCTTCCGTTTGGCGAATGACGAGATCTGTTGGTCTTCTCCGACAGGCGTACAGCCCGCAGCCATCTACGAGGGTATCGCCCCTGCTCCTGGTGAGTACATCCCGGGGGATCGGCAATGGGCATTATAAGCGCCAAGCTACGGAGAAGAAAATGACCACTGAAGTGACTAGGATTCAGCCGCCGATTTTTTCGTTGCCGCAGGACCGTTTGCTGACACTCAATGTCAATACGGTGCCCGTGTTACGGGACGCCGCAGGCCCGGGGGTGAGCTTCCAGCCGCTATATCTGGACCCGGAAGCCGGGCTTTGGACGGTCATGGGAGTTTTTGCGCCTGGAGCCGAGCTGCCTGCACATCTGCATACGGGCGCTGTCCACGGCTACACCCTCAGCGGCAGCTGGATCTATAAGGAATATCCCGATCAGGTGCAGGTTGCCGGCTCCTATCTATACGAACCTGCATCCTCCTATCACACCTTCTATGTGCCTGAAACGAACACGGAAGACACGGTTGTTTTGTTCATCGTCTACGGGGCGAACGTTGGCTTCACCGAAGACGGTAAGTTCCACTCCATTCTCGATGCGCTGACGGTACAAAAGCTCGCCGAGCAATGGGCGCAGAATAACGAAGGTGTCACCGTTGACTACCTCAAGGGCGGCAGTGCGGGATACGCGACCGAAGTGTGATTTGCATGTTGCCGTTGTGATTGTGGAAGCATCGACGATGAGGGCCTTGGAATGACGATCGCCAGCTGGGAAACCAGGACTGTTCAGGCCAATGGGCACCGCATCCACCTGACGATGGCTGGCAAGGCAGGGCCTTTGGTCCTGTTGTGCCACGGTTTTCCTGAATCCTGGTATGCATGGCGCCACCAGCTGTGCGCGCTGGCCGAGGCGGGCTATCGCGCAGTGGCGATGGATATGCCGGGTTATGGGCGGTCATCAAAGCCGACCGAAGCCGTGGCGTACAGGATGACCGAACTGGTTGAGGTCTGCGTTGGCGTCGTAGAGGCCTTGGGCGAGGCTGGCGCAGTGATTGTCGGGCACGATCTGGGCGCGCCCGTCGCCTGGACAGCGGCGTGGACCCGGCCCGACGTATTTTACGCGGTTGCGGGTATCAGCCTGCCGTTCGGCGCGCGTGGACTGGCCTGCCTTCCAGGAAACCCCTTTGGCGAATTGCGGCCTGGGGTGGCCAGCCGATCACTGGCCGGGCCAGGCATGATGTTCTATCATGAATATTTCTCCTTACCGGGCGATGTCGCGGCAAAGGAAGCGGAACGGGATATCCGCCGCTGGCTCACCAGCACATTTTATACCTTATCCGCGGACCGGCCCTTGCCGCCGGAGCTGGCTGGCGTCGATCTTACACGGCTGCCAGACGAGATGCTG
>DASVMZ010000030.1:0-2143 GCA_036384115.1 Sphingobium sp.
CCCGGCGCTGACCGAGCGGCTGGCGCGGGCGGTCGCGGCAACGGGGCACGCTGCGCGGCGGCTGGTCAGCGGCGCGGGGCATGACGCGATGGTGATGGCCGCCCTCGCGCCGACCGCGATGCTCTTTTTGCGTTGTACCGGGGGCATCAGCCATAATGCGCTGGAGCATGTCCTGCCCGACGATGCCGATGCCGCGCTGGCGGCGATGGTGCATTTCATCCGCGAACTTGCCATCGGGGAGTCGGCCACATGAGCCGCGACCTGATCGGCTATGGCGCGCATCCGCCGGACCCGCGCTGGCCGGATGGCGCGCGCATCGCGGTGCAGTTCGTCATCAATTATGAGGAAGGCGCTGAACGCAGCGTCGAACTGGGCGATGCGGAATCGGAGGCGTTCCTCTCCGAAATGGTCGGCGCGGCGAGCCAGCCGGGCGCTCGCGCCATGGCGATGGAAAGCCTCTATGAATATGGCAGCCGGGCGGGCTTCTGGCGGCTGCACCGCCTGTTCAGCGCAGTAGATGTGCCGGTCACGGTGTTCGGCGTCGCCCGGGCGCTGGCCACCAACCCGGAGGCGGTGGCCGCGATGAAGGCGGCGGGGTGGGAGATCGCCAGCCATGGCCTGCGCTGGATCGACTATCAGGCCGTGCCGGAGGATGTGGAACGCAGCCATGTGGCGGAGGCGATCGCCCTCCATACCCGCATCACCGGCGAACGGCCGCTGGGCTGGTATCAGGGCCGTACCAGCCCCAACACCGCGCGGATCATCGCACAGGAAGGGGGATTTCTCTATGATGCGGACAGCTATGCCGACGACCTGCCCTATTATGACCGCAGCCATTGCGACGTGGCGCCGGGCGGCGCGGCGCAGTTGATCATACCCTATACGCTGGACGTCAACGACATGAAGATGGTGGCCTATAATGGCTTTACCGAGGGTGAGCAGTTCTTTCGCTACATGCGCGATACGTTCGACATGCTGCGAGCCGAGGGCGGGCGGATGATGTCGGTGGGGCTGCACGGGCGGATCGCGGGGCGGCCCGCGCGGGCGATGGCGGTGGCGCAGTTCCTCGACCATATCCTCGCCTGCCCCGATGCATGGATCGCGCGGCGCATCGACATCGCCCGGCACTGGTTGAAGGTGCATCCGGCATGAGCGGGAAACCGGCGAGCATGATGGAGCAGCTCATGGCCATCCCGGACGATGCCTTTGTGGACCGGCTGGGCTTCCTGTTCGAGCACAGCCCCTGGGTGGTGGAGCGAGCAGCCCGGCAGCGGCCCTTTGCCGACCTGCACGCCGGGTTGATGCAGGCGGTCGCCGATGCCACGCCGGAGGAACGGCTGGCCCTCATCCGCGCCCACCCGGAGCTGGCGGGCAAGGCGGCGATCGACGGCACACTGACTGCCGGGTCCACCGCCGAACAGGCATCGGTGGGCCTCGACCGGCTGACGGCGGAGGAATATGCACGCTTCCATGCGCTGAACGGCGCCTATGCCGCGCGGTTCGGCTTTCCCTTCGTCATCTGCGTGCGGCTGACCGACAAGGCGGGCATCATCGTCGCCATGGAGAAGCGCCTCACCCATGATCGCGACACCGAAATCGGGACCGCCATCGAAGAGGTCGGCAAGATCGTGAAACTGCGGTTGGAGGAGGCGCTGGCGCCATGACATTGGCCACCCTCACGGCGCAGGTGCAATGGGATCTGGACGCGCTGGGCCATGGCGGCGCGACATGGGTGCGGCCGCGCATATCGCCCGATGGTGCCGACGACGGGCATGTCCATGACGTCATCATCGTCGGCGCGGGGCAAAGCGGGTTGGGCGCAGCCTTCGGCCTGCTGCGCGAGCGGGTATCCAACATCCTGTTGCTGGACGAAAACCCCAGGGGATATGAGGGACCGTGGGACAGCTATGCGCGGATGATAACCCTCCGCACGCCCAAGCATATCACGTCCATCGACCTGGGGATTCCCTCGCTGACCTTCCGCGCCTGGTATGAGGCCCAGCATGGGACCGAAGGGTGGTCGGTATTGGACAAGATCGCGCGCGGGGACTGGATGGACTATCTGCGCTGGTATCGTACCGTGCTGGACCTGCCGGTGATCAACGATGCGCGGGTCGACCGGATCGCATGGGTCGAGGACGGT
>DASVMZ010000031.1:0-52208 GCA_036384115.1 Sphingobium sp.
TTGCCGGGCGCACCGCTCCGCTTCGCTCCACGGCACACCCAACAAAATCGGCACCCCCACCGCCCGCTGCGCGGTCGCCGGCGTTGCCGGCGCTCCTTGACCCGACCTCACCCGGCCGACGCCAGCCTTGCAGTCATTCAAGACAGCAGGAGGCTCTCATGCAGATCATCTCGACCAGCACTTACAACCACGCCGCTTATCTCGCCGCGATCGCCTGCGCAGAGCGCCGCGCGCTGCACAGCTACTTCGACCAGCATGTGCTTGAGGACGAGGAAGCGGGGTTCATCGCCATCGACGAGGGCGATTATGGGGCACTCCCCGCGATGCTCATCGACAAAGTAGTCCACACGATCCCGGGCGGGCTCTGGGACGAGAACTGACAGGGAGGGGAGGGGCCAGGCGCCTCTCCCCTTTTTTGCTGTCGGATGGTGCGGGCATGAGGGGCATCGAGCCCCTCATGCCCGTCCGGTGCGTCTTTGAACTTCGGGACGATATGCCTATCCCAAAGCACGAAACGCGGGCGTGCCCGTCACGCTGCGAGGCGCTTTTCGACCTCGTCCACGCCGAGCGCCTTTATGCGCTTGCCAAGGCTTTCGATCCTGCGTGGATCGAGCTTGAGCAATCCGGCTCTATCGAGCGCCTTGATCGCCTCGTCGCGCTCCCGTTCCTCCAGTTGGCGGCGCCTGTCAGTCAGCCGCCGTTCGTCCTCAGCAAGCGCCGCGCGCTCCTGTTCTATCGTTCGTGCCATGAGCACCTCTTGGTTCACGCTGATCGGGCTGCGAACTGACAGGCAGCCTATCGCACCAGAGCCGACCGGGAAACCACCATTGCAGGCGTTTTCCGCTTGATAGGCGGCCGCCCAGGATCGGACTGTTCCGCTCGGCTGAGCGGCAGGGTGCCTGGCCGGATCCGGATTCGCGCCACGATCCGATCGTCTGTCCCACTCCCCGCAGACATAGCGAACAATCCTAAGGCAGAGATGCACACCGTATGCACCTGCGGTGCAATATTGTCTTGTAACCTCAAAGCGTTATCGTGAATGCGCTGTGTGGGACGTCCGAGTACATATTTTGCGCTCGCCATTAAGCACTGAAAACCAACGGGTTGCATGTAGTCGCCGCGACTGCCGCCAATGCTGCACCACAGTCCGCGTTGCGCGGCAGGAGGTTTTCGGCTAAGAAAACAGCCACTTTCTGAGACCCCACCAGCCTCTCTGCTAGGAGGCTGGGTTGAGCAGCAAACTTCGCCATTACAACGTGCGTCTGACGCCGACCCAATGGGCTCGGTTGAGCGCGCTTGCCGACGATCGGCAACAGACCCCTGCAAAGCTCGTCCGCGACGCGGTCGATGCCTATCTGGGCGCCAACGATCTGCTGAACGCCAGCCAGCGCCGGCTGGCCCGCATCAGCGAGTTCCAGCAGATCGCGCTCGATATCATCATACGCGAACAATATCCCGAATATCGGGACCGCATCATCGCGGAAGCCGACAAGCGCCTGGAGCAATATCATGGCGCGTAAGGACATCCGCACCGATGGCAGATCGGTCCCGCTCACCCACCATTCCTCCCGCGGCAGGGTGCAGCGCAACGCTGGCAACTTCACCCGTGGCAGCCAGCTCATCACGCATGAAATGCTCATGTGGTTCGCCGGTGCGAAACTGCCGCTGCTGCTCTGGTTCTTTGCGTTCGTGGCGGCCTGGTTCGTGATCATGTCCGTGCGGCTCGACGAGCACGGCTTCCAGCTGATCTGCATGAAGCTCTACGCTATGCTCTGGGACTGGATCGGGCTCGATCCCAACAAGCGCGTGAACGTCACCCTGCCCAGTGGCGAGGTGATGCGCACCATCATGCCCTATGTGCCCCACATCCCGGATGTCATACGGGCCTGGTCGGTGGCCATGCGCGGCGTTCTCGGTGCCCTTCTGGTCTCGATCTTTGTGGCGATTCCACTCGCCATCTGGTTCGTCGACATGTCCCGCAAGCGTGGCCTTTCGATCCTTCAGGAACGCCATGAGCGCGGCGCCATGCTGGTCAGCAGGGACCTCCTCTACTCGGAGGTGGTTCAGCACAACCGCGCCAAGTTCGAAGAGGACGCCCGCGAGGGCTTTCCCGGCCTGTCGAGTGCCCAGGTGCTTCGCCTGCCATTCTCGGCGCGCAAGGAAGGCGGCATCCACCATCCCTACACGCTCGCGGACATCCCTTATCCCCATCGGATGGAGCAGTCCCATACGATGCTCATCGGCACGACCGGTGCGGGCAAGACAACCGCGCTGCGCAGCCTCGTTGCCCAGATGCGCGCGCGACAGGACAACGCGGTCATCTTCGATCTCACCGGGGCCTATGTCGAGGCGTTCTTCGATCGCTCGCGCGACACCATCCTCAACCCCATGGATCAGCGCTGCCCCGCCTGGTCGATCTTCAACGACTGCTCGACATACAGCAATTTCACATCGGCAGCCGTCGCGCTCATCCCCTCCGATGGCGGCTCGTCAGAGCCCTTCTGGGCGCTGGCGGCGCGGACCCTCTTCATCGAAATGTGCATGCGCCTGATCGAGCGCGGGGAAACCAGCAATCTGGCCTTGGCCGAAAATCTGATGACCGCCGATCTCAAGCGGGTTCATCGCTATCTGTCCAACACGATTGCCGATCCACTGACCGCGCCGGAAGCCGCACGCATGGCCGAGTCCATCCGGGCCGTCTTCAATACCAATGCGCAGGTGTTGCGCTTCCTTCCCGACGAGGGCGAACCCTTCTCGATCCGCCAATGGATGATGGCGGATCGCAAGCCCGGGTCCATTCTCTTCATGACGTCCGACTATGACGATCTGGACATGAACAAGCCGCTGCTGACGCTGTGGATGAACCTGGCGATCACCAGTCTGATGAAGCTGCCGCGCACCAGTGCGCTGCGCACCTGGTTCATGTTCGATGAGGTCGGGGCACTTCACCGGGTGCCGGCGATTGAAAAGGGCCTGCAGACCGCGCGCAATTTTGGCGGGGCCATGATTCTCGGGCTGCATAGTTTCGAGAAGCTGGTTGAGGTGTACGGCGAGCAGGGAGCCCGCAATCTCGCCTCTCTCGCACGCTCGAAGCTCATTCTGGCGACCGCTGATCTCGATACCGCCGAGCAGTGCGCCCGCTACATCGGCAATCGCGAAGTCCGGCAAATGGATGAGGCCTACAGCTACGGCTATAACAACACCCGAGACGCCTCGACTCTCACGCCGCGCAAGCAGGTGGAGCCGCTCGTCATAGCCGACGATATCACCAACCTGCCGTCGCTTCACGGCTTCGTGAAGTTCCCCGACGGTTTCCCCGCCGCAAGGATCAAACTCGAATGGCAACACTACCCGCAGGTCGCTGAAGGCTTCCTCCCGCGCCCCGATCCACGGCCGGTGCGTTCCAAGCGCGCCGAAGAGGCCTTTGAAGACGCGGAAGAGGGGGAAGCTGGCGGGCGGGACGGGGCAGGGCAGATCGTCGAGGAGGTGGTGGAGCCGGGCAATCTCGCCAAGGAAATGGCAGCACGCATCCTCGAGCAGAATGCCGAAGAACCCGGCCGGAACCGCAGCGACGACGAAGGGGAAAAGAGCCGCGAACCGCAAGGGATCAACGCGCAGCCGCGCGCCACGGGCGAGGGAGATCCGTCACGCAGAGGCGAACGGACCGATGCCGCAGACAGCCGGGCAGCTACAGCGTCGATGTCCTCCGTCGAGGATCAAACGCTGGTCGAACTGCGTCACGATTTCTCCGCGGGCCTGGAGCCTGACGGTGGCATGGACATGGGGATCTAGGCCATGCTCTCGGTCGCCCCGGTCCGCTCTGCCTCAGGTGCGGCGAACTACTTCGCCAAGGACGATTACTACACAGCCGATGGCAGCGCCGAAGTAAGCGGCTGGGCCGGGGAAGGGGCCGACGAGCTCGGCCTCTCCGGCCAAGTGTCCAAAGATGCCTTCGAGGGTGTTCTCAATGGCCGCCTTCCCGACGGTACGATGGTGGGTCAGGTCGAGAACCGGCAGGCGGGAATCGACCTCACCTTTTCCATGCCGAAGTCCGCCTCGGTGATGGCCTATGTCGCAGGCGACAAGCGGGTGCTCGACGCCAATATGGCAGCGGTCAAGGCGACCATGAAATGGGTCGAGGCCAACCTCGCCGAGGGTCGCAAGGATGTCGACGGCAAGAAGGTCCCGTTCCGGACCGGCAATCTCGTCTATGCCCTCTTCCAGCACGACACGAGCCGGGCCCTCGACCCCCAGGCGCATATCCATGCCGTCATCGCCAATCTCACGCGCATGGCCGATGGCAAGTGGCAGGCGCTCCATAATGGCGAGATCTGGCGCAACAATAGCGTGATCGGCTCGATCTACCACGCGTTCCTGCGCGATGGTCTGGAGAAGCTAGGCTACCAGCTCGACATGCGTGGCAAGCATGGCACGTTCGAGATTGCGGGCGTTCCCAAGGCTGTGCTCGAAGCCTTCAGCCAGCGTCGTGAGGAGATCCTCGCCAAGGCAGGGGCACTTGGGATCACCAGTCCCCAGGGTATGCGCGAAGTCACGACGCGGACCCGGGATCCCAAGCTCCATGTCGACGACAGGGACGACCTGCGCGTCGGTTGGAAGGATAAAGCGGCATCGCTCGGCTTTGACGGAAAGGCCCTGCTGGACGCCGCGGTCGCCCGAGCCCAGCGTGCTGAGCCCGGCAGCGCCCTCGAGCGTGGCTACCGCGCGGTCAGTGACGCCATCAGCGGGGCGTGGGAGAAACTGTCCCAGATCGTCCAGCCTGGGGATCCCCTGGTCGATCGCGGACTGGCTCGCCTCACGCAGTCGCCCGCCGAGGCTCGAACCCAGCTGGCCCTGGCATCAGCCGTTCGCATTCTGGGGCAGCGTGAGGCGGCTTTCAGCCTGAGGCTGCTCACAAAGACCGCTGTCGATCTCGCGCTTAAGGGCGTCACTTCAGAAACCGTCGAGCGCCGTATCGGCGCCTTGCTCGAGAAGGGCGCGCTGGTCCCCGAAACCATAAGGCGAGACGACGGGACCTTCCGCATGGTCACGACGCCGCAGGCGCTCCAGACCGAGGCGCAGATTCTGGCGCGGGTCGAAGCTGGCAAAGGCACGGTCGAGCCCATCGTGCCAGCGAGTGAAGCACCTGGCCGCCTTCAGGCCGCCGCAGCGCTCCCGCTGAACGCAGGTCAGCTCGGTGCGGCCACCATGATTATCGCCTCGTCCGATCGCACGGTGATCGTCCAGGGCATCGCCGGCGCCGGCAAATCGACCATGCTGGCAAGCGTCGCGCGGGTTGCGGAAGCAGAAGGGAGGACCATCCTTGGTCTGGCCTTCCAGAACAAGATGGTAGCCGACATGGCGACAGGAGCGGGGATCAAAGCCCGCACCATCGCGTCGTTCGTCCTGGAAAACGAGAAACATCTCGCAAACCCCCACGGGCCACGTTTTGATGAAGCACGCTCTGCGCTCGCCGGCACCATGCTGATCGTCGATGAGAGCTCAATGGTGTCGAGCGAGGACATGCTCAGACTTCAGGACATCAGCGCGTTGATGGGTGTCGACAAGCTCGTCCTGGTCGGCGACCGACAGCAGCTGTCCTCGATCGACGCGGGAAAATCCTTCGCGCTGATCCAGGCGGGGGGCGGCTCCATCGCGCGAATGGACGAGAATATTCGCCAGCGCACCGACCAGCTGCGCACCGTCGCGGCGCTCGCCAATGTCGGGCAGGCCGGCCAGGCGCTCGGCGTCCTTGGCGAAAAGGTCATCGAGCATGGCGCGCCGGCCGAGCATGCCGCAGAGCGCTGGCTTGCACTCGCGCCGGGCGATCGTGACGTGACGGCCGTATTTGCTTCGGGCCGTGAGGCGCGGGCTACGATCAACGAGGAAATCCAGAAGGGCCTCGCAGCTGAGGGAACCTTGAGAGGCGAGGCAGTGCAACTCTCTGTCTATGAGCGGGTCAACTTAACCCGCGAGGAACTGCGCTATCCTTCTTCCTACCGGGCCGGCCAGACGATCGAGGTCGGTCGCGGCGGCGCGCCCGATCTGGGCCTTCGGGCAGGGCGATTCGATATCCTCAAGGTCCAGGCCAACGGCCGGATCGAGATCAGCGATGGCCGCCGGCGGTTTCGCATCGACCCTCAGCGCATCACCCCTGGAGAAAGGCGCGACCAGATCGCCCTTACCGAGCGTAAGGACATAGCCCTTCGCGAGGGCGACCGGATCCGCTGGACAGCGAACGACAAGGAGCGGGGCCTGCACAACGCTGCCCTGGCCCGAATTCTTGGCGTCGATGCCACTGGCGTGACAGTCGAAACCGCTGGTTGCGAAAAGCTGACGCTCGCACCCGGCGATCCGATGCTCTCGCGCCTCGACCTTGCCTATGCGCTCAATATGCATATGGCGCAGGGCATCACGACCGATCGCGCGATCACGGTCATGTCGAGCTATGAGCGAAACCTTTCCAATCAGCGCCTCTTCAACGTCGGGGTCACCCGGGTGCGCGACGATCTCACCCTCGTCGTGGACGATAAGGAGAAGCTGACCCGCCAGCTCGACATGAATCCAGGCAACAAGACGTCCGCGCTCGAAACCGTCGGCCGGATCGATATCGATCGGCCCGGCGGCGGCGGTCCCGGCGGTACGAAGGGACCGTTCGATCCTGGCCCCATCCCTGCGGGGATTCTCCCACCACTTCCTGCCGACCTGCCACCGTTGCGAGACAAAACCGGAAGACCCGCAGTAGGGGTGCTGAATGTTGGCCCTGGTCAATCGATCGAAGGAAGGACCGGACCCGACCTCTTACCGCCCCTGCCTGAGCGCAGCCTCGGCCTCGACCTTTAGGTGTAGGCGCGCCGAAAGCTCTGAGGGATGACAGCCAGCTCCCAAACCTTGTGCCAGTATCCTTTATAGGGTAGGGGGGTATTGTATGGCTCACTTACTCCGAGAGAAGGATGCGCTCAAGATGCGTGTCCGCCGGCTGATTGGTCAGTTGCAGGCAATCGAACGCGGATTGGATACCGGTCAGGACTGTTCCACTACCCTTCATCTGGCCGCCGCAGTCCGGGGCGCTGTGACTGGTCTGATCGATGAGCTGATCGAATCTCACGTGAAGGAACATGTTTCCGGGCCCAATCTGACCCAGGCACAACGCGATGAGGGGGCCGAGGCGCTCGTTACCGCGATACGCCGGTACGCCAAGTAAGCGATGGGGTGCGAAGTTGCTTATTCCGCCAGTGGGACGCGCGCCGCATCAGCATCGCGGCTGAATCCGACCCTTGAACTCAAGCGCGGCGGTTGATCGGATGCGCTCGCCCTGCATCGATCTATGTTCGTTCGACGGGAAGACCGGCTGGTGCCGGGGCTGCGGCCGAACCATTCCTGAAGTGCGTGCCTGGAAGAAGGCACAGCCGCATCAGTTACGCAAGATCACAGCTGAACTTCCGCGCCGTTTGGCGAAGCTTCAGAAGGGGAAAGTGTGACGGCAGGCTGTTTCTTCGCCAAATTGCGGGCGTCCCACCGGGGCAGCGAGTGGACCGGGTAGCCCGGCCCAACTCATTTGGATCGCGCCGCCCAATTGCTCCTGTCAGTTCTGCTCCGGCGTATGTCGCACAACAATCTCACGTAGAAGTTCGCCGAGGGGTGTTCGGAAGTTCGCTTCCTCGGCTGTCGGAACGCTCTCGCGACGTCTGATGTGGCAATGAAGATGGCCATCAGCCGCTTTTCTGAGCAGTTGATTGAAATTGGCCATTTGCTGCTTGAAAGACTTTTGGCCTGGATATTGCGCAGCAAAATCAGCAAATGTGGTGAAGTTGCCCATAGCGGGCGGAATATGGTCCATGATCGCCCGTAAGAGCATCATCGTGGCCATGTGCGCCTCGCCGGCAGCGGTCACGTTCAGCTCTCGGCAGAGCACTACCAACCGGCTGAAATCATATGTCGTCCTGGGGAGTGCCTTTAATTCCCGGATCGTGTGCTCAGATACGAAGGATACAGCCGGCATCTTGACTGGCTCTGTCGTTCTCTCGGCGGCTTGCTCTTCGGCCTGGATATCTCGAACAGCGGCATCGATCAGGTGCAGGCATTGCACGATCTCGTCATTTTCAGGCTGCCGATGTGTGCCCCTGCCAGGTGTCGTAAAGGTGGGAATATTGATAAAGTAGGCGCTGCCTTCGCCCAGTGATTTTCGGATGATCTCCCTGGCTTCTGTCAAAAGTGCGACCAGTTTCGAAACCTGAGAAACCTCCCAGGGAGGATCCCTTCTGGCGAGAAATTGCCCCCGCCAGCCTTCGATCTGACGGCGGACCTGCTGTAACTTTTCGCTTTTGGTCATGCTTTCCTTGCAATTCAGGCTTACACTCCGTCGCAATATAAGGCTGTTTTTGTTAACGACTACAGTAACTAAGGACATTTCACGGCATTTTGTTTACGGGATAAACTCGTTCGCGTCGCGGTCCGACCGCAGGCAGTTTGTCCATGATGGAGCCTTGATGATTTCTCTGCCTTTGGCAGCCCCCTTGCAGCCTCCGTCATTTGCGGTCCGGAAGCGGCAATTCGTGCGAGCCCTCTGCGACAGTACCACCGGGAATGCCCCGAGCGGCCTTGCCGCACGGTATTTCTCATTGGCGCAACAAGACGCGGCCTTCGGGACGTCCGCGATGATCGCTGACCGCTATCGGTTCGTGACGCCGGAGGAGCTGCGCTCCGCCCTTGAGCAATTCTGCACCGACATCGGTGAAAATGATCCCGCGTCGGTTGCCCAAATGACACGTTACCGGGTCTTTGCGACCAGTCTCCAGGACTTCTGGAGCAAGAGAGAGGAGTTCTTCGCGCCGAATCCGGCCCGAGATGCAACGGGCGACGCGGCCGCTGCGTTCATGGCGGCGCAGAGCTTCGCCAGCCTGTTCGAGCATAACTCGAAAGCCGGCGGAACGCCGATCGCAGTCCCGTTGGTCGATCGTGTGATGCGGCGAGGTGCGCGGGGACTTTTCGATCTGGGCCGTGTGCAATTTGCGGAATTGGCGCAGATCTGCGTGGATTTGTGCGACTGGTTGACCCGTAGCGGCAAATCGGAAGTGACGTTGGTCGAGGCGCCGCTCGGCAATACGGTTCCCATCGCTGTGCTTCGCGAGGTCGCTCAGGCGCGCGGCATTCGCGTCACGGTTGTCGAGTGGGGGTGCCCTCGGAATGACCGGGCTCTAAATGGACGCACCGTTCGTGAGTCCGCTGAAGACCTGGCGTCCATGCCCGTGATGAAGGCCGCGAAATTTATCCTGTTCATCGACGACGCCATAACCGGCAGCCGTTTCAACAAAATGGCGAGGGCTCTCCGCAACGCGGTCGGTGAGAGCCGTTTCGGTGCTGTGGCGATATGGGTGCGCTTCCATCCGAAGGCCGGCCGCGGGACCGGGCAAATTCGGGACCTTCGGCGGGTTCGAGACTGGGCAAAGCACCATGGCATGCCCTTTGGCGAAATCAAACTTTCTGATCTTCCGCTGTTCAGTATAGACGGCGGAACACCAGTGTTTTTCCAGTCGGCACTAGCCTGGGGAGATGCAGCCCATACGGCCGGTAAACGCAAGGCCAACATACTGTTCCTGTTCATCGATCGGCTGAAGGCGATCACACGAGAATTGGGAGCGCCCGGCAACAGTCCCGCGAGGACGACGCTGATACGGGAGGTCTGGCGTCTGGACGTCAACGGGAACCAATCCCTCATATCCGCTGTGATCGCTGAAACGGTCAGTGTCCGGCTCATCGAGGCGCTGCCAGCGGACTTCTTTGACCAAATTCGTGATGCTGCCAAAACCGCATTCCCTCACGACTATCTGGGGCGTGCCATTGCCGGTGAGCCAGACCTGCGGAAAAGAACCGACTGGCTCGGCCGCTGCATCTACGACGCCGCCAGCCGATACATGGCCGATCATGAGGCCGTGTGGCTCAACCGTCCGGTTAATGATCTTCATAACGCAGGCTATGCGGCTGGGGTTGATAGTCCGCACCGTGACCATGATTATGGTCTCTACACGCTACCCATGGCGAAGGGGGAGGATGCCCTTCACCTTGAACTGGTCGATCTTGTTGTAAGCGCTGCTAAACAGCTGGCCCCTCGACCCTCTCCGTGACGGGTTAGGCTGCGCGATGGTTCATCTTGCACCCGCGTCTCTGCCGGTCTTCTGTACGAACTGAGCCTTTGCACGGTCTCTTCCGGCGGGTATTGCCACTCCCGCCCCAATGGGCAGGATATTGTGGAACTATTTCATTTCGCCTGACCGGCTTCGACGCTATTTTGCTGGCCCAGACAAGATGGGGTGAAGCATCTGACGCTCGACGGTTTTCTCACGGTCCTCGCACTTCTTGCGGCGCTCTATGCGGTGCTCAGCCCCGTGCAACGGATCAGGCTCTCCATGTCCTGGCGATCGCAACTGATCCTGGCGGTCCCCGCCAGTATCGCGATACTGGCGTTCGAACTGTTCGATCTCAATCCTCCGGCTTGCCCGTCCACTCTCGGCGGCATGTGCCGCTATCTTGAACTGGGGGCCGCAGATCCGGGCGTCCCGCGCAAGTTCGCCTTTCTGATCGCTTTCGCGTGGCTGATCGGCTCGGTCTACATTCATCGTGCGGCCCGCCCGACATTGCGCAGCCTTCCAGAGCTCACGCAGCTTGCGACGAGCCTTGTCGATGAGGAACAATATGACGACGCGATCAGGCTGGTCGAGCCGCATCTTGAGCTCATCGCTGTGGCAAGCCGCCGAAGAGCGAAAATCCAGCTGGCTCATGACCGACTGAAAGACTTCGGACCCGTCGACCCGCAGTCGTTCGCAGCGTTCTCAAGGCCGCGCGGCCCGGGCCCGCACCCATATCGAGGCGAGAACCTGCCGGATTGGGCGGCGCGGCCGGTCCGCGCGCTTGCGACGTTTGTTCCGGCCCATAAGCGCGCAAAGGAAGCCGCGTCGGACATGCTTCAGCTGCTCTTCCACTCAAACAGGTTGCTCGATCACATTGTCGATCGCCGACCCCACTTCGGTGTCGCACTGGCAAGACTCGATGTTTATGGTTCGACCGAATTTGTAGAGCGCTATCTCACCCGCCTTATCGCAACACCGGCAAGCGCGCTCTATCAGGAGCTTGCCGGCAACGAAATTTCCGAAAGTCCGATCGGCTACCAGCTTCCGGAGCGCAATCGGCTGTTGCACTACCTGTTCTCCAACCCTGAGAACGCAGAGCGCCTGTCTGTCTGGAAGCCCATCGGTGACTATGTAAAGCGGCTCCTCGCCGGCGATGAACGGCAGGGCTATTGGAGCCATCTGAATGGCGATCCTGGCTGGTTCGAGCGCGAACGGACCAGCGATCCTGTTTGGAGCGCCATGTTTTTCTTCGACATCATGATAACCTCGGCCGCAAGGCACGGAATCGAGTATCATATGTGGCTCTACTATCTGCCACGCTTCGCCGGCCTGCTCGAAAATGGCTATGATTCCGATGGTAGCGGCATCGACAAGGAGGCAGAGTTCCCCACCCGTGCAGCGCGGCTGCTGTATGAGCTTTTCGGCTTCCTTACATCATGGACGACTCTCTATGATCGGCTGCCCGAAGGCTCGAAGCTACGGCTCATGCCAGACCGACATGATCGGGGCAGCGCGATCCCGCATTCTGCGGCTATCGCGCTCGGCGAAACGCTTGCGATCGTTATGGCCTCCGAGCGGATCGATGACGGTGTCATTCAGACCCTTCACGACGTTGCACTTCGCGCAATTCGGGAAATCCACGATGATGGGATGCGGGGGTATGTGACAGAGGCGATCTTGCGCGGCGGCGAAAACAAGTTCTCCGCGCCGCATCTTGACCGGTTGGCCGATCGCTTCATCCGCATCGACGCTTACGATCAGCACGAGATGGCCAGTTATGCCGATGCTCTCAATGCCCGTCTCGCCGATACCCCGCGTCCGCGAAGCCAGCGCGCCCCTTTTTAGGCTGCCACGCGAACAATTGAGTATCGGATAGTCCTGCGCACGGCATGTGTTTGCGCTACAGAGCGTGGATGGGCAGGGCCGTCACGAAAGGCTCATTTCACGTCGTGCCTGGCGGATTATCTGCCATCCTCCGGATACGCCAAGGCCTGCCAGTATTACGGCGACTCCCACGTCGGGCCAAGCAGTGCCCGTTCCAAAGACGCCCCAGGCTGCGGCGACCACCGCCACATTGCCGATTGCATCGTTCCGGGAGCAGATCCAGACCGAGCGTCGATTGGCATCGCCCGTCCGGTGCCGCCACAGGATGACTGCACATATCAGGTTGGCAAGCAGCGCAAGGACGCCGACGCCCCCCATGGTCCCGGCGGCCGGAAGCGTGCCGCGGGTTGCCATCCAAAGCGTGTTTCCAATTACCCACAAGCCAAGCAGCAGAAGCGTAGTGCCCTTGGCGAGGGCAGCACGGGATCGCCAATAAAGAGCAAGGCCAGCGACGCCAAGGCTGATCGCATAATTGGCAGTATCGCCAAGAAAATCGAGGGCATCGGCCTTAAGGGAGGCAGAGCCGGCACTTACCCCCGCAACGATCTCGATGCAGAACATTCCGCCATTGATCGCAAGGGGTACCCAAAGCACGCGGCGCCAACTCGCGTCTTCGATCTTGAAAGAGTTATCCTGCGACGCGCCGCAGCAACCACCTGCCATTTGCCATCTCCAAACCGAAGAATGGCACCCCATATAAACCCTGTAGGCACTACAGGGTCAAGACTATGGCATTCACAATCGGCGAGATCGGTAAAGCGACAAGGACGAACATCGAGACCGTTCGCTACTATGAGCGCATAGGCCTGCTGGCGAGGCCAAATCGCGGCGCGAACAATTATCGCAGTTATGGCCAGGACGCGCTTGACCGCCTTTCTTTCATTCGCCGATCCCGCGATCTGGGATTTTCGCTTGAACAGGTTCGGGCGCTTCTCGGCCTATCCGACGATCGGACCCACGATTGTGCGGAGGTTGACAGGATTGCCAAGGCGCATCTGGTTGAGGTCGAACGTAAGATTGAAGATCTCACGGTGCTAGGACGGGAACTGAGGGCGGTGATCGACTCCTGCGATGGGGGCATAGTCGCTCATTGCCGGATCATCGAAGCACTCGCCCCTCCGGAACGTTGATAGGGTTCGCTCATCTGTGGCTGCTCTGCCGACTGCTAGCGCGTTGCCCCCGGGGGCGCCGACGACCAGTCGCCTGACGATGCCCTCTTTGAGCACGATGCATTGCCACTGCTGCAGGTGTGCAGCCATCTCTGATTCTTATCCTGGACATCAGTTCTTTGCAGAACCGTTGGCTGATGTGGGGGGACTGGCGGGTTCAGGATCTCTGGATGCTACTCCGCGCAACCAGGAAGTGAACGATGAGATGGCAGCATGTGACTGCGCATTAGCCTGCGAAACGAGAAAAAATCCGCTATCCGCTGCGAGACTGGTACCGAACAATTGCAGTAGTCGGCCCGATGCAATGTCATCCTCGACGTATAAAGATCCGGCCAAAGTCAGCCCCTGACCAGCGATCGCCGCTTCGACCGCGAGCGCGGTTTGATTGAATCGTATCGCTTTCTGGTTTGGAGTGGGCTTAAGGCTTGGAATATTCTCCAGAAAGCGTGGCCACAGATTGTGGGCATCATGCAGTAGCGGGTAATGTTCAAAGTTCGCTACGACTTCAGGATGCCCGAACTTTTCAATGAGAAGCGGGCTGCCTACCGCGACTATCACGTGGGGTAGCAGCAGATCGGCTGTGACATCAGGTCCGAAGGGTGGTCTTCCGAGACGAACTGCGACATCCACTCCGTCAGCCTGAAAGTCGGAAATGCGGTCTGTGGCCACGATCCTTACATCGATATCGGGATAGGCGTCTGTAAAATCGGCAAGCCTTGGAATTAGCCACTTTGATGCGAAAGTGGGCGTAACGCTAATGGTGACGTGACGGCGACCGGGACGCAGTAGTGACGTAGCTTCCTGAATGATGTCGAAGGCCCGTCGAATGTTGGGTTGATAGCCCCGCCCGGCCTCGGTCAACGCAAGCCCGCGCGGATGACGTTCGAACAGGGAGATACCCAATTCTGCTTCCAGCCCGCGTATCTGCTGTGCGACCGCTCCTTGAGTAACGCCCAGCTCCTCGGCGGCCAGCCTGAAGTTCAAATGACGTGCCGCAGCGTCAAATGCGCGCAGCGCATTGAAAGGGGGAAGGCGTCTCATTTTCTTACTGTAGAATTTCTACACTCTGAAGGGAAGCGAACTGGTTCGTGATGCTCGTTCATACCCGATAAGGAAAAGCCCTCTCGAGCGCTGGTCGCGTTTTGGCTATGGCAGGAGGTTTGAGTGACTGTAGAAAAGGTGGCGGTTGTGACCGCCGGTGGTAGCGGCATTGGCGCAGCAGCAGCCCGGCGGTTCTCGCGGGACGGGTACAAGGTCGCCATTCTCTCGTCTTCGGGAAAGGGTGAGGCACTTGCAAATGAACTCGGAGGCTTCGGTCTCACAGGCTCGAACCAGTCGCCTGCTGACATAAAGAAGCTGATCGATGGGGCCGTCGACCGCTGGGGGCGGATCGATGCTCTCGTCAATTCGGCTGGGCATGGTCCCAGGGGGCCTGTGCTCGAACTAACCGATGAGGATTGGCATCAAGGCTTGGAAACCTACTTGCTGAACGCGCTCCGACCGACCCGCCTGGTCGTGCCGATAATGCAGCGCCAGAAGGGCGGGGCAATCATCAACATCTCGTCTGCCTGGGCCTTCGAGCCGACTCCGCAGTTCCCGACATCAAATGTCTTCCGGGCCGGGCTCGCCTCACTCGTGAAGATCATTGCTGACACCTATGCGTCCGATAACATCCGGGTAAATAATGTCCTGCCCGGCTGGATCGACAGCCTGCCTGAGACAGCCGAGCGCCGCGAGAACGTGCCGCTCGGCCGCTACGGCACACCCGAGGAAATCGCCGCCACCATCGCTTTCCTGGCGTCCGAGGGCGGCGGGTATATCACTGGCCAGAACATCCGGGTCGATGGCGGCCTGATCCATTCGGTCTGAGCCATGAACATGAAAAAACTGACGCAACTGGCGGCCATCCTTCTGGCCGCCTTCTCGGGACCGACCGCCATGGCGCAAGTCGCACACACCAAACCGCAGGTGCTGGTTCTTATCTATTCGGATACCGGCGGGACCTATGCTCTTGCGCGAGAAGTCGCTGCGGGGATCACTGGAGACGGATCGGTCGATGCGACGATCAAGCAGGTCAAGGGCTCGCCAAAATCCGATCTAAAGGATGTGCCTGTGGCAACCGTGGCGGAGCTCGCCCGCTATGACGGGATTGCCTTCGGCTCTCCGGTCTATTTCGGCAATATCAGCACGCCGATGAGCGAATTTCTTTCCCAGACCGGCGATCTGTGGTCGGCGCACGCGCTCGAGGGCAAGCCTGCTACCGTGTTCATGTCGGCCGGTAGCGGAGCGGGCAAAGAGCTGGCTTTCCAGTCGTTCTGGGGAAGCCTTGCGGTTCATGGGATGCTGTTGATGCCCAATGGTATTCGCGGGGTCGAAGGGCTCGACAAGACTGTACCGCAGGGCAATTCGGTGCTGGGTGCATCCACCCTCGCGTCGCTCAAGAATGTGGAGCGACCAACTCTGGGTGAGCGTCAGATAGCGCGCGACCAGGGCCGGGCCTTCGCACGCGTTGTATCGGCCTTGAGAGGCGCCCTTCCGGCATCCTCCTCGGAGGTGGCGGCTGTGACTGAGGTTCCAAAGGCTGCCATCACAATCCGCGAGGCGCTCGCTCGAATGGGTCTGGCTTTGCCGCCGCTGCCCAAACCTGCTGGTAACTATTCCCCGTTCGTGCGCACCGGAAACCTGGTCTTCATCAACCAATATGCCCTCAAGGACGGCAAAATCCTCCATCCGGGAAAGATCGGCGTGGATGTGACCGACGCGCAGGCAAAGGAGTCCGTGCAGGCGACGATGCTGAACGTTTTATCCGTGCTCAACGAGGCGGTCGGCGGGGACCTCGGTCGCGTGAAGCAAGCGGTGCAATTGACAGGGGTGTTCAACACGATCGACACCTATGCCGATCACGCCCGCTTGATGAACACCGCTTCTGATCTCGCGGCCGATCTCCTTGGTGAACGTGGGCACCATGCTCGGATGACGCTGGGCGCAAATTCAGTACCCGGTCAATCCCCGGTCGAAATCCAGGCGATCTTCGAGGTCGAGTAAGTCAGCGGTGCGCCGCGATCAACTCCGCGGACCGCGGCGGGCGGGATGAAAGTGAGAAAGCATGAACGCGCGTAAGGCCATCGACGGCAAAGCCTTGATCTACATGATTGGCCTGTGCGCTATCTGGGGCATGCAGCAAACGGCAGTAAAACTGGCAGCGCCCGCTATGCCTGAAATCCTTCAGGTCGCTTTGCGCTCCGGAGTGGCGTTGGTGGTCATTGCCGGAATCGCTGCCGTAAGGCGTGAGACCGGCTGGTTCTTCAAGGGAACCTGGAAAGCTGGCTTGGTCATAGGTCTGCTCTTTGGCCTGGAATATTTCCTCGTCACGCAGGGACTGCGTTTTACGACCGCCTCACATATCTCAATCTTCTTATACACATCGCCCATATTTGCGGCGCTCGGTCTCCACATGCGGCTACCCGAAGAGAGGCTTGATGCTGCTCAATGGGTCGGAATTGCCGTAGCCTTCCTGGGGATCGTCTTCGCATTTGCCGGTCGTGCGGGCGGCGTCAGGATAGATACCGGGTTGATCGGTGACGCTCTGGGGATAGCCGCAGGTGCAGCATGGGGACTGACCACCATAGCTCTGCGGCTCTCAGCATTATCCAACGCCCCTACGACCATCACAGTCAGCTATCAGCTGGCGGGAGCTTTTTTCTTGTTGACGATACTCTCATTCGTGCTGGGGCAGGTCAGTTTGACAGCTACACCAATATTGATAGCCAGTATGGCGTTTCAGATAATCATGGTCGGCCTTTTGAGCTTTCTACTATGGTTCTCCCTGTTGCGCAGATATCTTGCATCGCAGCTTGGGGTATTGTCGTTCATGACGCCGATCTTCGGCATTACGTTTGGGGCGCTGATCCTGAATGACCCGTTGGATGGGGGATTTATTGCTGGCGCGGTACTTGTCTTGACAGGAATTTTCTTGGTCGGCGGACGCGATCTTTTTCGGAAGACTTCTGCAGCAACACCCTGAATATCAGGAAAGCATAAGGGGCCTCGACTTAGCCGTTCTCGAGGGAAGATCCTTTTACGCGATCTTTTGGGCCCTTATCTAACGGATGGGAGGCGGCTTTTGACGCTCGCAAGCCGCCTCCTACCTTCCCAGTGTCGAAATTCATCGTCGACGCAGAATGATCATCTTCTCATGCGTCATGTCCTGCATCGTGTAACCAATTCCGCCAGTGCCATAGCCTGAAACACGGCGCCCCGCGAATGGCATCCAGTCGGTTCTGAACGTGGTCGCATCGTTCACCATCACTGCTGATGCCTCTAAGCCGTGAGCCGCTGACAAAGCGACGTCGAGGTCTTGAGCGAAGATGCTCGCCTGAAATGCCACCGGCAGCGAATTGGCACGGGCGAGGGCGTCAGAAAGATCCTTATACCGATATAGCGCCATGACCGGCCCAAATATCTCCTCGCGTGAGACACGTACGTCAGGAGCGGGATCAAGTAAGATTGTTGGTTCGAACAGTGTCTTCGAAAGCCGCGTGCCTCCGACAGCTGGGGCAACGCTGCTGGCTACGGCTTCTGCGACCCAATCGGCAACCCGGTCGACCTCGCGAGGCGTAATCAGTGGCCCGACATCCGTCTTTTCGAACGTGGGATCGCCCGTCTGGAGGGAACTGACCTTTGCTATCAGTCTGTCGGCCATCTCCTGGAAAACTGCATCATGTACATATACGCGCTGCGTGGACACACAGACTTGTCCCGCATGATAGAAGCCGCCCCGGACGAGCGGATCCAGAACAGCCTCCAGATCAGCGCTTCGATCGATGATAGCCGGCGCGGCGCCTCCATGTTCTAGTGCTGAGCGCACCCCGGGCGCGAGCTTTGAATGCAGGTACCACCCCACCCTGGCTGATCCGATGAAACTAAGAAATGCAATTCGAGGGCTTGTCGCAAGGCTCTCTGCCAGCGCGGTATCGGCTGTGATCAGAGTTTGGCACCAAGCTTCTGGTAGTCCCGCCTCATGCACAAGCTTAACAAATTCAAGGCACGACAGAGGGGTGCGATCGGCTGGCTTCACAATGACCGGGCAGCCAGTCGCAATGGCGGGAACGACCTGATGGACGATCAAGTTCAGCGGATGATTAAATGCCGAAATTGCCGCGACCACCCCGATGGGTTCCTTGGTGGTAAAGGCCCATCGATTGGTCGATGCCGGAGAGAGTCCCATCGGGATTTCCCTTCCGGCAAATGTGCGTAGCTCATCTGCTGCGTTGCGGACCCCATCCACTGCTCGGACCACTTCAGCGGCGGCATCTCGCAGCGGCTTTCCGCCTTCACGCGCGATCATCAGCGCAAAAGCGTCTTTCTGACTGTCGAGACTGTCGGCTACTTTACGCAGGATGGCGATGCGTTCATGAGGTTCTAGCCAACTCGTCCGGTCTGCAAAAGCTTCCGACGCAGTGCTGAGCTTACGGTCCAGCGACGCTTCGTCGTCAGTTTCAATCTCTGCGATCAGTTCACGATCAAATGCCTGAAAAACCTGCAGCATGCTCTTCACTCCAGGCTCAGGCAAGATCGACGCTGGGCACTTTGTTGCGCAGCTCTTCGACAAGGACACGGGTGTTCTCCGAGTAGTCGATCGGACAATCGACAAGATGCACGCCGCCTCCTTTGAAGGCCGCCTCGAGCGCCGGGATGAGACCTTCAGCAGATGCGACCCTCGATCCTTTGGCCCCATAAGCCTCCGCATACTTCAGGAAATCAGGGTTTCCAAAGGTCATGCCATAATCCGGAAACTGGTCCACAGCCTGCTTCCAACGGATCATCCCATAGGCTCCGTCGTTCAATACGAGCACGACCAGATTGAGCTTCAGGCGCACCGCCGTCTCAAGTTCCTGCGAATTCATCATGAAGCCACCGTCCCCGCAGACGGCCATAACGCGGCGGTCTGGATAGATCATCGATGCCATCATGGCCGAAGGGAGGCCGGCCCCCATGGTCGCCAGCGCATTGTCCAGAAGAAGGGTATTGGCCTCGTGGGTGCGGTAGTTTCGTGCGAACCAGATTTTGTACATGCCGTTATCGAGGCACACGATGCCGTCATGAGGCATCACCGCTCGTACGTCGTGCACCAGGCGCTGCGGCGTCACCGGGAATCGGCTCTCCTCGGCACGTTCTGCAAGGCGTTCGAGGATTTTCTGGCGGAGGTCGAGCATTTGGCGTTGCTCTGCAAGCTTTCCGGAAAGCCGGTGGGTCAATTCCGCAACTGTAGTGCCCACGTCACCGATGACCTCGGCGTCGGGATGATACACCTGCTCAACCGTCGCCGATTGGAAGCTTATATGGACGACCTTGGGGCCACCGGCTTCGCGCATAAGGAAAGGCGGCTTTTCAATTGTGTCGTGGCCGATCGCGATGATGAGATCGGCAAGTGCTATCGCGTCGTGGACATAATCACCTTCCGAGAGCGCTGCAGTTCCCATGTAGAGATTAGAACCACCGGTCACCGCTCCCTTGCCCATTTGCGTGTTGAAGAAAGGGAGCCCTGTTTCACGGATAAAATCGGAGAGCGGCGCTACCAGTTGCGGGCGATTCCCACCGGCCCCAATCATGACCAATGGCCGCTCGGCGGCGAGGATCATATCGGCTGCCCGGTCGATGGCGGTGGCAGGAGCGATGGGCTGGTCCAGGGGGTGGGGAGGTATTATCTGCACATCTCCTACATGTGCGCCGGCGACGTCTTCTGGTAACTCCAGGTGGACGGGGCCGGGCCTCTCCTCCATCGCAACTCTAAAGGCGTCTCGAACGGTTGAAGCGATGCTCGCCGCGCTGACAATTTGACGGGTCATCTTGGTAAGGGGGCGCATCGATCCCACCACATCGACGATCTGAAACCGGGCCTGCTTGGCACTCATGATAGCCTTTTGCCCGGTTATGAGGATCATCGGCATCGCTCCGAGATGGGCGTATGCCGCTCCGGTCGAGAAGTTAAGAGCTCCAGGGCCCAAGGTGGCAAGGCAGACGCCGGGTTTACCAGTGAGTCTGCCATACGTTGCCGCCATGAAGGCCGCGGCCTGTTCGTGCCGGGTCAATACAAGCTGGATCGTCGAATTTCGCAGTGACTCCAGCACGTCCAGATTTTCTTCGCCGGGAACGCCGAAAATTCGCTCGACCCCTTCATTTTCCAGCGCACGGACTAAGATGTCGGAACCCTTCATCACGCTATTCTCCTTCGCTTTGGCCAAGCAGCTTCAGGCAAGCTTGGCAGTGTATTGAGCGGCGGGGCCAGGGGACTTCTCATGCCAATACGGCGTCGATGAATCCCAAGGCAAAATTGTCTCCTCCATCACCACTGGGTCCCGTGGACCGGGGGCATCGGCGGCGGTGCTTCCCGTTCAATCGCTTCCAACAAGTCGATTTCGATCGTTCTGCACATCGTTGAAAGTGGAACATCATGCACTGTGTTGGCAAATGGGTCGGTCAAATCGTGACCGATCCGCAGCGCCGCCAGGAAGATCATGCCGATGAGGGTCGACCCGATAGGTGTGAAAAGGTCGAGGGTTTCGACGAGCGATATCGGAAGCAGGACGCAGAACAAGCGGGTGAAAAGGTTGGGCATGAATTCAAACCCATTGGGTAACGGCGTATTCTTGATCCGCTCCATGCCGCCTTGGGCATTGGCTATGTCCATCATGACGCGTTCGAACATACCCTGTTGAACTGTATCGATTTTCCCCTCACCCCGAGCGCCGGAGACGATCCGGGATATGTCTTCGAGCAAGGCATTGGGACGATTTGACCCCCGCGAAGCCGCCTCCACTGCTGCCTTGCCTCCGAGCCGTTCGATGTCCTCGAATGGATCCTGGCCTCGTAGACGGCAACGCAGAGCGTGCGCGAGTGCGATCTGCCTCAGAATGATGGCCTCGGCCTCAGGGCCGGAAGGGATCAGATTCCGGGCCATGCGAGCGATGCTTCGCGAAGCGTTTATGAGCGCCCCCCACAGTGTGCGCGCTTCCCACCAACGCGCATAGGCGGCATTGGTGCGAAACCCCAAGAAGAGAGCTATTGCAGTACCGAAGAGAGCCACGGGAAGTTGTGGTTCTTTCACCGGCATGTAGCGGTGAAAGACGGTTACGAGCACATCCCAGACGAACAGCATGGTCAACGGCTTCCAGATCTCAACGATGATCTGCTCCAGACGAGGGCGGGCGCCTACGATCATTGTTCGAAACCTTGGACGATCGGGGAAGCGGTGGGGCGACGGAGCAGGTCGAAATTCCCCTCAACGAGGAGGCCGACGCGGATCGGCCGTTTAGAACGGTTGTTCCAACTCCATTCGTACAGGCTTCCATGCCGGGGGCGCAAATTGCCCTGTTCTGTGGCCGAAATGTCCTTTTCCGTCAGGATCGAGCCCGTATGCCCATCGTCCAGTCGCAGACGGTAGTGTATCTTTGATCCGCCGATGTCGCTGACATAGCGCATCGTATCTCCACCAACGACATAGGCGGTGACGCGGCGCACCTCGCCGGGACCCAGAGTAAAGTTCAGTCTCTCCGAACTTGGTTGATTGTCATTTTTCGCCAGCGAGCCCATCAGCGAGATTGCGCCGAAAACGACAAACGCGATACTCGTCAGAGTGCTGACGCCCAGCAACGCAATTGCGGGACGATCAAGTTTCATGGCTGTTCGGCCTGGGGTGCGCGCCATAGGCCTCTTCTTCCCAAGGCCTCACGTCGGCTCTCGATCGCGGCATCGCGAACTGCGGGCAAAATGAGGGGGATATCGACGCGTAGCTTCTCGACCATTTCCATGATCCTTCTGGGTTGGGCGCTATTCGCAATTGCTTGGATAGGCCGATATTCAGGGCGGATGGCCGCGACCCGGTTGGGCGATCGCCGTCGTTCGATGGCAGACCAGAGATTTTTCCCCCATCCGGTCTAGCTTGAGTGTGTCGGTGCCGGTCAGAACCAAGGTCAGATTGTTTCCGGCATAGGCCTTGCCGGTGTCCGGTGCGGTCAATCTGGATGGTTTCCCGCCAGGAATTATCGTCAGGTCCAGGGTCAGGCCATCGAGCATAAAGTCGCCGTCAAGTTGGGTCCCGTCCTCACATGTGTACAGGTGTTCGCCAATGAGAGCGGGCAATGAGGCGCTATCGTGACGCCGATCACTGACGGTATCTTCAGCTCGACAGCCGGCGAGAGTTATCGTTGCCAGGCCTCCTGCAACGAGTAGCGATGTTGAAAGCTCGCGGGTCACACGCATGGCGGATTTCTGTCAACTGGAGGCGAACTGTCGCCATGGGCGGCAAGGGCGGCCGCCCATGGCGCGGGCCGTTCTCGCACGCGGGGAGGGGGGCAGGGGCGTGCGGCGGCCGATCGGATCATCAGTCGAACAACTCACGTAGGAAGCCTTTACGGCGGCCATGATGGCCGCTGCGCTGGCTGTGACCCTCCTCATCGGGGTGCCCATTCTCGCGGCTCGCCACCGTTGGCGGTTGTTGTGTCCTGCTTGCGCCTGCGGTGTCCGCGAAACTGCGCTCGATAATCTTGTCGAGCTCGCCTCGATCGAGCCAAACACCCCTGCATTGAGGGCAGTAGTCGATTTCGATGCCCTGCCGCTCGCTCATGAGCAGATCAACGCGGCAGACGGGGCATTGGAGACCGATTGGTGCCGTTACATTGGTCATGTCAGTATTCCTTGGGTGGAGGAGTGTCTTTGATCCCTCGGATTTCGCTGCGAGCGTCTTTCAGGATTTCAACGCCGCCCTTGATGGCGATGAAAGCCGTCGCCAGTCCGACCAGAAGATCCGGCCAATTGGCGTTCAGCCACCAAACCAGCGCGCCAGCGATCAGAATGCCGCCGTTCGATATGAAATCATTGTAGCTGAACGTGGTGGCTGCCCGCATGGCGACATCTGGCTCGTCGAGGCGCTGAAGCAGTCTGAGGCAAACATAGTTGATGACGGCCGCAACGGCCGACATCACCATCATGGTCGCTCCGATGGGGTCGCTTCCGTAGGTGTAACGGCGCGCGACGTCGAAAAGAATTCCCACTGCGAATATCAGCAGCATCGAGCCAGAGAATAAAGCGGCGCGGCCTTTCCAGATGAGCCCGCGCCCAAGGGCCAGGAGGCTCAACATATAGACCAGCGCATCGGAGAGATTATCGACACCGTTCGCGATAAGAGCACTGGAATCGCCAGTAATCCCTGCGAAGAAGAATGCTGCGGAGATGATCACATTGAGGATCAGGACGATCCAGAGTGTCCGCTGCTCCGTCTCACTCGTTTTGTTCCGGGCTTCAATCATCATTGACGCTCCGTCCTTTGGTGGCTGCGGTGGTACGGCGCTTGTGTCGATTTCCAGCAGGTCCTGCGCGAGACAGTCGCCTGACAGCTACTAGGAAGCTTGTGTCCTGAAGCTGCATTCGCCGGCGAATGCCTGCGCGCACGAATGCGGCTGCGGGGGCTCCGAACAACCCCTTGCATTCGACGCTGTGTCGAACATGAAGGCCCGAGGCATCCTCAGTCAGTTCATATCCTTCCTCCATTGTGAAGAATGGGAAGGTGCCTAATTTCCAGCGAATGCTGCCGGACCGTTCGTGTGCCACGATCAGGGCATCGACTTGGGTGCTTCGGCCGAAGAAGCGTGCGGTGAACTCAACCTTCTTGCCCAAGCCGACAACCCCGCCGCCAAACCGATACTCCGGATGCCAACTTTCATACTGGGCCAGATTTGCCAGCATGGCCCATGCTCGAAGGCGGGAGATCGGGGGGCTAAACCTGGTTTCCTCTCTCATGTCGCTGATCCTCTCATTCGATCAGGGAAGAAACAGGAGGGCAGCAGCTGCCCTCCTGTCACATCAATGCTGAGGTTGACTGCTGGCGGCCGAGGTCTCGAGCACTTCCTCATCTGCTTCGACCATCGTTGCGCGGCCGTACCGCGCGTAGAGTGTCGGCAGGACGAACAGGGTGAGGATTGTCGCGGAAAGAAGGCCGCCGATTACGACTGTCGCCAGCGGCTTCTGGACTTCGGCTCCAGCCCCGGTGCCCAATGCCATCGGTACAAAGCCGAGGCTGGCGACCAATGCGGTCATCACCACTGGCCTGAGGCGTTGAAGGGCGCCGGCCCTGGCCGCTTCCGCCCGGTCCATTCCCGCTCGCATGAGATCCTGGATCGAGGATACCATGACAAGGCCGTTGAGGACCGCAATGCCGGACAGAGCGATGAACCCGACTGCGGCGGAGATGGAAAAGTCCATGCCCCGCAGGAAAAGGGCCAGAACGCCGCCCACCAGAGCAAGTGGAACGCCGGTGAACACGATCGCGGCGTCCCTTACCGATCCCAGAGCCCCATACAGGAGCAGAAGGATCAGCACGAAGCAGGCAGGGATTACCAACTGAAGCCGCTCGCGGGCTGAAGCCAGGTTCTCGAATTGTCCGCCCCATTCAAGGTAACTGCCCGGTGGCAAGCGGACTTCCTTTGCGATGCCATTCTGTGCATCTTCGACCACGCTGCCGACGTCCCTGCCCCGAACGTTCGCCTGCACGACGACCCGACGCTTGCCATTCTCTCGGCTGATCTGGTTAGGCCCGTCGATGACCCGGATATCGGCCACGCTCGACAGAGGAACGAATTGTCCTCCAGGCGTCGGTACTTGGACCTGGCTCAATAGCGAGATGTCGGCCCGCTGAGCTTCCGACAATCGGATGACCACTGGAAAGCGGCGATCCCCTTCGAAGATCATGCCGGACTGCTGACCGCCCAATGTGGCATTGACGATGTCTTGCACGTCCTGGGCGGTTACACCGAGGCGGGCCATGGCGTCTCGATTGACCCGGATGTCGAGCATCGGGAGACCGGTGGTCTGTTCAACCTTTACGTCGGTTGCGCCATTTGTCCTTCTAAGGACTCCCGCAATCTTCTCAGCTGTCGCATTCATCGAGTTGAAGTCATCCCCAAAGACCTTCACTGCGATGTCGCCGCGCACCCCGGCGATTAGTTCGTTGAAGCGCATCTGGATCGGTTGGGTGATCTCGTAGGCGTTGCCCGGGAACTTGGCGAGCTTCCCTTCGATCCTCGAGATGAGCGCTTCCTTGGTCAGGCTGGGATTGGGCCATTCCTTCCGATCCTTGAGAATGACGAACATGTCGGTGGCGTTGGGCGGCATCGGGTCTGACGCGAGTTCAGCCGTACCGGTCTTGGAGAAAACGAACTTCACCTCCGGCTGCTTCGACATCATTTGCTCGATCGGTACCTGCATCGCCTGGCTCTGCTGCACCGACGTCGCCGGAATTCGCAGGGCCTGAATCAGGAGATCGCCTTCATCAAGTTGTGGCAGGAACACCTGACCCAGAGAGGTAAAAGCAAGGATTGCCACAGCGAACGCGCCTATGCCGGCACCGACGGTCAGGGTCGGCCGCTTCATCGCGCGGTCGAGGCCGGGTTCATAGCGAGCCTTGAGCCAGCCCATGATCCGACCTTCCTTCTCTTCGATTCGCTTGGACAGCCATAGGGCGATCGCAGCGGGAACGAAGGTCAGGGAAAGGACGAACGCGCAGACGAGCGCGATGATGACGGTGAGGGCCATTGGCACGAAGGTCTTGCCTTCGACACCTGTCAGTGTGAGCAACGGCACATAAACGAGGATGATGATCGCCTGGCCATAGACCGACGGCTTGATCATTTCCCTTGCCGCAGCTGCGACTGTATCCAGCCGTTCCTTGACGGTAAGCAGACGTCCTTCATGGTGCTGATGCTCCGCCATGCGTCGCAAGGCGTTCTCGACGATGATGACCGCGCCATCGACGATGAGGCCGAAGTCCAGCGCACCCAGGCTCATGAGGTTGGCCGACACACCGGCGCGCAACATGCCAAAGCCCGTCAGCATCATGGTGATCGGGATGATGACCGCCGCGATCAGTGCCGCGCGGAAGTTGCCGAGAAGCAGGAACAACACCACGATGACCAGCAGGGCGCCCTCACCCAGATTCTTGGCGACCGTCTTGATGGTGGAGTTCACCAGCGCGGTGCGGTTGAGAACCGGTTGAACGATCACGTCCGGCGGCAGCGAGGCGTTGATCTCGTCCAGACGGTTGGCGACGGCCGTTGCGACCGTACGGCTGTTTTCTCCAATACGCATGATGGCGGTGCCGACGACGACCTCAGTGCCGTTCTCGGATGCCGAGCCCATGCGGATCGCCTGGCCGGTGCGGACGGATGCGACCTGGCCCAAGGTGATGGGTACGCCGTCCCTGGTGGCAACCACGATCTTCGAAAGTTCGTCCGCATTGCGGACAAGGGCGTCGGCGCGCACCGCCAACCCCTCGCCGTTGCGATTGACGAAGCCGCCGCCGACGCTGGTGTTGTTGCGCTCGAGGGCAGTGCTGAGCTGCGTCAGGGTGATCCCCATCGATGCCAGCCGCTGCACGTCGGGCACGACGAGGAACTGCTTGGCATAGCCGCCGATTGAATCGACGCCAGCCAGGCCCTTGGTGTTCTTGAGCAGCGGTGAGACGATCCAGTCTTGCGCGGTACGCAGATAGGTTGCCTTGTCCGTGTCGTTGGTCAGTCTTTCGCCCTCGGGCGTGATGTAGCTGCCGTCCGGCTGCATGCCCGGTTCGCCGGGCTGATGCTTGTCGTCCTTGCGATGCTCCAGGCGGACGGTCCACATGTAGACTTCGCCCAGACCTGTCGCGATTGGCCCCATTTCCGGGCTGACGCCGTCGGGCAGATTTTCCGAGACACCGGTCAGGCGCTCGCCGACCTGTTGGCGGGCGAAGAAAATGTCCGTGTCTTCGGAGAAGACGGCAGTAACCTGCGCAAAGCCGTTACGGCTGAGCGAGCGGCTATAGTCGAGGCCGGGAATGCCGGCGAGCGCGGTCTCGATCGGAAAGGCGACCTGCTTCTCGACCAGTTCGGGCGAAAGCGCAGGCGCGCGGACGTTGATCTGAACCTGATTGTTGGTGATATCGGGAACCGCGTCGATGGGCAGCCGTGACAGGGCGGCGGCACCGATCACGGCGGCAATGGCGGTCAGCAGCAGGACGAGCCAGCGCTTGTGAACCGCCCAGGTTACGATTGGGGCGATCATCGGCTCAGTCCTCGTGGCTCGCTTCGCTCTTGCCGAGTTCGGCCTTGAGCGTGAAGCTGTTGACGGTAGCGATGACCTCGGTGCCCTTAAGGCCCGACTTGATGATCACACTGTCGCCGGCGCTGTCGCCAAGCTGCACAGGTGTCGCCTGGAAGCCGGTCTTGGTGCGCACGAAGACCACGGACTTGCCTTCTTCGGTCTGCACGGCGGTCAGCGGTACGCGGATTGCGCCATCGCCACCGCTTCCCGTGAGGGCAACGGAAGCCGTAACAGGCTCGCCGACGCGCCAATTGCCATCGCGATTATCGAGCGTCGCGATGACGGGGACGAGCCGGGTGTTGGGATCCAGGGCAGGCGACACGAAGGTCACCTTGGCCGTCGCTTCGCGGCCGGCTGCCTTCACCGTCACCATCGCGCCCGGACGTACGCGACCGGCGTCCTGCGGCTGGAGGTTGAGCGACAGGGAAACGCTGGAGAGGTTGGCGACCCGGAAAAGCTCGGCATCTGCCGCGACCGTCTGCCCGAGCACTACGCTGCGGCCGATGACCTGCCCGGATATCGGCGCGACGATGCCGATACGATTGAGGCCGCCACCGCCCGTGCCTGCGGCCGAGACCTGCTGCTGCGCTAGGCGAAGCGCAATTCGTGCTTCGGTCGCCGCCGTGCGGGCGGCGATGAGATCCTGCTCCGGTGATACCCGCTGGGAAAAGAGGCGCTGTTCTCGCGCGAGATTGCTGTTGGCCAGGGACAGGCGCGCGCGGGCGGCCTCCGTTTCTGCATTGAGCGATGCGGCCTCTCGGCTTTCGATGACGGCAAGCGCTTGGCCACGGCCGATTGACTGGCCGAGGTTGCGGGTCAGCGACACGACTCGGCCACCGATCGCTGCGGAAACGACCTGCGTGCCTTGCGGGTCGCCATCGATAGTTGCGGGCAGTTCGATCGTGCCCGACCCGCCTATAACAGGACGCGCCGTCTGGATTCCTGCCGATGCGATCTGGTCGGCGGTCAGCGTTATCTTGCCCTCGTCAGCGTGGGCTTCGCCACCGGCCTTGCCCACAGCGGCGGGCGCTGTTTGATCCGCTTTGTTCTGCTCGCTCTCACCCCCACATGCGGCGAGGGCCAGCATGAGGGACAAAGGAAGCGCTGCGTAGATGATGGTCTTGGATTTCATGGATCAGTTCCCCTGTTCCGGTGCGGGCGCGGCCAGGCGCTCCAGCTGCGCACGGGCATTCTGGTAGGAGGCGAGAGCGTCGATGGCGGCGAGGCGGGTTTCGCTAAGCGTGCGCTCGGCATCGAGCAGGTCGAGTTGCCCGAACTTGCCTTCACGATATCCGATGCGGGCGATGCGAGCGGCCTCCTGGGCAGCCTCGAGTGCGGGACCGGTTGCCGTCTGCGCAGTCACAGCGGCATTCGAGGCCGCGGTCTGCGCGTCGGTGATGGCCTGCTCGACATCGAGCGCCGTCATGCGCTTCTGTGCTTCGGCCTGATTGCGCTGCGCCTGCGCCTGCGCCACGGATGCCTTCCCCGAGTTGAAGATCGGGATGGGCATGGTGACAGTGAAGATCAGCGCCGTATCATTGGTGCCCGATAGTCTGCGCAGGCCGGGACCAGCCTCGAGGTTTGGAACACGCTGGGAGTTTGCAAGGCGCACATTCGCGTCGGCAATGGCGAGATCGGCGCCCGCCGCCGCAAGTGCCAGTGTGCCGGCTGCGCTCGGTGGCATTTCCGGCCCATAGCCGCGCGGAAGGCTTTCGAGCCACGCCGTGTCGAGCGGGCCACCCATGGGCTGACCCACTCGCCTCTCCAGATTGGCGCGCGAAGCCTGCGCCAATCTGATGGTTCGAACCAGTTCGGCATCGGCATTGATCTTCGCGACGTTCGCGCGCTGCTCTTCGATCGGAGAGGCTCTACCGGCCTGGACCCTGACCCTTGCGGCATTGGCCGCGTCGCCTGCGATGCGAGACTGATCGCGAGCAGTTTGCACACGACGTTCCGCAGCCACGGCCTCTACATAGAGCTGCGTGACCTGCAGCCTGATGTCCGCCTTCGTAATTGCCGATACGAGTAGGGCCCGATCAGTCTGAGCATCAGCGACTGCGATTCGAGCAGAGCGCTTTCCTCCCAGCTCGATGGGAATGGCAACGCTGACGGTCGACTCTGCGCTTCTGAAACCGCTGTAGGCACCGCTTCCCGCGATGTTCTCGACTTGCGTCTGAATGGTGGGATTAGGTCGCAGACTGGCAACCCGGCGCCCTGCTTGGGCCGCTTCAACACCAGCCTGAGCCGCTTGGACTGCCGGTGCGCTGCCGCCGGCGGCGGCTACAGCCTGCTCGAGTGTGTACGGGGCTGCAACTGCCGTAAGCGCAGGCGCCTCCTGTGCCTGCGCCACGGCGACGCAGGACACGGCAGCCAGCAAGGCTGCAATGGATCGAAACATGAAGATTTATCCTGAACACGAGTCACGGATGACCCACCGCGAGCTTCAGGCGCGAGGGTCCGCTATGGCTCGGTCAGGAAATAGGCGGGCGCAGATCAGGCCCGATGGCCCAGCGCTTGGATGCTGCCGGAGCGGGAACGAACACAGGCGCATGTCGTGCGGAGCCTAGCAGATCGTCACTCGCTGCAGCCGGGACAAATGCGGTTCCACCATGGCAGCTACCATGGTGGTGGGGCATTGCCTTGTCGGCATCACCTTGCGTCTGATCAGCGTCGCCATCGGTGTGCACATAGCCGGAACAGTCGATGGTCGGAGCGCTGGGAATTTCCTGGGCGTGCACCATCGTGGTCGTCAGCAACGAGACCGAAAGCAGGCACAGAAGGAAGATTCCTAAACGGCGCATGGATGCCCCCTAGTCGATCTGGGTGAGCGTGTCACGTCTAAAAGTAAAAGCCCAAACCTTCCTAGATTGGTAAGGTTTTGAGAAAGTCTAAATTCGAGTGTTTATGCGGATATGTTGTATCATCGATGCACTTATTTCAATTTATTGAAGAAAAATGCGGAAAGTAACAATCAAATTAGATATGAATAATGGGTTATGGTTAGGTGAAATATCAAAATAACTATGATGTCTTAAATGCCTTGCGGTCCGATGTGTCGGGCCCGTTCGGAGCAAAGCAGTTTGCAAATTCTGAAAACAGACCCGCATCATAGCGATGCCGGCGGCCAGTTTATCTGCCACTCGGCGTCACGATGGCCAATTCAAGCCGAGTGCTGCTACTCTTCTCCAAAGGCACGTTTGCGCTGGGCCACGCCCTGGCTCGCGCGCCTCTGCTCCCATGCCATGGATTGCTCAAGCTCCCGGCTGCGGCTTACAGCATAGGCTTTGACGCGGGGGCGCGGGTCGTCCTTCCATCGGTCGATCCGCTGCTTGCGCTCGGCATAGGCCTGGACGTGCCCGAACTCGCCCGTCAGGACCCCAGTCGCCCCCAACACCCGCGAAACATTTTCCAGCAGGTTGGCGCCAGGTTCCAGACGATCGACCACCTCCATACAGACAGGATAGATACCCTCATCGCCCTCATAGGTCGTAAGCGTTTTGAGGATGAACTCCAGATCGGTGTTGCTGCCCTCGCGAGCGATCTCGATCAGCTTTTCCGATACGGCCGCTGACAGTTCGGGGAAGGCGTGCCTGAACAGGCGCCCGCCGCAGTACTCGTGCCAGTCAGAGTTTTCCGCATGCCAGTCGCGGATCGCGGGGATCAACAGGTCCACATGGGGAGAAAGGACTTCGGGCAGGTCGTGGGCGTCGAACGGAACAGCGTCGAAGCGCCGTCGGTTCGTCTGCCTCCCGTGCCGAATTCGTGTGCCGAAGAAATCGATCACCTGGTCCGGAAAGTTCGGCGCGATGGCTGCCAGAAGGCGAACGTCCCGATGACCCACGCCCTCGATTGAAACGAACGAGGCGAGAAAGCGCTCTGCCTCGCCCGCGCTCAGCGCTTGAACAATCTTGGCATTTCCCGGCGTCCAGAACTGCTTGATCCAGGACGGCTTAGTCCGCGCGGTGAAGAAATCGACGGTCGGCATCAGCCCGCGCTCGATTAGAAGCTGATCGGCCTCGCGATCATACCAGACGGCGGCCGTCGTTGCCCCGGCGATGATCGACTGTTCATCTTCATCTGCGACAGCGCGCGCAACATAGGCCGCAAGCCGCTCGGGATCGGGCGCGGCCCGCAGCCGCAGATAGTCGCCAATCCCTGGTAACTGCGCGCCTGTCTCAAGCCAGGCGTCAAAGTGCCTATCGACCGCATCATTCCGACCCGCTTCGTCAAGCCCGACAAGAAGCTGGGCAAGAAAAGCCGTTCCGGTCGCCTCGATCCCATCAAGCATCAAAATGGCAACGTCCGGCTTCTCGCGTGCGAGCTTATGCATGCAGTTACGCAAGGGCGTCAGATGCCCGCCGTCCGATCCTACCGCTTCGATAAACCGGTACAGGGTCGTCATCCAATCGGCCACAGCCGGCGGGGTAATCTCCTCGACGATCACGGCATAGCGCTCGGCGCGCCATGCATCGGTCGCCTGATAGTCGAAGTGGTCGCCATCCCAGGCTGCGGGACGCACCGTGTCATGGCCGATGAGGGTCTTATACAGAAAGAACTCAGCGTCTGCGTTCAACAGATCCCGCAGCGACAGCAATGCATCCACCGCAGCCTTCTGGGCTGCGACCAAGTCTGGCATTTCGGCCAGATCTGGTCGCAGCACGTGATAGCGATAATGGGTGTGGAGCGCATCGACCTCGCACCAGCGCCGCAGCTCCAGGCCCCATGCTGCGGCTCGGGCAGTCATGATACTGCAGACCCGCGAGGTGTCGTCCAGAAGGATTTTCGCTAGACCTGCATCGAAGTTGCCGTACGCTGGCGCCGCGCAGGCTTCTCGCAACCCACAGAGAATTTTCAATCGGTCCTTATCCTGGGTGCTCTCGTCAAGCCATTTTTCAAGCCAATCGATCACGCTGGTGCGCAGGTCGCGGACATGATCACTGGCAGGCACTACGCCCTGGTGAAAAATGACGGCGTCGGATTTCCAGCTTGTGCCCCCAAGATCGGGTGAGAGGACTTCCTTGAGCATCGCAACCAGTAACGGGCGGGATGCTTGCGTTTCGTCCGCCGTCAGGGAAGCGACGCCGTCCAGAACGACCTGTTGCGCTGCCGCGCCGAACCTCTCCCAGATCGCGAGATCATGTTTTGTCAGCTTCTCGCCGAGCTCGATCCAGAGGTGGCGCTCCTCCTCGCTCCAAGCTCCCATGTACAGGCATATCAATGCCTGGAACGTCCGCTCTGCATCGCAATGGCGGTATGCGCTGATCAGGTCCTTGACCCGGCGGGCAACCTGAATGCTCGTATTCCCGGGCAGCGCACCGAACGAAGTTTCAATGGGAACTACCGGGAAATCGCGCGAGCGTTCAACCGCTGTGATCAGTGCCTCGAACATCTCTAGGAAATGCGCTGCCGGATCGTCATAATGGGGCAGGACCAGGTCGGCATAGGTCTCGAGGGCATCTTCGAGAGCGTTGTTATCTTGAGGCGCGACGATCGTTGCGGTCACAGCGTCGACGGCGCCATCCGCCTGAACCAGGCGCCGAAAATCACTGGCGATCTTGTCGAAGTCGTGGCCGGCGGGCACGAGGTGCGCTTGCATCACGCGGTTCATCCGTTCGCCAATATCGGCCATACGCGCGGCGCCGAGATGTTTGAGGTTGGGCTCCTTGTAAATTGTGTCATGCCCCATCTCCGCCCAGGCATGGTTGAGCAGCGTCTGGATCTGGATTTCAGCGCGCAGCCCCGCGAATGCGCGATATTCGGGCAGGGCCAGGCGTTCGGGCTTAAGACAGACGAGGTAATTGGTACTGTCGAAGAGCTTGGTCTCTGTATCCGTGCCCGGCACGGGATGGTGGACGTTAACGTCGAGGACCTCGAAGTTTTCGTGCAGCGCCCCTGTATGGTTGAACGCCTCGACCTGCGAATTGGTCAGGAACACGACCCGACATCCGGCCAGATCCTTGAGCCTCTCGTCAATCGCATCGGCCGGGTCGATGCCGCGGTTCTTGAGCTTCTTGGCGAGTGACCCCACCTCTTTCGCACGACCGGTAATGGTGTGAGCCATCAAGCCGTGTTGTATAAGCATGTGTTGAAGAATATTCTGGATTGCATCGACAAGCGCCAGATAGCGGGTACGACCGTCCTGCTGATATTCCTCGAAAGTCATGAAAACCCCAAATTCATTCGATCAGGCGTGCCCTGTGCGGTCCGCTCTGGACTATTAGCGATCTGTCGTTGCGCTGCCGAGTTCTAATCGCGCTTCCGCAGCAGAGCGCTGGACCTTCTCCTGTGGATATCAGACCCCCACCCGATTCAGCGCTTGCGACTCATGTTCACACTATGTTCCATGGCGCGATGGATGCCAATGACCCCGAGGAATTTTTGCCTGACGACATCATCGTCCCGGAGGGGCGCGATCGTCTTGGCCTTGCCCACCAGATGCGTGTTGATATTTCGATTGCCATCTCCCTCGCGCCTGCCTGGCTGAGGAGAGCGCTTGCCGATCGCAACCCTATCAAGGCCCGCGGCGCGCGCGTCGAGATGGTCGAGCGCATAGCGGTCGCGCTCGAACGCCGGTTCTTGCTGACGTGGTGCGGATCGGCCGATCAGGACGGGAACGCCCGGCCACCCGAAGCTGGCGGGCCGCTTTTCGGTAACCCGGATCAAGCTGATCCGCTGGTCGCAAACCTTCCAATCGCTGGAACCGAATCAATTGACTCCCGGAAAGCAGGATGAGAACATATAGCGAACAAACGAGTCCCCGTCTTTGCTATGTCGATCGCGTCCAAATCTGAAAGGCTTCAAGCCCTCATGGCTGAAATCCAGGCAATTTCGCCTGTGCTTCGGCCTGAGGCGGAGTATCTGCCTTTTGCGGTCGCAGCCTTGGACGAGCGGCTCGCCGGGGGAGGGCTCGCATCGGCAGCCTTGCACGAGTTCGCCGGTCAGACTGCCAGTATGGGAGATGATGCGGCTGCGAGCCTGTTCGCGGCCGGCATAGCCTCGCGTGCTTCTACGGCGGATATCCTCTGGATCATGGCACGCCCCGATCTTTTTGCGCCTGGCCTTGCCAGCGCGGGAATCGCTGCCGATCGCCTCATTCAGGTCGAGGCGGGCAAGGACGAGGATGCGCTTGCGGTAATGGAAGAGGCGCTCCGGCATGGTGCGCTTGCCGCAGTGGTATGCGAGGTTACGCGGGTTGGCATGACGGCGACGCGGCGCCTCCAGCTTGCGGCGGAGGAGGGTGGCACGACCGCTCTGCTCCTGCGGCGGTGGTGCAAGGCAAGCGATGATCCCCTGTCCACGCCGTCTTCGGCCGTCACGCGCTGGCGGATCGGCTGTGCGCCTTCTTCTCCGCTCCCGGTTGCGGGTGTCGGGCGACCGCGCTGGCAGGTTTCGCTCATGCGGCAGCGTGGCGGTGATCCTTTTACCTGGTTGCTGGAGGGGTGTGATGCGCAGGGTCGCGTCGCTGTACCTGCCGAGCCTCGCCGTCGACCGGCTCCGCCGCGAAGAGGCGAGGCGCGGCAGGCAGCCTGAACGGAATTCCGGATCGCCATTGGCAGTCCCGCCGCTGGAAAGCGACGACGGGTCGTCCTGCTCCTGTCCGCGTGGGGGCGGGTGGAGGCCAGGTGCGCGTTGGGCGCAGTCGCAAGGTGCAGGCGCAGCGATGCAGATGCGCGCTCAGCAGATTGAAAGCCTCCCGGTCCATCAGCGTCCTAGCGCTCGCGAGCTTGGTCGGCGCTCAGAAGTTGCCGACAATCCGTTTCGCGCCATGTCCTCTCCTACAAAGGCCAAGCCGGTTGCCAGCGGGGTAGAGCAGATGTTCCCGCCAATGGTGACGACCATTGCTCAGAAGCAGCGGATGATCCTTGCGGCTGTGGATGATGCTGCAGCCGCTGCCGGTCTGCACCCTGGGATGGCGCTGACGCATGCCCGGGCCTTGATGCCGGATCTGGATGTTCGGGATGCAGATCCGCAAGGCGATCGAGCGCTCCTGCACCGTTTGGCTTTGTTTGCCGTCCGACGCTGGACTCCGACGGCGCAGGTCGATGAACTGGATGGCTTGCTCATGGATATCAGCGGCGTGGCGCATCTGTTCGACGGAGAGCAGAGGATGGCGCGCCATATTCTTCGCTTTTGCCACCGAGCCGGCCTGTTTGGGCGGATCGCCATCGCCGATACGGTTGGTGCTGCCCATGCCCTTGCCCGCTTTGGAAAGGAGCGGATCTCGATCTGCCGCACGCATGAGGAACTAACTGCTCTGGGTTCGATGCCGATAGCGGCCCTCAGACTCGACGAGCGTCAGCGGGATGGCGCGCAGCGGCTGGGCATCGAACGGATCGGCGATCTGGTCGCGATGCCTCGTGCGCCTCTGAGCCGGCGCTTGGGTGGTAGCTTGCTCCGCCGGCTGGACCAGGCAACCGGACGGCTTGCAGAGCCGCTCGTTCCGGTCGTCCCTTTCGAGATGCCGGACGTTGTAAGGCGCTTTGCTGAGCCAATCGGCGCAGCCGAGACGATCGCCCGTGTCATCGCCGATCTGACGCAAGACCTTGCAAGACTCCTGCTGTCGCGAGGGCTCGGTGTCAGGATTCTGCGTCTCGTCTGTGAGCGGGTCGATCGCGCGGAACAGGCAGTGGTTGTCGGAACGGCGCGAGGTACGCGTGACATTGCCCATATGCTCCGCCTTTTGACGATGAAGATCGAGACGATCGACCCGGGCTTCGGCATCGACAGCATGCGGCTCATTGCCCTGCGATCCGAGCCGCTCGATCCGATTGCGCTGACAGCCGATTTTGGTGAGAATGCGCCTGCAGACCTCGCTTCGCTGGTCGATCAGATCGTCACGCGCCTGGGGCAAGCCGCGATTTATCGACCAACGGCACGTGAGAGCGATGTTCCTGAGCGTAGCATCGGGCGGGTCTTCCCGCTGGAGGTAGCCAATTGCTGGTCCACGTTGTGGCCGAGACCTGCCAGGATGCTGCGGAGGCCTGAACGCATCGAAAATGTGCTGGCAGGGTTGCCCGATCACCCTCCCAAGCGATTCAAATGGCGCGGCGTCACCCATACGATCATCTGCGCCGATGGGCCTGAGCGTATCCGTGGGGAATGGTGGCGTCGACCCGCCGAAAGCCACGCCGTTCGAGATTATTTCCGGGTCGAGAACGAGCATGGCGAGCGGTTCTGGGTTTTCCGTCGAGGGGATGGCGAGCATGCCTGTTCGGGCGACCTTTCATGGCACATCCACGGGATCTTCGGATGAGTGCGTCGGGCTATGTCGAGCTGCAGGTCGCCACGCATTTCTCTTTCCTGCGCGGCGTGTCGTCATGCGAGGAACTGTTTGGGCAGGCAGCTGCGCTGGGCCTGTCTGCTCTTGGCATCGTGGATCGCAACTCGGTCGCCGGACTGGTGCGTGCCTGGGAAGCATCAAAGGAAACAGGTGTCAGGCTTATTCCCGGTACGCGGGTCGATCTCGCATGCGGGACCAGCCTTCTGCTCTATCCCACTGACCGTCTGGGCTGGACCCGGCTCTGCCGTCTACTGACTCTTGGGAAAGGCCGCGCTGGCAAGGGCCGCTGCGAGCTGCATTGGGATGATCTGCCACCATGGTCGGAAGGGCTGATCGCCATCCTTTTGCCTGATCTACCTGATGAGACCAATGCGGCCGCCCTGCAACGCCTTGTCTCGATCTTCGGCCAGCAAGGCTATCTGGGCCTGTCGCTAAGGCGGCGGCCGGATGATGCGCTGAGAATATACGAACTGGACGCACAGGGGCGGGAATTCGGCGTTCGGCGTGTCGCCCTTGGCGATGTCCTCTATCATAGCGTCGAGCGAGAGCTCTTGCAGGACGTCGTCACGGCGATCCGCCATCGAACGACCATCGACGCCATGGGTTTCAAGCGTGAGCGATACGCCGATCGACACCTAAAAACCGGCAGCGAAATGGAGCGGCGCTTCAGTCTTTATCCCGACGCCATTACCGCATCCCGTGATATCGCAGGCGCCTGCGCGTTCGATCTGGGCCAGCTTCAATATCAATATCCTCAGGAGGCAGTCGCAGGGGAAACCCCGCAGATGCTGCTCGAGCGGCTGACTGCGGCTGCGGCAGCCCGCATGTTCCCCCAAGGCGTGCCGAAGGCCTATTGCGATCAGCTGGCACACGAGCTCACGCTGATCGATCAGCTGAGCTATGCGCCCTACTTCCTGACGGTAAACAGCATCGTTGCCGAGGCGCGCCGGCGGAAGATCCTTTGCCAGGGACGGGGCTCGGCAGCGAACAGCTGCGTTTGCTTCGTGCTTGGGATCACCTCGATTGATCCGATCAAGCATGAGCTGCTTTTCGAGCGGTTTGTTTCGGGCGAGCGCAAGGAGCCGCCCGATATCGATGTCGATTTTGAACATGAGCGCCGTGAAGAGATCATTCAATGGATCTATGAAACCTACGGCCGGACCCGTGCCGCCCTGACGGCCGTGGTGACCCGATATCGGGCGCGCGGCGCATTGCGCGATGTCGGCAAGGCATTGGGGCTTCCCGCCGACATGACAGGGGCGCTCTCGGGTTTGATCTGGGGCTGGTCTATCGAGGGTGTAAGCGACGAACAGGCACGTGAACTTAATCTCGACACCAGCGATCCACGCCTTTCGATGACCCTCTCGCTGGCGCGCGAGCTTATTGGTGCGCCGCGGCACCTCTCACAGCATCCCGGCGGCTTCGTCCTCACCTCCGACCGGCTGGACGAACTGGTCCCCATTGAGCCGGCCGCCATGGACGACCGCCAGGTGATAGAATGGGATAAGGACGACATCGATGCGATGAAGTTCATGAAGGTCGACATTCTTGGACTGGGCATGCTGGGCTGCATGCGCCGGGCCTTTGCCTTGCTCGAGGAACATCGCGGAGTAGCGATGACAATGGCGTCGCCGACGCTCCAGCACGATGATCCGGCTGTCTTCGCGATGATCCAGCGTGCTGACACGCTGGGCGTTTTCCAGATCGAGAGCAGGGCGCAAATGTCGATGCTGCCGCGGATCAAGCCTGTGAAATTCTATGATCTGGTGATCGAAGTGGCGATTGTCCGGCCGGGACCGATCCAGGGCGATATGGTTCATCCCTATCTGCGTCGGCGCGAGGGGACGGAAAAGGCTGAGTATCCGCGTCCCGAACTTCGGGCCGTCCTGGAAAAGACGCTGGGCGTGCCCCTTTTTCAGGAGCAAGCGATGAAAGTCGCGATAGTCGGTGCGGGTTTCACACCGGCTGAGGCCGATCAACTGCGCCGGGCCATGGCTACTTTCAAATTCACCGGCGGCGTCAGCCATTTTTACGACAAGCTCGTCGAAGGCATGGTGAGGAGGGGCTATCCGCGAGATTTCGCTGAACGCACTTTCAAGCAAATTGAGGGCTTTGGATCCTATGGCTTCCCAGAGAGCCATGCGGCAAGTTTTGCGAAGATCGCCTACGCCTCCAGTTGGATGAAATGCCATCATCCCGATGTCTTTTGCGCCGCACTCCTGAATGCGCAGCCGATGGGGTTCTATGCGCCGGCGCAGATTGTCCGTGACGCGCGCGCGCATGGCGTCGAAATCCGCCCGCCCTGCGTGAACGCCAGTCGCTGGGACTGCACTCTCGAGCAGGGCAGGGGACGGTTTCTGGCGGTGCGGCTTGGATTGCGAATGGCCCGCGGTTTGTCCAACCTTCATGGTGCGATGATCGTGTCGGCCCGTGGCGAGGAGCCTTTCAAGAGCGTCGAAGCCGTATGGCGGCGGGCAGGCGTACCGCCGGTGGCGATAGAGCGGCTAGCGGAAGCAGACGCCTTTCATAGTCTCGCGCATGATCGTCGTCAGGCACTCTGGCAGGTCAAGGGTTTGGGTGATGCTCCACTCCCGTTGTTTGCGGCAGCCGACGCACGTGAGGGTGCGATCAGCCCGGAAAGCCAGGAGCCTATGGTGACGCTCGAACCGCTCAGCGAGGGGCGCGAGGTGGTCGAGGACTACCGGACCATTCAACTTTCGCTAAGGGCGCACCCTGTCCAGTTCTTGCGCGAGGAGCTGCGCCGCCGCGGCGTCAAGGCTGCCGCCGATCTCGATCAGGTCAAGGATGGCCGGCATGTGGAAGTGGCAGGCATCATCCTGGTCCGTCAGAAGCCCGGCTCGGCAAAAGGCGTGCTTTTCATTACAATCGAGGATGAGACGGGGATCGCAAACGGGATTTTATGGCCCGATCGCTTCGAAGCACAGCGCCGCACCGTCCTGTCTTCGGCAATGGTCGGCTTGCGCGGGCGTCTGCAGCGAGAAGGTATCGTCACCCATATCATCATCGACAAAATCATCGATTACACGCCCATGCTCCGTTCGATCGGGAGTGGGTCACTGCCGCATCTGGCTGCACCCGCTGATGGCGCGACGCGTGGCGGCGGACCGGATGCGCGCGATGGGCCGAAAGCGACAATGGTCAGAATAAAGTCGCGGGACTTTCATTGACGTTGTCGCTGCAATGGGCCGAATTGTCGGCTGGAGCATCGGACGGCATCGGGGGACGACATTGAACAGAGAGGAGGCATTCGATCAGGCGATCAAGCTGATCGCGGATCTTCCCTGTCAGCGTGAGGTGATTGATTTCTGGGACATGCCCGCGGTGCGCTCTGATGGCGATCGCGCAAAGTGGCGGGCCGCCGCCGACCGGCTCATAGGCATCGGCCAGAAGGTCGCACCTGATCTTGCCGAGTATTTTGAGATTTGGGCGAGCGATGCGGCCGTAGGCGCAAAAGACCTTGATCGCGGCCTGGCGCTCATGCCGCTACCGGGTCTTGGAGGCCGTGCAAGCCTGCGCGCGAGCAATATCCTCGATCTCAAGCTCAGCCTGGGCAGGCCACCGGCGGCGCGCGACATCACCGCGCTATTCGGTCCGAAGGTGACGAAATTCGGCAGGGAGAACCTGCTGAGGGTCGAACAATTTATCCAGCTCCAGCTGGATGAGCGCGCGGCACATGGCAACCCCGTCGATATTGTTCACTGGACGCAGGACGCTCACCAGCACAAGGCAGGGTATAGCCTCTTCAACGGTCATCCCAGCTACCTCGTGGTTCAGCCGCCGGGCGGCTGGCATTTTTCCTATTCAAAGCGGGCGGAGGCCGAATGCATGGCGTTGATCCGCGACGCCGAGAACACCTGGCGTGAGGAGAGCGATCTTCCACGCGTCGGCGAAGGGTGGATTTCCGAAACCAGACTTTACTACGAGCTGAAGGCAGCGTTTCCCGCGCTCGATGTGCTTCAGCATCACCGGCCAGATTGGCTAGGGCGACAGCATCTCGACATCGCCATTCCTTCGCTGCGTACCGCGATCGAGTTCCAGGGCGCTCAGCATGATCTGCCTGTCGCATTTTTTGGCGGAGAAGACGCCTTCATCCGGACGCAGGAGCGTGATCGCCGCAAGCTGGGCAAATGCAGAAAGCAAGGTTGGCGCCTCTTCTATGCGCGCGAGGGGTATGATCTCACCGATCTGATCGCCCAGATCGTAGAGCCGCGATGACCCTGTCCAATTGACAGAAGAACACCAAGATGAAATGAAGGCGTCGGTCATCGCAGTGGCCGGCCGCCTGCTCAAGCGAAGCCTTCGTGGCACTGTATGAATTTCTGATTCCCATCCCGTTTTCGCGGCATTGGGCGACGGTAGCAGGCGACGTTTTCCGAAGCCGACGGAGAATGGCGATGGCATATAGTTTCCAGAAGATTTCGGATGTTAAGCTGCGCGCGCGCAAGATCGCGCGTGAGCAGGATATCCCTCGCTACCAGGCGCTGGACACCGCCGCACGCGGCGGTGGATTTCAGAACTTCGCTCATGCACTCAAGGAGCTGCCGGAGCTGGCACCCGCATCCCCCTGGTCAAATCGGATCGAGATCAGCCAGGGCTGGTGGAGCCGGAAGGAGCGAACCGGTGGGCAGGTAGCAGCATCGATCAGCCTGAAGCACGCGTTGTGCGAGCTGGTGAAGCCCCACCAGCTGGTCGAAACACTGGGCGGCTGCCGCATCGATGGAGAGGCACGGCTCATCAGCGATGGCAGCATGCGGGACCGCGAGGCGAGCATAATGGATGTAGCGAGGGTCGCCCGCGCACTTCAATTCATGGATGCGACAGGCCTCAAACCATCGCGATCGCGGCGCTGCTATCCCAAGGGCGACTGGGACAATCGGCCGCCCATTGCGGATCATGACAGCTGTTGGTTCGATCCGGAGGCGCGGGCCTATGTGCTGGTAACCCAGCCATATCCTGGACGCGCTGCGATGCGTAGCGAGGTTCAGGCTGCCTGGGAGGCCCGGCATGGTTGGCGTACATTCCGCAGCGACTGGGGCAGCATGTACGGCTTTGGTACGGAGCTCTATCTCCTCTGTCCGCCAGCCTACGCGGACCTCCTTGGGCGGAAACTTGCCGATCTTGGTGCTGGTCCCGATGCGATTACCAACGAGGACGTCTCCGATGTCTGAGCAGAGCTCCTGCGAGAGACCACTTCTGTCACTTTACCCGAGGCGGTAAAGTGACAGAGGCGACTCTTTGCGACCGAACCGGCGATGGGGAGCAGCTGAATGGCCGTAGGCCTCTCGCCAATTCAACAACAATCAGGAGTAATTGATCATGCGTGAGACCCGCCCGCCGCTGGTTGGCAAGCTCGCCCTTGCCGCGCGCAGCCTCGTCGAAGTGCCTCGCGCGCACGCTGCGCTCGCTGTCGCCGTCGATGAGGACGACCTCGCTGCGTTTGAAGACGGGATCAGAGAGCTCGATCCGGATGCAACACTGCGCCTGCTACATTATCTCGAAGAGTGTGGCGCTGTTTTCCTTCCGGAAGGGAAGGAGGGCGGTATCGGGGTTCGGTTGCGGTTCAATGCGCGTGACGTCCGCGCTCTCAATCGCCTCGAAGGCGAGGGAGGGCCGGTCGGCAAGGACGATGTGTAAACAAATGGGGATTGCGTCAGCGCTGCGGTGAAGTGCCACGACTGTTCAAAACGGCGTTGGCTCTCTGAGAGGGATTCACATTGGGTGTGGGATGTGCTTGAAATGTTCCCATGTTCCAGCCCGATCTTTTCGCCATGGAAGCCTCGATAACGCCGGTCATTTCTGCTGATCGCGAGGTGCTGGACATGCCTGCTATTCTCGAGCGGCTGACCGAGGTGTGTCAGCGGCCACGATATAGTTTCATGGTGCTCAACCTCATCGCTCAAGCCAGCGACCGGAACGGATCTGCTGGGCCTTATATTCGGGAGGGGGATCGCCGGATTCCCGTCCGGGACTGGCTATGCGATGCCCTGATGCCGGTGGCGCAGCGTGACCCTCGTCGCCTCGCAATCGCGGATCGGGTCCGGCGTGAGCTGGCCGAGCGCAATGCGATGCCCGCTGATGCGCGCGAAGCTGAAAGTCTCGTCGAAGCCCAGGTCGCCAAACGGATCCGTCTCTCGGGGCGTACCAATGTCAGCCGTGCCGTGTCCGAGCTTGTGCGGGCGGGGCTGGTTCGGCGACACTATCAGGGCTACCGGGTCGACCATCCCAACCGCGGTGCCCAGCGACAGGCGGTCTACATCGTCAATGAGGCGGCGCGCCGGGTGCTCCGCCGGGCCTGACACGCAGCGGAACTAAAATCCGAAGCACGCCATTTACGCAGCATCACAAAGAGACTAGCTTTCGACTATGGCGAGCATTCTTACCCTTGGACAACAGCGTAAAGCCGGCACCGCCGCGCGCAAGGTCGGCGGGTATGGCGAGCTTATTCGGCTCGAGACCGAGCGCCGGAAGGCCAAGGGCCAGGGCAAGATTGTGCTCGAAGCCTCGACCGGACGCTACATCTTCCAGCCTAAGAAGACCGCTCCCGCTTCATAATCGATGGCGTTGACGCTCGGCCTGCTGGCGAGCGTGCTCGTCCTACTGCCCGGCCTCGCCGTCCTAGCCGCGTTCAATTTTCGGACCAGGCGCGGAGGCGCCAGGCGCCCCGAACTCGCCCTAACGACTATCAGCGCGCTGGTCATGGCCGCAGCCGTCTCGATTGTCGTCCATCTGGTGGCATGGGCCGCAATCGAAGGCGCGCTCGCCTTCGTGACGGCACTTCATGATGCCTATCCGGTCCTTGATCTTGGCCCGAAAATCGAGAATCCGCTGACCAGCTTCTTTGCCGCTGTGGCAGGAAACAAACCGATGGCGTTCAGCGGCGCGGTCGCGCTTGGCATGGTCCTCATTACCGAAATGGTCGCGCTCGTGAATTTCGTGCTCGGCGAAACCTTCGAACTGGCCTTCGACGAATATGACCTGAACGGCCAAGGCTGGGTCTTCGAGCACATCACGCGCCCGGCCGAGAATGGGTACACGCCCGTGGGACATGTCTTTACCGCTACGATGAGCGGGAAGTACGGCATCGCGTACAAAGGGCCGATCATCGACATCCGTCAAGGCGACAAGGGCGAAATCCTCTCGATCGCTCTCGCGCGGCCTGAGCGGTTTCTCTACGAACTGGGGACGTTCGACGACGACCCACCCAAAAAGAGCTGGATCGAGCGCCTGCTGCCCGGGGACGCGGAGGAGGCGGAGCCTCATAGCGGCGTTCGGCATCATGAAAAGGATTATGCCGGCGGCGTGGTCGCGCTGGATGCGCGTGTGATCAATAATATCGTCGTGCGCAGCATCGCGGATGAACTGCTCGAGCAGATCGACGAGGAAGTGCCGGACGAACCGGAGGTGCCGCTCGCGTGAATGCCGGATCGTCAAACTTGCTACAAGACGCAGGAGGTCTTTACGGGCTCTTGCTGACCTTGGTCTTCCTCGCATTCATATGGGTGGCGCTGCTTAGCCTCACCCGTGACCTGTGGCGGATCGTCTTTCTGTATGAGACTCGCAGGGCGCCGACGCTTGGTATTGGCAGCGCCATCGCGATTGGTGTGTACATCCTGGCTGGACTCACCTTAGGCGCTAAGCATTATGCGGCCATGATGTTCGCCGTGGTGGCGCTCGGTCCCTGGCTGCTGGTCAAGTCGGTCAGTGTCTATGCCTGGTTTCGGGATGGCCCGGAGGTGCGTCAAGCGGCTCTGGAAATTCGATCCATCGAGGCGGCCCGGATGCGCGAGACGCTCCCCAGGGCCGATCAGAAATTGCCGTGGCGCGGATATCTGTTCGACGTAGAGCGCGCGATAAGGCGTGGTCGCTACGAACCGCCCCCGATCTGATGGTTCGCCTTGCAGATCACTTGGCGCGAGAACAGTGCGTCTATCCCTCGCCGTTAATCGGGTGCCCGGTGGTTCTAGTCCTCGATCTGCCTGAAAAGAACCGCGGCGCCGGTCTGGCGCTCGGTCGCTACTATCCGATCATCATCGAGAACGAGGATGAACGTGCAGAACTGAATGCTTTTTTTGATGCGGAGCGCCCGGCCATGGTGACCCCGGATCTCCTCGACCATCAGCCGACGGCGTTTCATTCGGACAGGTTGATCGTCACGCGCTATACCCCCTCCCGACCCGGATGGCCCTGGATCAGCCTCTTCTACTGGCCCAAGGACTACCGAGCAGCAGCAGTGGGGCAGGGCCTTTCTATGGCTCGCGGTTGCTATACCACGGAGCTGTTCGACACGAGCGAAGCCCGCGACGAGCATGATTTGCTCATCGTCCAATCCTTGCGGGAACGCCACACCCTGCAAATCCAGTTGATCTCGTCCGAGATTGAGGCGGGAACCGGCCGCGCCTGAGCAGGCCGGCCAGAAAGCCCTGACAATCACGATCTCAAGATAGCGTCTGCTTCGGCAGCGTGCCTTGGCGCGCGCCGATTGCATCTCGGTCGCGCCTTGACGACTAACATATCAACACATATTCATATAACATACATGAGTATGAAGAGGTGGGCCGTATTCCGCGACGTTGAGGATCGAAATGGGTGCAAAAAAGTGCGGTTTTCCGTGCGTTCTGCGAGCCAGCTTCGTCACGACGCAGAGGCGGAAAAATCGAGTGGTCACCGCGAATCTGCGCTTGACCTTCCAATGCTTGGAACCCGCATCCCCGGGAAAACAGGTGGGAAGCCATTGTCCGGGGGTCCGGCAGAAGTGGCTGAATTAAGGAAAGAAATTATGCGAAAATCAGTCGCGACTCTGCTGTCATCGGGGGCGCTTGGAATGGCACTGCTTCTTGCAGCTTGCGGGGGCCCCTCGGGAGGCCAGCAAGGGCAGGGCGGCCCACCGACGCCTCAGGTGCCCGTCGCACAGGTCATCGTCCGGGAACTGGCACCGTCCAGCGAATTCAACGGTTCGCTTACCGCGCCCAAGTCGGTGGAACTACGGCCACGGGTGAGCGGACAGATCATCGGGGTCGATGTGCCTGAAGGTGGCATGGTCCGTCAGGGCCAGACCCTCTTCCGGATCGATCCTCGTCCCTTCCAGGTCGCTGTCGATCAGGCCGCGGGCAATCTTGCGCAGGCGGAAGCCCAGGCGGCACAGGCTCAGGCCGACTTTGCGCGGGCCGAGCGTCTGATCGCGACGGGTGCCATCTCCCGCAAGGAGTATGACGCCGCAGTTGCCCAGCGCCGCGCCGGGCTTGCGTCGACTCAGGCGGCGAGGGCTGCTGTTGCCGCAGCGCGCCTCGATCTGTCTTTCACACGGGTCACAGCGCCCATCAGCGGCCGGGTCGATCGCATTCTTGTGACGGAAGGCAATGTGGTTGCCGGCGGCGCGCAGGCAACCCCGCTGACGACCATCAAGTCCGTCAATCCGCTGTACGCTGAGTTCGACATCGACGAAGCCACCTATCTGAGCTTCGTGGAAAAGGCGCGGCGCGCGGGCACCGCGACTAAGCTGCCGGTCGAGTTCGGCCTCATGACCGACGAAGGGTTCCCGCGCACTGCGACGCTGGACTTCCTGGGCAATGGAATCGATCGCAGCGCGGGCACCATTCGCGCTCGCGCGCTCGTCCAGAATACTGACGGTGCCCTTGCGCCTGGCCTGTTCGCCAGAATCCGGCTTGTTACCGGCGAGCGCCAGCAGTCGATCCTCATCGACGACCAGGCCGTCGGTAACGATCAAGGCAAGAGCTTCGTTCTCATTCTCGCCAAGGGCAACAAGGTCGACTTCCGCCCGGTCGAGCTCGGTCCGATCGTCGATGGCCTGCGCGTGATCAAGTCCGGCCTGCAGCCCTCGGACACCGTCATCATCAAGGGTCTCGTGCGTCCCGGCATGCAGGTCGTGCCGCGCAAGGGGCCGATGCAGCAGAGCCAGGGCAACGGTAATCCGCAGGCCGCCGCCAAGCCTGCTGCGGAGGCACGCTGATGAAGTTTCCACGCTTCTTCGTCGACCGCCCGATATTCGCGGTGGTCCTCTCGGTGCTGATGCTGATTGCAGGCGGCCTTGCGCTGCTGAAGCTTCCGCTCAGCGAATATCCCTCTGTCACGCCCCCAACGGTGCAGGTCACCGCTCAATATCCAGGGGCCAACCCCGAAGTCATCGCCGAAACGGTGGCCGCTCCGATCGAGCAGGCCATCAACGGCGTCGAGAACATGCTCTACATGAGCTCCCAGGCCTCGACCGACGGTCGGATGCAGGTGACGATCTCGTTCAAGCAAGGGACGGATCCCGACCTCGCGCAGGTGCAGGTCCAGAACCGTGTCGCGCGCGTCCTGTCGCGTCTACCGGAAGAAGTGCAGCGCATCGGCGTCACCACCCAGAAAACGTCGCCAGACGTTCTCATGGTCGTCCATCTGGTCTCGCCGAACAAGCGCTATGACCCCCTCTATCTCTCCAACTATGCGACCCTCCATGTCCGCGACGAACTCGCTCGCGTTGCTGGTGTCGGCGACGTGGTGCTGGGCGGCGAGGGCGAATATGCCATGCGGGCCTGGCTCGACCCGACCAAGGTCGCAGCGCGCGGCTTGACTGCGAGCGACGTCGTCGCCGCTATTCGGGAACAGAACATCCAGGTGGCGGCCGGTTCAGTCGGCCAGCAACCCAATGCGTCGGCCGCCTATCAGGTGACCGTGAATACGCTTGGCCGTCTGACGACGGAAGAACAGTTCGGCGACATCATCCTCAAGACGGGCGAGGATGGTCAGGTCACCCGACTGCGCGATGTCGCACGCCTTCAAATGGGTGCCGACGGCTATTCGATGCGCAGCCTTCTCGATGGTGAACCTGCCCTCGCGCTGCAGATCTTCCAGAGCCCGGGCGCCAACGCCCTCGATGTGTCGAGCGCGGTGTGTTCGACGATGGAAAGGCTGAAAGGCGAATTTCCTGACGGCATCGAATACCGCATCGCCTATGACCCGACCATCTTCGTTCGCGCGTCGCTGAAGTCGGTCGTTGTCACGCTGTTCGAGGCGACCCTGCTGGTTGTCCTCGTCGTTGTCCTCTTCCTTCAAACCTGGCGGGCATCGATCATCCCGCTCGTCGCCGTCCCGGTGTCGCTGGTCGGCACATTCGCCCTGATGCACCTGTTCGGCTTCTCGTTGAACACCCTGTCACTCTTCGGACTCGTCCTATCCATCGGTATCGTGGTCGATGACGCGATCGTCGTGGTCGAGAATGTCGAGCGGCATATCGGGCTTGGCCAATCTCCAAGGGAAGCGGCACGCCGCGCCATGGATGAGGTCACCGGTCCTATTCTGGCTATCACCTCGGTGCTGGCGGCCGTTTTCATCCCGTCGGCATTCCTGTCGGGCCTTCAGGGCGAGTTCTATCGCCAGTTTGCCCTCACGATCGCCATCTCGACGATCCTGTCGGCCATCAACTCGCTCACCCTTTCCCCGGCCCTCGCTGGCGTGCTGCTGCGGCCGCATGGCGACGACACGCCGCGCGACAAGGTTACGCGGGTCATGGACAAGGTGTTTGGTCGCTTCTTTGGCGCCTTCAACCGCTTCTTCGACCGTTCGTCGGAGCGCTATGTCTGGTCGGTGCGCCGCGCTGTACGCGGAACCGGCATCGTCCTGATCCTATATGCGGGTCTTGTCGGTCTAACCTGGCTTGGTTTCAACAAGACACCTCCCGGATTCGTGCCGATGCAGGACAAGTATTTCCTTGTCGGCATTGCTCAGCTGCCTACCGGGGCATCGCTTGATCGCACGGAATCCGTCGTGAAGCAGATGTCGAAGATCGCGTTGGCCGAGCCTGGCGTGGAAAGCGTCGTCGCCTTCCCGGGGCTTTCGGTGAACGGCGCTGCGAACCTGCCGAACTCGGCGCTGATGTTCATCATGCTCGACAAGTTCGAGAACCGGAAAACACGGGACCTCTCTTCGTTTGCGATCGCCGGCAAGCTCATGGGCAAGATGGGCCAGATCCCTGACGGCTTTATCGGCGTGTTTCCCTCGCCGCCGGTTCCTGGCCTCGGCGCCATGGGCGGCTTCAAACTGCAGATCGAGGATCGGGCCGGGCTTGGCTTCAATGCACTGGCGCAGGCGCAAGGCCAGGTGATGGGCAAAGCCATGCAGACGCCGGAACTGGCGAACATGCTGTTGAGCTTCCAGACCAACGCCCCGCAGATCCAGGTCGATGTCGATCGCACCAAGGCCAAGGCTCAAGGCGTTCCGCTCACCGCAATTTTCGATACTATGCAGGTCAATCTCGGCTCGCTCTATGTGAACGACTTCAACCGGTTCGGGCGAACCTACCGGGTGATGGTCCAGGCCGATGCACCCTTCCGTCAGCAGGCTGAGGATATTGGCCAGTTGAAGGTGCGCAATGCCAGCGGGGAGATGATCCCGCTGTCCTCCCTGGTCACGATCAAGCGCAGCACCGGTCCTGATCGTGTGATGCACTATAATGGCTATCCGTCAGCCGATATCAGCGGCGGTCCAGCCCCGGGCTACTCGTCCGGGCAGGCAACTGCGGCCATCGAGAAGATTCTCAAGGAGACGCTGCCCCCGGGCATGACCTACGAATGGACCGATCTCACCTACCAGGAGAAGGCCGCCGGCAACACCGCGCTCTTCGTCTTCCCCCTTTCCGTGCTGCTCGCGTTCCTGATCCTCGCTGCCCAGTACAACAGCTGGTCGCTCCCCTTCGCAGTGCTGCTGATTGCGCCAATGGCGCTCCTCTCGGCCATCGGCGGGGTCTGGGTATCGGGCGGCGACAACAACATCTTCACGCAGATCGGGTTCGTCGTCCTCGTCGGCCTGGCCGCCAAGAACGCGATCCTCATCGTGGAGTTTGCCCGGGAGAAGGAGAAGGAAGGGCTCGAACCGCTGCCGGCGGTACTCGAGGCAGCCAAGCTGCGCCTGCGGCCGATCCTGATGACCTCGATTGCCTTCATCGCAGGCGTCGTTCCTCTGGTGATTGCAAGCGGCGCCGGCGCTGAAATGCGTCACGCCATGGGCATCGCGGTGTTCGCTGGCATGCTTGGGGTGACACTTTTCGGTCTCCTTCTGACCCCCGTCTTCTACGTCGCCGTCCGGCGCTTCGCGCTGCGCCGCGAGACGCGGAAGGCCGTTCCCCCTATCGTGGAGCAAAGCGCATGATCGCGCAGAACAAACAACGCGGCGCAAGAGTTGCCGCACTCCTCGCCTCGGTCGCGCTCGCAGGGTGCGCAACCATGGCCCCGAAATATGAGCGACCCGTCGCGCCGGTGAGCGAAAGCTTCCCTGTCGGCGCTGCCTATGGCGATGCCGCAGCAGCAAGCAAAGGGACGGCGGCTGACATCGGATGGAAGGAGTTCTTCGCCGATCCGCTGCTACATCAGCTTATAGACCAGTCGCTCACCAACAATCGCGACCTTCGGGTCGCAGCGTTGAACGTCGAAGCGGCGCGCGCACGCTATCGCGTGCAGCGATCCGAACTCCTGCCCAACCTGAGCGTGGGGGCAGAGGGAACGGCGCAAAAGCTCCCGTCGGATCTATTCTACAACCGGCGGCAGTATCAGGTCGGCGCTGCCGTTTCAGCTTGGGAACTTGATCTGTGGGGTCGCATTCGCAGTCTGAGCGATCAGGCAAGAGAAGCCTATTTCGCCGTCGAGGAAAACCGGACCGCTGCCCAACTCAGTCTCGTCGCCGAAGTGGCTAATGCCTATCTGACGCTGCGCGCTGACCAGGCCATGTTGCGCCTTTCGCAGGATACCCTGGCGGCCCAGAAGAAGTCGTACGACCTGACGAACCAGCTCGTCGAGGTAGGTAACATTGCCAAGCTCGATTTGCGCAGGACGGAGGTCGCCCTGCGCACCGCCGAGGCGGATGTTGCGACGTATACCCGCCTTGCTGCTCAGGATCGCAACGCGCTGGCGCTGCTGCTCGGCGCACCGCTTTCAGCTGACCTTGCAGCGCAACTCGGTGCTGCCACGACGCTTCCTGACGGGATCGTCCCGTCGGACGTGCCGGCTGGATTGCCCTCTGATTTGCTCACGAGAAGGCCCGACATCAGGGCTGCCGAGCACGATCTAAAGGGCGCCAACGCCTCGATCGGCGCGGCGCGGGCTGCCTTCTTCCCGACCATCACGCTGACCGGATCAGGCGGGACAGCCAGCTCAAGTCTCGACGATCTGTTCTCGAGTGGATCGGGGGCCTGGAGCTTCATGCCCCGCATCAATTTGCCGATCTTCAACGCTGGCGCTCTGCGCGCCAACCTTGACCAGGCGAAGGTCCAGAAAAGCATCGAGATCGCCACCTACGAAAAGGCGATCCAGACGGCGTTCCGGGAGGTCTCCGATGGTCTTGCGGGACAGCGGACCTTCGACGATCAGATCAAGGCTGAACAATCGCGAGAAGCGGCAAGCGGAGCAGCCTTCAAGCTCTCGGAGCAACGCTTCAAGGAAGGTGAGGACAACAATCTCGCCCTGCTAGACGCGCAGCGAGCCCATTACGGGTCGCAGCAGGCGCTCGTCAGGGCGAGGCTCGCCCGCCTCTCGAACCTGATCAACCTCTATAAGGCGCTCGGAGGTGGCTGGACTGCCGTCGGGCCCGGCCAATCGACCCAGCGATAAGCGAGGCATCCATGCAGACTTATGAGCCTATGTTGAAGCGCGCGCGCGGTCTTGCGATCGCTGGAACCCTCGCGTTACTGGCGGCTGCGCCAGTAGTGGCGCTTCGCTTCACGCGAGCCCGCCGACGCCGTGTCGCGGCAAAGAGCGAAGCGACGCGCGCGCCGAGCTCTGCCGCGCACGTCCATCGGAATTTTTACGATCGCGGCCAGCAAAGCGAGACGCGTGCCGGAAAGTGGCGTCTCATCAAGACCGGGCACGATCTTATCGCGCTGGAGATTGCGGAGACGAACGGGGTCTCCCGGTTTCGGGTCTGGTCCGAGCAGGGCGAGCCCTGGCCTGCGAGCGATGTGAGCGTCGTGACTGAAAGATGGGATGGCGCAAACGAGACATTTAGCTTCACCCAGCAGGAGGGGTATCTCGAGTCAGCTCAGATTGTGGCGCATCCCCATTCTTTCTTTGCGCGCCTGACGTTAACCCACGGCGAGCGGTCGCACGTTTACGAACTGGCATTCATCGAAGATGAAGGCGTCAACGATGGGTGGTCGTCTCAAGGCGCGGCACGCCGTACGATCTCGGCACCTGGCGAACCGTGCCAGCTGCTGCGAATCCCGGGCAGGGCGTCATGAACGACAAGCTGAGTGCGCTTGAATGGTCTGTCGTCGCCCTGGCGCGGGGAGATCGCCTTTCATCCCTTCAGGCACCAGGCAAGTTCAGCACCTTCTTGAAGAGGCTCTTTGAGGGAGAGCGCCCCAGTCCTGCCTTTGCAGACAAGCGGCTCGAAGCGTTGCGCAGGGTGTCGGTGCTTGCCTGGCACCGGGGGTTCGCCATTCCGGAAGCTGAACTCGACCGCTTTTTGAACGTGGGCTTTTCCGAACAGCAGTTCGAAGCAGTGATCAGCAGGATACAACGATCCAAAGCGCAAGCCTCCTGCTGCAAGAATGGACCGCAGCCTGGCCATGTCCATGCCCTTGCCTGAACGGCAGGCATTATCGATCCTCCGGCC
>DASVMZ010000032.1:0-15696 GCA_036384115.1 Sphingobium sp.
GCCCGTTCCGATCGGCTCCAGTCCGCCCAGCGCCGCGCCGTCCGGTGGCTTCGTCGATCTGGCACGGCTGCGCGCGGATTTCCCGATCCTGTCGGAGCGTGTGGGCGGCAAGCCGCTGATCTGGCTCGACAATGGCGCGACGACGCAAAAGCCGCGCGCGGTGATCGACCGGCTGTCCTATTTCTACGAGCATGAGAATAGCAACATCCACCGCGCCGCGCATGAACTGGCGGCGCGCTCGACGGATGCCTATGAGGGCGCACGGGCCACGGTCGCACGTTTCCTGGGTGCGCCGTCGCCGGACAATATCGTCTTCACGCGCGGCACGACGGAATCGATCAACCTCGTCGCCCAGAGCTGGGGCCGGGCCAATCTCGGCCCCGGCGACGCCATCATCCTCTCGCAGCTGGAACATCATGCCAATATCGTGCCCTGGGTGCGTCTGGCGCAGGAGAACGGTTTTGCCATTCGGGTCGCGCCGGTGGACGATCGCGGCGACATCATCCTGGAGGATTATGCCAGGCTGCTGGATGGCAGCGTAAAACTGGTTTCCTTCACGCAGGTGTCGAACGCGCTGGGCAGTGTGACGCCTGCCAAGCTGATGACGGAGCTTGCCCATGCCGCGGGCGCGCTCGTGTTGATCGACGGGGCGCAGAGCGTGTCCCACATGCCGGTCGACGTACGGGCGCTCAATCCCGATTTTTTCGTCTTCTCGGGCCACAAGATCTACGGCCCGACCGGCATCGGCGTGCTGTACGGTCGCAAGGAAGTGCTTGACGCCATGCCGCCATGGCAGGGTGGCGGCAATATGATCGAGGACGTGACCTTCGAGCATATCCGCTATCATGGCGCACCGATGAAATTCGAGGCGGGCACCGGCAACATCGCAGACGCCGTGGGACTGGGCGCTGCGCTCGACTATGTGCTGGGCGTGGGGCGCGAGGCGATCTGCGCGCATGAGCATATGCTGATCCGCTATACGGAGCATCAACTCGGGCGGCTTCCCGGCGTGCGCATCATCGGCGACCCGATGGAGCGGGCGGGCGTGGTGTCCTTCGTCATGGACCGGCATAGCGTGCCGGAGGTGGGACAGGCCCTGAGCCGCGCGGGCATCGCGGTGCGCGCGGGCCATCATTGTGCGCAACCGATCCTGCGCCGGATGGGCGTGGAGGCGACGGTACGGCCGTCCTTCGGCCTTTATAACAGCATGGAGGATGTCGACGCCTTCATCCGGGTGCTGCACAAGCTCTGAAGGCTGGACACACTCTGAAGGGTCGGGGTTCCGGCGGGCATGGGGGCGCGGCCCGCCGGATGATAGAGGCCTGATGACTTGTCCTGTGGGAAGGTCCGGACGCCGGTCCATCGTCCGATAGCCCGGCAGACAGGTGCGGTTTCCATCCCGCATGTCGACGCTGCGCCACGTCGATATGGTGCGAGTGGCGCCGCCGCATGGATTCTGACCATGATGTGGCGGAGAGATGTGCCGCGCGTCGGTGCCTTCACGGGGCGAAGGCAGGTATATTCACCTGATGCCGATCAACCGCATTTCTTCGCTATCCTGACTTGCTACCCCCAGGAACGGCCAAGAGACGCATCCGGCCAACGCGCGCTTTCCTCACCAGTGCTCCCTAATTACCACTGGTCGATAGGGGGCAGGTGAGGCCTGCTGCGTGATGAAACCTGTCTATCTAGAAACGCTGCCCAAATTTGATCCCGAACTGCTGGGGCTTGGTCGGATAGAGGCGCGCATACTGGCCGCACAGGGATGGGGCGCAACTGATATTCTTGCTCAATATCCCTCGCTCATCGAAGGCGTTGACGATGAAGGCGGTCAGCGACGTGTTGCCCTTTGAAATCCCGGCAGAGAAATCGAAGGTGGTGAATGCGTCCGTTGGGCCAAGCACCGCTTCGCCCGCCGTCGTGAGATAGGATGTGGTGCCGCTCTGATGGTTGACGCTGCCTTGCAGGAAACCTTCATAAGCCCCGAAGTTCGTCTCGTAACGAGCGTTGCCATTGATCTTGAACCTGGGCGTGATGGGCAGGCGCGTCCCGGCAGGCGCGAACAACGCACCCCCGTTCGCCGGATCGCATCCATTCTGCGTGTCGCAGAAGGACGTTCGCAGCTTTGGTTCGACATAGGTTCCCGAGGCCGAGAAGGTCAGGCCACGCGCCGCCGTCCAGCTGATATCGCCCTCGACCCCCTTGGAACGGGCAACGCCGGCGTTGACGGTATAGAAAATGCCGAGGATGCCCGGCAGGCTATATTGGACATTGTCCCAGTCTTCGAGGAAAAAGGCCGCGTTGAGCCGCAGCTTCCGGTCGAACCATGCCGTCTTGAAGCCGACCTCATAGTTGGTCAGCGTGTCGGAGACATAGGGCGGATTGGACACAACATTGCCGTTGAAGAAGGCATCGCGGTTGTTGCCGCCGGGGCGAAAGCCGGTCGAGTAGGTGGCATAGACCATCCTGGTCCGGTCGATCTGCCATTTCAGGCCGACGCGGTGGGTTTCGCCCACCTCCTGATAGCTTTTGTTGACGTTGGGGCATCCTTGCGCGGTGACGACGGTGCAATTGTCGATGCCCGCCTGCCGCGTGACCGTGCTGGCCCCGCCCGAAAAGCCCTGGAGCGTATTATGCGCCATGAAGCCGCGTATGCCCGCGCTGAGCGTGACGGCGGGCAGGATGTCGAAGGAGGCTTCTCCGAACATCGCATAGTCGCGGTCGATGCGGTAGAGATTGGTGTAGAAGACATCGTCCGCGGGGGCGCCCGGAACCGGCGGGCTGAAGGGATCGACCGCATTGGCCACGCCCGGCACGATATAGTCGGCGATGCGGCGGTCGGTCTGTCTTTGCCAGAACATGCCCGCCGTCAGCCGAAGCCGCTTGTCGGACGGCGAACTGACCCGCAATTCATGCGACATCTTGCTATATTTGTCATTGCCATGGATCGTCTGCGTCGGGTCGATGTCGTTGCCCAGCGCATCCTTGAGATAAGTGTAATTGGCGTAATCATTGGGGCTGTCGGTCGCCAGATTGTCGTAGGCGACGGAGAAATAGCTATAGTCGGTGACGTTATCAACCCAACGCTCGAAATAGGAACCGGAATAGGTCACGTCCCAGTCGCTCAGCTTGCCCTGGATGGTCATGGACGCGAGATACCATTCGTCCTGGTTCCGGTTGGGTGTGAAATCGTGGTTCTGAAGGTCGCCCGCGCGCGGATCGAACAGGAACTGGCCATGTGCGATCTGGCGCTGATAGATGACGGCGGGCGTGATCGTCCAATTGTCATCCAGATCGACGGCCAGCGCGGCGCGGCCGCCATAGCTGTCGACGTCGTTATAATCCTTCTCGGCATAACGATTGTTGTTCACGGTCAGCGGCGAGTCCACATAACCGCCCGCGCCATCCGCATGGGTGCGCCGGTAGGTACGGCTGCCCGGTATATTGTCCACATAGCCGCCGTCATGCTGGTAATAGCCGACCACGCGCAGGGCCATCATATCGTTGATGGGAATATTGATGAAGCCCTCGAACGATCCGCCAAAGGCGCCCTTGCCGAACTTGTTGCCGCCAATATCGTAACCGGCGGAAAATTTGCCGATTTCGGGCTTGTTCGTGATCAGGCGCAGCGTGCCGGAGAGGGAACTTGCGCCGTAGAGCGTCCCTTGCGGTCCGGCGAGCGCCTCGACCCGTGCGAGATCATAGGCATGGAGGTCGAGCGAGCCATAGATGGTCGTGACGGGTGTTTCGTCGATGTAGAGACCGGCGGTGGGGAGAGGGCCTGAGGCGAGACCGTCGCCGCCCGAGGTTATGCCCCGAAAATAAAGCTGTGACTGGCTGGGGCCAAAGGACTGGTAGCTGACACTGGGCAGGAGGCGGGCATAATCGTCGAAGCTCGTCACCTGATGCTGTTTCAGCGTGTCGGAACCGAGAGCCTGAATGCTGATCGGGACGGTCTGAAGGCTTTCCGATCGTTTGGTAGCCGTCACGATGATGTCGCCACTGTCGGCGGGAGCATCCGGCGCTTGCGCCATGGCTGGTGTCAGTCCGATAACCGATACGGAAGCAAGCAACGCAAATGCCGCACTGCGGCATGCGCGCCTGCTGGAAAGCAGATGCACCATGCACGTCCCCTTTTATCGCCAGGCCCTGAAAGGGTGGGCTATTTGTAAGAGGAATTTCGCATGAACGAACATAAAGTCAACGGCATTGTGCGGCGCACTCGTTGCGTTGCAAAAAAGTTACAGGTCTGCGAGAGAACCGAGGGAGGTCCGCAACTTTTCCAGAAACGGTGCATAGCCCCGCCACTGGTCCACCCCTTCGCGATAGATGGGTTGCCGCACCTGTTGGGAACTGGCGGTCTGCACCGGGCGGTCGGTCTCCCAGAAGCGCAGGCAGGCCGGGTCGAAGGGCAGGCCGAGATAGGTGAGGAGCGCACGGATTTCCCGCTCCGGGTCGTCGACCATATCCTCATGCCGTACGCGATGGACCTTGCCGGGCAGGACGTCGTCGAGATGCGCCATCAAGGCGGTATAGTCCGTAAAATAGCGCGCAAGATGATCCATATCGTAGCTGAAGGCCTGCCCGCGCGCATAATGTTGCTTGAAGTTGGAAAAGCAGCACGCCATCGCGCCGCGCCGGGTATCGATGATCTTCGCGTTCGGCAGGATCAGGTGGATGAAGGGCAGGTAGGTCCAGTTATTGGGCATCTTATCGATGAAATAGGGCGTGCCATGCTTGCGGTGAACGCGGGTGCGCTCAAGATAGGAAGCGCCCAGCGCCGCCAGTTCCTCCGGTCCGGCCCGGAGCAGCGCGTCCACATAATCGCCGTCCGAATTCGCCATCCGTCGCGCGAGCATCTCTATGTCCGGCAGTTCCCGGGTGCCCTCGACCAGTGGATGGCTGGACAGGATCTGCTCGACCAGCGTGGAGCCCGAGCGCGGCATGCCCAGGATGAAGACGGGGTCCGGTCGCACCTCGCCCCAATTCCGGCGGGCCGCGAAGAAATCCCTGTCCAGCTTGCCGATGGAATCGACGACCACCGCATGGATGCGCTCGGGCGAATAGCGCAACTGCTGCGCGCGGATATGATTGGCCTGCTCATAATGGCCGAACGACCGCTTGAAGTCCTGCCGGTTCTCATGCGCCGTGCCCAGCGCGAAATGCAGGTGCAGCCGGTCATCGGGCGACAGGCGGGGTTCGCCAAGAGCAGCATCCATCGCGGCCATGTCCTCGTCCGAAAATCGATATGCCTTGAGGTTCGCCAGGCTCCACCATGCCTCTCCCAGTGTCGGCTGGAGCGCGATGCTCTGGCGATAGGCGGCGACACAGGCGTCCTGCCGCCCCAACGTTTTCAGGGAGTGGCCGAAACTCAGCCAGATGCGCGGCTGGTTGGGCCGTGTGCGCAGCACCGCCTCGAACTGGGTGACGGCATCCGCATAATCGCCGACGCGCGCGAACACGACGCCCTTGAGGTTGATATAGGCGGGATTGTCAGGCTCCTCCGCCAAGAGCCGGTCGACCTCTTCCAGCGCCTCCACGAAACGCTCCTGCCGGTTCAGTGCGAAGGCGAGGTTGAGCCGGGCAGGGGCAAATCGGGGCGCCAGTTCCAGCGCCCTGCGGAGCAGCTTCTCGGCATCGCCGACCCGCCCGATTCGCCCCGCCAGCTCGGCCAGCATGCGGATGGCCGCAACATCGGTCGGATAGTGTTTCAGATGCGGTTTCAGGATGCGCTCGGCGACGTCCAGCCGATTGGCCGCCAGCGCCAGCGCCGCCTCGTGCAACCGGGGGTCGTTGACCGATGCCAATATATGCCGCTGATAGGCGGCGTCCGCTTCCACCGTTCGGCCCAGACGGAAATATTCGTCGGCCAGACTGCGCCACACATGCATGTCCGAAGGGGAGCGGCGCGTCGCGGCCTCAAGGTCTGCCAGCCTTGGCGGGGAGCCGGTCATCTGCTCGATCCGGCCCGTGTCCAGGGTCGGGTCGGCAAGCGCCATGCGGACTTACCGGCTATCGGCGGAACGACCATCCGCGTTGCGTGCGACATCATGCCTCCATGGACGGCGCCCCTATGAGCGCAGTGCCGCCATAGTGAAAGGCAGCTTGCCCTGTGGCAAGGCTTCCCTCTCCCCGGACCTTAAAGCGCTTCGAGTCGCGGCTTCAATTCCCGCGCGAAAAAGTCGATGAAGGCGGCCTGCTCCTGTCCGGGGCAGGTGAGAACGATATGATCGAAACCGGCATCGACATATTTGCGGACGATGGCGACATGCGCCTCCACATCAGGCCCGGCAGCGATGCTGCCGGCCAGATCCTCCGGCTTTACGAACGCTGTCGCCGCCTCGAATCCCTCTACCGTCGGCAATTCACTGTTCACTGCCCAGGTCAGCGGCGAGAAACGGAAGCTGCGATGTGCGGTCTCCAGCCCCTCCTTTTCGCTGGATGCATAGGCGAGCAGCGCTTCGGCATAGGCGGGTCCGTCCGATTTCCCCTTGGTACGAAAGCTGTCGACCAGGCCCGCCTTCGGCTCCGTCGCCATGATGCCGTCCGCATGCTCCGCCGCCAGCGCGACGGATGCCGGGCCGCTCACACCGACCACGATCGCAATCGGCTGGTCGGGCAGGTCGTAGAGCCGGGCATGATCGACCACGAAATGCTCGCCCCGCCAGCTGTGCACACCGCCCTGCCAAAGCGTGCGGAAGATAGTGATCGCCTCGCCGAGCATCGCGTGCCGTTCCGGGATGGAGGGCCAGCGGACGCCGGTGACATGCTCGTTGAGCCGCTCGCCCGCGCCCACTGCGAGTGTGAAGCGGTTGCCGCTGAGCTCCGCGATCGTCGCCGCCGCCTGCGCTATGATGACGGGATGATAGCGCAGGATGGGGCAGGTCAGGCCCGTGGCGATACCGATGCGCGACGTTGCATGCGCGATGGCGCCAAGGACACTCCAGGCAAAGGGAGCGTGGCCCTGCGCCTCAAGCCAGGGATGGAAATGGTCCGAGATGGAGAGGAAGTCGAAACCTGCCTCCTCCGCATGCACCGCATTGGCGATGAGCGCGGCTGCGCCATGTTCCTCGGTCATCAGCTTATATCCGAACTTCGCCATTCCGACCGCTCTCCTGTTGAGCAATCTAAATGCCGCACGGCGGATAATGATCCTTGAAGTCGGCGGAACGGTGACGCGCCTGTGCCGTTTGTGCGTGCATCGCTGCCAGAGGGGAAGACGGTGTGCCGGACCAGATCGAACGACTGACGCAGGACCAGTTCAGGTCTCCCGCCATCCTGCTGTCGGGCACGGTGGACTATGACATGTACAAGGATTTTCGCGGGCAGCTCGAAGCCGCGCCGGTCGAGGGTCTCGTCATCGTGGAACTGTCCACGCTGGGCGGGGATCCGGAGGTCGCCCGGATGATGGGCGAGGACGTACGCTTTAACAGCGACATCGCCCCCGCCCGCCGCTTCGTGTTCCTTGGCAAGGCCGCCATTTATTCGGCGGGCACCACCTTCATGAGTTTCTTCGCGCGGCCCAATCGCTATCTGACGCGGGGGACGAGGCTGATGATCCACGAGCGCAAAATGTCAAAGATACTGCGGGTCGAAGGACCACTGACCACATGCGTGGCATCGTTGGAGGCGACCCTGAACGAGATCAGGACATCGATCGTGATCCAGAACGAAGGCTTCGACAATCTGATCCGCGGCTCCACCGTCACCATGGAAGACGTCCTGCAACGCGCACCCTCCAACTGGTATATCGAGGCGGAAGAGGCGGAGAGACTGGGACTGATCGAGGCGGTGATCTGACCACCGGCCTGATTGACCGCGTCAGCTATGGGTTTTCTCAGGTTCAGCCGCTTCCCGGAAAAACGGTCGGCCCACACCTGAGAATGTGGGTGTGGCGGTTCGGTATCCAAATAGGGGCGACCGCACAAGATCGGGGTCTGTATCACAGGGCGTCGGCTGTCTGCGGCGCCAGCTTGACCAGTTCGAAGTCATCGCGCGTTTTCCGGCAGTGCTTGTGGTTTCAAGCGGGAGAAAGGACAGAATATTAAACCACTAGCTGCTCCGCGTTCCGTATTGACGCAGTGCAGCATAAATCTAACAGCGCGCACACCATGCTAAGCCAGATCCGGCACAGCCTTGCTCAGCGCTGGGGGCGCCGTGTCGCCGCCGCCATCAATGCACGATGAATCACCATGGTCCTCAGGCCATGCCGATGACGCATTTTGATCGCCAGCCCTGCCTGACCGCCAGCCCTGCCTGACCCGTCAGCATCGTCTCGCTGCTTCCCTTGCGGGCGGCGGATTGGACAGATATGTACGCGGTGGCGGCTGATCCCCTGCTATGGGCCGTCCATCCCGCGCAGGTTCGCTGGCAGGAAGCAAAATTCCGCGCCTTTTTCGATGACGGTCTGGCGAGCGGCGGTGCGCTCGCCATCGTCGATGCCGCCACGGGGGCGGTCATCGGCTCCTCGCGTTATGACTTCGGCCGGGGCAGGGGCGGGGGAGGTCGAGATTGGCTGGACCTTGCTGGCTTGGTCGCATTGAGGCGGCGGGACCAATGGGGCGGTCGAGCGGCTGATGTTGAGCCATGCGCTGGCGTGCTTCGATCGGGTTATCTTCCTGATCAGGAAGGATAATATCCGCTCGCGCCGGGTGATGGAAAAGATCGGCGGCCAGCAAAGCGACCGTGCGATGGACGCGCTTGTTGTCGGCCAACTGGTCTGCTACATAATTTATATTATTGATTTGAAAGGATTTTATTCCAACCGCCTTGGCGCAGGGCCGCTTAAGATATGAAACCCATGCAATCCCCGCGACGATCATCACTTGGCGCAGCGGATCGCCTCGGCTATGGCACGGGCATGCGTCACACTGTCCTGCGTTCCGCCGCCCTGATCGCCCTTGCTTCGACCGCAGTCATGCTGTCGGGTTGCGCCACCAACAAGAACAAGGCCGACACCCAATATGTCGCCCGCGATGTCAGCACGCTGTACAATGCGGGCAAATATCGGCTGGACCGTGGCCAGTTCCGTCTGGCGGGGCAACTTTTCGACGAGGTGGAACGCCAGCATCCTTATTCTCCCTGGGCACGTCGCGCACAGGTAATGGCGGCGTTCAGCTATTATGCAGCCAAGGACTATACGAAGGCGATCCAGACCGCCCAGCGGTTCCTGTCGATCCATCCGGGTAACAATGAGGCGCCCTATGCCTATTATCTGATCGCCCTCTGCTATTACGAGCAGATCAGCGACGTGACGCGAGATCAAAAGATCACGGATCAGGCCAAGAGCGCGCTTAGCGAACTGGCGCGCCGCTATCCCGACACTCAATATGCTGCCGATGCTCGGCTGAAGATCGACCTTGTCAACGATCATCTTGCTGGCAAGGAAATGGAGATTGGCCGTTTCTACGAACGGCGCAAATTGTGGCTGGCTGCCACGCTGCGTTTCCGCACGGTCATCGATAAATATCAGACCACCACGCACACGCCCGAGGCGTTGCACCGACTGGTCGAATCCTATCTGTCGCTTGGTCTGGTAGACGAGGCCAAGAAGGCCGCCGCAGTATTGGGCACAAACTATCGCGGCACGGCCTGGTATCAGCGGTCCTATGACCTCATGAAGGAGCACGCCCCGGCGGCGTGACAGACGGGCGCCCATGCTGACCCGGCTCTCGATCCGTAATATCGTTCTGATTGAGGCGCTCGACCTCGACTTCGGTCAGGGGCTTGCCGTGCTTACGGGCGAGACGGGGGCGGGCAAATCGATCCTGCTCGATGCGCTGGGCCTTGTCCTAGGCGCGCGCGCGGAAAGTGGCTTGGTGCGGCAGGGAAGCGACCAGGCAAGCGTGACCGCCAGTTTCGAGTTGCCGGGTAATAGTCCTGTCCTTGCGGCGGTCGCCGATAACGGATTGAACGCGGAGCCGGGCGAGCTTCTGCTGATCCGCCGTACGGTCAAGGCGGATGGCGGTAGCCGGGCCTTCATCAATGACCAACCCTGTTCTGCTGCACTGTTGCGAGAGATCGGCTCGGCGCTAGTCGAGATACATGGCCAGCATGACGACCGGGGCCTGATGAACCCGCGCGGGCACCGTATCCTTCTCGATCATTATGGTCGCTGCGACAATGACGGGGTCGTGGGCGCCTATGCAGCGTGGGTTGGAGCACGTGATGCGCTGGCGGTGGCGCGCGCCGATCTTGCCGCTGCGACAACGGAGCGTGAGTGGCTTGTCCATGCGGTGGCGGAATTGACCGCCTTCGCGCCGGAGACGGGCGAGGAGGATGTGCTGGCAGAGGAGCGATCTGTCATGCAGAAGGGCGCGCGACTGACCGATGACTTGTCGGCACTATCCATCCTGTTCGATGGGTCGGACGGCGGATTGTCACAGTTGAGGCAAGCGGCGCGGCGGCTGGACCGGATAGCGGTGGAGCATTCTTCGCTCGAACAGGCGCTGGCGGCGATCGATCGTGCACTGATCGAGGCGGGAGAGGCAGAGGAGCATCTCGCTGCCGCGACGGAGGCGCTGGCGGTCGATCCGGCGCGGCTCGATGCGATCGAAGTGCGGTTGTTCGATTTGCGGGCGTTGGCGCGAAAATATGCGGTGGCGGCGGATGAATTGACCATGCTGGCAGAGGAGCTTTCCGAAAAATTGACGCGGATCGACGCGGGTGAAGAGGGATTGGCGGCGCTTGAAAAGGCGGAAGTGGTTGCACGGGTTGCATATCTCGCAGCGGCAAAGGCGTTGAGCGAGCAGCGGCGGGCGGCGGCGGAGCGACTGGACGAGGCGGTGGCGGGCGAGCTGGCGCCGCTCAAGTTGGATTCGGCGCGGTTCCGTACCGCGGTCGAGCTGTTGGATGAGGCGCAGTGGGGACCGGGCGGCATGGACAGGGTCGAGTTCCTGATCTCCACCAACCCCGGCGCGCCTTTCGCCTCGCTCATCAAGATCGCGTCCGGCGGCGAATTGTCGCGCTTCATCTTGGCGCTGAAGGTGGCGCTGGCCGAGCGGGGCGGGGCGACGACGATGATCTTCGACGAGATCGACCGGGGCGTGGGCGGTGCAGTCGCCTCCGCCATCGGCGAGCGTCTGGCGCGGCTCGCCAACCCCAGGAATGGCGGCGGCCAGTTGCTGGTCGTCACGCACAGTCCGCAGGTGGCGGCGCGCGGCACGGCGCACCTGCTGATCGCGAAAGCCAGTGAAGGGACGATCACCCGCACCGGCGTAAGGAAGCTGGACGCTGCGGAGCGGCGCGAGGAAATCGCCCGCATGCTGTCCGGCGCCCAGGTCACGCCGGAGGCGCGGGCGCAGGCGGACCGATTGCTGGAGGGCGTATGAGGATGGCGCTCGACCGTGCGGTCGGCTTCGACCTGCTCATGATGATCTTTGGCTTCGTGATGGCGCTCGTCTCCGCATTCGCCATTCTTGCGCTGTCACTATTCGCCTATGTCGCCTTGAACGACGACGGCATGCATCCCGCTGTCGGGGCCATCACCGTGCTGATGCTGGGCCTTGGCGTCTGGAACCTTTTCCGGTCGCTTCAGCTTGTGAACAGTCCCGACAGGCGGCAGGCGGCGTTCATTCTCCTCCGTTCGCTGGTCGCGCTTGCTCCGATAGCATTAATTTCGATCCTGTGGATTGGGGGGTAGGATGACGAATCAGGAATGGGTTGACCCCAGCACGCGGGAACAGGTGACGATCATGGTCGTCACCACGGCGGTGCAGTTTGCGTGCGGCTTTGGCGTGATCGCGCTGGTGCTGGCGGGTCTGTTCGATATGATCCAGGGCACCCTATCGGCGCGGCAGATTATGGCCTTCGGGCTTTGCCTGTTCCTGACGCTGTTAACCGGCTACCGCGCGATGCATCTGGTGGTGCGGCCGACATGGCGGGGCATGGTGATCGTGCTGTTGTCGGGCCTCTTTGCCCTGTCGCCGATCATCGCGCTGGAATTCTGACGAGCATGGCCGATCCCGTGACTGATCCTGTACCCGATCCCGCGACCCTGTCCGAAGCCGACGCGGCGAATCGGCTTATGCGTCTCGCCCGCGAAATCGCGCGGCATAATGCCCTGTATCATGCCCAGGATGCGCCCGAGATCAACGATGGCGACTATGATGCGCTGGTGCGGGCCAATAATGCCATCGAGGCGGCTTTTCCACATCTGGTCCGGGCAGACAGCCCGAACCGGCTGGTGGGGGCGAGCGTAGAGGCGTCGCCGCTGGCCAAGGTCACGCATGACAAGCGCATGATGAGCCTCGACAATGCCTTTGCCGATGAGGATGTCGCGGATTTCGTCGGGCGGGTGAGGCGCTACCTGAAACTGCCGGAGGATACGCCGGTCGCGGTCACGGCTGAGGACAAGATCGACGGGCTGTCGCTCTCAATCCGCTATGAGGAGGGCCGCCTCGTCCGGGCCGCGACGCGCGGTGATGGGCAGGTGGGTGAGGATGTTACCGCCAATGTCGCGCACATCCCGGACATTCCGCAAGCGCTGCCCGACGGCGCGCCCGACCTGTTCGAGGTGCGCGGCGAGGTCTATATGGCCAAGGCGGATTTTCTGGCGCTGAACGCCCGGTTGCTGGCCGAGGGCGAGGCGCTGGCCGTGCAACGCGAGTTGGCGTTCGACCCCGCCACCGTCCGCCAGTTCGCCAATCCGCGTAATGCGGCGGCAGGGTCGCTACGGCAGAAGGACGCTGCGGTCACGGCGGCGCGCCCGCTGCGCTTCATGGCGCATGGCTGGGGCGTGGCCAGTGCAGTGCCGGGCGAGACGCAGCATGATGTGATGCAGGCGATCGGTGGCTGGGGCTTTGCGCTGTCGGGCGATCTGGTGCGGGTCGAGAGCGTCGCGGCGATGCTGGACCAGTATCGCGCCATCGAGCGGCGCCGTGCCGACCTGGGCTATGACATCGACGGTGTGGTGTACAAGGTCGACCGGCTCGACTGGCAGGAGCGGCTGGGCTTTGTGGCGAAGGCGCCGCGTTGGGCCATCGCGCATAAATTCCCGGCGGAACGGGCGGAGACGACGCTGGAGGCCATCGCCATCCAGGTCGGGCGCACCGGCAAGCTGACGCCGGTCGGCCGGTTGAAGCCCGTGACCGTGGGCGGCGTGACCGTCTCCAATGTGACGCTGCATAATCGCGACGAGATCGTCCGGCTGGGCGTGCGGCCCGGCGACCGGGTGGTGGTGCAGCGCGCGGGCGACGTGATCCCGCAGATCGCGGAAAATCTGACCCGGGACGAGGCGCGGGACGCCTATGTCTTCCCCGATCATTGTCCAAAGGAATTTGGCGGCTGCGGATCGGAAGCGGTCGCGGAGGAGGGCGAGGTCGATGTGCGCTGCACCGGCGGCCTGATCTGCCCGGCGCAGCGGTTCGAGCGGTTGCGGCATTTCGTCAGCCGGGGTGCGCTGGACATAGAGGGGCTGGGCGACAAGAGCATCGAGGAATTTCTGGAGCTTGGCTGGATCAAGGAGCCGGCGGACATATTTCGGCTGTCCGGCTGGCGCGCGGCGATAGTGGAGCGCGAGGGGTGGAAGGAAAAATCCGTCCAGAACCTGATCGACGCGATAGAGGCCAAGCGCAGCCCGGATGCGGCGCGCCTGCTGTTCGGGCTGGGCATACGCCATGTCGGTGCGGTCAGCGCGCGCGACCTGCTGAAACGTTTCACGACATTGCAGGCCGTGCAGGAACTGGCCGACCGGATCATCGCGCTGCGCGAGGCGATGCCGCCGCTGGAGGGGGAAGAGCCGCAGCGCTATCGCAACCGGCTGAACAAGGCGGTGGCGGATATGATTTCGGTCGAAAATATCGGTGCCGCCGTCGGGCATGCACTGGCCGATTTCTTCCATGAGGCGCATAATCGCAAAGTGTGGGACGATCTGTTGTCCGAGGTCTCCCCGCCCGATTATATCGTGGAGACGCGGGCCAGCCCGGTGAGCGGCAAGACGGTCGTCTTCACCGGCGCGCTGGAGACGATGAGCCGTGACGAGGCCAAGGTGCAGGCGGAATTGCTGGGCGCCAAGGCGGCCGGGTCCGTCTCCGCCAGGACCGACCTGCTGGTCGCCGGGCCGGGCGCCGGATCCAAGCTGAAGAAAGCGCAGGAACTGGGTATCGAGGTGATCGACGAGGCGGCATGGGCCGCGATCTTTGCCGCAGCCAAGGGCGGCTGAACCCGGGCCGATACGGATTTTGCGTATTAGGATTAATCCCAAATTAGCCAATCCGGGCTATCCGCAGGGGAAATGGGCCGGTCTGTCATCTTCTTTGCTTCCAGGGTTCGCATGCCGGCGGGCATCGGTGGCGTGGCTCCATCACGCGCCGCCGGGCGGTGCTGGCCAGCGGTCGTGCAGGCGCTGTTCGTCCTTGCAGCGGCAGGGGGCATGATCGCCGCGCCGCCCGCGACGGGGCGGATGCTGCTGGTCCCGCTGCATGGCGCGGACAGGGATGCGCTGGCGCGGGTCGCCACGCGGGCGGGAGCGGCGCTGGTGGATAATGGACCATTCAAGGACAGCCTGATCGTATCGGGTGATCGCTCCGCCCTGCTGCGCGCGATGATGGAAGGGCATATGCTCGTCCTGCGTGCGACGGCGGCTGGCTGCGACAGCAAGGGACCGGGGATATGACGGAAGTCGAGCGGCTGAGGACACGCGGCATCGCGATGCTGGTCATCGGGGTATGCCTGGCGATGATCCCGCTGTTCGTCATCGCGATCGGCATGGGCCGGGCGGAGGTGTGGCTGGCGCTGGGCACCGGTATCGTGACGATCGCGATGCCGGCGATGGCGGCGTTGCAGGGTCGGTCGGATCGGTCCGCGCGCATCGCCACCGGCCTGATGGTGGTGCTGGAGCCTGCGCTGTTCGTCTTCGCGTTGCATGAGTCGCCGTGGCAGGTCGACATGCACATGTATTTCTTTGTCGCGCTGGCGTCGCTGGTGATTCTGTGTGACGTCTGGGCGATCATCCCGGCGGCGGCTCTGGTCGCGGTGCATCATCTGGCGCTGGCGATGTTCGCGCCCAATTTCGTATTCGCAGGCGGCGGTGGCCTGTCGCGGGTGATGATCCATGCGCTGGCGGTGGTGATCCAGTGCCTCGTGTTGGGCTATTTCGCGGAACGGTTCCGCACCCTGCTGGAGCGGCAGGAGACAGCGCGGCAGGAGAGCCTGGACCTGACGCAAAAGGCCGACGCCGCGCGGGTCGAGGCGGAAAGAGCGCTGATCGCGGCGCGGGCCGCGGAGGCGCGGGCCGAGATGGAAAGCGCGCGGCGTAGTGCGGCGGAGAAGGAGACGCGGGAGACGCGGGCGAGGGATCTGCGCCGGGTGGCGGCCGACTTCGAGGCTTCGGTGGCGCATATCGCGGCCGCTGTGCTGGGTGCTGCCCAGACACTGGACACGGCGGCGGGGTCGCTCAACATATTGGCGGAGGGCACGCGGAGCCAGGCGGGGGAGGTGGCGTCGGCCGCGCAGCAAGCGTCCGAGGCGGCCCATGACGTGGCGGGCGAGGTCTCCGTACTGGCGCGGGCGGCGGACAGCGTCGTCGGCACAGCGCATGAGCAGGCGGAACTGGCCGAGGTGGCGCGCAGATGCTCGTCCGGCGGCGCGCAGGCGGTGCGGAGCCTGGCGCAGACCACCGAGTCGGTCGCCAGCATCGCCAACCTGATCTGCGCCATCGCCCGGCAGACCAACCTGCTGGCGCTGAACGCCTCCATC
>DASVMZ010000033.1:0-17752 GCA_036384115.1 Sphingobium sp.
CTCCTGCAACCCCGAATGGCTATGATACCAGTAGGTTCCGGCCTGAACGATGGGGAACTCATAGACGAAGGTCGACTTGGGCTTGATGCCGGGAAAGCTGATCCCGGGCACGCCATCAAACTGGAATGGTACGAGTAGGCCATGCCAGTGAATCGAGCTGTCTTCGTCGAGATCGTTGATTACCGACAGGCGCGCCGTCTGGCCCTGGCGCAACCGGATCAGGGGCGCGGGGACTGTACCGTTGATGCCAATGGCGTGGCTTGCCCGGCCGTCGATCATCATCATCTGATGAGCGATTTTGAGCGTGATATCGTTGCCGGTGACGGTCGGGAGCGGCTTCACGATCCCGGCCGAAACGGGCTGAGCCCATGCCGGCATCCAAGCCGACAGTGCCAGACCACCGCCGGTCAATGCGGCACCGCGGAAAAGGTCGCGGCGGTTCAATACCGGGGGCATAATATCTCCTTGTTCAACGTGCAGCACTCTGGGTCCGCAAAGACGCTCGAGCGCGATATCTCTCTCTCCTTACGCGCCAGCGTGGCGCACCCCTCATTCCTCGTCCAAGATTTCCGCGAGGCGCGCCCGGGCACGGTACAGGCGCGTTTCAACGGCCTTTCCACTAATTGAAAGCGCTGTGGCGGTTTCCGACTGACTTAGCCCTTCAACAGTACGGAGCAGCAGAACCTCTCGCAACGACGCGGGCAACGTGCTGATCGCGGCGGCCAATTGCTTAAGTTCCAATTTCGACGCAGTGCTTGCATGGGCCGAAGGTGCCTCGTCCGGCACCTGTTCGATTTCGTCGACGTACGTCGTTGAGCTGAACGTAAAGAGCTGCCGCACCTTCTGACGGCGACGCCAGTCACGGCACTTGTTGATCGCGATCCGCGACAACCATGCACGCAGCGGCCGGGCGCCATCATATTTCCGTAAATGGCCGAACGCCGAGACGAAACAGTCCTGGGTAAGGTCCAGCGAGTCTTCGGCATTGCCAATCATACCGCGAATCAGGCGGAATATAGCGGTTTGGTGTCGATGCATTATTTCCGCAAAGGCCGCTTGCCGACCCGCGAGCGTCAGCGTCGCAAGTTCACCGTCCGAGCACGCCTGAAGATCCAGACTCACCGTGCATCGTCGGTGAGCGCATGTACCACCGCCTGATCGAAGGTCTTGGCCTGATCAGGGCGCAAGATCTGGCGCATGGCGAAGATATGGCCAAGCGTTTCCTTCTGCAGCTCGCCCATCGCTTGATGCGACTGATCAACGGCCGCCGTGACACCCGGTCCGTTGCCATGTTCGGCTTCGATCGCGGCCGCGAGACGCGCGTTGTCCGCTCTCAGTTCGAGCTCCAGCGCGCGGCGGCGCACGGCAAAGCGTTGCTCAAGCAGTTCGATCTGAGCCTTCTGACGGTCGTCCAGGTCGAGCTTGCTATGCAACACGTCGTGGAGTTCGATACCGGCTGCCTTGGGCTGGGGGAAGAAGTGACGGCCGAGGAACACGCCCGCAACGGCTGCGACAAAGGCGACGATCGCAACCAGAATAAGCAATTTCGCCTTCATTGAGGGCCTACCAGCAGCGTAGAGGGGGCAAGCGGATTGGAGGGAGCGAACGGTGAAAGCGTAATCGATGCCTCAGCAGGCGGCGTGAATCCGTTGCTGGCGATACCGAGAAGCACCGCACCGAAAGCCGCGACCGCGCCGAGCCTGAGTTGAGAACCGGTCGAAACCTGGGGCAATGCGGCAATACGCCTGAACACGGCCTCTTCCAGACCGATCAGGCCCGGATGTTCCGGTTCATTGCGCAAGCGGGTCAAAAGCCCATCCAAGTCTGTCTTCATCGCGAAATCCCAATCTCTATCTGTTCAGCGCGCTGGCACGGGGCCGCTCCCTTCGCCGATCGCTCGATCGGCCTTTAGACATATCGCACCCGAGCGGTCGGTCTGGCTGAAGGATTACCTGTCGGCAGGCGGACACATTGTCACGGCATCATCTTTTTCATGCCAGGCATATCCTTCATCATCGCGTCATGGTCTTCGGGCGCACTGGCGATAGCCACCTGATATTGCGCCGGTGTCATCTTGGGCAGTTGCCGCACGAAAGCCACCATGTCCCAGATCAATTCGTCGCTATGCGTTTTACCCCAAGCCGGCATCGCGGTTAGCTTAATTCCGTGCTTGATGATCCAGAATTGTTCCTTTGCCGATCTTTGCGACTCCCGGAAAAGCTCTGGAGCCTTCGGATAAAGGCCTTGGCTGATTTCAGACTTTTCCAGACCCGGTGCGAGATGGCAGCCGCTGCACATCTCGGTGTAGAGTCCCGCACCGCTCTGCAGTCGTTTTACATCCATGAGGTTGGCCGGAACATTCACGTCGCGAGACCGGACGGCGATCGAACGATCACGTAGCTGCTCTATCAGCCGATAGACCGGTTTGGTGTGCGGCGCATCAGCCCCGATGTCATAGGCACCGACATACACAGCGATACCGGCAAGCGCGCTACCGATCAGCGCCGCGACCGCGATGAACGGGCCGCTCGGAAAATGCTTCCGAAGCCATGCCTTCCTTGAATCTTCCATCGCGTCCTCCCTAGCCGAAAAGCCCTTGGTCGATCGGTGATGTCGCACCCATCCATTTGGATCATACGCGCGGCGAGCTTTCATCCCTCATTCGCCGCGCAGGTCTGCGGCGCAAACCAGTTGGCACCCCGATATCGAAGAAATCTTGCCCGTCGGATGAGGGCTCACGATGCGCGGTGCGTAAATCGCTTTGTCGGCAGTATCGCCGCCCATGGAGAAATCGATGTTTCGTAAAACAGCTTTTGCCGTCGCCATGGCGGCGTCTGTCTTCGCCGCTACCGCCGTCCAGGCACACCCCAAGCTCAGTAGCGCAACGCCGGCAGCCAACGCCGTCATCGCCGCTCCGACCAGAATTCAGCTCGTATTTTCGGAAGCCCTTGTCGCGCAATTTTCCGGGATCGACCTCACGATGACGGAGATGCCCGGGATGAAGATGGGGCCGATGAAGATGAACGGTGTCAAGACGACCGTGGCCGCAGATGGCAAGACACTCATAGCCACGCTTGCCAAGCCATTGCCGGTTGGAACCTACAAGGTCGACTATCACGTCGTCTCAACCGACACCCATCGCATTCAGGGCAGCTATACCTTCAAGGTCCAGTAAGAGGGTGCCGGACATCATAACGATTTCGGTCAGGTTAGGGCTTTATCTCGATCTTATGCTGCTTTTCGGGTTGCCGATGTTCGGCCTTTATACGTTACGCGGGACCGAGCGAGCATCCGGCTCGGTCCTGCGCTTTCGTTCGGTCCTGGCGACGATCGCACTTGCCGGCATCGGATTATCGATCTTGGGCATGATTGCCTTGGCGGCCTCGATGGGCGGTGTGGCGATCGATCAAGTTGACCGCGCCACTGTCAATCTTTTGATATCGGGCACCGCGATCGGCACCGTCTGGCAAGTTCGGGTGGCAGCACTCTCACTGGTCCTGTACTTTTCCATTGTCGGGTGGCGACGTCCCGCATTCGCCCTCTGGTCGGTTTCAGTGACGGCAGCGATCGCTCTCGCGACTTTGGCCTGGACGGGTCACGGCGCGGCCGATGAAGGAATGCGGGGATGGATCCATCTTGGCGCCGACATCACCCATCTGTTGGCCGCAGGCATATGGATTGGAGCACTATCTGCCCTGTGCCTGCTCATTTTTCGCTCAGCGGCCCGCATGGGGATGGATCATATCCACCTGTCTCACCGGGCGCTGGATGGCTTCGCGAAGGTAGGATCGATCGTTGTTGGTCTGCTCATCCTGTCAGGCTTCATCAACAGTTGGATCTTGGTCGGACCGTCCAATCTGGGATCGCTTTTTACGAGCCTCTACGGTGTGTTGCTGGCAGCGAAACTGGTGCTGTTTGGCGTAATGCTGTTCCTGGCCGCCGCTAACCGCTTCTTCCTCACCCCTGCCCTCGCGACTGCGATCGAAACCGGGGACATATCGTCGGCGATAGGGTCACTTCGCCGCAGTCTCATTGTCGAAAGTGGCTGTGCGCTCACAATTCTCGCGCTTGTTGCATGGCTGGGATTATTGGCGCCCCCTGCCTCGGGGATGTAGCATCGGCCTTACAGCAAAGCACGCGATATGGCCTTGATTGCTTTCAGGCCCGAACCGAACCGGGAAATCGCTTCTCTGTGGCGCTCGAGCTCGCCATAGGGAAGATAGGCAATCTTAAGATCTGCGATACGGCTGAATGCGGGCCGCGCGAGCTGTGCTCGCACTTCGCTCTCCCGCGCATCGGGCGCCACAAGGAACAGTCCGGCTGTGGCGTGCAGTTCGCTCCCGCTCAAGGCAAGGTCGAGCATCCGGACGATCCCCGAATAAATCGACGTCGAATGCTCGACTTCGAAGGCCGCTGCGACACGGTCGCCGCCTCGCTCGAGCCAAAGCACATCGATAAGGCGGATGGCATCTGCGCCGGTCGATGTTGAAATTGAAGCTGGCAGGCTCTCAAGACACCCGTCCCCCAAGCGCACGCCATCGTGAAGTCGCCCCCGATCGTTGGATGCTATCCAGATATCGTAGCCCAACGCACGGCCCATATCGCGGAGCCACGCCTGGATTTCCGAATGGGTTCGATCGCTCTCCCCCTGTTTCTGAAGGGCCTTGTTGAGCGTTTGCGCTTCGGCCCTGGCCTGTTCGAGACGTGCCGCCCACGATCCTACCGTCTGGTCTTCCTCATCACACGGCGGGGCTGGATAGCGTCCCGAACCGATGTCGAACAGCAGGCCACCAATGGCACCAAGATCGTTGGACAGCAAATCGCGGAACCGCTCATTCAGGTCGAGAACGCCCGACCGCATCGCGAGAAAATGCTGCCAGCTACCCAGCTTCACCTTTCCGCCCGTCAACTTGTTATAGCCGCTAACGATCGCGGTGTTGAACGGGGGCACCAACGTGGGATGCAGGAAATAGAGGAGATTGGCGACCGCAGGCCCGAGCCCCTTGATGTTCAAACGATCAATGGTGTGGATACCAGCGATAATTTCTTCAGCGGTGTCACAGCAGGCACAATGATCGAGCAGCCGGCCAAAAGCGCGCTGGTTCGCCGGGTTTTCGTAGATGTCAGGGATGCGCAATTTTGGCTTCCAGAGAAACGCATGATCCGCGCCTTTGAATATCTGCCGTTGTTCGGCGACCGAATGAACGACCGTTTCAAGCGACGATCCGCGATAGGCGACGCCGAACCTCCCTGCTTCGATTTCAGCGACCACCTGGGCGAGACCCCGTCGGATCGAGCGGAAATTCTTGATGCGCTCGTCCCAGAGAAACCAGCTCTGATAGGTAGCGTTCGGGTCTTCCTTCCATCGCTGGATCAGTTGCCGCGCCAGCAATTCAAAGTCTGCCAAACCCTGCTCCCCGCTTTGCCCCAATCTCCTCCAACGCTAGCACTCCATTTCGCGGACCACCAGATTTTGCGGGAGCCGCCCGGCCTAATAAAAGGCCTGCGATCATCGTATGTCATCCGGAATATGCATCAACAGGTCGCGGGTATAGTCGATCAGGATATCGCCAACTGTCGCCCCGTAGATGGCAAGAAACAGGATGAACGCTAGAAGCTTCGGGACAAAGCTTACCGTCTGCTCGTTGATCGATGTCGCGGCCTGGACCATTGAAATAACGAGCCCAACCACCAGCATCAAAATGAGCGGAGGCCCGGCGATGAGCATGATGACCCAGAGTGCCTGGCCCATCGAAACCGAAAAAGGACTGTAGGTCTCCAATTCGCCTCCCCCGGTGACGGGGTCGCGGCGCCAGGACGTGCGCCTAGCGATCCTTGCGGGGCGAGTGGCGTGGAGCGCGATCTTTGCTACCGATCCGTCTTCTCCACGCCCACTCGCCCCCGCGCCACGCTGCGACCCGTGGGCACCTCATTTGTCCATCCTGTCAGTTGATGGGCTACATCTGAACTACGCATCGGCGGCTCGTACCCCTCGCGGCCACCTGCATTTTCTTCAGGGAAGCGCCTGCTTTCGAGGGCAGGTGCCGCGTGCCGCGTAATAGCAATGACGATCAACGTCAGCGGAAGGCATGCATGTACGACTGCGTTATCATAGGCGGCGGCCCTGCAGGCCTAACGGCCGCCACCTATCTGGGCCGGTTTCTGCGTTGCACGCTAATCATCGATGCGGGCGATGGCCGCGCGTCCTCCATCCCGGCAACGCACAACCTGATCGGATTCCCAGATGGCATATCGGGCAGCGACCTGCTGTCGCGGATGCGCCAGCATGCAACGCGGTACGGCGCGAAGCTCTCCAATGGTTTAGCCAATGGGATTGTACTGGCCCGGACGGGATTTCTGGTCACCACGGGTATCGAGGCCGTCAAGACCCGCACGATATTGCTTGCCCAAGGTGTGAAAAATTATCGACCGCGAATAGCGCAGGAAACGCATGATCGAGGCGTCGCCCGAGGATTGATACGCTATTGCCCGATTTGCGACGGCTATGAGGTCCGCGGCAAGCGAGTGGCCGTGTTGGGCTGCTCCGACCATGGTGCGGCCGAAGCTCTCTTCGTTCGCCACTACAGCGACACCGTGACCTTGCTCGCGCAAGACAGTTCGCAATTGTCGGTAGCCGAGGCGGCAGATCTGGCTCGAGGCGGTATTGCCGTCGAACGGGCCCCGGTTCGAGATTTTTCGATTGATGGAGAATTCCTTCTCGCCCATTTAGCCGATGGCCGATCGCTCCAATTCGACACCCTATATGTTGCTCTTGGAACCTCCGCCCACTCGGAACTGGCGCGGATGGCCGGTGCCGAATTGGCCCCGTCAGGGTGCATCGTCGTCGATGAGCATCAGCAAACGACGATCAGCGGTATGTTTGCCGCCGGCGACATGGTCGAAGGCCTGGACCAAATCGCAGTAGCGGCGGGTCAGGCGGCCAAGGCGGCGACTGCCATTCACAATCGATTGTCTGGATGACCCGGGAGACGGGGGGCGCGCATGCAAAAAATATGAGAAGCGGGGGTTGACCCTGACATGATGTCAGGCCCCAGATTGTCTTTCGTCGAAAAGGAGACGAGCCGTGACTGATCCGATTCCTGAGAGCAAATCTGGTGCGCATAGCTGCTGCGCGGGCAAGCACGGTGCCACCACAGGCTCGAAGACGGCCAAGGATCCGGTGTGCGGCATGACGGTCGATCCGGCTGTCACCTCTCATCATGTCTCGCATGGGGGAAGGGAATATTATTTTTGTAGTGCGGGATGCCGGGCCAAGTTCGCCGCCGACCCCGAGCGCTATTTGTCCGGCAGTAATGAGAGCGCTGCGGCGGCTCAACCCGGCGCCATCTGGACCTGCCCCATGCACCCGCAGATCCGTCAGGATCATCCCGGCCCATGCCCGATCTGCGGCATGGCCCTCGAGCCCGAGGTTGTAACCGCAGACACCGGGCCAAGCGCTGAACTGCTCGATATGTCTCGCAGGTTTTGGATCGCTTTGGCGCTTACGGTGCCCATCTTCGTGCTGGAAATGGGCGGACACCTGTTCCCGGCGCTGCACGGCCTCATTTCCGAGCGCATATCGGGCTGGCTCCAGTTCGCTTTGGCAACCCCGGTCGTGATCTGGGCGGGCTGGCCATTTTTCGAGCGCGGTTGGGCCTCTGTCCGGACGCGCAACCTCAACATGTTCACCTTGATCGCGATGGGGACGGGCGTGGCCTGGGCTTATAGCGTGGTGGCGACACTCGCCCCGGGCATATTTCCTGCAGCATTTCGGATGATGGACGGCACGGTCGCGATCTATTTCGAGGCGGCTGCCGTGATCACCGTCCTTGTGCTCCTGGGCCAGGTTCTTGAGTTGCGCGCTCGCGAGCGTACCTCGGGCGCGATTAAGGCTCTCCTCAATCTCGCTCCCAAGACCGCGCGCAGGATTATGGCGGACGGGAATGACGAAGAAGTCGCGATCGACCTGATCGCTGTCGGCGACCGACTCCGGGTCCGCCCCGGCGAAAAAGTACCCGTAGATGCCATCGTCGAGGAGGGGCGCTCGTCCATCGATGAGTCGATGGTGACGGGCGAATCCATGCCGGTGACAAAAACCGTGGCCGCCAATGTCGTTGCTGGAACGGTAAACCAGACGGGATCGCTCATCGTGCGCGCCGACAAGGTCGGCCGCGATACAATGCTGGCGCGGATCGTTCAAATGGTCGCCGATGCACAGCGATCGCGCGCTCCTATCCAGCGAATGGCTGACAAGGTCGCTGGCTGGTTCGTACCCGCCGTGCTCGGCATCGCTCTGCTCTCCTTCGCGAGTTGGGCAATCTGGGGTCCAGAGCCGCGATTGGCACACGGCCTCGTTGCGGCGGTTGCGGTATTGATTATTGCTTGCCCCTGCGCGTTGGGGCTCGCGACCCCAATGTCGATCATGGTCGGTATCGGGCGCGGCGCTGGGCTTGGCGTCCTGATCAAGAATGCCGAGGCGCTCGAGCGAATGGAGAAGGTCGATACGATCGTCGTCGACAAGACCGGCACCCTGACCGAGGGTCGCCCTTCTGTGACCGCCATCGTGGCGGTGGACGGCTTTTCGGAGGATGATATTCTTCGGTTGGCCGCTGCCGTCGAACGGGCATCCGAACATCCCTTGGCGCTTGCGATCGTCGCGGCGGCCAAGCTCCGCCAGCTCGACATTCCTGAAGTTTCGGATTTCGACTCGCCCACGGGCAAAGGCGCTGTCGGCACCGTCGGTGGCAAGCGCATATTCTTGGGTGCTGGAGCTTATCTAAACGAGAATGGCATCGATGTATCGACAGCAGCCACGCAGGCAGATGACATGCGGGCGGACGGCGCCACTGCAATCTTCGCGGCGGTCGATGGCCGCGTCGCAGGAATTCTCGCAATTGCAGATCCTATCAAGGCAACAACTGCTGAAGCGCTGGCGGCGCTGCGAAAGGAAGGCATCAGCGTCGTCATGCTGACCGGCGACAATCGAACGACAGCTCAAGCAGTGGCTCGTAAACTGGGTATCGACGCGGTTGAAGCCGAAGTTCTCCCGGATCAAAAAAGCGCAGTCGTTCTGCGCTTGCAGCGCGAAGGCCGCGTGGTTGCAATGGCGGGCGATGGAGTGAACGATGCGCCAGCGCTCGCGGCGGCCGACGTCGGCATCGCAATGGGTTCGGGAACGGACGTCGCCATCGAAAGCGCAGGCGTGACGCTGCTCAAAGGCGATCTCAATGGGATATTGCGCGCACGACGGCTGAGCGAGGCGACGATGGCCAATATCCGCCAGAACCTCTTCTTTGCCTTCATCTACAATGCCGCAGGCGTCCCGATCGCCGCAGGTTTGCTCTACCCGGTGTTTGGCATTCTTCTGTCGCCCATTATCGCCGCAGCAGCGATGGCCCTCTCGTCCGTCAGCGTCGTCACCAATGCGCTGCGCCTTAACCGGGTGGCACTGTGAACATCGGTGGCGCATCTGCAGTGAGTGGCGTCTCGCAGCGGATGATCCGGCACTATGAGAAGATCGGACTTATCCCACCGCCACCGCGGCGCGATGGCGGCTATCGGGACTATTCGGACCCGGACGTGCATGTACTGCGTTTCATCGCCAATGCCCGCGACCTTGGTTTTCCGATCGAAGAAATCCGGGTGCTACTTGGTCTCTGGTCCGATCGTGGTCGCGCAAGCGCGGAGGTTAAGGCGCTGGCCGAATCGCGGGCCGCAGACCTCGGCCGGAAGGCGGATGCGCTTAACGCAATGCGCGATGCATTGCTGGACCTGGCTAAAGCTTGCCACGGCAATGAGCGGCCCGAATGTCCGATACTCGCCCGTCTGGCATCCCGAGCTGATCTCACAAACCAGTAGATCGCTGTGAGCGCAGCATGCCCACTCACTCGTGCAGCGCGCATCCTGCCAACTTCGCGGGTCACCGTGCTGACGCGCGGCCACGCGGAACAGCTTGTCGATCGCTATTCCGAGCGCAGGTCCGCGGCTGCCAAGTGCGACGCCGGAAACGACCTGGCATCACAATCGATTGCCTGACCGGATCGGACAACCTCAGGATTCACGGCGCTTCCGATGCGCAAAGCGTCTCCAGCAAGGGACAGCTCACAGTGTCGTCCGCCTCGCAGGCTTCAACGGTGTCGCCGAGCACTTGCTCCATGCGGCGGAGGTCGGCAATTTTCACGCGGACATCCCGTAGATGCTCGCTCGCCAGATCACGCACCTGCGCACACGAGGCAGCGCCACCGTCGGCAAGCGCCAGCAGCGCCCGCACCGAGTCGATTGGGAAACCCAGTTCGCGCGCACGTCGCACGAACGACAGGCGCCGCACATCCGACGGTCCATAGGCGCGATATCGACCACGACGCAGCGGCACCGGAAGCAGGCCGATGCGCTCATAATAGCGGATCGTCTCGATGTTGCAGCCCGTGCGCTGCGAAAGTTCGCCAATCGGGATGGTGGTGCGCGATACCGTCATCATCAAAATACTGCTTGAGTCTGTAGTCGCTACAGACGCTAGGACAAGATCGAACAGCTCTCAAGGAGTCGCCATGTCTGAACCTTCTCCCAGCCCCCCTTCGCCGAAGGGATTGGGAACCGCGTCTCTCACTCTCGGCGGGATCGCAGCCGGTTTCGGCGTCGCAGCGTGCTGCGCCCTGCCGATGCTGCTGGCTTCCGTTGGCATCGGATCGGCATGGCTCGCCGGAATCGCTATGACCGCGCTCCCCTATCGGGCGCCGCTGCTCGGGATAGGCGCCTTATGCCTGGTTGCAGGCGCCGTACTTCTCGTACGTCAGCAAGCCGTCGCTGCCCGCTGCGCACCGGGCGGCCCATGCACCTCTCTCGCCACGCGCCTCATCACGCTTACCGGCCTGCTGATCGGTGCCGCGCTGCTCTGGCTGGGCTATGCCTATGTCTGACATCACCCCGGAACTAAGGTCGACGATCACTTGTCCAGAGTGCGGCACGGTGAAGACCGAGCAGATGCCAACGAACGCCTGCCAGTTTTTCTATGATTGTTCGGGCTGCAACGCCGTGCTCCGGCCCAAACCCGGCGATTGTTGCGTATTCTGTTCGTATGGAACCGTTCCTTGTCCACCGATCCAGATCGAAGGCAAGGGAGCAGGCTGTTGCAGCTAGTTTCCGGTGGTCGGGGACGGCCCGCCGCAGGAAATACTATCGCCGGAAGGGCTTGCACGCCATTACACGGTCATTGGCCATTATGGCTCCCATGAGGATCTGGCCTTCGTGCTGCCATGGCGTGCCATTCCATGAACGAAGTAAGCTTCGATCTGCTGGCGGATTTGGCGGCCGACCCTGCCAATGGCTGGAGCATCGGCAAACTTGCCTCCATCCTGCGCGAGCTTGAGCTTCTCGATGCGGATGGTGTGATGACGGAGGTGTTGCGCGCGCAGCCGCGCCGCGTCTTGCTTTCGCCTGCTGGTCGTGTCGAGGTCTATCACCCAATCCCGACCGCTGACGGCAAGTCCCCCATCGGCCCACATACCCATCTTGTCGCCAAGCTCGTCGTGAAAGACCGACCGCATTCCTCCAACGTCTCGATCCCGGAGGCGATGCAATCGGCTCTCAGCCTCCATCCGCGATCGTCGTGGCGAAACGCTTTGGGTGACTCACTACCCTGCGCATTGATCCCTGACAGAAACTGTTAGGCCCCTGAGTAACGAAATTGCCCGACCGATCTTTGGCCTCAACCACTTTATAGGCGGTAGGCGATTGCCTCCGCGCTTTATCGTGTAACGGCTCGGTTAGGAAATAGCGGGGAACGCCAAGGGCGCTGCCCTTTCGTTCCCGAACAAAAATAGGCCGCCCGTGTAATCCGCTAATCCCGGTGCCCGTCCCCCTGCGGGTGCCGACCAGGCTAACCGGCTCGCCCGCGCCGGCGGTCGATTTTTGCTCCCCCTCCCCAACCCGTTCCTCGCCGGAACGGCAGGGCCGTGAGGCCGTGGCCTTTCGGCCTGCTGACTAGGAGGATCACATCATGTCCATGGAATTGACCGATGCGGAGAAGACCGATCGCGTTCGGCTGCTCAACGATATGGCGCGCCAGAACCCCGGCGTAGCGTGCCGGGCCAACATGACTATCGGCTTTGCTGCGCTGGAGGATCATGATCGTCATGCCGCCATGCAGGTAATGTTGGCTTTCGACCATTTTCACGAAGGCAATGATCCGCATGGGGAGCATGATTTCGGAGCAATCTATCGGCTCCGTTCGGGAGATTGGGTGCAAGCTCGGCCAGCGGACGAGAAATCCATCAGCGAGACGGCGTTCTGGAAAATCGACTGTTATGACAAGCAGTTGGAGTTCGGGAGCGAGGCCCCTTGGGATAGCGATCAAACGACACGGGTGCTGACCATCATGCTGGCCGAAGAATATTGATCGGACGCCGCCTCGCTGTGCGAGGCGGCGGATCGCAACGCCGGGAGCGCAGCGATTCATTGTCTTTTCGCTCCATTCTGGACTATGTTGGTGGCGATGAAATACACCATGATGCAGTTCGATATTGAAGCCGTTCGGGCGCAGGTCCGCGCCATGGATTATGTCCGAGGCACTCCCGATGAGGTCGAGCAATGGCGGCAGGATGACGCGGACTCCCGCGCCAATCTCGCCATCGAGGACATGGCTCTTGCTCCGAACGAGGCAGAGCTTTTCGATATGCTGCTGGAGGAGGCGGTTCCGCCCGCTCTCGTGTCCAAGATCGTCCAGGGCCTTGTGCAGAATGGCCCTGCCGAACCGCCCGCTTAACGTCAGTGGGCACCGACCAAGACCCTTATCTGTATCCTGGCACGGCCACGCTCAGGAACAGGCTGGGGCTGACAGACGACGGATCGCTAAATCAAGCGGAACGCATGCTGACCCATGCGCGCGGCCGAGAAGCCGCGCGCATGGCCTTTCCGCTTGATGCCGATGGCTACAGGGCGTTGCACAAGCATCTCTTCCAAGATCTCTATGACTGGGCGGGTGAAGACCGAACCGTCAATATCGGCAAAGGGGGAAGCCTGTTCGCCCACGCCCCCTATGTGGCCAATGCTCTGGCTGCGGTGTTCAAGGATTTGGCGAGCCAAAGCCATCTCAAGGGGCTGCCCCGTGAAGAATTTTACGATCGTCTGGGGCATCATCTCAACGAACTGAACGCCGTCCATCCCTTCCGCGAGGGCAATGGACGCACGATGCGACATCATGCGGCGCAGATTGCGCGCGATGCTGGGCATTCCCTCCGGATCGCCAGCATCGACAGGCAAATATGGATGGATGCGTCGCGCCATGGTTTCACCACCGGCGATCATCGTCCCTTGAGCGCAGTCCTGGCCGCCGCCGCGCATGAACGGGATGAACCCGTCACGCCTCGCACAGGGCCGGGAGGCATGGCGTTCCTGCCCCCGCGCGATCCGCCGACCGGGCAACGCTATCGCCTGTCATTGGACAAGGCGCGAAGCGAGCTGGAGCGCTATTTGCCCGCGGCAAGGACCGAGGCGGCCGATCGCTTGCAAAAATTGGTGAAGGATAGTGCGCCAGCAAGCCAGATCGCCGCTGCGCGTATGGAATTGGCCTATATGCGCCATGCCAAAGGGCCGGTTTATCAGTCCCATTTGCTCATCTATCTCGGGCAGAGGGATGTCGATGCGGTGATTTCCGACAAGCAGACCCCCTTGCAGCGTGTGCGCGAGATCGGAGCGGCCTTGGCGACGCGGATCAATGCCCAGCAGCCCGCCCAGGTGCAACGTGCGGTTCGTTCTTTGGAGCGGCCCGTGCTGCCACCGGGCCAATCGCCAGCCCATGACCGGCTTGCCGACCTGTTCCTTAAAAATGCGGCCGAGCAAAATCGATCCGATCCCCATCTTGCCGGCGCGCAAGCGATTGTGGACCAGGTGCAGGCGGTCTCGCGTCAGCGTGGCGATGGCCCCCGTTTGATGGAGGGCACGATCGACGCGGCGCGCACATCCATTGCCGCGAATATTCGTGCCGGCAGGCCCTTTGAAGACGGTCTGACCCTGCCCACGCAAGATAGGTCCAAGCCCCCTGCCCCGGATAAAAGCCGAGGACGATGATGCCGATCGGCAGCGCGCGATAGTATAGCAGAAGCGGTTTTTGGGTGCGGCCTGGCGGCACGGCTCTATCTCGCTGCGCTCGACCGAACCCGCTGCACGGTTTCGTCCCATTCGGGTGACGATCCTCGCACATGATGCGGCCGCGGGCGGCCATTCTTCTCTTCACGCCAAGGGGGGCGGCCTCCCCCCTTCCCGGCAAGGGCTGGACCGTCTCGCTGCGCTCGCTTGGTGGTTGGCAGCGTATCCCCATCTTTCCGCGCTTCGCTTGTGCAAGCTGGGCGATCCCCCTCCCTGCCAACCAGCCCTGACATTGCCGGTTCAACCCCCCCGACTTCGCCAGTGGGCAGAAGTCGATGGCGCCATCGCCTTCGGCTCCAGATCAGGAAGGGAAACCACATGGCACGGAACAGCAAAGCGACCCGCAGCAATGTCGAGCGTGCGGATATCTATCAGGACGTCACGGATCAGATCATCGAGATGCTGGAACAGGGGATGCGCCCATGGTCGCCGAGCTGGGCGAGCGCGGCCGCCAGCTTTCCGCTGCGCTCTTGCGGGAAGAACTATCAGGGCATCAACATCCTGCTGTTGTGGGCGCAGAGCATGGCGCGCGGATATGCCAACCCCTATTGGATGACTTTCAAGCAGGCGCTGGAACTTGGCGCAAATGTCAGGAAGGGGGAACGCGGCACCCGGATCGTCTATGCCGGTTCGATCAGCCGGAAGGACGAGAACGGGCAGGCCGTCGAGGACGACAGCGAGCGGCGCATTTCATTCCTCAAGCGGTACACCGTTTTCAATGTCGAGCAGATCGAGGGATTGCCCGATGGCCAATATCCCACGCCGCAGCCGGTAATCCAGAACCGGGATCAGCGCGATCAACAGCTTGATGCCCTGTTTCGGGCCTATGGCGTGGCGATCATCGAAAAGGACGGCGGCGCTTTCTATTCTCCCGCGTCCGACAGCATCACCATGCCGCGTTTCGACAGGTTCACCAGCGGCAACGCCTTCTATGCGACCCTTGCCCATGAGGCTGTCCACAGCACCGGCCATCGGGATCGCTTGGATCGCGAAACCCTGCATAAATACGGGACCAGCACTGCCATTCGGGCGAAGGAAGAACTTTGCGCGGAGATCGGCGCGGCCTTCCTGTGTGCAGCCCTTGGCATGGAACCAAGCGAGCGCGAGGATCATGCCGCCTATCTCGCAAGCTGGCTTACCGTGCTGCGCGGCGACAAGCGCGCCATCTTTCAGGCGGCGACGGCAGCGCAGGCGGCGAGCGATTTCATCCTTGCCGCTGCCGAGGCCGCCCCGGCGCAGCGCGCAGCCTGAGCATCGAGGGCGGCATCGCCGCCCTCCCCCATTCCCATCATCAGGACATATAGCATGGCCAAGCTGTCTCCCCAGATCAGCCTTGATTGGCGTGATGAAAATTACGGATCGGTCTTTGCCGTAACCGCCTTCCGCAACTATGCCGGCACCCATGACTGGAGCGCGCTCGTGCGGCGGCGATTCCGGGGATGCGTGAAGCGGGCAGGCTTCGAGTTCCATTTTGGACGTTGCTCATACATCGCGCGCAAGGGGGAGCGAGCGGAGCGCCAGCGCGCACTATGCGATGAGCTTGTGAAGGCTGGCTTCCAGATCATCCATGGCGACGCGCGCCCCGTCGAGTGACGGGGCGTTGTCCAATTCTCAATGCAAAGATCGAGAGTGCGCGTTCTAAAAATCGCGGGGCGGCCTTTCGGCCGCCTTGATACGGAGGGCTGAAAGCAGCTTCCTATAAAGAAAAGGGCGAAACAAGGCCTGCCCGGTCTTCCATGCCTTCAGCTTCCATATGGTTTTCTATTTCTACAGCATAGCGTTCCATATAGTCTTCCGGCACCCGCGCTCCTGCTTCAGATAGCAAAAAGCTGGTAATATGGTGGACCGTCGCCGCCTGGGAATCTGCCGACATGAAGCCGTTGAAATATGTGGCCAAGGTCGCAAAGATCACGTCAACCGCATCGTTTCGCGCGAGGCTGGCTTTGCGCGTGACTGCGCCCTTGATGACCAATCGAGTCATGTACACACAGTAGGCGAGCGTATGCCGATAGAGGAAATGGTTAAGTAGGTGACGGCCTTTCGGCCATCGCAGCTTATCTGGGTGGGCGGCGAACGATATTTCCGTGAGATGCGCAACCAGATCGAAAAATTTGGCGGCGGTTTCGGCCTTCCATGGCTCCTTACGTCGCAGCCGCTGCAATTCTACATCCGTAAACACCGCACAGAACTCAGCGATGGAGAGGTGCATGTCCCCGGCCTTGGCCAGCATCCCGGCCATATGGTCATTTGCCCACTTTCCGCGTTGCAGAAGCTGTCGCTGGGCGATGATATCGCCCTTGGCCGCGTTATCTAGTACCCGCGAGAAGTCCGAAATTGCCTTGGTTTCGCTCTTTTCGACAAGCCGATCAGCGATGCCCGCTGAGCAAGGATCGACTTTGGCCGCAGCCCTCGTCCCCTTTAAGGCCAGTATCTGTTTTGGAAAATCACGCAGCACAGACCAAGATGCCTGGATCGATACCAGCGTGTTGCCTTGAAAGGCCTCCATCGCCGCATAGTCGGTCAGAACTGCCTTGTTATTGGGAGACATTGACAGAAATGCTCGCAACTCATCACTTTGCATCCGATTGCTGTCGATAACGATCCGTATGCCTCTGGCACTCATGCCGCATTACCAGTCAAGCCGGGGTCCGGCTCCCTCCCCGCTTCCCCCAGCGCGACATTGACCTCACCATTACTGTCCTCAAGCAAGCACACGAACGCCAGATTTCGGCTCTGCGTGATGATCCGGTGAGCGCTGAGAAGATTCATGATCTTTTGCCCCCACTGTTGCAGATCCAGGAAATGATTTTGCACTGGGCTGTTCGTTTTCAGCAGTTTCTTGAGATGGCCCCGGTGCAGCACATCACCACATTTGCCCCAAACCCCGGCTACCTCACTCTTTGTCATATAAGCCGCACCGTCATACTCAGCCATGTGCCAACCATATTCGGTTTTTTCCGGCTTCATTGGCACAGGGTAAAAGTCATCGTGCATTTTCTCTAGCTCAGCGAATATTTGACCGGGAGCGAATGCCTTACGGAGATCTGGCTTAGCCTTCGCGACCAAATCGCCATGAGCAACGAGACATGAAAGTCTAATAATCTCGCACAGCATACGTATCTGCAGGATGCCATATTCATGCACCAATGGAGAAGGAATACCTCGCTGGTCGCCAGTCAGGGCATTGATACTCATGGCGCGCTCTTTCGCTTCCACCATCAATCGCTGATAGACGCCAAGCATCGCCATTTCATCGGCGGTTGCCATTATCTTGTCGTTTCCCCTGATGCCATATTCCGGCCCCTGTGTGCAGCACGCTGGGTAACATTTCACCGGCGCTCTGGACATAGGCGTCATTCGGTCTGGCCCCGCAGTCCTTCCCCCGGAAGGCCATTGAGGCGGGGAACACCAAGGGCTGCTGCCCTTTCGTTCCCGAACAAAAATAGACCGCCCGTGTAGTCCGCCAACCCAGGTGCCCGACGCCCTGCGGGCGTCGACCTGACTAGGCGGCCCGCCCGCGCCAGCGGTCGATTTTTGCCCTCCCTCCCCATCCCGCTCCTCGCCGGAGAGGCAGAGCCGCATGCCGCAGGCAGCGGCTTGCAGCCGGAAA
>DASVMZ010000034.1:0-3387 GCA_036384115.1 Sphingobium sp.
CGCTGACCGCCGCCAATTTCCTGCGCTATATCGACCAGAAGCGGCTGGACGGCACCGATTTCTACCGCGCCTTCACCTATCCCGGTTCGACCGATGGCCTGATTCAGGGCGGCGCGCGCAACGATCCCAAGCGGATATTGAAACCCGTGGCGCATGAACCGACCAGCAAGACGGGCCTGACCCATGACGACGGCGCCATTTCCATGGCGCGCGGCGCACCCGGATCGGCGGATGGCGATTTCTTCATCATCATGGGCCGCATGGGCCTCGACGCCAATCCGTCCCAGCCCGGCGACAATCTGGGCTATGCGGTCTTTGGCCATGTGACCGGGGGGATGGACGTGGTGCGCGCCATCGCCGCTCGCCCCGTCGATCCCAACAAGGGCGCAGGGATATTGCGCGGGCAGATGCTGGCGGCGCCAGTCAAGATCATCACCGCACGCCGCATCGCCCCGGCGAAATAGGGCGCTGCCGCAGCGGCGAGGAAGAGGGTTTCTTGACAGGAGAGCCACCGCACAAGACGGCGGAATCAAGTATACATTTTGGAGAGATGGGATGTTCAAGCAAATCTGCTTCTTCCGCAAAAACCCGGCCATGACGATGGACGAGTTTCTGGATTATTATGAGAACCAGCACAGCCAGCTGTCCAAGAAGATGGGCCGGTCGCCCTCCATCCCCAATGCCGTGCGCTATGTCCGCCGCTACCTGACCCCTGAGAAGAATCCCGTGACGGGCGAGGTGATCGATCCCGGCTTCGACTGCCTGATGGAAATCTGGTGGAACAGCCGCGAGGATTTCGAAAATTCGCAGCGGATCATCAGCGACCCTGCGCGCCTGCCCGCGATCAAGGCGGACGAGGAGCATCTGTTCGCCTCGCACAATAATCCGGTCGTGTCGGTGGTGGAATATGACTCACCAATGGGACCGAATGGCGAGGCGACGCATGTGGATTTGCGCTACGCGGATTGAGGCGACGAAAAGGGGGCGATACACGCGCCCCCTTCCTCACTCCGTCACTGCCGCTGGATCAGAGCGGGCGCGTACCCGTAGCCTCGTCCTCGCGGAACACGGGAATCCTCTCCACCGCCTTCATCATGACCAGCGGAATTTCGCGGTCGGTCGATTCCTGATAGTTGATGTAGGACGGAAAGACGTCGGTCATGAAGGCCCAGACCTTCGCGCGCTCCTCACCCACCGGCTCGCGCCATGTGCCGCGGAACGCCTGCGTCGCGACCTGAAATTCCACATGCTCGGAATCGCGGATGTTGAGATACCAGGCGGGGTGCTGGTCCGCTCCACCCTTTGACGCGACGATCACCACTTCACCGCCGATATCGCCGTAGATCAGCGGGGTGATGAAGGTCTTGCCGCTTTTCCGGCCGGTATATTTGATCATGCAATGGGTGGTGAAGGCATGGCCGCCGACTGCGGTGATGTCGAGGATATGCCCCTCGACCCCGCCGGATCGCAAATAGCTTTCGCGATGCTCGGTCATGAAATCCTTGCGCGTGTCGCGGATCGCGGCGGATGAGTCGTCGCTCATAATTCTCTCCCTTGCTCGGCGCGGCGCGCCCGGAAAAAGCGACACCGAAATCAGTACAAATGTATCCAATCGACCGTCAGGCGGTGCGGGGCAAGCCTTATCCCTCACCCGCTCCGTGCAGGGACCGGCCGGGCGATGCACTCATCGCCACGGCGTTCCCATTCGCCTCACATCATGCCGGACGGATCGCGAGGACGCTACCCTCCGCGTCGCCCGCGACATAGAGCGTGCCGTCGGCGCCCGCGGCAATGCCGGAGAAGGGGATCATCGGCCCGGCAAGCGTGCCAACCGGCTTGGCGACCGGCAGCGTGACACCGGCAGGCGCACCGACCGGCAGGGCCGACGCGATGGTCCGCCGCGCGCCGCTGGACAAGTCCTGCTCCACGACCTCCTTGGCCAGCGTATCCACGATGAACAGCTTGCCGCCATGGATCGCAATGCCTTCGGGCTTGCGCAGGCTGTCGACCACCGTCTCCGTCTTGCCGCCAACCAGCTTCACCACGCGCGCCGCGCCCGTTTCCGCGACATAAACGGTGCCATCCGGCGCCACGGCCACGCCCATGGGCTTGTCCAGACCGGTGGCCAGTTCGCTCGTCCCGCCATTTTCCAGAGCGAGGATGCGGCCCGTGCCATATTCCGCGACGACCACGCCGCCGCCGGGCGCAATGTCCACACCCATCAGCCGATCGAGGCCGTTGACGAGAAACTCGCTCTCCCCCGCTGCCGGGCGATAGCGGGCGACATCGCCATTGCCGGTGGTGACGATCCATTCGCCATCGCCCGCCGCCACGACATCGCGCGCATAGCCGGGATAGCCGGGCGCGAAGAACATGCCCGCCAGTTCGAGCGGGCAGCCGGGCCGCAACGTATAACTGAACGCGCCATCCGCGACATACAGCCCGCCATCGCTGCCGACGGCGATTCCGAGGGGCCATTGCAGGCCACGCTCTACCAGTGGCCTGACCTTGCCCTCGCCCAATATCTCGTGGATGTGCCCGTCGATGCCGGACGCGAACAGGCGGTTGCCGACGAAAGTGCAGTTGTCGAGGCCCGGACCAATGTCGGCCAGCACCGTCTTGTCGCCGGTGCGCGGGTCGATGCGCAGCACCTGACCGCTCGCCACCTGCGTCGAGACGATGAACCCCTGCGCGTCGAACTTCACCGAATCGGGCACGCCAAGGTCGCTGGCGACCACTTCCGCCTCTCCGCCGTCGAGGCTGACGCGGTGGATCTGGTTGAGGCCCATGACGGGGTAATAGAGCTTGCCATCCGGTCCGACCTCGAACGCATTGGGCATCACCACATCTTCGAGGATGATGCGGGGCGCGCCGCCGTTGCGGTCCAGTTCCATGATGCGCCCACCAGGGCGGCATTCGCCGGAGATGAGACGGCCCTGATGGAAAGTAATGGGGTTGGCGACGGGCGAGTCGGCATAGACCACGTCATAGCGGCCATCGGGGGTCAGCCGCGACACGCGCCCCTCGGTGATTTCCGTGATGTAGAGATTGCCTTCGTCGTCAAAGACGAGATCGTCGGGCGCGACGACATGGCCGCCCATCGCGCTGATCGTCTCGATCGCGCCGGTGTCGGGGTTCACCGCGCTGATCTGGTTGCCGGCGACCTGCGCCACATAGATGCGCCCGTCCGCGCCGGTCCGCATGCCGTTGGCGCCATGAAGACGGCTTGGCTGGGTCAGGCGCTCAAGGCTCCACCCCTCGGCCACTGCGGGGGCGGTCGTGGCGGTAAAGCGACCGGATTGCACTGACATTGGCATCGTCTCCTGTCCCCGTCGCGGGGGTTTTATTGGAAAAGGTTCAGCTCTTTGCGCGGCGCGTGTAGGTGGG
>DASVMZ010000035.1:0-52608 GCA_036384115.1 Sphingobium sp.
GGGTCAGTGCCTCCAGCCCCAGGTTGAGGCGCAGTCGCCCGCCCTCCATGCGATAGCCGCCATAGATGAGCTTGCGCGGGGACACGCGCATCCATACCGGGGGCTTGTCACGGTTGAGTTGGATCACGCTGAAGCTGCGCTCCCACAGCGGTTCGATCTGCGCGCGCAGATCGGCCTTGGCTAGTTCGCGGGGGAGGTCGGCTTCCAGTTTGCGGACGATGGGTTGCAGTTTCTCGTCCACCTTGCCGGTGAAGGTGATGCGCTGGCCGAGAAAGTCGATGCCCGGCGCCGCCGTCCAGCCATAATGGAGGCGAACGGTGCCGCGTGGCTGCCAGTCCGGCGAGAGGTCGAGGCGGATCCGGGCATGGGCCATGGCGTCTCCGGTGGCCGTCTCTCCCTTCAGCACGCCACCCACGTCGCGCGCGCTGATCGCCGCATGGATAGGGACGTCGGCGATGATGTCCTGACCCTCGCCGCGCAGGCGAATGGCCCCGCGCGTCACCGTCCCGACGATCGTGCAGCCCACGGCGGGCGTCACGCTGATCTTGCGGCCGAACAGTTTGACTTTCTGGGGCGGGATGCACCGCTCCTCCTTGCGGTCGATGGTCCACAGGGTGCGGGGCAGCGCCTTCTCCAGCGCCTGGCCCAGCATTTTCTGGTCCGCATCGACCGGCACCGCGATGATCGAACTTTCCTCGGGAATAGGTATGGGGTCGTTGGCCCTCGTCGGCGGTTCCATGGATGCCTTGTCCGAGCAACTGGCCAGCAGCGCGGCGGCGGCGGCGGCAAGCATGGCGGTGCGCGCCAGAATCTTGTGGCCGCCCCTCGTCACGATAGGCGGCTCCGCATCCGTGGAAATGGAAAGATTGCCGATTGTCATCCGATTGCCCCCTGTCTTCCGGGATAGACGCGGATCTTTCGCTACCGTTCCATTTTTCGTCGGCGCTTTATGCCGATTATGCGCGATGGCCGTTGAACATGACTTAAGATGCGCATATTCATACGCACATTCCATAGGAGTCGCTGATGGGCAGGCATGAACAGGAACTCACCGCCAAGGCGCGCAGACCCACAAATGTTTCACTCGACATGGGTCTGGTGACGGAGGCCAGGCTCTTGGGCATCAATATTTCCCGTGCCTGCGAAATGGGTCTGATCGAGCAGATCGCGCGGGAAAATGGCCGGGTCTGGCGAGAGGAAAATGTTGCGGCATTGGCAAGCTCGAACAGCTATGTCGACAATCATGGCCTGCCCCTGAGCCGTCATCGTCGCTTTTGATGGCCAAGTTCGATGTGTATCGGCAGAAGGCCGGGGGCTTTCCCGTGCTGGACTGCCAGGCCGACCTGCTCAGCGATCTGAACAGCCGACTGGTGGTCCCCCTGCTGCCGATCGGCGAAGCGCCCAAACCCGCTGCCCGATTGAACCCGGTTTTCGACGTGGAGGGCGAGCGGCTGGTCATGGTGACGCAATTCGCGGCGAGCGTACCGGTTCGCGAACTGGGGGAAATCATCCAGTCGCTCGGCATGGAGGGGGATGCGATTGGCGCCGCCCTGGACATGCTGATCACGGGTTTCTGAGTCTTCGCGCACGAGATTGAGGGTCGCGCCTGAACCAAGGGCGTCCCGCGAGGCCCGCCTCAGCTCCCCTTCTTGCGCGCCGCAAAGGCTTTCACCGCCGCGCGGTTGGCGGGGGTGCCGATCAGTCCCGCCATCGTCTCGCCCTCCAGCCTGCGCGCCGCGCGGATAGCGGGCAGATGCGCCTCCAGCATCAGCCGCTTGGTCGCGGCGAGCGATTGGAGCGAATGTTGGGCGAGCCGGTCCGCCAGCGTCAGCGCGGCGTCCATCAGGGCGGCATCTTCCACCACTTTCTGCGCGAGGCCGCAGGCGACGACATCCTCCGCGCTGAACCAGTCGCCCAGCATCAGCGCCCGTGCCGCCGCGCCCCAGCCCATGCGCAGCGGGAAGAGATAGCTGCTCGATGCCTCCGGCGAGAGGCCGATCTGGCTGAACGGGGTCCGCAGTCGCGCGCTTCTGGCGACCAGAGTGAAGTCGCAATAGCCCAGCAGCGTGAAGCCGAAGCCGATGCCCAGCCCGTTGACCGCGGCGACCAGCGGCTTGGGGAAACTCTCCAGCGTCGCCTGCAAGTCATCGAACAATCCTTTGCCGGGGCGCGGCGTGTCGCCTGCCTCGTCATGCGATTGCGCCATGGCGGAAAGGTCGGCGCCCACCGAAAAGGCCCGGCCCGCGCCGGTCAGGACGGTGACATGCACGCTGTCGTCCGCTGCGGTCTGCGCCATGGCCACACCCAGTGCGCCGAGCAACTCGTCGTCAAAGGCGTTGAGCTTGTCCGGCCGGTTGAGCGTCAGGACACGCACCCGGTCCCGGTCCTCGACCAGCAGCCGGTCTGCGGTCATGGGGTTATCCGCCGCCGCCTCGTCCATGCCTGGCGTCTTTTCATGCGCTAGGGCCTTTTCATGTGCCAGCATCTGCCCGGTGCGGCGATGGGTGGCGTCATGCCTTTACCGGCGGCCAGCTCTGCGCGCCGTCTTCCTCGATCACAAAGATGATCCGTTCCGGGCAGGCGCGTGCGCCGTTGCGCGCGGTCTTCTCGTTTCCGTCGGTGACGTCGAAGCCGTCCGTGTCGATATAGCCATCGTCATCCAGAGGATAAAGCGCCTCCGAAATCGCGTGGCACCGGGCATTGCCCACACATTGCGCCCGCTCAATTCTTATCTTCATATCATCTGTCCGGTTGCGGGGCACTGGCTACGCCATCCCCGATGGATTTCCCGATGGACTCGCCGCCATGAGCGTGCGCGATAGAGGATGGTAATTGCCTTTCGCAACATGGACGGCATCGTATATCGTGTGCGCGGTATTGCAATAGGCGGGGGCTTGCTTCCCGGGTCGTTTATACCGAAATCAAACTCACGCATTGCATTTGCCTCCCCGTTGCGGGGAAGAAGGCGTATGATGTCGCGGCCCGATGACGAGAAGGACGAATTTGCATGAACGCCCTTAGCCCGGTCTCTCCCAAGCCAGACCATGTGGCCGAAGAAGCCGTCTATGACTTCGACATGTTTCTGGACGAGGCGCTGGTGACAGATCCGCATGAGCGCGTGCGCCAGATCCTGCGTGATGCGCCACCAGTGTTCTGGACACCGCGCAACGGTGGTCACTGGGTGATCATGGGTCATAAGGAGAATTACGAAGCCTCGCGGGATACCGAGACCTTTTCCAGCGTGCTGTTTCCCCAGGAAGCCATGCCCGGCATTCTCGCCGCGATGCCCGGCGCGACGCACCTTCCGCTGCCGACGCCCATCAACCTGGATCCGCCGGACCACACCCGGTTCCGCGCGCCGCTCAATCCCGCCTTCTCGCCCAAGGCGATGATGGCGCGCAAGGAGGAGATCCGGGCGCTGACCAACAGCCTGATCGACGCCGTGATCGAACAGGGCCATTGCGATGTCATCCCCGCCATTGCCGAGCCGTTGCCGGTGCAGGTCTTCCTCAAGATGATGGGCCTGCCGATTGAGCGTTCGGCTGAGTTTCGCGACCTTGTGCATGAATTTCTCTCGCCGATGAAGACCATGCTCGACCCATTCCTGCGTATGCGTAAGGTCGCCGACGCGATGAAGGGCGAGATTGAGGCGCGCCGCACCGATCCGCAGGACGATCTCCTCAGCCTGTTGTGGAAGACGGAGATCGACGGCCAGCCGATGACGCACGAGACGATGGAGGATTTCGCCGTCCTCCTTTTCATCGCAGGTCTCGACACCGTCATCAATGGCATCGGCTATGGCATCCGCCATCTCGCCCGCAATCCCGATCTTCAGGAAAAGTTGCGCGAGAACCCCAAGCTGATCGTGGAGGCGGCCGAGGAAATCCTGCGCCGCTACACCTTCACCGTGCCCACGCGTCGGATCGCCAAGGATGCAGAGTTCGGCGGATGGCAGATGAAGGAGGGCGACAAGCTGATGCTCTATCTGCCGGGTGCCGATCTTGACGAGCGGGAGTTCGCCAGCCCGGAAGCCTATGATCTGGCGCGCGAGAACAAGGTGCATATCGCCTTTGGCGTCGGCCCGCATCGCTGCCTCGGTTCGCACCTCGCGCGCGTCGAATTGCAGGTGGTCTATGAACAGATGGTCACGCGTCTGCCCAACTTCCGCCTGGACGAGGAGAGGGCGGCCAGGTTCCATGGCGGCAACATCATCGCTATCGACTCGCTCCCCATCCGGTGGGATTGATCGGTTGAGCGTCCCCCGCATGTTGCCCCAGCTGGGGCCGGACAACCGCTTTTTCTGGACCAGCGGCGAGGATGGCGTCCTGCGTTTCCTGCATTGTCAGGAATGCGCGACCGCCATCCATCCGCCGCGCCCGATCTGCCCGCACTGCCTGTCGGAGACGGTCGCACCCGCTGCCGTCGCGGGCACCGGCGTCATTCACAGCTACACCATCAACCGTCAGAAATGGCATCCCGCAATGGAAGTGCCCTTCGTGATCGCGCGTGTCGAGATCGACGGCGCACCAGGCGTGATCCTGACGACCAATATCGTCGGCTGCCCGGTGGAGGATGTCGACATCGGCGACCGGGTACGGGTGGTGTTCGAACAGCAGGAGGATGTCTGGCTGCCTTTTTTCGAGAAGATCGCCTGACGTGACAGCGCCTGAAGCCTATATCACCGGCATAGGCCAGTCGGAGATTTCGGTCCGCACGGACCGGCACCCGCTGCTGCTGACGCTCGACGCCGTGCGCGAGGCGCTGGACGATTCCGGCCTCGCTCTCTCGGACATCGATGGCATCTCCACCTATCCGGGCAGGTCCAGCATGCCGCCGGGCTATTCGCCGGTGGGGACGGATGATCTGATCGACGGCCTGCGGATGAAGATACGCTGGTTCGCTGGCGGTGGCGAGCTTTCGTCGCAACTCGGCGCCATCGTGGAGGCCGCCAATGCCGTACGCTCGGGGCAGGCACGCCATGTGTTGTGCTACCGCACCGTTTATGAGGGCGCGGCCCTGTCCCGCCCGCAGGATTATCCCGTGCCGCAGGGTGGCGGGCGGCTCGACGGCTTTCCGCAATGGACGATGCCGTTCAACGCCCTGTCGGCCTCCACCTGGGTCGCGCAATATGCGATGCGCCATGTGAAGCTCTATGGACTGAAGCGCGAGCAACTGGCGCAGATCGCGCTGACCGACCGCGCCAATGCGCTGCTCAATCCGCGCGCGCTGGTCCGCGAGCCGCTGACCCTCGACGATTATATGGGCGCGCGGATGATCTCCGATCCGTTGTGTCTTTATGACTGCGACCGCTTCACCAACGCCTCGACCGTGCTGATCGTGTCGGCGGGCGATGCGCTGGGCGATGTGAAATGCACGCCCATCCGCCTCGCGGCCATGTCCTATGCGTCGGACCGGCATAGCTGGGACCAGCCGGAGCGGATGGCCTCCTATGCCACCGGCGCGGCGCTGTGGGACCGGACCGACTATGGCACCGGGGATGTGGATATGGTCCAGCTCTATGACGGGTTCAGCTTTCTGGCGCTGACCTGGCTGGAGGGGCTTGGTTTCTGCAAACTGGGCGAGGGCGGCGCATTCATCGAGGGGGGGCAGCGTATCGCGCTCGGCGGCGAACTGCCGCTCAACAGCTTCGGCGGGCAGATTGGCGCGGGCCGCCTGCACGGCTTTGGCTATGCCCATGAATCGGTGGTGCAGCTGCGCGGCCTGGGTGGTGCGCGGCAGATTCCCGGCGATCCTAGGGTGGCGGTCGCGACCTCCGGCGGCGGGCCGCTGGCGACCGCGCTGCTGCTGGCAAAGGACGCATGAGCTACCCCGCCCACCATGGCGGCTTTCGGCGGCGCATCCTGATCGAGCCGGGCGCGGGCAGCATCACTGCGGAACTGGAGGATGATTACCACCGCATGGTCGTCACCCTCGACCATGTGGACGGTGTGGTGAACCATGTCGAGGCCCGGATGAAGCGTGCGCCCTGGACCCTGTGTCCCGGCGCGATAGAGCAACTGGCGGCGACCTTCACCGGCCAGCCGCTGGCGGGCTTTGCCGGGCGGGGCGAGAAGATGCTCAACTGCACCCATCTCCACGACCTCGCCCTGTTCGCGGCGGCGCATGCGCATGGCCATGCGGGCGTGCAGGCGGATGGTAAGTCGGGCGGGCAGGCGGCCATGGCCTATGAAATCTATGTGTCCGATGCCGTGGAAAAGCGGCGACGGGCATGGCTGTGGCGCGACGGCGACCTGATCTTCGACTGGCATCTGGACGGCGACCTGTTCCTGGCTCCTGCCTATCTGGCGGGGACGCGCATGGGCGAACTGAACCCGTGGATCGCCACGCTGGACCCGGCGGGCAAAGAGGCGGCACGCATCCTGCGCTGGGCGTCCATCCTGGCGCTGGGACGCGGCATGTCGATCCCGGCGGGTCTGTCCGCTACCGCCTTTCCGGCTGGCTCCTGTTATAATTTCCAGCCGGAGCGGGCGCCGCATTCCACCCGTCGGCCGGGCGCGGATGTCGATTTCAGTGTGCCGGGCGCAGCGCCCATGGCCGACCGGGGCACGGACTTCGCCCCGACGGTGCCGGTCCCAACCCCGGCCCCTGTAAGTTCCGACGCGCGCTGAGGCTCGCGTTAAAAAATAAGCGTGAAGCGCAAGAGGAGATAGTTATGAAGATGGAAGACATGGTGCTGATCAGCGTCGACGATCATATCACCGAGCCGGGCGATATCTTCGACCGCCAGCTTTCCGGCGACCTGCTCGCCAGCGCGCCCAAGCTGCGCATCAAGGCGGACGGCACCAACTATTGGGAATATCAGGGTCTGAAGATCCCCTCCGTCGCGCTCAACGCCGTCGTCGGCCGCCCGCGTGAGGAATATGGCATGGAGCCGACCTCGCTCGATCAGCTGCGCGCCGGATGCTATGACGTGCATGCCCGTATCGACGACATGAACGTCAACGGCATCGCCGCGTCGCTCAACTTCCCCAGCTTTGCCGGTATCGACGGCAGCCTGTTCGCCAGCGTGCCGGACAAGGAACTCGCGCTCATCCACCTCAAGGCCTATAATGACTGGCATGTGGACGAGTGGTGCGGCGCCTATCCGGGCCGTTTCATCCCCTGCGGCATCATCCCGCTGTGGGATGCCGAGGCGGCTGCGGTCGAGATCCATCGCCTGACGGCCAAGGGCTGCCATTCGATCAGCTTCAACGACAATCCCACCAAGCGTGGCCTGCCCAGCATCCACAACGCCTTCTGGGAGCCGCTGTGGAAGGCGGCGGCCGAGACCGGCATGACCATCAACCTGCATATCGGCGTCGGCAACACATCGCCGCATCCGTCGATGGAATCGCCGATCGAGGTCAATATCTCGACCATGCCGATGGCGGTGGCCTTTGGTGCGGCCGACTGGCTCAACCTGGCCGCGCTCAGCCGCTATCCCGATCTCAAGATCGCCCTGTCGGAGAGTGGCATCGGCTGGATTCCCTATCTGCTGGAGCGGGCCGACTATGCCAATGAACAGCATCGCGCCTGGACCCACAGCGAAACCTATCTGGGCACCAGCAAGCCGAGCGACGTCTACAAGCGCCACTTCGCAAGCTGCTTCATCGACGATGCCTATGGCCTGCGCAACATCGACCTGATCGGCGAGGACAGCATCTGCTACGAGGTGGACTATCCGCATTCGGACACGCCATGGCCGCACGCACCCGAAGTGCTGTGGAAGTCGGCGCAGAAGCTGACGGACACGCAGATCGACAAGATCACCCATCTCAACGCGATGCGGCTCTATAATTTCGATCCGTTCCAGCATCATGCCAAGGCGGACCTGACCGTCGCCGGCCTGCGCGCGCAGGCAGAGGCCAAGGGCGTCGATGTATCGGTCAAGTCCGTGGCGGGCGGCGCGGCACCGCTGGCGGCGGGCGAGGCGCGTCGTCCCGTCACCTCGGGCGATATCATCGAGATGTTCCAGAAGCATGCCGAAACGGCCTGAGTTTTACCGCTACCCATAGCCGGACACCCATAACGAAGAAGGGGGGAGCGCGCCGCGAGGCATGCTCCCCCCCTCTTTTTTGGCGATGCAGCGTCGGCATGGTCGGCGGCTGACCGGCCGGTCACGGGTCATGGGGCGGAGCACCACACGCCCGATGCCCGTTGTGCTCAGTGCGCCTTGTAGAGCCAGAGCCGCGCGGTTTCGGCATTCACCGCCGTCGACGGGGTCATCTCCCCGCTGGCCGAGCGCCGCCCGATTTCCGCGAACACGCTGGACGGATCGTCTGTCTCAATCTCGTACAGGGCCAGATAGGGCAGGTCGGGCGTATGGGGCGATTCAGGTGCGGCGTCGAAGCGCTTGCCCGAGATCACGCCGGGGATGCTGCACAGCTCGCCCAGATGATGATCGTCGTACCAGCTGTTATAGTCTGCATCCTGCCCGTCATGTGGGGCGCTGGGCACGACAAGTATATATTTGGCCAATTCATCCTCCAGGTTGTTGCGGCTCATGGTGCCGGTCGGTGGAAAATGGCATCGCTGCGGGGCATGATCCATGTCATAATTAAATGCAGCATTGCCATGGTAAAAGCATCGCTCGGACGGTGTTCGGCGCGCGTGGCTGGCGGGATGGGGCGGGGTCAATTACCCCCTTTGGCCATAGTAAGGTCGCTGCCCCGATAGTGGCGGCAGAAAACACCGGCGGGGAAGATGTCGACAGCAACAGCCAGACAGGAATGGTCCGCCATGTGGCCGCTCCCGTTCGTAGCGATGCTGGGCATCGCCGGCTCGGCGACCTTCGCCTATTCCAGCGGCGTGTTCATGGAAGCGATGACGGGCGAGTTCGGCTGGTCCCGGTCGCAATTCTCCACCGCTTTTGCGGTGCAGATGATGGTCGGCCTTCTCATCCTTCCCATGGTTGGCCGGCTAGTCGACCGGATCGGGCCACGCCGCGTCGCCCTGTCCGGCATATTCGCCTATATCCTCATCTTCTCGTCGCTCGGCTTCGCCAATGGCGTCCATTGGCAATGGTGGCTGCTGGGCGGGACACAGGCCTTGGGTGTGGCGATGATCTCCCCGCCCGTCTGGATGAGCGCCGTGGTTCCCCGGTTCCGCACTTCGCGCGGCATGGCGCTGGCGGTTGCGCTTGCCGGTATCGGTGTCGCCACCGCGATCTGGCCGATCATCGCGGCATTTGGGGTGGAGACGCTTGGCTGGCGCGCGACTTTCCCGGCCCTGGCGCTGGGATGGGCGGCCGTGATGCTCCCCCTCACCTGGTTTTTCCTGCCCGATCCGCCTGCGGTGGCGCGTGGCACCCTGGTCTCGCAGCCAGCGGGGACCACTTCCTACGGAGCGGCGATCCGGTCGCGCGATTTCATCTTCATCACGCTGGCGGGCGGGATATTTGCCAGCGTGTCCTATGGCATGACGCTGCATATCGTGCCGATCCTGCATGACCGGGGCCTTTCCCTGACCGCTGCGGCGGGGCTGGCGGGCCTCATGGGTATCAGCTCGATCGTGGGGCGGCTGGGCACTGGCTTCTTCCTCGACCGGGTGCCGACACGGCCGCTGGCCTTCGTCGTCTTCCTGCTGCCGATCCTGGTCAGTCTCCTGCTCTGGCAGGGTGGAGGAAGCTGGCTCACGGCGGCGTGCGCGGTCGCCATACTCGGGCTGGCGTCGGGCTCGGAGACGGACATCGTCGTCTATACGCTGTCCCGGCGGTTCGGGCAGGGGGTGTTCGCCTCCGTTTATGCGGTCGTCAGTTCCCTCTTCGCTCTGTTCGCCAGCATGGGACCGCTCCTCGCCTCGCTCCTCTTCGACCGCAGCGGAACCTATGATCTCTATCTTATGATAGCCATGCCGCTCGTGGTCATCGCCACCCTGTTGATGTGGATCGTCCTGTCGCCCCGTGGGGGGCAGCGGAACGGCACAACGCCCTATCCCGGGGAAGAAGGGATATGAATGCCGCCGTTCTGCGCGATCTCTCGCCGCCCATCCGCGACCTCTTGTCCACGATCCTGTTCGACGCCTGAAGCCAAGCCTGGGAAATCCTCATGTCCGACACATCGATCCTGCCGCCGCCCGTTCTCTATGAGGAACTGACCCCGCATATCGCCCTCGTCACGCTCAACCGCCCGGAAAAGCGCAATGCGGTCAGCCCGGAGCTGGCCATCGCGCTGGAGGCGGCGGTGCGCCGGTCAGAGGCGGACCCGAACATCCGCGTCGTCCTCCTCACGTCCAGCATGGACAAGGTCTTCAGCGCGGGCGCCGACCTTCAGGCGATAGCGGAGGGCCGGGGCGCCGCGATGGACACGCCACTCAGCGGCTTCGCGGGCTTCGTCTATGCGTTGCGCCACAAGCCGTGGATCGCCGTGGTTGAGGGCATGGCGCTGGGCGGCGGGTTCGAGATCATCCTGGCCTGCGACCTGATCGTCGCATCGGAAAATGCCCAGCTCGGGCTGCCGGAGGTGAAGCGCGGCCTGATCGCGGGCGCAGGTGGCACGCACCGTATCGCGACCGTGCTGCCGCGCAATGTCGCCTATGAGATGATGGCGACGGGTGAGCCGCTGAGCGCCGCCCGCGCCCTTCATTTCGGTCTGGTCAACCGGGTCGCGCCCGCTGGCGGGGCGCTGGCCGCTGCGCGGGAACTGGCCGACACCATTGCCGCCAACGCGCCGGTCGCGGTCAGATATGCGCTTCAGGCCGCCCGCCAGTCCGCCGCGCAGCCCGACGGCTTTGGCCGCAGCGTCGTGGCGGAACGGATGGGCGCGCTGAAGCTGAGCGAGGATTTCTATGAAGGCCCGCGTGCTTTCGTCGAGAAGCGCGCCCCGGTCTGGACCGGGCGCTGAACCGGGCGGATGACCATCATGAACAATAGCATCCTCACCGATCCGCCCGCGCGGGTGACGACACCGCTCCGGGACAAGGCTGCACTGGCATGAGCGGCGGCAGGTTGAACGGACGGCGCATCCTCATCACCGGCGCGGCCAGCGGCATGGGCCGCGCCATTGCGGAGGGCTTTGCGAAAGAAGGCGCGCGCCTCGCGCTGCTCGACCGCAACGTGGCGGGCGTGGCGCAGGTCGCGGCGTCGCTCGGCGCCTGGTCGGCGGGCTGCGACGTCGCCGACCGGGCCGTGGTGGACGATGTGGTGGCGCAGGCGGGCGCGGCGCTGGGCGGGCTGGACGGCATCGTCAATGGCGCGGGCATTCTCGACATCATGCCCATCGACCAGCTCGATCCGGCCAGCTGGGACCGGATGATCGCGGTCAACCTGACCGGACCCTATAATATCGTGCGCGCCGCCCTGCCGTTCCTGCGCGCCGCGCCGATGGCGACCATCGTCAATATCGCCTCGGTCAGCGGCCTGATGCCCATGCCGGGCACGGGTGGCTATTCGGCGAGCAAGGCGGGCGTGCTGATGCTTACCCGCTGCCTGGGCATGGACCTTGGCCCCACCATCCGCGCCAATGCGATCTGCCCCGGCGTCATCAAGACCGAGATGACCCGCTACCTCTGGGAAAATGCGGAGCATAGCGCCGTCGCTGCCGAGCGTGTCGCCCTGAAGCGACTGGGCGAGACGGAGGATATCGTGCGCGCCGCCCTGTTCCTGTCCTGCGAGGATAGCGCCTTTTCCACCGGCGTCGCGCTGCCGGTGGACGGCGGCTTTTCCTGGCGCTGATTTTTTTACTGGAGACTTCCATGCTGAACCTGAAACCGCTCTGCACCGTTGTCGTCGATGTCGCCGTGCCGCTTGCCGTGGGCAAGACCCCCGGCGGCAATCGCAGCATCAGCGACGTGAAGAGCGTCACCGTCACCGGCGAGCGGGTGAACGCCACGCTGGCGGCCGCGGCCGCGGCCGACTGGATTCTCGTCAGGGGCAAGATCGGGGATGTCGATGTCCGCATGACCGTGCGGACCGACGACGATGCGCTGATCTATGTCACCTATACGGGCAAGCTGGACCTGGGGCGTGAGGGCGGCCCCGTCGTCACTGTCGCCCCGACGTTCGAGACCGGCGACGAACGCTATGCCTGGCTGAACGCCATTCAGGCGATCGGTCGGGGCACGCTGGCCATCGGGGCAGGCGGCAGTGCCAGCATCAATTATGAGTTCTACGAAGTCCTCTGACGGGAGCTACCCCATGCTGACCAAGGCGGACGACTATCCGATCCACCAGACGCCGGACCCTATCGCCTTCTCGGGGTCAGATCGCAATTTCTACGACCGCTATTTCTTCAACGGCCAGTCGACGGACGGCGGCATCTTCTTTGCCGCCGCGCTGGGCGTCTATCCGCATCTCAACATCATGGATGCAGCCTTTGCGGTGCGGATCGGGGACCGGCAATATAATATCCGCGCCTCGCGCCATCTCAACATGGAGCGGATGGACACCCATGTCGGCCCGATCCGCGTCGAAGTGGTGGAGCCGCTGAAGACGCTGCGGATCATCGTCGATGACAATGACCATGGCATCGCCGCCGATATCCTGTTCGAGGGACGTTCGCCGCCGGTGGAGGAGCCACGCTCGACCCGGCGCAACGGGCCGCGCGTCATCATGGACATCACCCGCATGACCCAGCTTGGCCGCTATTCCGGCTGGATACGAGCAGGCGGCAAGGAAGTGCGGCTGAAAAGCGATACGGTGCAGGGCGTGCGCGACCGCAGCTGGGGCGTGCGCCATGTCGGCGCCCGCGATCCGCAGGCGATGGTTCCGGCGCAGGATCATCAGTTCCACTGGCTTTGGGTGCCTGCCCATCTGGAGGATCGGGGTCTCCTCTTCTATGTGAACGAGGATCGTCATGGCGAGGCGTGGAACTATGGCATGGTCGTCGTATATGACGACGGCCGGGTGGAGCATCTGCCCGGCGCCGAAATCGCCATCACCTATCAGCCCGGCACGCGCTGGCCGACGCATGGCACCATCACCACCCCCGGCGGCATCCGCATCGAGGTGGCGCCGGAGGCGCGCTTCTTCATGACCGGCATCGGCTATCTGGACCCGGAGTGGGCGCATGGCGTCAACAAGGGGCCGCTCGCCATCGGCTATGACGAGATCGACACGAACGGCGTCGGCTATGCCCCGCCGCACATCTACACACAGGCGTTCGCGCGCGTGACCATGACGCTGCCCGACGGCAGCGTGCAGCAGGGCACCGGCACCTTCGAGGCGCTGAGCATGGGGCCGCATGCCCGGCTCGGTTTTGACGGGATGCATGACGGACGATGAGTGACATGGAAAACCGCCTGGCCGCCTATCTCGCGCACCGCATGCCGGATGCGCGGGGCATCGTCGTCGACCAATTCTCCCGCATTCCGGGGGGCAGCAGCCAGGAGACGTCCAAATTCCGGGCGGTCTGGGACGGGGTCGAACGCTGGCTGATCGCCCGGCGCGCGCCCGAACAGGGGCTGGTCGATGCCGACGGCGATCTGGAGTTCAGCGTCTATAGCGCGCTGGCCGACAGCGACGTGCCGGTGCCACGCGTCCATTTCCTCGAACTCGACCCGATCTGGCTGGACCGGCCCTTCTTCATCATGGCGATGGCGCCGGGCAAGCCGGGCCATTTCTACCTCTCCGACGATCCCTATGAGGGGCAGGCGGCGGAGGTCGGTGCGCGTTTCTGGCGGCATCTGGGCGCGCTGGCCGCGATCGACCATCGCGCCGCCGGGCTGGAGAGCCTGCGCAATGGCGAACGACAGGACGGCCTGTGGTCCGCCGAGCTGGACCATTGGGAGGCGGTGTTCGACAAGAAGGAACAGATGGTCGAGCCGGTCACGCGCGGCGCGATCCGCTGGCTGCGCCGCAATCCCCCGCCAGAGGCGACGAAGCCCGCCATCGTGCATGGCGATTACCGGGTCGGCAATTTCCTGTTCACTGGCGAAGGGCATATCAGCGCCGTTCTGGACTGGGAGATGTGCCATATCGGCGATCCGCTGGAGGATGTCGCCTGGGCGCTCAACCCGATGTGGCCGATGACCCGCTATTTTCCGCTGGAGGACGGGCTGGCCCTGTGGGAGGCGGCGAGCGGCCTGTCCATCGACCGCGCGGCGCTCGACTGGTGGCGCCTGTTCGCGGCGGTCAAGGCTTGCGCGATCTGGGCGACCGGGGAGCATGCCTTTGCCAGCGGCGAGAACAGGGACATGACGGTGGCGATGACCGCGGTGCGGGCGCAGAGCTTTCATCGGAGGGAAATCGTGACCATCATGGCCGCAAAGGGAGCAATGGGTTGAGCCTCTCCATTGAAACGGCGGTGCGCGGCGTCGCCGATGCCCTGCGGGACAAGATCGCGCCCGCGCTGGAGGACAGCTTCACCACGGAGGTGAGCCGCCTGTCGGTCATATTGCTGACCATCATGGCGAATGCCGCCGACGATGCGGTGCCGCTGCGGGTCGAGGAAAATGCGGCGCTGCGTGCGATCCTGAGCGACGGCGCACCGCTGGTGGACGATGGCGGGCTGGCCGGGCAGCTTACACAGGCTGCGGCGTCTGCCGATCCGGGCCTGCGGATCAGCGAACTGGACGGCGAGACGGACCGGCTCCGCCGCCTGCTCATTGCCTTGCAGGAGCGGCTGGAGAGCAGCGTGGATCCGGCGGCGAAGGCGATGGACCAGCGCATCTGGCGCCTGTTGCGCGACAGCGAGGAGAAGCGCACCCCGCGCGTCTGACCCCGTGACGCCCGGCTATTGTGCCGGTGTTGCGGCCAGTGGCGTGCAGATTGACGGGACCAATGAGGGGGGGTGATCTCCCCCTCTTTACCGCCGCCACAATTTGCGCTAGATGAAAACCATCAATATGTCGGTTTTAGGAGATGGGCAGTGAAGCTTGAAGACATGATCATCGTCAGTGTGGACGATCACATCGTCGAGCCGCCGACGATGTACGACAATCATCTGACCCAGGCGCAAAAGGCCTTCGCGCCCGAACTGCGCAAGGACAAGAATGGCGCGGACTATTGGCTCTATGAGGGGCGGCGCACCGGCGCGATCGGGCTGAACGCCGTGGTCGGCCGCGTGAAGGAGGAATATGGCTGCGAGCCGGTCTCTCTTGAACAGATGCGCAAGGGTTCATGGGACATCCACGCCCGTATCGAGGATATGAACGCGAACGGCATCCTGTCGTCGCTGAACTTCCCCAGCGTCGTGCAGTTCGACGGCTATCTGTTCCACGGCATGGAGAATAAGGCGAACGCGCTGACCCTGCTCCAGGCCTATAATGACTGGCATATCGACGAATGGTGCGGCACCTATCCGGGGCGCAACATCCCCAATGCGCTGGTGCCTTACTGGGATCCCCAGCTGGTCGTGGAGGAGATCGAGCGCGTCGCGAAGAAGGGCTGCCACGCCATTTCCTTTTGCGACAACCCCGCGATCAAGGGCTATCCCAGCATCCATAATGCAGCATGGGAGCCGATGTGGAAGGCGTGCGCCGACAATGACATCTGCATCAACATTCATATCGGATCGGGCGCGCAGGCGCCGCATGCCTCGATGGAATCGCCGATCGACGCCTGGATCACCACCATGCCCATCTCGATCGTCAATTCGGCGGCCGACTGGCTCCACCTCAAGGCGCTGGCCGACTATCCGCTCAAGGTCGCGCTGTCGGAGGGCGGCATCGGCTGGATTCCCTATTTCCTGGAGCGGGCGGACTTCTCCTTCCAACAGCATAATGCCTGGACGCACGCCGACTTCGGTCCCGGCCGCAAGCCCAGCGATGCCTTCCGCGAGCATTTCCTGACCTGCTTTGTGGACGACAAGTTCGGCCTCGCCAATATCGACGCCATCGGCGAGGATAATGTCGCCTATGAGTGCGACTATCCGCACTCCGACACGCTATGGCCCCATGTGCCGGAGCATCTGTGGGAAAGCGTGAAGCATCTGTCCGATCCGGTCATCAACAAGGTGACGCATGAGAATGCGCTCAAGCGGCTGAACTTCGACGTCTTCGGTCCCATGGGCGGGCGAGAGAATTGCACGGTGGCCGCGCTGCGCAAGCAGGCGGAGCATGTCAACACCGCGCCGGTTTCCTTCGGCGGCCCCGCGCCGCTGGCGGAGGGGGAGGTGCATCGCCGCGTGACCTCCGGCGACATCACCCGCATGTTCATGGACGTGGCGAAGGAAGACGGTCTGGTCGGCGAAACGGCCTGACCATCCGGCCGGGGCGGCCATCCGCTGCCCCGGCCACGGCTTTGCCAGCCTTTGGAACTTGCCTTCCATCCCCCCGGCTCAGGCCGGAAAGCTCAGGCCAAAAATTCAGGCCAAAAATTCAGGGGCGCGTCAGCAGCAGCGACAGGATATGCGCTTCGGCGCGTTTCAGGTCGGTCGGGCCGATGCTGCTGTCTGTCGCCTTCAGGTCCGAATAGCGCGATGCCATGCGCTCGATCGCGGCGAAGATCACGACCGCGCGGGCAAAGGCGTCCGTCTGGCTTAGACGCACCTCCCCCGACGGTGCGCTGTCTCCGTCAGCCGCCTGTGCCCCGCCATGTGCGGCGGTGATATGGCCCGCTATCGCGGAAACGATAGGCATGGATGCCGCATTGCGCTCCGCGTCAAAGCGCATATGGCCATTGTCCGCCAGGAAATTGCGCAGGTTCAGGACGGTGCGGTGCCGGTCCCAATAGCGATAGAAGGCCGCAACGAACCGCTGTGCATGGGCGTCGAGCGCATCGGCATGCCAGTCCCCATCCAGCGCGGCATGAAGTTCGTCCATATCCTCGGACGCTTGCAAACAAAGCAGCAGCAGCAGCTCGTCGACATCCCGAAAATAGAGGTAGAAGCTCTGCGACGCGAGGCCCGCCGCGCGTGCGATTCCGCTGGCGGTCAGCCGGTGCACCGGCACGGTGCCCAACAGGTCGCGGCCCGCCGTCAGCAGCCGCGCACGGCTCTCCGCGCCCTTGCGCCCGATGGTCTGGCCATCCTTGTTGATGGTGGTTGGCATTTATCGTCTATCTTCGTCCGGTGCGGGAGGTCAGGGCTGGGCGGCCGCACCATTCCGATCCGTGCTGCCCGTGGCACCGCCCGGCACCTCGGCTGCCGCCGGGCGATGGGTACGGGCCATCTGGGCAATGGTCGGGCCGAAGCGGCCGTTGATGAACAGGTCGATCTTGCGCTCTATCTCGGCCGGGGCCGGGCGGAGCGTCTGCCAGTTCGTATAGACCATGATCGGCGTGTTGCCGAGGACGAGATCGACGAACATGCGCGCGCTCGACGCATGGTCGTCGTCGGGGATCTGGCCCCGGCCGGCCAGCTCGACGAAGATCTGCGTGATGTTGGTCAGCACGCGGGCAAAGGTCGCGTTCGCCACCTTCTTCATCAGCTCCGGAAAGCGGCGGCTCTCCGCCACCATCAGGCGCATCAGTTCGACGGACCTGTCGGCCAGCACATAGGCGAACAATATCTTGGCCTCATGCTCCAGCACTTCGTACAATGTGGCCCCGACGACAGGATGAGACAGGGGCATCAGGCCGGATTCACGGCGCGCGAACACCACGTCGCGAAAGATCGCCTCCTTGTCGCCGAAATGCTGGTAGAGGGTGCGCGTCGCGACACCGGCCCGCTTGGCGATATCGACCAGCGAGGTCTCGGAATAGCCCTGCGCCACGAACAATTGCGTGGCCACCTCCATGACGATGGTCTTGCGCCGTTCCAGTTCGGCCAGCGTGGGCCGGCCGGCCTGGTTGCGCGGCGCGGTGGTGGTCTTGCGGCTTGCCTTCTGACGGGCGGAACCCGGGACATTCGCCGGCTTGTCTGGCACTCCATTCCTCCATCATTCGGGCGAAAAACCCTCGTCTGCGCGATCCTCGCCGACACCAGGGCGGGGCGGCGGCAGGGGGCAATGGGCCGCCGCCGCCGCCAGCGCGGTCAGCGTGGCTGCATGCGGATCGCGCCGTCCAGCCGGATCGTCTCACCGTTCATATAGCCGTTGCGGACCAGCTCCAGCGCCAGGCTGGCAAACTCCGACGGATCACCCAGGCGCTTTGGAAAGGGCACGGCCGCGCCCAGTGTGTCGATCATCGCCTGCGGTGCCGACAGCATCAGGGGTGTGGCGAAAATGCCTGGCTGGATGGTGTTGACGCGAATGCCGAAGCGCGAAAGGTCGCGCGCGACGGGCAGGGTGATGCCGACGATGCCCGCCTTGCCCGCCGAATAGGCCGCCTGGCCCATCTGGCCGTCCGTCGCCGCCGCCGATGCGGTGTTGACGATGGCCCCGCGCTCGCCGTCAATCTCCTCCAGCGTGGCCATGCCCGCCGCCGCGCGGGTGACGCAGCGAAAGGTGCCGACGACGTTCAGCTTCACGACGAACTCGAACTTGTCGGTCGGGAATACCGTGATCGCGCCGGTCTCCTTGTCCTTCTTGATCGTGGAAATCGCATTGCCGCCACCCGCGCAGCACACCAGCGCGCGCTCCTGTCCCTGCTGCGCGCGCGCCTCGGCAAAGGCGGCGTCAACGCTTTCGTCGGACAGCACGTCGCATTTGACGAAGATCGCGCCGGTTTCCGCTGCGGCCTTTACACCTGTCTCCTCGTTCAGGTCGAAGATGGCGACCTTGGCACCTGCCGCGCGAAAGGCTTTTACAGCTGCCAGGCCAAGGCCGGAAGCGCCGCCTGTGACCACGGCCGCAAGGGAGGAATCGATCTTCATACTGTCTCCGATGAATGGGTATTGTTGCCGCTGTTGAGACATGTGCACCTGCTCACGGCAAGGGTGCGGCCGCCGTCATCGCGCCGACGATGATTGCGGGGGGTGGCGCGCCGGGAGGCTGGCGCTTGCACGGGTTGGCCCGCATCCGCCCGCGCCTTGCATATCGTGGCCACGGATTTTCGCGGGTGGTCGCGCCTCCCGATCCGCTTCTGATAAGGTCCGCTCCATCGACGGGCGGCCGAATGGTCGCCGCAGCAAGAGGATGAAGCGGAATGCAGTCGGACGAACAGCCTGAGCGATTGCAGGAGGATGGCGCCTATTTCAGGGCGGAGGGTGGCCTGTATGTGCCGACCGGCCTTGGCGTCAGCCCGTGGAACGGCCGCAGCATCGGCGGCGTGCCGCTGGCGGGGCTGGTCGGGCATCTGGTGGGGACGGTTCCGTCCCCGGTGCCGATGCATGTCGCGCGCCTGACCATCGACATTTTCGGCACGGTGCCGATGGAGCCTTTGGCGGCCGAGGTCCGCGTGGTGCGCGACGGCAGGCGGGTCCAGCTCCTGTCGGTTGCCCTGACCTCCGGCGGGCGAACCTGGGTGCAGGCCAGCGTCCTGCGTCTGCGTATGGAGGAGACGCCCGCCAGCGACGCGCCGCTGACCCGCGCCTTTCCCGGTGAGGCGCGCATGGTCCGGCCCGGCGCGATGATCGAGGCGATCCTGCTGAACGAGCCGCGGGTGGCGGGGCAGGACGCCTGGTGGCTGCGCTTCCTCCATCCCGTGGTGGCGGGCACGCAGCGTTCGCCGCTGGAGTCCGTCGCGATGCTGGCGGATTTCGGCGCGGGCATTTCGGCGCTCTACCCGACGAAGGAGTGGACGCTGGCCAACCTCGACATCTCCGTTCACCTGAGCCGCCTGCCGCGCGGCGACTGGCTGCTGGTCGACGCGACGAGCGGTAGTGCGGGCAATGGCGCCGGCCTTGCGCTCAGTCGGCTCGGCGACCGGGACGGCATGATCGGCACCGCGCATCAGACGGTGTTCCTCGCCCGGCGATAGGCATGGTGTCCGGGGCGGGGAGGCATCATGCCGGAAGGCATGGTGCGTTCGGCGCGGCGGCGTTCTGGGTCGCCCCATCGGGATCGTCCACCGGATAACGGCCCAGCGACAGGAAGAGCAGCGCGGAGGTGATGCACATGGGAACATAGGCCCAGAGCGCCGGTGCGTAGGAGTGGGTGGCGTCATAGACCATGTTGACGAACAGCGGGCCGAGCGCACCGCCCAGCGTGATGAGGCCACCAATGCTCCCGAATATCAGGCCGAAACTGCGGACCCCGAAATAGCGGGCGGTGAGATAGGCGATCAGGTCCAGCTCCGCCCCCAGCGCGACGCCCAATATCAGGACGGCCGCCGCCGCCGCCGCGCCGGACCCCGGAAAGCCGAGCAGCAGCAGGCTGGCGACGATGGGCAGGCACACCGCGATGGCGGCAAGGCGCGGGCCATGCAGCCGGTCGAGCAGGAAGCCGATGGTCAGCCGCCCGCCGATCGAGGAGATGCCGAGCAGCGCGGCGATCCCGGCCGCCTCGCCCCGCTCTATCCCCGACCATGTCATCAGCGGGACCAGGTTGGGCACCAGCGACAGGACGACCGAGGCGACCAGCCAGCCCGCGATGGCGAGCTGGAAGAAATGGCGCGAGAGGATCAGGTGACGGACGGGCACGCGCACATATTCCGTCTTCGGCCCACCCGCGCGTACGCCCTTGCGCTCCTCGTCGCGGACGCTGGAGAAGCAGAAGAAGATGAGCGGCAGGACGAGCAGGCTCCAGAACAGGGCCAGTCCCACGATGGCGAAGCGCCAGCCGAACCGTTCGATCAGCTCATAGACCAGAAAGGGCGTGATCAGCGAACCCAGCCCGCTGCCGCACAGGGTCAGGGCAAGGGCCAGGCCCCGCCCCCTGGCGAAATAGCCTGCGACCGCGGACGTCCAGATCGTCGGCTGGATGAACAGGTTGGCGATCGCCATGAGCGACCATACCGCCCACCAGGACCAGAGCGCCGGGCCGACGAGGCTGAGCAGCAGGTTGACGCCGATCAGGCTGAATGCGCCGAACAGGCCCAGCCTGCGCGGACCGAAGCGATCGACCGCCCCGCCGACGATCGGTCCCATGATGATCGCCAGCGGCGCGGTGAGCGCGGGGCCGAGGGAGATGGTTGCCCGGCTCCAGCCGAACGCCTTTTCCAGCGGCTCGATAAACAGGCCGATGGAATAGGCGTTGACGGTGGACAGCGCGACGCCGCCGGTCGCGGCAAGGACGACAGGCCAGTGTCGCTGCCACTCCGCACGCATATGTCCGTCCATTCGTCCCGACATCGCTTCTCTCCTGCACCGGTAGCGCCGGGCCTTTTCCTGTCCGCCCCGCTTTCAGGCGGGATCGGCTATCGTCGTTCCGGCGAACCGGGGCGCTTACAGCGCGGCCAGCTCGCTGGCAAAGGTCAGCGCCGGACCCGTGGGCAAGGCCCCGATCCGCTGCGCCACCCGCGCGCGATGCAGGGCGGACGTGCCCCAGTCGGCGCGCAGGCCAAGGGCGCGCTTGAGAAAGAAATGCAGGTCCACCTCCCATGTCATGCCCATCGCGCCATGCACCTGCACCGCGGTGCGCGCGGCCAGGTCCGCCGCGTCGCCCGCCGCGATCTTGGCATGGCTGACCCGCGCCTGCGACGCCAGCGTGCCCAGCGCCAGTTCGGCGGCGGCGGCATGGACGACCGGACGGGCGAACTCCACCTTCACCTGCGCGGTGGCGATGAGGTGCTTGACCGCCTGATAGGAGCCGATCGGCTTGCCGAACTGGGTACGGTCCTTGGCATAGGCCACGGCCATGTCGATGCTGCGCTGCGCCAGCCCGATGAGCTGCGCGGCGGCCAGCACGGCGCCCCGGTCGAGCGCCTGTCCCCAGCTGGAGGCCACGCGGGTCGCATCGCTCGGGGTCCAGTCGACGCGGAACAGGCGGCGGAACGGGTCGAAACCCTCCTGCCGGGTCAGCACCACATCCTTTGCGTCCAGCAGATGCACCGCGTCGCCATGGGCCAGCAGCAGCTTCTCCGCCTGATCGGCATCGGTCACGAAACGGCGGCCGGGCGCTCCCACGGCAATGGTGCGGCCGGTCAGCACCTTGGCCAGTGCGATATCCTGCCCGATCTCGGCCAGCAGCGGCACCACGATGCCCGCCTGTTCCACCAATGGCTCGGGCAGCGCGACATAGCCTGCCGCCTCCGCCACGCCGATGAAGTCGGGCAGGCCCATGCCCAGTCCGCCCGCGCTTTCCGGCGCGAGTATGCCCAGCAGGCCCATGTCGCGGATCGTGGACCAGCGATCCTCGTCCCGGCCCGTGCCGGTTTCGGCTTCCAGCAGTTTACGCAGCGCGGCGGGGGTGCAGGTGTCGACCAGCATGTCCCGCGCGGCTTCGGTGATCGCGATCTGATCCTCGGTAAAGGCGAATTCCATGTCCGTCAGGCCCTGGGCAGGCCAAGCATGCGCTCGGCGATGATGTTGCGCTGGATCTCGTTGGAACCCGCATAGATCGGGCCGGAGAGGGCGAAGATATAATAGGCCAGCCAGTCGTCCAGCGTGGCGACATCGGGTGCGCTGGGCATCAGTTCGGCCTCGTCGCCCAATATCTCCATGGCGGTCTGGGCCAGGTTGATGTCCAGTTCCGACCAGAATATCTTGTTGGTCGAGGATTCCGGGCCGATCTTGCCGCCGGACACCAGCCGCGAACACATGGCGTAGATGGCCAGCGCATAGGCGTCCGCATCCATCCAGCATTGCGCGACACGTTCCCCGACGGAGGCGGGCAGGCTGTCCTTGCGCGCTTCATACAGCGCGATCAGCTTGCGGACCGCCTCCTGATAGCGGGCGGGCGAACGGAGCAGCAGGCCGCGCTCGAACCCGGCGGTCGCCATGCAGACGCTCCAGCCCTGGCCTTCCTCGCCCAGACGGTCGGTCACGGGGACGCGCACATTGTCGAGGAAGATTTCGGCAAAGACCAGCTCGCCATCCATCCGCGCGATCGGGCGACGGGTGATACCCGGCGCGTCGAGCGGGAAGAGGACAAGGCTCATGCCCTTGTGCCGCTCGCTGCCCGGTTCGCGGAACAGGCCGAATGCCCAGTCGGCAAAGGTCGCCCGGCTCGACCATATCTTCTGGCCGTTCAGGATATAATGGTCGCCATCGCGTGTCGCCGTCGCGCGCACGCCCGCCAGATCGCTGCCCGCGCCCGGTTCGGACCATGCCTGCGCCCAGATGATGTCGCCTGCGGCCATTGACGGCAGGAAACGCTTCTTCTGCTCGTCCGTGCCATATTCCATCATGGTGGGGCCGAGCAGGAAGATGCCGTTCTGGTTGACGCGTGTCGGCGCGTTCGCCCGGTAATATTCCTCCTCGAAGATCAGCCAGCGGATCAGGTCGAGGTCGCGCCCGCCCAGTTCCTCCGGCCATGTCACCATGCCCCAGCGACCGTCGTTGAGCTTGCGCTCCCAGTCGCGATGGGCCTCGAATCCCTCCCGCGTCAGGTCGAAGGATTCGAGCCGTTCCGTCGGCACATTGGCTTCGAGCCAGTTGCGGACCTCTGCGCGGAAAGCGCGCTGTTCGTCGGTATAGTGGAGGTTCACTCGCCAGCCTGCTTCTTGTTTTCCTTCGCCATGGCCTTGCCGTCGAGACCACCGATGGAGTTTCCCGTGGTCAGGTCGTTCTGGGCATGGGCGAAATGGTGCATATGATAGACGGCATCCATCGCGGTGCGCTTGCCGCGCAATTCCTCGACATGATTGACCGCCTGCTTGGTCAGCCATGCGCCAAGGCGCGGCTGGGCCGCCAGCTTGGCCGCGACCGCCGTCACTTCCTCGCGCAGCTGCTCGCGCGGGACGATCCGGTTGACCATGCCGAACTGTTCGGCGCGCTGCGCGCTCATCCGCTCGCCCAGCAGCAGGAACTCCTTGGCGATGCGCGGCGGCAGCTCATAGGCGTGGGCGAAATATTCGACGCCGGGAATGCCCATGCGGACCACCGGATCTTGAAAGAAGGCGTCCTCAGACGCGATGATAAGGTCGCAGACCCAGGCCAGCATCAGCCCGCCCGCGATGCAGGCGCCCTGCACCATCGCCACCGTGGGCTTGGGTGCGTCGCGCCAGCGGCGGCACATGCCCAGATATTGCTCCTTCTCACGGGTGTAGAGCAATTCGGCGGCGGGCTTGTTGGTATGGGCGGGGACCATGAAGCGCCGGTCGAAATCCTTGTGCAGGTCGCGGCCCGGCGTGCCGATGTCATGCCCGGCGGAGAAATGCTTGCCCTCGCCCGCCAGCACGATGCAGCGCACCGCATCGTCATTGACCGCGCGCAGGAAGGCGTCGTCCAGCGCATAGGTCATCTGGCCGTTCTGGGCATTGTTGAACTGCGGCCGGTTCATGGTGATCCATGCGACGGTGTCGATCACCTCGTACCGGACCGGCTCCTCCGTCTCATAGACGATATCGACCTTCTGCGGTTCGACCAGATCATCGGCGCTCATGCGACTTCCTCCACTTTATGCGGCGCGGGTTCGTTGAGCAGGACCAGCGCATCGACCGCGATCGCGCCCTTGCCCAGCGGCAGGACGAGCAGCGGATTGACCTCAACCTCGCGCAGACGCTCGCCGCCCGCAAGCACCGCGTCGCCCAGCGCCGCAATGGCGGCGGCGGCGGCGGCGACATCGGCGGGCGGTGCGCCACGATAGCCGTCGAGCAGCTTGAAGCCCTTGAGGCTGCGCAGCATTTCCTCCGCGCCCGCCGCGTCGACGGGCAGCAGGCGGTGCTGCACATCCTTCATCAGCTCGGTGAAGATGCCGCCCAGACCGACGGTCAGCATCCAGCCGAACACCGGATCGCGCGTCACGCCGGTCAATATTTCGACGCCGCCCTGCAACATCGGCTCCAGCGTCACGCCGTCGATCTGCACGTTCATGGTCTGCGCCTTGGCCATCATCTCCTCAAAGGCGGTGGCGGCGGCGTCTGCATCGCGGATCGACAGGCGGATCAGGCCATGTTCGGTCTTGTGCGCGACATCGGGGCTGACCAGCTTGGCGACCAGCGGGAAACCGACCTGCGCGGCGGCGGCGCGGGCATCGTCAACGCTGTTGACCAGCGCATCATGCACGACCGGCAGGCCAAAGGCCGCGAGCGCCTCCTTGCCTTCCGTCTCCGACAGGGCGTTGCGGTCTGTTGGGAAGGCCGGCCAAGCCGCGCGCCCGTTGGCCGCACCGGTCGCCCGAGATATGAAACCCGTGCCACCCCCCGCCTTCTTCCACTTGCCATAAGCGGCAATCGCGCGCGCGGCCCGATCGAAATCGTCGAAATAGCCGATCCCCGATTTCGCCAGCCGCGCCTGATCGGCCAACGCAAATGTGTCGATGACAATCAGCGCCTTGTTCGTCGCCGCCGCCGCCTTCTCGACCTGATCGAGCGCGCTGGTCAGGAAATTGCCCGGCAGGTACAGCAGCACGACGTCGATGTCGTCCGGCTGCAACGCCAGCTTGATGCACTCCGACAGGAAGTCGTTGCCGTTGACGATATTGCCGGTCAGGTCGACCGGGTTCGACACCATCGAATGCCCCGGTATCTGCGCGTCGAGACCCGCCTGAATATCTGCGGGGAAACTCGGCACGTCGCCGCCGGCAAGGCTGAGCGCGTCGGACAGGATCGCGCCCGCCGCGCCCGAAATGGAGAGGATCGCGCAATTGCTGCCGCCGATCTTTCCGCCCAGCGTGTGCAGATAGGCGAGATCGGCGAGGCCGCCCAGTTCGCTGGTCCGCGCAACCCCGGCGCGGGCAAAGGCGGCATCATAGGCCGCACTGTCGCCCGCAAGGGCCGCGGTGTGGGAGCGGGTCGCCTCGGCGCCCTTTTCCGACGCGCCGACCTTGTACACCGCCAGCAGCTTGCCCGCCGCGCGGAACTTGGCGGCGGCGGCGAGGAATTTCGGGCCGTTGCGCAGTTCCTCGATATAGCAGACTGCCGAGCTGGTATCGGGATCGTCGGCGAGATGATCGAGATAGTCGCTGAACTCGACCGCGGCCTCATTGCCGGTGTTGATGACATGGCTGAACGTCACGCCCGCGCGCTTCGCCATGCGGAATACGGTCGCGCACATATTGCCCGACTGGGTGAGCAGCGCGGTGTTGCCCGCCGGTTCGCCCGGCTGGAAAGACTGGCCGAAGGTGGTGAAGGTCTGGGTGGTGAAGTTGGCATTGCCCATCGCATTGGGACCGGCGACCTTCATCCCGCTGCGGTTGGCGAAGGCGACCAGCGCCTCCTGCTTGGCCGCGCCTTCTTCCTCATTGGTCTCCGCATAGCCCGATGCATAGACCAGCGCGGCAGGGATGCCGAGCGCATGGGCGCGTTCGAGCTGGTCGAGCGTCGCATCGGCCGACACCGCGACGATGACCAGGTCCACGACCTCCGGCACATCCTCGATGCTCTTATAGGCCGTGAGGCCCTGGACGGTTTCGCTCTTGGGATTGACCGGATAGACCTTGTCGAAACCCGCACGGATCAGCAGGTCGACGGGCACCCCGCCGATGCGCGACTTGTTGTCGGACGCGCCGATGACCGCGATGGAGCGGGGGGAGAGAAGGGGGGTCAGGCTCATGCTTTTGCATCCACCTTGCTGGGGGTGATGACATATTCGTCGGGATCGAAGGAGGCGGTCAGGTTGCGATAATGGCACAGCCGCCAGGGCGAATTGGTCACGACCCGGCCGTCCTTGTTGCGATACCAGTTCTTGACGCCGGGGTGCGTCCAGACGAGCTGGGCATGTTCGGCATCCACCTTGGCCTGATAGTCGTCGAACGGCTCCTTGCGGACGTCGATGCTGGCTGCCTCGCGCTCGATCAGCTCGCGCAGGCCCAGCATGGTGTAGCGGACCTGGCATTCGCTGTTGAACACCGCGCTGCCGCCATGTCCGCCATTGGTGCCGGGACCGTAGAGGATGAACAGGTTCGGGAATTCCGGCACGGTGATGCCGAGATGGGCGCGCGGATTATCCTCGCCCCAATGGTCGCGGATGGAGCCGTTGGTGCCCACGATGTCGATCGGATAAAGCGGGGCCTGGGCCTTGAACCCCGTCGCCAGGATGATGACGTCGGCGGGATGCTCCACCCCGTCCTTGTCGACCACGCCGGTCGCGGTGATCCGGTCCACGCCGCTCGTCACCAGTTCCACATTGTCGCGGGTCAGCGTGCGGAACCAGTTGCCGTCGCGCAGCATGCGCTTGCCATAGGGCGGAAAGGACGGCGTGACCTTGGCCAGCAGCGCCTCGTCGCCGCCCAGTTCGGAGCGCATATGCTCGATCAGCTGTTCGCGCAGTGCCTTGTTGGTGGCGTTGAGCGAGGTTTCCGGTTCGGCCCACTCGGGATCCTTGCGCAGGAAGGGCAGCACGCCGTCCGAGGTCGCATAGAGCAGCTGGAAGCGATACCATTTGGTGTAGAAGGGGATGTTCTCCAGACCCCATTTCACTCCGTCCTCGACTTGCGCGAACAGCAGCGGATTCTTGCGCGCCCAATGGGGCGATCGCTGGAAGATGGTGAGCTGGCCGACCTGGGGCGCAATGGCCGGGCCGATCTGCATGCCGCTGGCCCCGGTGCCGATCTGCACGACGCGCTTGCCGGTCAGGTCGACGCCATGGTCCCAGCGGGCCGAATGGAACATCGGTCCCTTGAACATGTCCATGCCCGGAATGGCGGGAATGGACGGGCGGTTGAGCAGGCCGGAACCGCTGACCACCGCATTGGCCTGCATCTCATATTCGCTGCCGTCCTTGCGGCGCAGGGTGACGGCATAGTGCGCCGTGTCCGCGTTCCAGACGGCGGAGACGACCTCTTCCTCGAAGCGGATATGGTCCTTGACGCCCGACTCCGCATAAACGGTCCGAATATATTTGATGATCTCCGGTCCCTGGGCGAAATAATGGTCCCAGTCGGAAGATGTGCGGAACGAGTAGGAATAGAAATGATTGGGCGTGTCGACAGCGACGCCCGGATAGGTGTTCTCGTACCAGGTGCCGCCGACATCGTCATTCTTCTCGATGACGGTGAAGGGGATGCCCGCTTCCTTCAGCTTGATCGCCATGGCAAGGCCGGAATAGCCCGCGCCGATCACCAGCACATGATATTTGTCCAGCGTCTCCCGGGATACGGGCTTGCGCCAGCGCACGGACTTGGCGTCGGTCTGGTCGAAGTTCAGCTCCTCCAGCACCATCGGCAGATATTCGGACGGCACATGCTGGCCGACCGCCACGTCGCACATGCGCTGGAGTTGGTCCGTGTCCGGCGCCCGGGGAAGGGGCCGGTCGTTCGCGGCATAGTCCCGGAACGTGGCGATCGTTTTGGCGCGCAACTCTGCCTTGAGGTCTTCGGGCACCTCCACCTCGAAGCTCCAGGCACCTTTGATATGCGGGCGGAATTTTTCGAGCAGCGTCTCGTCACCCGACAGATGTGTGTAGACGAGCAGCAGGGGGACAGGGTCGAGTTGCGACAGATGCGCGTCGAGAACCTTCGGATCTCCGGCGACCAATGCCTTCAGTGTTACGACCTCACCTGATCCCGTCATTGTTCTGGGTCCGTTCTTTCAAATGGTTCCATATCGGCCCGCGGGGCCGGGTATCGGACGCGGATTCTTTCCGCTGATGCTATCTCGGTGCATTAGCCGCTGGAGCATATAATGCAATGCTTGTGTCGCATTAGAGGATGGCTGTGCGCCGTCCATCGTCCCGGCGCTAACAGCAGGCGCTCCGGGTGAACTGGTTAATTTACCCCTGTGCTGGGATATGAGGTATTCCGACCATTGGGGGTGGCGGGGACGATTGCCTCGCCGCGCGCATAATGGCTGTCGCCTGCTGCCTGCCATTCTCCGCCCCCACGATAGTTCGGGGGGACATCTGGCCAAGTCGATATCATACAAGCCATATTGCACATGGCTTATTGCGTTGCAGGGGTGGGGGTCGAGATATTCTCGCCGCCGGACGAAAGTCGGCAACCGGATCGAGAGGGAAGGCGAATTGGCGCTCTATACGACCATCCATCTGCACAATGTGCCGGAGTCACGGACCGATGATTATGCGCGTTGGTTCGATGGCCCGCATCGTGACGCGCTGAAGGGTCTGCGCGGCCTGATCGCGGCCGACCGCTTTGAAGTGACGCCGGAACAGATCATGCCCGACGTGCCACAGCCGTGGCGTTACCTCAGCGTCTATGACTTCGACCTGCCCGATCCACGGATCGACCTGCCCGCACTAGGCCCGCTGATTGCCACCGCCCGCGATAGCGGCCTGATTGCCGACGACGATACCGAGCGGCTCTATAGCTACGAACTTTATTTCGACTGGAAGGCCAGCCCCAACTGGCAGCAGGACAAGCCGCTTTCCGGCCTCAACATCATCCTCGCCAACTATACGCCCGGCCGTTTCGACGAGTGGCTGACCTGGTACACGGATGTCCATAGCGTGGAGGTGTCCAACTGCCCCGGTAATGTGGGCATGAAGATTGGCGCCCTGTCGCCGCTTCAGATCGAACCGCGGCGCCATTGCATCGGCGACCAGTTGGTGATGACCGGCCAGCAGACGGACGATCTGGCCTTTACCGTCACCGATTTCGGCATGCGCGCGCTGGGCAAAAGCCCCAGTGGCATCGCCATGGAGCCGCGGTCGAGCGCGGGGTCGCTGGCGCGGACGGTCCACTATTTCAAGAAGATCAGTGGCCCGGAATATTGGCCGGGTGGGATCGCTTATGCCGGTGATTGGTCGCCCTATCCCGGCCGGGGCTGATCGGTTCAAGGGGCAGGTGGCCCGCCCTGACCACAATGGGCCGTTTCCAATATGCAGCTAAGGAATACAGATCTTATGTCTGGCAAGGTGATAGTGATTACGGGCGCGAATGGCGGCTTGGGCCGGGCGCTGGCGCAACAGTTCGCAATGGATGGCGACAAGGTCGTCCTGCTGGGTCGCACGCTTTCAAAAGTCGAAGAAGTCGCTGCCGGGATTGGCGCAAACGCGCTCGCGGTGCAGTGCGATGTCACCTCGCCTGACTCGGTCCGTGCGGCCTTCGCGGAAATCGGCCGGACCTATGAGACGATCGACGTGCTCATCAACAACGCTGCCATCTTCGAGATGCTGGTGCTGGAGGAGGCGACCGACGCTCAGATCATCAACGGCGTTCTCGCCAATCTGGCCGGTCCGATGCTCTGCGCCCGTTCGGCAATTCCCCTGCTGGGCAAGGGTGGCCATATCATCAACGTCACTTCGGAATCGGTCGAAGTCCAGTTCCCGCACCTTACCGTCTATCAGGCGACCAAGGCGGGGGTGGAGCAGTTCACCCGCGATCTCAATCGGGAGCTTGAGGAGCAGGGCATCCGCGTGACGACCGTGCGCGCAGGTCAGATGATGGGTCCGGGAAGCTCTGCCGAATTTGATCCGGTCGCCGGCGCCCGGTTCTTCGAGGCTGCGTTGAAGCGCGGCATCAACCCCATGACGCGCGGCGTCTCCCAATATCAGTCGACGGTGCACATTTTCCGCACCGTCATCGACGCACCGGCCGATGTGCAGCTGGGCCTCGTCACCTTCCAGGCCCGCCCGGTCAACTGATCTGATTTACGAGAGGATTTTCTGATGACGATGTTTCCCAATGGCAAACTCTATATCGATGGCAATCTGCGTGACGCGGCTGGCGGCGCGACATATGAAGATATCAGCCCGTGGACGGGCGAAGTAGTCGGCCATGCTGCCGACGCTTCTGTTGCTGACATGGAGGAGGCGATTGCTGCTGCCCGTCGTTCGTTCGATGCGACCGACTGGCCGACCAACCATGCCCTGCGCCGCGAACTGGTGTGGAAACTGGGCGAGAAACTGAAAGCCAATCGTAATCGTCTTGCGGAGTTGGCGCGGCACGAGGCCGGATCGGGGCTGGCTGCCGTTGTCATGGCGCAGGTCGATGGCCCGTTGAGCTTCATCGACCCGCTCTTCGAGATTTTCGACAAGATCGAGTGGGAAAAGCCCATGGGCGATCGCGTCGTATGGGGCATCACCAGCGAGCGGCTGCTGGTGAAGGAGGCGTCGGGCGTGGTTGGCGTCATCACGCCATGGAACGTGCCTTTCTACATCACGGTGGGCAAGGTGATCCCGGCACTGCTGGCGGGTTGCACGGTGATCGTGAAGCCTGCGCCCGACACGCCGCTGCTCAGCGCCATTCTGGGCGAACTGGCGGACGAAGTCGGCTTCCCGGCGGGCGTGCTGAACGTGGTAACCGGAAAGGAACCGGCCGTGCTGGGCGAAATGCTGACCACCGACAGGCGCGTCGACCTGATCAGCTTCACCGGCTCGACAGGCGTGGGAAAACGTATCATGGAAAAGGGCGCGGATACGCTGAAGCGCGTCTTTCTCGAACTCGGCGGCAAGTCAGCGGGTATCGTGCTGGAGGATGCACCCAATTTCGCTACTGCGGTCGCGCAGTCGATCGTCTGTTTCCACGCCGGACAGGGTTGCGCCACCATCACCCGCTTGCTCGTCCCGCGCAGCCGCTATGACGAGGCAGTTGCGGTACTGGAAGCGACCTATCAGGGCTATTCGCAGGCCTGGGGCAGTTTCGACGATCCGCAGAATGTCATGGGTCCGCTGATCTCCGAGCGGCAGCGCGATCGGGTGATGAGCTATATCGAGGCGGGCAAGAAGGAAGGCGCGCGCCTGATCGCGGGTGGCAAAATCGCTACTGACAAGGGTAGTGGCTGGTTCGTGGAGCCGACCTGCTTCGTTGATGTCACTAACGACATGACCATCGCGCGCGAGGAAATATTCGGTCCCGTGCTGGTCGTCATTCCGTTCGAGGATGACGAGGACGCGATCCGCATTGCCAATGACAGCGACTTCGGCCTGTCGGGCGGTGTGACGTCCGGCGACCGCGAGCGTGCCCTGCGTATCGCGCGGCGCATCCGCACCGGCACTGTCGGCATCAATGGCGGCATGTCCATCGCGGTCGATCTGCCGTTTGGCGGGTACAAGCAGAGCGGTATCGGCAAGGAGTGGGGGATCGAGGGTTTTGACGAATATCTCGAAACCAAGGCAATCGCGATCGGCGCCTGAACGGACGTTTGAAAAACGGAGAGGGGCTGGTCCATCCGGCCCCCTCCTTAGCAAGATAGGCAGTGCAGGAATGAACGCCGCACAAGGTCGCCAGCACATGGGTCGCCAAAATATGGAAAGCGTCTGCGAGGATGCGACCCATAATCTGTCCGGCCAGCGGCTGGGACCAAAGGGGTTGGGCACGCGCGAACGCATCGTCAAGGCCATGCTGTGTCTGGTGGAGTCCGATGATGACGCGCCTATCACTCTAAGCGCGGTGGCGCGTGCGGCGTCCGTGCGTATGTCGAACCTGTATCTCTATTTCCCTGACCTCGGCGAATTGCTGCTTGCGGCGCTGCGCCGTGCGGTGGACGAGCAGGATCTTCCCTATATGCAATGCCTGCGTGAACGCTGGCCCGATGCGGATCTTTCCCGTTGCTGTGAGACTTTCGTCCGCGCGCATTTCGATTTCTGGCAGAGCCATGCCCGTCTCCTTCAGATGCGTAACAGTCTGGCGGACGGACGGGACATGCGTCTGATCGAGTATCGGAATCGGATTTCAGCGCCGCTTATCCGGCTGCTGCTCAAGCAGATGGATGTGACGGGGGAGGAGGGGGACAGCAGCTATCGCGATTGTGCGACCGTTCTCGTCACAGGTCTGGAGCGCATGGCGACAGTGGTCATCAACCCGGATTTCGCCGCGATGACCAGCCTGCCGGACGATGAGGAGCGCGCGCGTTTCATCGACAGGCTGGCCTGTGCAGAGGCCAGGATCATCGAATGCACGGTCAGCCGCATGCGGGTTCAGTTGCACCCTGAAGCGGGGATTGGCGCGTTATAGGGCAAAAGGTTCGGAGGCGCGGGTAGCTGCCATCCCGATGTAACGGATCGCGAGGGGCCGACAGGTATCGGCAGCACGATATTGCGGCGCCTTCTTAACCGTGGCGTACGATGGCAGCTACTAAACGAACCAATCATATTAAGGAGATGTGACAGGTGAAGGATCGGTACGACTATATCGTCATCGGGGCGGGTTCCTCGGGCTGCGCGCTGGCCAATCGCCTGTCGGCCGACCCAAGGAACAATGTGCTTCTGGTTGAAAGTGGCCCGGTGGACAAGAATCCCTTCATCCATGTGCCGCGTGGCATCGGCGTCATCATCAATCCCGGCAGCAAGGTTATCTGGGAATATGACGTTCATACCGGCAGCAACCAGCCGACAGAACGCTGGTATCGCGGCAAGACGCTTGGCGGCTCCAGTTCGATCAACGGCATGATCTATATGCGCGGCGCTCCGCTGGACTATGACAATTGGGCTGCGAACGGCTGCACCGGCTGGGGCTGGACGGACGTCGTCGCGAAGTTCAAGGAACTGGAAAATCACGATCAGGGCGCGGGCGAGTTTCGCGGCGCGGGCGGACCGCTCAACCTGACCACCCATCCCAAGGGCGATGCGCTGTTCGATGACATCATCAGCGCGGGCGAGGAAATGGGCATTGCCCGCGTCAGCGACGTGAACGATCCCAAGGCGGTGCGCGAGGGCGGTCTTGGCTATCAGCCCACGACCCGCTGGCGCAACGCCCGCTTCAGTTCGGCCAAGGCGTTCCTGGACGCGGCGAAGGATCGGCCGAATTTCGACATCGTCACCGATACCGACGCCCTCAAGATCGAGTTTGAAGGCAAGCGCGCCGTCGCAGTGCAGTTGCGCGATGCAGCGGGCGTGCGGTCCGTGCGCGCAAACCGGGAAATCATCCTCTCTGCAGGCGCTTTCCAGACGCCTAAGCTGTTGCAGTTGTCGGGCATCGGCCCGGCCCCACTGCTCCAGTCGCTGGGTATAGAGGTGCAGGTGGATGCGCCCGACGTCGGCAAAAATCTGCGCGAACATCGCCATGCCGACCTTGTGCTCAAGGTGCGTGGCAACAGCCAGAACAAGGCGTTGAGCGGCCTGCGTGCGGCGTTCACTGCGCTGCGCTATTTTCTCTTCAAGACCGGGCCGATGAGCCATGCGGCGCATGAGGTAGGGGGCTTTGCCAAGTCCACTGACGATCAGGAGCATGCGGACCTGCAATTCGGCCTGATGTCGCTGTCCGCCGGTACGACGGACAAGAATGGCAATATCGCGCTGGACCCGTTTCCGGGCATCACCTTCGTCACCTATTTCACCCGGCCGGAAAGCCAGGGTGAGGTGCGCATCCAGTCGGCGGACCCGGACGCCGCCCTCTACGTCAACGTCAACCATCTGTCGGCAGAGATCGATCGCAAGAAGTTCGTCGCGGCGGTGCGGTGGAACCGCCGCCTTGCAGCACAACCGGCCCTCGCCAAATGGGTGGTGGAGGAAACCAAGCCCGGCCTGTCAGTCCAGACAGATGACGAGATACTTGCCAGCGCCATGTCCATCGGCGGCACCTGCTTCCATACGGCGGGCACCGCGCGCATGGGCGTGGACGAGGCCGCAGTAGTCGATCCGCGCCTGCGCGTGCGCGGTGTCGAGGGACTGCGTGTTTGCGATACGTCTATCTTCCCGACTCTGGTCTCCGGCAACACCAATGGTCCGGCAATGATGGCAGGCCTCCTCGCGGCGGACTTCATTCTGGAGGATAATGCGGCTTCTGCCTGAGCTGTAATTGTGGCCATCCGTTTTGCTTCGGCAAAGCAGATGGCCACACACGTGGTCCGACCTTGTGGCCCATTTGGCAAATGCAATAGTATCACAGCATTTTGGAAGAGAGGGGCGACATCAGCTTGAAACCGTGGATTGATTTGACCGATACTGTGGCCGCCGTCACGGGTGCCGCAGCGGGTATCGGACGGGCCGCCGCCATCGCGCTGGCGGACGCCGGAGCGACCGTGGTTGCGCTGGACCGCGACCTGGAGGGCACACAGGCGACTGTCGCAACTATCGAAAGCGCAGGCGGAAAGGCCGTCGCCCACGCGCTGGACGTCACCAGCCACAGCGAATGGCAGGCGGAGGGCCAGAGGATAGAGGCGGCATTCGGGCGACTCGACATTCTGGTCAACAGCGCCGGCGTGTCGCTCAAGGACAGCGTGGGCGACCCCTCGCTGGATATCTATCACAAGACGTTTGCGATCAATGTCGAAGGGTCGCTACTCGGCATGCAGATGGCGCTGGGCTTCATGCGGCGGCAGGGCAAGGGGGCAATCGTCAACCTGTCCTCCTCCGCATCGCTGCGCGGCAACACGCTGATGGCATCCTATGGCGCCAGCAAGGCCGCTATAACCCATTTCACCCGCAGTGCTGCGATGGAGACGGTCAGGGCAGGCCATGACATCCGCATCAATGCGGTGCTGCCGGGCCTGATCGAGACATCGATGGCCGAGGATCTTTGCCGCATCTATGACAAGATCGGTTCGCCCGAGGCGGTCCGGGCGGCGGTGACGACCGGCCGGGCAGGACGGCCCGAAGAGGTGGCTGACCTCATCCTCTTCCTGGCCTCGGACCGGGCCAGCCATATTTCCGGCACGTCCATCGTCATCGACCGGGCGGCGAGCGCCTGATCGATGAAGGGCGATGATCCTTGCCGGATGGATGGCCGTTTCGTTCGACTGGCGGTTGCGCGTGCAGGATCGCCCACAACCTCCAACCCATCCATGAAATTTAAGGGGCCAATTGGCCATGTCGGGATATGATAGGACCATCGCGAAGAAGGCTTCATGGAATTGCTTAGCCGCAAGGTGACTAGGCTGGTGCATGATCACGCTTCCCAAACCTCTCGCCGATTGGCGCTATGAACTGAAGACTATCGACCATGCGCCAGATCGTGCCGACCCTCGCCCGTATATTGGATGTCTCGCTCCCCTCCGCAAAAATGCCGCCTTTGGCGATCGCTGGTGATAGGCGGAGTATGCAGTGGACGGGGTATAATCGTTTTCAAAAGGGGCGGTGGTCGATTAGTCTCCGGCCATGAAAATCGTCGTCTATGCCACCAAATCCTACGACCGCCGCTTTCTGACACAAGCCAATGAGGCTTATGGGCATGAGCTGACCTTTCTGGAGCCTCGGCTGGACGTCGACACAGCGGTGCTGGCGCAAGGCTTTCCGGCGGTCTGTGTGTTCGTCAACGACCGGCTTGACCGCCCGGTGCTGGAGAGACTGGCGGCGGGCGGCACGCGGATTGTCGCACTGCGCTGCGCCGGGTTCAACAATGTAGACCTGATCGCGGCAGCGCAATTCGGTCTCTCCGTGGTGCGCGTGCCCGCCTATTCGCCCCATGCCGTCGCTGAGTTCACCATCGGCCTGCTGCTGGCGCTGGACCGTAATATCGCCAGAGCCTGGGCGCGGGTGCGCGAGAATAATTTTGCGCTGGACGGCCTGATCGGGCGCAACCTTCATGGCCGCACCATCGGCGTTGTCGGCACGGGCCGGATCGGGGCGCTGGTCGCGCGGACGCTGAAGGCCGGGTTCGGATGCGATGTCCTCGCCAGCGACATCGTCGCCGATCCCGCGCTGGAGGCTATCGGGGTGCGCTATGTGCCGCGTGACGAACTGCTGGCAACCAGTGAGGTGGTAACGCTCCATTGTCCGCTGACGCCGGAAACGCGGCATATGATCAATGCGACCATGATTGCGGCGGCCCGGCCCGGCCTGTTGATCGTCAACACCAGCCGGGGCGCGCTGATCGACACGCGTGCGCTCATCAACGGCCTCAAAAGCCGCTGCATCGGCGGTGTGGCGCTGGATGTCTATGAGCAGGAAGCGGACCTGTTCTTCGAGGATCTGTCGAACGAGATTATCGAGGATGATGATTTCCAGCGCCTGCTGACGTTCCCCAACGTCTTGGTGACGGGGCATCAGGCTTTTCTGACGGAGGAGGCGTTGGGCAGCATTGCCGCGACCACTTTGCAAAGCCTTGCCGATGCGGAAGCGGGGCGTCCGTTAATGAACAGCGTCACCGTGGAGGCCGTGATCCACAGTCGATGACATAATTAAGGTGCTGCCGGTGCCAACCGCTTACACAGCATCGAAGATGGCAAGGCGCAACTGCATGATAACTACGCGGAGCGGTGTTCAGCACGGAGAACGAGGGGCATGATGGCCCAGAAGTCGAAACAGGCGGAAGCCTCTGGCATCTGCCCCTTTCCACGATCCTGTAGTTTCTTGTGGGCATTGCTTTCCTCATCAGTCTGCCGCTCGTCATTCAGGCATCGCCGCTGATTCTGGTTCGCACATTGGTGATCGCAGTTGCTCTGGCCGCTGTCCTCGGCTGGCTGATTGCGGGTGTCCTTCACAAAGGACATTTTCATCGAATCTGGCTGAAATTCGCAGTGGTCATCACCTTCCTGTTGACCGCCATTTCGGCCAGTCCGATTTATTACACCGCATGCTGGCATCAGCGCTCCTCGCCAAACCGTGCCGCAGGATTTATATAACTTATGGCGCAGAACATCTTTCCGGCGTTATGGCACTACTGAAAAAGGCAGACCCGCGCTGGCGGATCGGTAAAGTGGACGAGGACGATAGACAGCCCGGAAAAGCTGGAGGCTGTGCTATGATGGCCGAAGCAATGTCCCGCAAACCCCTTGTGCCGGAGCAGTTCGCGCGCTTCTGGGCAGGTATGGCTGGGGCCCTGCCTTGTGGGGCTGGGGCGGTCTCCGGGCATGCGGACGAGCCTGCCGCCATCGCGCCGCCCGTGGAACAGTGAACTGTGGATTGCGCTCATTCCGTCTATGCGACCGACCAACTCGTTTGTACGGACAGCGCGTTAAGGACGCTCGATACTGAGATGACGCAGCGGGTGGCGCAGATGGGGCAACGAACGCCCTGGCGGGATGCAGCATGGTTCGAGGATCAGCATAAATGGCTCAGCAGGCGCAGCCGGTGCGCCTTTCAACAGGACCACAGGGCGTGCGCAACTGCGGCCTTTTGCTCCCGTCTGATCGAACTGGACGCCGTTCTTGGCCCGTTGCCGGTGCTATGGCCCATGCAGTGTGGAACAATGGATCATAAGCCGTCTCTTGAGATGGCTATCACGTCGATGAAGCGATTGCGGGTATCGAACCGGCAGCGAAAGCGCTTGGTCCCCTTGTTGCCCTGATCCGCCGACCCATCGATGACGCTGCCGCCACGGTCGGGCACTGCCCGTCCGACCGTGATATAGGCGGGGCGCACACCATAATGCGCCGACGCCTCGCCGCGACAGAAGGCCGCCCTGTTGTCCACCAAGATCGGAACCCCCGATCCGATGGGAGAGGAGCCGGGGCTAGAACCGGGGCCGCCGAATTCGGGTCGACCACTGACGCCGACATTGAGCGTGAAGCTGGCGGTTTCTCCCCGGCGTGCGGCGTTTCGCATCAGATAGACGCGAATACGATAGTCGCCATTGTCCCGAAGACGCCCCTCGAACCGACTGCCTTTGATGGAGCCGTTGAAGATCGCCTCTTCACCGCGCGGCGGCACTATGTTGAAATAGGCGGACCGGCTTGTCGTGCGCAGCGAAACCGTCATGGTCTGCCCGGAACGTGTGCCGACGGCATAGTCGACACTATCATAACCGCGAATCGTCCCGCGCACTGTCGTGGATGAAGCGCCGTGCGAAAATTGCACGCGCTCGGACCGCACGGGCGGCTGGGCCATGGCAGGCGCCGCCAGCGCGGCAGCGGTGAAGGACAGGGTGAATATCTTCCACATCATGTCAGGTCTTTTTACAGGACAGGAACGCGCATTCGAAATTGCCAATCAGAACCGGCGGTGGTCGTTGCCGTCGATCAGGTCGCAGCTTCCCTGGAAGGCATAGGGGTTCATTCCCCGAATGCTGATCTGCCCGCTGCGCCGGTTGATGGTGATTGCCGGCTTGTTGAGACCGTTCAGCCGATATTTTGCGGTGATGACATCCCGGCCGGTCTGGACATCGTACAGATCCCACCAGCCATTATTGCCACGGCTGTTGAGTGGCGGGATCAGCTTCTTCGGCAACTGGATACGGCCACCGCCGCTCCAGAGCTGGATGGTCAGCGAGGCGTCGAACTGCTGGCCCGTCATCTCGGTGCGATTGCCATAATCATAGCGGTTGGTGCGGCTGTTCCATGTCCAGCCGTAGGTGGTGGCAAATCCGGGGCGTTGCCCGTCGCCAAAGCACACCAGTCCCAGGTCGAGATAGCGGCCGCCGACCTGATAGCGTGCCCCTTGCTCGACATAGCTGGGTGACTGCCGCTGACTGGAGGGATTGCCATAGCCGATGGACGGTCGGTAACCGCTGTCATTCCGGTCGCGACCGCGATCCTCCCGGTAGCCATTGTTCGCCCGACCGTTCGGGCGCCGATCGTCGCCTGTGCCACAGTCCGGGGCAGGAGTGGATGTGATAGAGTCATAACGGCCATTCATTGTGACGACAGTCACGCACTGGCGCGTCGAACCGTTCCACCAATAGCTGTAGCTGCGGTCGTCGCTTTTGTCGGTGCGTATGAAATCATAGCCTCGTGCGCGCATCTGGGTTTCCGCGCCTGTGGCGCGTGCGCCGACGAGATCGTTCAGCGTCGCCGGGGGTTGCGCGTGGGCGGTCCCGACAAGGGTGAATAACATGATGGCGGAAGAAGTGGCGGCAAACATCCTCACAGGACTGGCTCCCTTACTTACGGACAGATACAATTTATATCGGAAAAGGCTTCAGGATTATGGCATCGGAACAACGGCGTCCATGACGGTGATGCGGCCGCGATGGCCATCGTCGCCAACGCTCGAATTGGTGATGAGGATCGTGTCGCCGGGCGCCAGTGCCGCCTTGACCCGTTCGTAAAATGCTCGGGGCAAACGCAGCCGGTTGATCGTCGCTTCGTCCAGCGACCGCCCCTCATCCTCGTCATGACCCGGCAGTCCGACATAGACCCAGCGCGACATGCCCGTGGGGGATCGCGTGAGGGTAATGACGTGCGAACCGGGGTCATCGTCATTCACTTGCGCGACGCTGCGCCCTATCTCCGTGCCGTTGCGCAGAACGACCACGCGCTGGTCGGTCTTGGACACGATGATCGTCAGCGGTCCCGCAGAAGATTTTTCGGGCGTCCAGGTGAAATCCTTCGTGCCAAGGGACGTTTGCGGAACCGCATTACCCTTGGCGTCGATGGGGGCGAGCAGGCTGGCGTCGCTGGTGCGAACATGATCGACCGCCGAGCCAGCGATCACCACGGTCGCACCAAGCGAGGTGATCCCAAACAGTTCCCGCGAGAAATCATAGGGGAGATGCACGCAGCCATGACTTTCAGGATAGCCTGGCAACCCGCCCGCATGGAGGGCCACGCCGTCCCACGTCAGGCGCTGCTGATAGGGCATGGGCGCGCTGTTGTAGATGCTGGACTTATGGTTGGCGTCTTTCTGGAGGATCGTGAAAACGCCGGTCGGCGTCTCGTGACCGGCCTTGCCGGACGACACGGTCGCGACGGCGATCCTGACCCCATTGCGATAGACGGTCGCGATCTGACGGGACAAGTCGACATAGACGAGCAATGGCCCCGTCGGCGCGATGTTCGATGCCCAGACCCATTGACCGGGTTTCAAACGATCGACCGCGCGCGCAAACTCGGCGGGTGAACTCGTCTTTGCCCCCTGCGTCCGGGCAACCGTGGGTAGTGTCATGATTGCGAGCGATACCGCCATGATCGCATATACTTTGACGGTCATTGCATACCCCTGCCAATCGTCCCGCTTCACAGAATGAACAGATAGACGATGACCGACGTGATCAACAAGGCTTCGGTAATGGCCATGATGGCATTACCAAACGCCCATATTGATCTGTGTCGTCCCGGACCAGTCGGTCGCCGCATAATCCATCATGGCGAAGGGCCATCGAACGATCTTCCAGAGGTCAGAAGAAAGAAGATGGTCCAAATCACCATTTCGTACAGCAACTCGTCGAGCGAATTGAGCCACTGTATGAAATTAATTTATCAGGGCCCCTCGTCAAATCAGCGTCCTGCTGCCGTGCATCCAGTGCCACTGACAGATCCCGGTCGTGGTGGCCCGCCCGTCGGCCACCACAGCCAGTGCTTGCCTTCACCAGAGGCGTTCGACGAAGTTTCAAGCGCGGCAGACCTGGCGATCGCAAGGGATTGGTGATTTGCGGCTGCGGATCGACGGGATACGCTTCGACGTCCCTGCGACTACCTCCGCTATCGAGATCGCAATCGCATCGAGCGCAGGTCGGACATCTCAAGCAGTCCGACGCACCGCCACGCGCCATGACAAAAGCGCACGCTCCCGCGCCAGCTTCTTAAACCTTGCCACCATCCGCAAACTTCCTCCCGGATTATCAGGTGTGCCAGTTCGCGATCACGCTGCTGATAGCTATTTTCGCATCCACGAATTCGCCTGTCGTCCGAACGCAGGCCAAGCCAGTTCTTTGGCTATGATATCGGCTATTTTCAGAAGCACAGCGCCGACACGCAGATTATCGAGTCGCCAAACCTTGTGTCTGGGCATTCGGCGCGCCCGGTACGGCCCGGCGTCGTCAGGACATCCAACAGCCGCTATGCTCTGGGAGTCCATACCATATCAGTCTCGCCCAGAAGTTCGATTTTTCTACGGCAATATAGAGCTGCATCTGGCGAGAAACGGAACTGAGCGGTGGCCTGCGACATATCGAAGACCGAATATCTGTGACGCTCAACGTCCAGACCAGCGTTGCGGCATCGGTGGCAATATCGTTGCCGGCGTTGCGTGGAACGCCCTGCTCTGCCGGGCTGGTTAGCAGCGATCATGTTTGGTTTTGCGACGCCAATGTGGCGACCAGTACGGGAAACCTTCTTCAGGGGTTTGACGACCAGTATAACGGATGATTCACAATGTGTCGCTCTTGCACAAGTTCACAGGTAAGCTGTTGATTTATGCGGCTGCGGGAAGCAGCTATCGTTCGGGCCTGCCGACGATCGCGAACAATGTCTGCCGATAGCCTATCTGGTGCCGCTGCCGGAGACTGCGAAAATCCTACGAACCGGGCGTCAAGCCGACCATCGACTATGTATAAATGGATCAATCATCCAGATCGACTACAAAAACCAGCCGACCACGTCCCAAGGCATTTAATATTATACTTCCGCTAGTGCAAGGCTGGGTCTAATGAGCGAGGCTTTCTACCAGAACGTCGATGCGCGGATCCGTGAGTCGAGGTTGAGATTTCGGCGCAATCGATCGGTAATCTGCAATCGATCGGTAATCTGTCGTGAGGCGCAAATATCAGTTATGCGATCACCAAGTCGCGCGGTAGTGGCGTGCCATACAATGATGCGTCGCCACCGATCACACCGGCGAATCCGATCAATGCCCCTTTTCAAAAGGCAACACCCTGAACCATAGTCCGCCATTTCAAGCCGGCGTGAATGACAGGCTATTATTCAGCGCGGGTATCGGCACCGCGCGAAGTGGGCGTGTCGTTGCGCTACAGTTTTGGCTCGCATTAAGTTGATCAAGAGGAGCGAACAGCAGATGGCGATTATCGGTTTTGGAAGACGTGCTACCCCTGTCGGTCAAGCAGTCATGGGTGCGATCGCGCTCACGGCTCTGATCTCGGGAATCTCTTGTCCGGTAATCGCACAGACGGATACCAAGGGCGTAGCACGCACCAGAGGCGCCGATCCTCTCAAAGCTCAGCCGCTGTCACACGACGGGCAATGGCTCGTCGATGCCGCAGGGCGGGTCGTCCAGTTACACGGCTTGACACTATACGAAAAAAAGGCGCCCTTTCTGGAAGGCATCAGTGACCAGGATCTGGACTATCTGTCTTCTCAGGGGTTCAACTCCTTTCGTATCAACTGGATCTGGCAGGCAGCTGAGCCTTTGCCTGGCCAATATGATGATGCCTATCTAGGTCGTGTCGTCTCGCTGAATGATCAAATGGCGCGGCATGGTATACGGACATTGATTGGTCCTGCGAATAATTCACTGTCCGAAAAGTTCGGTGGCTTTGGAACTCCGCTTTGGGCAACGGTGAACCGGGACCACTGTATTCAGCCGGGGCAAGACAAGCTCTGTATCAAGAATATTACCGATCGTTATCTCGGCGTCGACGGTGAGTTCGAGGCTTGGGATAATTTCTATAATGATGTCCCAAATGCCGACGGCGTGAAGCCTTTAACTCACTTTACCCGCACATGGCAGCGGCTGGCGTCGAAGCTCAATGGCAAGAATAATATCTATGCCTTCGATCTTTTCCACGAGCCGGCACCTGGTCTTAAATATGTAAAGATGGGAGAGCGTCGGTTCTTCGATGAACCGGTCAATTTCGAGCGGGAGGGGTTGCCACCCTTTTATCGGACTGTTGGTGGCGGTGTTCGCAAGGTCAATAAAGGCCCCACAATTTTCTTCCAGATTTCCGACTATTACAAACTTGACGATATCGCCAAGGCAGGCATTCATGTGCCCCCGCATTTCAGCGCCGATACCAATATGGGGCTGAGCTATCATTTTGGTCCAGGAGACTTGGCGGGATTACCGACCAGCACTTTCATCGAAAAGCTAAATCAAAGCCTTAATACAGCGACTAATTTCGCGAAAACCGCTAATGTTGCCCTGGTTGTGACGGGCTTTCGATTGGGCAAGGACGAAGGCCAGCACGCAACCTTCGTGGACTTCCTTGATAGTCGCTTCATTCCGTGGACCTATTACACCTACAGGGGAATGCCAGATCCTGGCGCGGAACACACCAGCCTTTTGATCGATAGATCAAAGCCAGCATCTGACGCTAATGCCAAGCCTGCCCGCTTTGATGCCTTGGTCGTCCCTTATCCCCAGTTGACGGCTGGGACGCCGCAGTCATGGACCTTTGACCGTGCATCGAAGATCATTCAGTTTAGCTATTTGACCAAACCGGTCGGTTCACAAAAACTGTGTACCGGCGCAGCGACCGAGATATTCATTCCCGCGCGCCATTATCCACAGGGCTATTCGGCGCAAGTCAAGGGTGCGACCATTGTCTCGGCGCCGACGTCAGCTTGGCTGATCCTAAAAGCAGAGCGCGGTGCTCAGAAGGTGTCGGTTACGATCCGCCCGCGAAACGGATCTTATACCGAGACGCCGGCCACCGCTCTTGGGCCTACTGCAAATATCCGTTGTCGATAGCGTGATACATTTCCATCCGCTCGGTTGATGCCGAAGAATGTATCACATGCTCTCGTATGGTTAGCACCGACGCCCGCGCAGGAGACGAAGATGCTTCATGAGCCTGATCGGAACCTCCTCGCCGATCCGTCCTGAAGGCCATGGGCGCTGCAACGTTCGCTGCTTTTGGTGATACTGTGCTGCGTAGCGCGGGGCTCGCAGCACCTGGAAGATCGGTAACGAAATTCGATGTCGCGATGCGCTGGGTTCAGGTGGTGTTTACGGAGCATGATCCGGGCGGGTGGGATCGTTTGACAGTGCATTTGATCAAGCTCGCCTATGAGGTGCTGCGGTCGTATACCGTCTGAAATAGGTCGAAAGTGCAAAATTGCGACATAACATCCTGGGGTCAGGTGAATCATTCTGTTTTGAGTGCTTCCCTCTCTGCATTACCATGATCCAGTATCCAATGTGTCAGCATCTGGCCGCGATAGAGTGGACGACCTCGGTATCACGTAGGCGAGAGGAATAAGGTAACGTTATAATGACAACAAAAAATCTATTTGACCTAAGTGGCCGTATGGCCCTCGTTACCGGAGCCGCTCAGGGCATTGGTGCAGCTATCGCGGAAGTTCTAGCCGAAGCCGGGGCCGAGGTCATTGTCGCTGACGTCAACGAGGACAAGGCGCAGGAGCAGGCTGCCATCTTAACTGCAGCAGGCCACCGGGCCGCGCATATCGCATTAGATGTGGGCGATGAGGCATCGATCGTGCATGCCTGCGCAGCGGTGACGAAGCAGTATGGCGCACCTTGGCTCCTCGTGAATAACGCAGCTCTCCAAGATCGCGAACTATTGATCAATGCGACAGTGGACAATTGGGACCGCCTTCTAAACGTTAACGCGCGCGGACCATTTCTCATGTCACGTGAAATAGCGCGCGCGATGATCGAGCGCGGGGTAGGGGGCAGGATTGTCAATATCGCGTCATGTGCGCTCATTGGCGCCCTCACCACAGGGCACTCAGCCTATGCCAGTTCCAAAGCGGCGCTGGTTGGGCTAACCCGCGCGACTGCCCTTGAGCTGCTCCATCACGGGATTACCGTCAATACCTTGATGCCGGGAGGTGTCCTGACACCGGGAGCAATCAACTCCAAAGGCCCATTGCCTGAGGGACCGGGTATGCGCCTGCCGCCGCTTGGCCTTTCTGATGCCCGCGATATGGGGCCAGGCGTATTGTTCTTTGCTTCTCCTGCCGCCCATCGCGTAACAAACCAGACATTGTCCATCGATGCAGGATGGTCTCTTAGCTGAGCCTTGACGCCACACTCCCGCTTTTTTCCTAGAGCATGATCCGATCTCACTGGATCGGCCCATGCTCTATTTATCTTTTATTTTCCGCATTTTCCGAGCCAGCAGATGATGCCATCTGCTTCGAAAATGCTCTAGTTAAAACTTAGTTCTAGACCTGCCTTGTCACTGGAGGGAGGAGCCAGATCAGGATCGCGCCTAGCGTTGCAATTGGAATGATGAGGATAAGAAAACTATCATAGGAGCCGCGCGCGTCGAACATGGCGCCCGCGAGGAGCGGCCCCACGCTCGCGGTCGCGGCAAAAACCGCAAGCAACGACGCATATACAGGCGCAAAACTATGTGCAGGGAGCCTCTTGGAAATTATATAGGTAATCAGGTCAATCTCACCCCCCGACGCCAAGCCAAACAGGATGGCGGCGGCAAGGGACATTGAGAGTGAGCCGTTGCCGTTCAGCAGCAGCAAGGAAGACGCAACGGGAAGAAGGAAAATGACTATACCGACCCAACGCGCGGGCACATGGTCGAGAATGAATCCCACTGCAATTCGTCCGGCAAGCGTGAGTATTCCCGCTAAGCCCGCAATCTTGGCTGCGGTCGGCAGGCTGAACCCGTTTCCTTGCATAATCGGCACCATGTGAAGATTTACGCCAAGCGCAATCACGGAAAAAAGCATGCCGGCCAGGAAAAGGTAAAGAAATGTTCGTGTTAGAAGGATGTTTCGAATGCTTGCCGCATCGCTGTCAGCAGCATTGGTCTGCAAGATTGGTGGACCGCTCTCTGGCACGGAGGAAATGGATTCCGGTCCGAAAAAGCAAAAATAACACAGCGGCCACAGGACGAGACCCCAGCTGATCGCCAAAGCCGCAAAGGTCAAACGCCAGCCAAATTCACTTACATATAAAGCGGCCAGAATTGGCCAGATTGCAGTTGCAATGCCGATCCCGGCTAGAGCCGTTGCGATTGCAAGGCCACGAGATGCGTTGAACCGACCAACGATTGCCGTCAGCCATACGGCCGGCGAGATGAAGGTGACGCCGACCGCTTGCAGAACGCATAGAAAACGCCATTGCCAGATGTCACCGTTAGCAAAGCCGAGCGAGGAGAACCCAATGACAAAGGGAATAATGCCAAAAAGGGCCGTTCGTCGCGCCCCCATGCGCGAGATGATTCGTCCAACTACCGGTGCAAGCGCCAGCCCTACAAGCATCTGAATTGTGAACCCGGACGCAAACTCGGCCCGACTCCATCCGAACGCCCGCGTCATTTCGACCATGACGACCCCGCTTGAGTAGGCCAGCATTGCTCCGCCAGCGATACCCAACATGCCAATGATTGGCATCGGCCACATGGCGGACCATTCCTGCCTGGCGGTCAATGACGAAACGAGAGGGGGAGGAGTCATGTAGACAAGGTCTCCTACTATTTTTTAACGATAGTCATTCTTCGTGTAGCGTGGAAGCGGCAGGCCAGGTGATGCCTTACCGCTTCCGGAACGCTTTAATCGGGCATCCTGACATTCTGCGGTAGGTTGGAGCGTTCCATCATGCCGTAGGCTTCCTCCCCGTCCCAACGATATCGAACAATGGACTGCAGGAGCGGCGGAAAGTTGAGTCCTGACTGTGAGATGGTTGGCATAGACATGACGGTCTGAGCTTCTATGCGGAATGTGCCGATATCGGATTCGATGACAGTGCTGACGTCTTCGCCATCAAACGCAAGACTGGTAAGCCAAGGGGCGCTGACGACGCGGGCCGGGATCAGCGCCCCGCTACCCATGAAGACATATCCTTCATTGTAGGATGGTTCACCTGTGGGACGTGGAGGATAAGCGATATACCCAAAGGCGCGGCCGCTGGGGAAAACGGTGGACTGCCAGCAATGTCCCCAAAAGCCTGAAATCTGCCGAACACCTTGCCTCCGAACGCGCAAAGCCCCGCCCGAAAACGCCCTTTCAATGCCGTCGACGTTGATTGTGCCCTTGGCGCGGCAGAGTTGTTCGAGGCGGTCTCCCCCCATAAAAGCGGCTTCGACAGTTGACGACATCATGTCCGCTGCAGCCTTGCCCATTGTTCCTTGAACCCATGGCGGTACGACAGTCTCGCACTCGATATTGAACGAAAGGGAGGCAATTTCCGCATCCACGGGACTTTTCACGAAGCGATCGAACGTCGAAATATTCGCCGTTCCGTCATAGGTGGTGAGATAGAGACGAAACGGTTCGACACATTCAAAATCGAGCGGCCCGGCACCAAATTTGGTGTGACGGCCATCTGGGCCTGCGGTGGGATGGGCTGGTCCCGATTCCCAGTTGCGAAGGAGGCGTCCATCCTTGAAACCGACGCTAAGGTGAATTTCGTGAGTTTCCCATTCCGGTGCGACGGCTTCGACCGCAAATCTGGGCAAGCCAATTTCGCCAGTATCGTCCCATACCCACATGTTGACCGCATCGCGCATTTCAGGGGTGGTAGGCGCTTTTGACAGGACATATTCGCGCTCAACATTCAGTCCGCCAGTCAGATCAGTGGACATTGCATTTCTCCCATTCGTTCCAGTGCTGCTTGTTCTTTTGCTGCGTGCCCAAGAAGAAGTGCGATGGTGTAAACGTTACCGTTCCAATCATCCCGCGAAGCGTTGAATATGCCCGCGATGGTCGGTCAACAACGCCTTTCGTCATATCAGTGTCGAGTTCGAAGGCGACTGTTCCAGACGAAAAACACAGCCATTTTGGCCGAATTTGAGATATCTGGCTTCCATATCAGCCGATATAGGGACAGTTGCCCGCTGTGCACATAGCGCTTCAAAACGTCGGCACGCGGTTTTAGCAATTGCTTCTCGGGATGGCACAAGGACATGCCGTTGACTGATCGATGTTGGATCAAACCCGCAAAATTTACGCCCATCTGTGACACTCGCCTTGCGCCACCTGACGGCTGACAATAAACTGCTCCAAAAGGTTTATGGAGAGGGATTGGACAGTGAGGGAGTTAATTTCTCGGCAGGATGCTGCACTAAAATGCAGCGCACAAGAGTCGCTCGAACTCGTGGGCCGTATGGAGTCTAAAGGAGGCGCCGCTCACTTGGTTCGGTACAATTGGGCGCGTCCGACCACAGATGTCTGGAGCAGCGAGAGCTATTTTCTGCATATGTGCCTGTCCACCCGTGACGGGCCAGCGAGAGCTGCCTATCTTGACAGCGACCATCGCATTTCTGGTGACATTGGCAAGGTATGGTTCGTGCCGCCGGGGATGGCGATGAAAAGTGGTGGAAGTAGCGGTAACCAGTTGTCACTGATATGTAATTTGGCACCGGAACTGATCGAATCAATTTTGAAACGGCGGCCAGTATGGCATGATAACACGCTAGCCGAGGGCCTCCGATTGAAAGATCCCGAAGTCGATTGGTTTCTCCTGAGGATTTATCGTGAGATATCGCATCCCGGCTTTGCCCAGGATGCGATAGCAGAAGTGCTGATCAATGGTCTCGCGATAGCGCTGATCCGGGCCTTGAAACTTGATCGGGAAGAACCCTCGCGCTCAGCAGGAGGTCTGGCCCCGTGGCGGCTACGCCTCATTGAGGATCGTGTTTATGCAGACCGTCCCGCTCCGCGATTAACCGAACTGGCGGAGTTGTGCGGAATGTCCGTACGTCACCTAGGTCGTGCTTTTAAGACTGCTACAGGCCAGACGCTTGGGCAGTTCGTGGAATGGGCAACGATTGAGCGAGCGCGTGTCCTTTTGAATGAGACGGCGTTTCCTGTGACGGACATCGCAAAGCGCTTGGGCTATTCCACCAGGGCGAGTTTCGTTTTTTCATTCCGCCGCGTCACGGGGGCTTCGCCCAGCGAGGTGCGGTCGGGGTTGAGACCCTACTTCAAAGCAGGGGCGAGTGTTAACTGACGAAGCGCTACTGAGCGTAGCCGCATAGCAATTCTATTGTCTGACGGCCGCGCATGGGGAGTACAGTTTTTAGGTTTACATAATCGCGGCGTGGCCTTCCTGCACTTTCGATAACACCTCATTTGCAGCGCGACATTCAGGATGAAAATCGGTGGTGAGGCGTAGCTTGTAGCCACCCACCGATGGCCCGCCGTGCGTTTGCCGCTGTCTACCTCCCTCTTTTCACCCACTCATTCAGTGTGTCGCTGAGCATCCCATCTTCTCCTCGATAGAAAACCATGACGGTCCAGCGGGACGGGTGATACGCCCTCCTGATCCAGCACCCTCTGCACTGCCCGTGAGTACCTCAGGTGCAAAATTGTTCGTTGTTCTGCTCATATCGGCTCCACTTACTCAGAAGTTGGAGCCTCCGGTAAACCCGGCGCGGTTCAGGCCCGCCAGACACTGGTCTACCCTTACACATTTTTCCGGTAACCGCCCGCTGGCTTTCTGGGGAATTGAACCCCACAAATTATATGGTTCACCGCAGATTTCCTTGCCATGCCAGCTATCGCACCTCATTCGCCATCAATGCATTGACGCAAGTGTATTGTGTGATAATTAGCGCCGAAGTCGTACATAATACCGGCTTTTAAAGGGACGTCGATCGGGCAGAATGGGAATGCAACACCTTCGTACAAGGTATGGGTGGATGTTTGAACTGGATCAGGTTCCTTCCCCCTCGCGCAATTCCTAACCCCGACGACTGACTGGCCCGGACGCAAAAAGGGCGGAGACTCCAACGCGTCCGGCACAATTTTAGGGAGGAGAAAGATTATGAACAGGCTTGTTACTCGTACCTGCCTCATGGGGGGCACGGCCTTGTCGGCTGCCTTCCTCATTTCCGGGCCTGCGCTGGCGCAGCAAAACACCGATAGCGGTATCGAGGAAATCATCGTCACCGCGCAAAAGCGCGAGCAGAGTGTTCAGGACGTGCCGATCGCCATCACTGCGCTGACCGGTGATGCGCTTCAGGCGAACCGCGTGATGAGTGTCAACGATCTGTCCGGGCTTGCCCCAGGCCTTTCGGTGCGTCCATCGGCAGGCGGCGTGCAAATCCCGGCCTTTACCATTCGCGGCGCAGTCAGCTATGGCGTGGTGCCCGGTTCGGACAAGCAAGTTTCGATCTACCTGGACGGCGTCTATATCGGCTCGCCGCGTGGTTCCATCTTCGACCTCCCCGATGTTACCCGCCTGGAAATTCTGCGTGGTCCGCAGGGCACGCTTTTCGGCCGCAACGCGACGGCGGGCGCGGTTAGCATCACTACACGCGACCCCACCGGCGAGCCGCATGTGAAGCAGGAATTCACCGTCAGCAATTACCGCGGCTTCCGTTCGCGCACGAGCCTGGACCTGCCCAAATGGGGTCCGTTCAGCGCCTATGTCAGCTTCGTGCATAACTATCGGCGTGGCGATATCGTCAATGCGGGTGCAGGGCAGGTCTTTGACCGTAGCGCATCGCCGTCGGGCCTGGGCGCTCAGCGGTCGCCTTATTATCTGGGCACAATCGACAACAACAGTTATTTTGCTGCCGTGAAGTTCGAGCCGAGCGACAGCTTCAAGATGGTCTACAAATTCGACCGCAACGAGGACAGTGGTACACCGGAAGGCACCGCTCTTGTCGGTTATGACAAGAATGTGCCGCTCATCGGTTCGCTGATCGATGCGCTCGTCACAAGCCAGCCTAATCCCGTCAATATTGCGTCCGACGCACGGCGTCCGGACGTGGTCAACAACAGTTGGGCCGCAGCGCGCAAGCAGACGGTATTCGGGCACAGCCTGACGTCCACCTGGCAGGCGACCGACAGCATCGTCGTGAAGAATATCTTTGCCTTTCGACAGTCCAGCATTTTTGCTCCTTCGGCGATTGATGGTTTTTCCACGCTGACCTTCACGCCGCAGGCGCTGGCGCCGTATGCGACGTTCGTGGCTTTTTCCACGATTCCTGGGCTGGCGCAGGCGCCGCAGGCAACACAGGCCGCGACCATCGGTGCGGTGGCGACGGGTCTTGCCAATGCCGGCATCATCGGCCAGCAATTCTCGGTCATCGCATCCCAGTCGGCTGGCGTCAGCAAGCAATGGAGCGACGAACTTCAGGTCAATTATACATCGCCTCTGGTCGACCTCACCCTGGGCGGTCTCTGGTTCAAGAGCCGCGATCAGGCGGGTGGCCCGCTTAACATGCAGAATACGCTGTCGTTTGCGCCGATATTCAACGGGGTAATACCGCTGGGCAATCAGGGCATCTCCTACAACCGGGCCATGTCGATTGCCGCCTATGTCCAGGCCGATGTTCATGTGACATCCCAGCTCGACCTGACGGGCGGTTTTCGCGTCACACACGACGATAAATCGGGTGAGCTTGTGATTGGCAATCCCGGTGCACTCCAATCGCTGCCGTTCAATTACAAAAAGACTTTGCCTAACTTCCTTCTGGGTGTGAATTACAGGCCGTCCGATCATGTCATGGTCTATGCTAAATATTCGACCGCCTTCGTATCCGGCGGCTCGGTTGCCGGCATCGGGTTTGAGCCGGAAAAGGCGAAATCGTGGGAAGCGGGCGTCAAGGCCGACATGCTTGACCGTCGCCTGCGGACCAATCTTGCCCTGTTCTGGGTGAAATATGACAATTACCAGACGGCGCAGAGTGGCACGAGCTTCGTGGGTCTCATTCCTAACGCCAATCTGATCCCGACCTTCATCCTGCCGCAGGGTGGGCCAGTCTATGCCAAGGGTTTTGAACTCGAAGTGACGGCAAAGCCCGCTTCCGGGGTTCTGTTGGGCGGCAGCCTCAGCTACACCGACACGGAATTTACCAACGTCAATCCGGTGCTGGCCGCTTCCGTGGGCGCTACGCCGCAGACTTTCGCGCCAAGCTTGCGTCCGGATTGGACGGGTGGTCTCTGGGCCAGCTATGAAAGCCCGCCACTGTTCGGTGATACGACTTTGACGCTGCGCGCCGATGGCAATTGGCGTGACAAGCTGCGCCTCGACTCCAATTCGACGCGCAACAACCCCGTCTATGCGTCCCTGGCCTATTCGCCAGCGAGTTGGATCGTCAATGGTCGAGCGTCGCTCCGCAATCTCGATCTCGGTGGGGTCAAGACGGAGGTCGCCGGCTGGGTCAAGAACCTGACTCAAAACCGCGCGGCGACATTCGCACTCATCAATGGCGGGTTCGAGGCTTCGGCGAACTTCCAGCCAGCCCGCACCTATGGCGTGGATCTGACTATCGAGTTCTGATGCTCTTGTTGGGCTTTGACTAAAAACAAAAAGCCTCGCCGTTCTTATGAATCGGCGGGGTTTTTATATTGTGCTTGTGCGGGTGGGCCTTCCGCCAGTTTTGGCGGACACGAAAAATCTTGGTGTTGCCGGGAATTTGGACGGGGTGTTAAGCCAATCCCGACTGAGGAATGGACGGGAATGCAGACGACGAGAAAACGATATTCGGCCGAGTTCAAGGCGAAGGTTGCGCTGGAAGCGATCCGTGGCGATCTGACGCTGGCGGAACTGTCATCCAAGCATGGCATCACCACACGATGATCGGGGCGTGGAAGCGGCAGGCGGT
>DASVMZ010000036.1:0-6844 GCA_036384115.1 Sphingobium sp.
CTCGCGTCGCGTGGTGGGTTGGTCGATGAGTGACAGCATGACGGCGCAACTCGTAACCGATGCCCTGATGATGGCAATCTGGAGGCGTGGAAAACCTGACGCCCTGTTGCATCACTCGGATCAGGGCAGCCAATATACCAGCGAGCAGTTCCAGCGGCTCATGGCAGATAATGGCGTCACCTGTTCGATGAGCAGGTCGGGAAACTGCTGGGATAATGCCGTCATGGAAAGCTTCTTCTCATCCCTCAAGACCGAGCGGATCGGGAAGAAGGTCTACCGATCGAGAGCCCAGGCGAAGGCCGATGTGTTCGACTATATCGAATGCTTCTACAACCCGACACGGCGGCACTCGACCCTTGGCTATCTCAGCCCCATAGATTTCGAACGGGAAGCTGGTGTAGCCTAATTGAGCCTATCTCGGTGTCCGCCAAACCGGCAGCAGACCAGGTAACGCGTAAATGCGTTGGCTATGAGACGGTGTTAAATGTCAAACCAACCATTGTCGCTCCGGATGCGTCACTCGACATCGTTTTCCACTGGTCGGTTTTTACGCATCTCTATCCGGCAGAATCCTATCTTTACGTCGTGGATGTGTTCCGAGCACTTAAGCCGGGTGGCAAAATGATATTCTCATTTCTTGAGAGGGAGGATCCACACCACGATATTGTATGGCAGAATAACCTCAATCATTTGCGCCGAGGCGACGCCACAATACAACTCGACACATTTTTGCATCGGGATTGGATTAATCGTTTTGCTCATGATGCGGGCTTTACACAGCCGCAGTTCACTGACGGTTCCGATGGCAGCAATCACCCACCCGTATGGCAAGCGCTTGCAGTTATGGAAAAACCAAAATCCCCGAATAATCTCGGCGCGCCTTAGCATTAGGATTTCGTCTTTCCGCGCTTCAACTATCACCAGTAGCTGCCGGTCAACTCGTAAAAAGTACGCCAAGAGGTTGAATGACCGGTCTTGGTCTACGCCCGTCAAATTGTGCATGACTCATTTGAACGTGACCCGTCAATGGCGTCCGTTAAGGGGGATCAGCTAACCGGCTCCCTGAATGGAGTAAATCCAATAGCTGAAATTCCCTCGCTTAAAGCGGGCAAGTCGCCATCCGGGCACCTTCAGGGGGGCATCATCATCAATTGATCTGGCACCCCACCTTTCGCCGCGAGGCATGCAAGGATCCTATTGATTACGCTAAAGCAGATTCAGCGGACAAAGTGCTGGTAGATCGTTTTTGCCAACCCGTATTCCGCAGGCACATCGCGCCACCGCAGCCCTTGGCGCATGCGATCGGCCGCGTCGTTAGACAACTGACTTCAGCTAACCGCGAATAGATCTTGCGTGACGACCTTAGTTCGATGGTCGGATTGGGATCCCTTCCCATTTCCGGTCGAATGACCGGTTTCGGGAGAGCCAAAGAACTGCTGCAATAGCATAAAGTGCTCGAAACTGTTCGGTCTGCTTTCATGCCCGATTGCGAACTGGCTGCTGATATCCCCGCCGAACAGGCCCCAGCCATAGGCACCGAAAGTAACGGCGGATATCAGCACGGCGAGAACGATGATGGCAACGCCTGCGAGAACGCCCTTTTGCCCAGCGCTGACCGCGCCAGATGCGTATCAGCTGGCCGACCTGTCCCACTATAGCGGCGGATACGGCAGGACCTGCCGTCGCCTTGTTGGACGGGCTGATCGCCATCTCGACCGATCGCCCCCTGTCCATGCCCTGCCCCAGATGCCGCACGGTTGCGCCCGATAGCGCCGGCACGCTGGAGGCACCGAAGAGGAAGATGACGCCCGCAGCCCTCGCAGCCTCGTCCAGTATAGCAATAGAAAATCGCGCGGTTGGGTTATTGATCCAGAAATCCTCGAAAGTTTTTTAAGCGCCCGCTTATGCGGAGTGCCAATGTTATTTCGGGACTCTTTCATGATGGCGTTATCATCTGCGAATCCGATAATGACCGAGCGTTCTACGCGGAAATCTATCATTGGCTTTTCGAAGGATTATCCATCTATTCTCTTCGTTAATGCTCAAAATAAACAGACTATCAAAGACATCATGGGGCGACTCCGAAAATTCGGAGCACCGGCGGCGGCGATCGCCGATATCGACATTCTGAAGGACGGTGGAAGCACGTGGACGGATTGGCTGAAGGGGGCGCAACTGCCATATGCTCTGCACCAAGGATATGGTCAACAAAGGTCCGCAACAAAACAATGCTCTGGCTGTCACCGGCAAGAATATGAAAACTGACGGCGGCACAGGCATTTTAAACCCAAGCGATAAGGCTGCTGTTGGGCAATTATTCGATAACATCGAAGCTTATGGAATATTCCCCGTGCGTCACGGCGAACTCGAATCCTAGCTTAGCGCGTTGGCAGTTTCCGACAAGAAAACTGATTGGGCCATCGCGATACGGAACGGATTATCTGATTGAGCATTTTGCGGACACACAGGCTCTGCGTCCTCAAACTGTCTCCATCATACCGGCGCACGCCGCCATTGCAGCACAAGCGCTGGCAGGAGGATCAGGCTCATCAGGGTGGAACTGATGAGACCGCCCAGAATGACCGTCGCCATCGGCCCCTGAATTTCCCGGCCTGCTTGTCCGGCATCCAGAACCAGCGGTGCGAGGCCCAACGCCGTCACCAGCGCCGTCATCAAAATCGGCGTCACCCGTTCCCGCGTTGCGCGCAGCACCGTGGCGAGAGACCAGTCCGCACCCTCCGCCTCAACGAGATGATCGACGTGGGAGACCAGCAGGATCGCGTTGCGCGCGGCAATGCCGAACAGGGTCACAAAGCCGACGAGCGCGCCCAGCGACACGGTCGCGCCAGTCACCAAGACGGCGATCACACCGCCCGCCAAGGCAAAGGGCGTTCCGGCGAGGATGAGAGCGGTGGGCCGCGCGCCCCCAAAGGCCAGCACCAGCAAGGCCACCATCGCGATAGCTGCGAAGGCGACATTGGTCATGATCTGCCCGGACGCCGCGGCTTGCGCCTGCGCTGACCCTGCAAAGTCAAGGTAGACGCCTGCAGGCAGGTGGATGTGGCGCGCGATCTGCGCTTGCGCGTCCGACACGAACCCACCGATGTCGGAGCGGGTGGGATTGACGGTCACAACCTGCCGTCGCTGGCCGCCTTCATGCGCGATGGTGGAGCGGCCTTCCTCTTCGCGGATCATAGCTATGTCGCTGAGCCGTGCGCTGGTGCCGTCGCTTGCGCGCACCAGCATCTCGCCGATAGTCTCCGGATCCTTGTGCAGCGAGGGGGGAAGGGCGAGCGCGACGTCGGTGGTGCGCTCCGCGTCACTGACCTGGCTCACGGTGCGCCCCTGAAAGGCGATCTCGATCGCATCAAAGGCGTCGGCGGCGCTGATGCCGTAAAGCGCCATGCGATCATGGTCGAGCCGGATACGCAGGACTGGCGTCCCCGGCGGTGCCTTTACCTGCACATCGGCAGCACCCGGCACCTGTGCGACGACCCGCGCGACATCGGCCGCCACCCGGTCCAGCGTATCGAGGTCCGATCCGTGGATGCTGATCGCGACTGCCGCCGTCTCGCCCGACAGGCTTTCCCCGATGCGGTCGCCCAGAAAGGTAAGCACTTCGGTTTGAAGCCCCGGATAGTGCGCAAGCACCGACCGGATGCCAGCCTGTGCCGCATCCTCGCCTGCGCCATTGACGGCCTTGAGCCGCACATGAAATTCGCTGTTGTTGGGCAGGAAGGTATCTTCGCCCGCCTCCGCGCGCCCGATCTGCTGTTCCACTGTCGCAACCTGGGGCAGGGCAAGAAGGTCGCGCGAGATGCGAGCGCCTGTCGCGCGCATCCATTGCATCGACGCGCCGGTGGGGCCGCTGACCTGCAAGACATAATGGCGCTCGCGAAAGGCCGGGAGCAGTTCGCTACCGAAGGTCAGGAAAAGACCACAACCCAATATGCCAGTCAGCGCGGTCGCAACGGCAACGCTGCCCGGACGGACGACGATGCGCCCGACCAGCCGCTCATGCCAGTCCTTGATGCGGGTGAGGAAGGCAGGCTCTGGCCGTTCGGAGGAAGCGCCCAGCAGCAGATAGGCCAGCGCAGGCGTCACCGTGATGGCGACGAGAAGCGAGGCCATCACTGCCAGCAGGAAAGCGAAGGCGAGTGGCCGGAAGAAGGAGCCATGCAGCCCTGTCAGGAACAGGATCGGCGCCATCGTCAGGCACAAGACATAGGTCGCATAGACGACCGGCGCGCGCACCTCGACCGACGCCGCCTCCACCACGTCCCGGCGCGGCATGTCCGGTGGTGCGATCGCCAGTCGGCGGGTGATATTCTCTATATCCACGATGGCGTCGTCGATCACCACGCCCAGAGCGACCGCCAGACCGCCCAAGGTCATGGTGTTGATGGTCTGGCCGAAATGATCGAGCACCAGGATCGCTGCAATCAGCGACAGCGGAATGGAGAGGAAGGCGATCAGCGCGACACGGATATTGCGCATGAAGGCGATCAGCACGACCCCGATCAGCAGTCCGCCGATGAGCAGGTCGTGGCGTATGCCCGACAGCGCCGTCTCGATGAAATTGGCGGGCCGGTGCAGCGCCGGATAGACGGTCACGCCCTGCGCCGCGAGCGCCGGGCCCATCTCCGCCAGCGCGCGCTCGACCGCGAGTGTGGTATCGAGCGTATTTGCACCATATTGGCTGGACAGGGCGACCAGCACGCCGGGCTTGCCCATGATGAGCGCCTCGCCAAAGTCGGGCGCGGCGGCATCGACAACATCGGCAACATCGCCCAGACGAACCGATCCGCCCCCTGTCGGGCTGAGCACCTGCCGGGCGAGGCTTTGCGCGGTAACGGTGCCATTGTCAGGCTGGACGAGGATGCGCTGGCTCGGCGTATCGGCAAAGCCGCCGCCGCGCACGGTGGTCCCCGCCTGCACGGCGGCGGCGACCTCGGTGACGGACAGATTATGCGCGATCAGGTCGACCGGGCGCAGGCGCACCTCGATCCGTCGTTGCTGGCCGCCGAACACGGTCCCGCGCGCGACGCCCGGTACGGCCAGCAGCCGGGGCCGCACGGTCCACTGGACAAGATCGCGTAGCGCGAGGGGACTGAGCCGCTTCGACGTGAAGCCGATCTTGATGAGGTCCATCGTCGAAGAGGTCAGCGGCGTCAGTTGCGGTGTGCCGATCCCGGCGGGCAGCCGCGCGGCGGCATCGGTCAGCGCCTCTGCCACGATCTGACGCGCGCGATAGGGATCGCTGCCATCCTTGAAGGTGATGGAGATGACCGACAGGCCCTGAATGGATTCAGAGCGTACCGCTTCCACGCCATTGGCGCCGTTGATGACCGTCTCCAGCGGGCGCGTCACGAGCGCCTCCACCTGTTCGGGAACATAGCCGGGCGCTTCGGTCTCCACCGTTGCCTGCGGGGGGACGAACTCCGGAAAGACGTCATAAGGTGCGCTACGCAGCGACATCGCGCCGAAGACCAGCAGCATCAGTGCTGCGGCAAGCACCATCCACGGGTGGCGGACGCTCTGGCGGACGAGGATGTTGAGCATGGCTCTACTCGTCTTCCGCCGCGGCGCTGCCGCCACGTTCGATGGAGAGCAGCACGCCGATTCCATCGGCAGCGACGCGGTCGCCGGGTTTCACGCCGGTTCGTGCGAACCAACCATCGTTCTGGGGCCGCGCGTCGAGCAGTTCGACACGGGCAAAGCCGCCGCGAACATCGACACGATAGACCCACAGCCCACCCTGAAAGCGCAATATGGCATTGCGCGGTACGAGGGTGCCAGCCTCGATACCCTGCGTCGTCGCCATGCTCGCGGGCAGTACCCGGCCAGCGCCGAGGGACCGGGCGAGCGGTCCCCGGACGATGGCAAGTTGTCCCGCGCTCTGGAGGCGCGCGTCGGCGGCCGCGGCGCCGCCGAGCAGCCGAACGGTTGTGGACTCGCGGGCGTCGCCGATACGTACCATCGCACCGCGCGGGGCGGAGCCATCCGAAAAGTCTATACGCACCAGGCTGGCCTGCCCGGCCGCGACGGCACGCACCAGATCGCCTATCGCCGAAGCGGAGAAGGAGGACAGGCCTGGCCCGAACTCCAGTCCCACCCGTCGTACCGCCAGGTCCAGCCGCGCCTGATCGGCCATGGCCTGCGCGCGGGCGGCTTCCACCGCGCGGGTCGAGGCGCTCTGGTCTTCGGCCGCCAGCGCGCGCTGGCGAGCATAGTCGGCCTGAGAGGCGTCGAGTGCGGCGCGCGCGCTGGCGATCTCTCCAGAGATGGCGGAAAGCGCGCCAATGTCGAGTGCGCGCGCCAGCCCGTTTCGCACAGTACCCGCCCGTGTCGAGGTAAGCGTGACTATATGGATTCCGGCATGATCCTGCGCGGACTTGTTCAAGGTCACGACGCCATTGGCGGCGGCAGGCGCGGCTGCATTGGCTGTCGCCATATCGTCGTCCCGGTCAGGGCCGGACAGAGTAGGCAAGGCGAAGACGAGTGCAATGGCGATGGCTGCGCCTGCCAGACCGGAACCGATCGCGATGATGGCAGGCTTCATTGGGTGGTATCCAGCACGCGAGGGGACAGCAATAGCTCAGGACCTTCCAGTGGGCGGCGCAATGCATCTTCCAACGCCGCGTCGGCCGCATGCACCCTTGCCAGCGCGGCGAGTTCGGCGAGCCGGGCCTGCGCTATGCCGCCCTGTGCAGCGGCCCAGTCGGTCCGGTCGCTCTGGCCCCGGCGCAGTTGCGCATCCGCCTGAGCCGCAAGCCGGCGGGCGATGGGGAGGTCGGCGCTGCGCACCCGGGCAAGAGCGGCGCGGGCAAGACGGCATTCGCTG
>DASVMZ010000037.1:0-4795 GCA_036384115.1 Sphingobium sp.
CGTCCTGTCATCCGTCATGAACAACATGCCGACGGTACTGGTGGGCGCGCTGTCGATCGACGCCACGCACGCCACCGGGGCGGTGAAGGAAGCGATGATCTACGCCAATGTGATCGGCTGCGATCTTGGCCCCAAGATCACGCCCATTGGCTCGCTTGCCACCCTGCTGTGGCTTCATGTCCTGGGCCAGAAAAACATCAAGATCGGGTGGGGCTATTACTTCCGCGTGGGCGCGACGCTCACCGTTCCCATCCTGCTCATCACCCTTGCGGCGCTCGCGCTGCGTATTGGAATTGCCTGATGCCTATCCGCGACCTTCCCGATCCCGACACGCTGCCCGCGCTTGATCCGGCCTTTATCCACCACCGGGCAGCGGCAGGGCTGGGGGCGCTCGATCCCGCACCGCGCATTCTGCTGCTCTATGGCAGCCTGCGCGAACGGTCTTTCTCCCGTCTCGCGGTCGAGGAATCCGCGCGGCTTCTGCGCCTGTTCGGCGCGGAAACCCGCATTTTCGATCCATCTACACTGCCGCTGCCCGACCAGATAGCGGGTGACGATCATCCCGCCGTTCACGAACTTCGCGAACTGGCGCTGTGGTCCGAGGGCCAGGTGTGGTGCAGCCCGGAGCGACACGGTCAGATCACCGGCATTATGAAAGCGCAGATCGATCATCTGCCGCTGGAAATGAAGGGAATGCGCCCAACGCAGGGGCGCACGCTTGCGGTCATGCAGGTATCTGGCGGCTCGCAGTCGTTCAACGCCGTCAACACGCTTCGCCTGCTCGGCCGCTGGATGCGAATGTTCACCATTCCCAACCAATCATCCGTGGCGATGGCCTACAAGGAGTTTGACGAAGCAGGCCGTATGAAGCCGTCGAGCTATTATGACCGCATCGTCGACGTGATGGAGGAGCTGGTGCGCTTCACCGTCCTGATGCGCCCGCACGCGGTTCAGCTTGTCGATCGCTACTCCGAGCGCAAGCAGCTCGGGGTGCCGGTCGATCCCGCCACCGATCACTCCGCTATCGCGATCTCCGGCGGATAGTGGTCCACGGCGATGGGGGAGAGGCGAACATCGCGGCGAGAAGCCATCCAGATGCTCGCAATGGCCTTCGGAATGGCAGGCCTCCTCGTCCTGGCCTTCTGCCTCCCCTTCGCGGCGATGCTGCCTTTCATCATCGAGGCCCCTACGTCGCTCGATGAGTCTGGCGACCTCGCCATCGTCTCCGTCGAAATCGCCGCTCCCTTCGTGGCGGCCCTCACTATCGGTCTGGCCGCCCGATGTTTCATGAAGCCTGCTTTGTCCTGGGCCATCTACATGGCTGCGCCCGCCACGATCTGGATTGTCGGCATGGCTTGGGCGCTGGGGCGAAACTCAAGTTGACGCACAAGAAGAGCGCGCCCCAGATGAGGTCATGCCTAACGCATGTAGGCGCAGGTTGCTGTCAAAGCGCTACGGGTATCTCCGCCAATCGCGTGGTCCAAGCCGGGCTTTTCTGGCTGCGCTTGGTATCAAATTGCCGCGCACCGATGCCCTGCACCGCCAATCCGATAGTGTCTCGGCCGAAACGCGCGTTGATCCCGTCAAGGGCCGCCAGAAGCCCCGGCGCACGCGGGTCGGGGACGGCAAATAGATCGCCCTGCGATACACCGTCCGCGCACAAGTCCTCCAGCAAAACGCCGCATTTCGTATATGCTCGGCCATTCTCGAACATCGCCTCGGCCATGCGATTGGCAAAAGCGACAATGACGCGGGGATCGTTGGTCGCCGGCGACAGTCGCGCCGATCGCGATGCCGATGGAGAGTTGGCCTTGAACCGCGAGCCGTGTGCGAAGGCTATCATCCGGGTTGCGACGAGCTGCTGAGCGCGGATTTTCTCGGCCGCGCGCCAAGCACGGCGCGACAGCGCCTCACGCAGAGAAGATAGGTCGGTCACTGGCTCCCCGAAGGAACGGGTCACGGCGGTCCCCTTCAGGGCTTCCGGTTCGGGGTGAAAATCATCACACTCAATACCGTTCAGTTCGCGCACCAACCGTTCCAGCACGACGGTCCCGACATCGCGCGCCAAAGTTAGGGGGAGGGCGGCCAGGTCTGCGGTCGTGTGGACGCCCAGCGGTCTCAGCCGACCAGCCAACGCCTTGCCCACGCCCCAGACCTCGCCGACAGGCCATTCGCGAAACAGCCGATCGCGAAGGGCCTGGTCATGAAGATCGACCACGCCGCCCCAGATTTTCTCGGTCGCCTTGGCGAGAGCATTGGCCACCTTCGATAAGGTGCGCGTCGGCCCCAGGCCGACCCGTGTCGGCAATCCGACACAGCGCAGAATGGCGGAGCGAACCTGATGGGCGCCGCGAACATTCCCTAGCCCGTTGGCCAGCACCGGAAGCCGGAAGAAGCTCTCATCGATCGAATATACTTCGACCACATCGCTATGCTCGGCGATTACGGCATTGAAGCGCCGGTTCAGGTCGGCGTAGAGTTCGTAATTGCTGCTGCGAAGCTGGATGCCGTGCCGCTTGATTGTATCGCGGATTTTAAAGATCGGATCGCCCATCTTGATGTGCAGAGCCTTGGCTTCCTCGCTGCGCGAGATAGCGCATCCATCATTATTGGACAGGACGATGAGCGGCACGTTCCGCAGGCGCGGATCGAAAAGTCGTTCAGCGCTGACATAGAAATTCGACACGTCCACGATGGCCCAGCTCATGGCGGAGTCACCGTTGGTAATCCCGCACACTGGCCCGTACCACGCCCCATACCTCGACGGCATCATCCGCGACCGTCGCCGCGTAGGACATCCGAGAATTGCGCGCCTCCAGAAAGGGCACGCCCTGCCTGACGGCAAGCTGCCGGACAACGAAGCCCCCTTCGACAATGGCAATGACGATATGACCGTTGCTCGGCGTGACGTCCCGATCGACCACCACCACGTCATTATCGTGCAGCCCTGCGTCGACCATGCTCGACCCGCTGATGCGGAACACGAAGCTGGCGGCGCGATCAAGCCGCAGCAATTCTATCAGGCTGATAGCGTCATCTGCCCAATCCTGGGCGGGGCTTGGAAAGCCGGCTCCCGCCGCGCCGATGATCCGAAGCCGAAGCCCCGATGATACCGCCGCGATCGGGACCGGCTGCATCGGCGGCAGCAGCATGATGATTCCCTTCTCGGCGGAGGCTTATAGCGCCAATGAGAACGTAAAGGGAACATAATTGCGATGGATGGTGGCGATATCCAATAGGTGAGGGCGCGGATAGAGGAGGCCGTCAGGGCAACCAGCCTTTAACCGGGCATCGTTTACCGTGACACGATGTCTCGCCGGTCCTCCTTCGATCATGCCTCGCGCAACGGGCGTCGCCATACCAAGGCGCGCCGATCGGAACCGAAACCTATCTCGTTGGAAGCGAAGCTGCTGGGTGCGGCTGCTGTGCTGGGGGCCTTCGCTGGTTTGGGGTCGATCGCGGCCAGCCCCGGTGGAAGGCAACAAATAGTGTCGGCTGCACATTCCGTTGCCGTCAGCGCCGGCATTGCTCGCGCTCGCGCACCGCAAGCTGGCGATTACTGGCCTGGGTGCGATGCAGCTCGGGCGGCGGGCACCGCGCCAATCTATCGTGGCGAGCCAGGCTATCGATCTGGTATGGACGGAGATGATGACGGGATCGCCTGCGAACCCTATCATGGCAACTGACATCGGCGTCGGGACTGAGTTTCAGTTCACGAAGCGGCCTTTATGAACTGAAACGGTTCTTCCTAAAGCCTCGAATATTGCTTGAAAATCGCCGGAAACCCGCCATTTATTGACCCAATCAGTAGGGAACGGCGCAAAACTGTCTCTAGATAACAATGCGGTGAGATGCTTTTTTTTGCAGCGTCGACCGATTTTGGTCCTGAGTTGGAGTTTTCGCTGTGTCTTCCATTTCCGATTTGCTCGCCCTTTTGCCCACCATCCCACTCGCGCATGTGATCGCCCTTCTGAGTGTCGGGATTCTCGCACTCGCGTTTTTCACGGTTCACGCCGTTCTCACACTCGCCAAGGGACGGGATAAGTAATGGCTCCGCCTTGGGCAGGCCCCAAAATGCAACCATGGGCAAAGTTGCCCACGGCCTGGATCATCACCGATGAGTTGAAAGCCTTCCGTTGGAAGGATCGGCGGGGCGGACATGAGACCGCTGCGCTGATGGTGCTGGCCATTATCGCCCATCACGCCGAAACCGACACCGGCATCGCCAAACTGTCCTATATCGAGCTGGCGGCGAAGGCAGGCATCAGCAAGGCGTCGGTATCGGCCGCGCTGACCATCTTGGAAGAGCGGGGGCTAATTACGCGCGGCTCGGAAGGGAAGGGAACGTTGGGGATCGCCAACTATAACCCGACCGCTGGTTGGACGAAGTTTCCCGCCCGCGGCCTGTATAGCGGTGGCGTCGTGGCGGCATTTCAGCACTTCACGCTGCGCAACAAGAATGAGCTGTTCGCGATGAAGCTCTATTTCCTGTTCGCAGCGTTCCGGGACAATGACAGCAATTATGCCAGCATCAGCTACGATAAGATCGTGGAGAGGACCGGCATTGCGCGGGAAAGCGTGCGGGCGGGGATTTCCCTGCTGGCTGCCAATGGTCTTATCCATGTCGATAGTGCCCCGGCATGGCCTGGCGGGTCGGGCGCGGGCACCGCGCACCCCGTCCATAATCGCTACCGGCTGACCCATCTCGACAGCTATCGGCACCCCGGCACTTCTGGGCGCAGTGATGATTCTTCGGCAGCCGCAGGCTGACAGGCGCCGCGCGACCTTGGGAGCG
>DASVMZ010000038.1:0-1714 GCA_036384115.1 Sphingobium sp.
CACGGCGGTCTGGATCGTCATGTGCAGCGATCCGGTGATGCGCGCGCCCTTCAGCGGCTTCGATGCGCCAAATTCCTGGCGCAGCGCCATCAGGCCGGGCATTTCGGTTTCGGCGATCTCGATTTCCTTGCGGCCGAAAGCGGCAAGGTTGATGTCGGCGATCACATAATCCTGCGCCTGAGCGGCGGGTGCGGTGGCCACGAGCGGGTCTCCATTGACTTAAGAATGTGCTGGGCCGCTTGGCATGAACGAAACGGCGGTGATGGCTGCGCTTTACCAATCGCGGCCGGCGATGGCAACTCGATATAAAGTTTTCTTTATATCACCTCTCAGGCAGACCCCGCGCCGCTGACCAGATGCGACGCGTCGACTCCTGCGGCGGCATAGGCGGCGGCCCATTTGCGTTCGGGCGCCACGTCGAACAATATGTCGGCTTGGCACTCCGCCGGGAACCAGCTTTCCCCCATCATTTCGCGGTCCAACTGCCCGGCGCCCCAGCCGGCATAGCCCAGCGCAACGATGTAGCGACTCGGGCCGGTGCCCTCCGCGATCGCCTTCAATATCTCCAGCGACCCCGACAGGCCCCAGTCCGGGCCGACCTGAACCATGTCATGTTCGGTCCAGTCCAGCGAATGCAGCACGAATCCCCGGCGCGGCTCCACGGGGCCGCCGCGCAGCACGGGCAGGTCGGGCACGTTATACGCCTCTATATCGAAACTGCTCAGCAGATCGTGGAGCCCTACCCCCTCAATCTCGTCGCTGACGGCGATGCCCAGGGCGCCGTTTTCGTCATGGACGCAGATCGCGATCACGGAATGGTCGAAACGCATATCCTCCATGCCCGGCAAGGCGAGGAGGAATTGACCGGCATAGGAGCGTGGCTGGTTCATGGAATGGAATATACGCCGCTTGGCGCGCTTGCCAATGGCGGGTTGTCGTCCGCGAAAGGCGGCGTGGCAGATTCCCAGGACCTTGACAGAAGTGACGGCAACCCCGACCTCCCGCGCGTTACAGTCCAGGAGACAGAATATGACCATCGCAAAGGGTGATCGCATCCCCAGCACGACCTTCACGAAGATGACTGACAACGGCCCGGAACCGGTGCCCTCCGACGCGTTCCTCGCCGGCCGCACCGTCGCGCTGTTTTCCGTGCCCGGCGCCTTCACCCCGACCTGTTCGGCCAAGCATTTGCCGGGCTTCATCGAGAAGGCCGAGGCGCTCAAGGAAAAGGGCGTCGACGAGATCGCCTGCACTGCCGTCAACGATGTCTTCGTCATGGGCGCATGGGGCAAGTCGGCAGGCGCGGATGACAAGGTGACGATGCTGGCGGACGGCAATGGCGATTTCGCGAAAGCGGTGGGCCTAACCATGGACGGCGGCAAATTCGGCATGGGCGCGCGGGGCCAGCGCTTTTCCATGCTGGTCAAGGACGGCGTCGTGACCGAACTGAACGTCGAGGAGCCGGGAGACTTCAGGATTTCGTCGGCCGACTATCTGCTCGGACAGCTTTGACAGGGGGGCAGGCCGCTTCCCTGTTCGACCGGCGCGCGGCCTGCCATCTTCCTTCCGCACCCTATCTGCGGTAGCGTTGAACGATGACCCAGAGCATCGGCCGCGCCACCGTTGCGCAACTCGACCGGATATATCAAAAGTCCATTGGAAACCTGCGAGAGGCCATGCAGGCCTATGCCCGCGACGGCAGCGTTCCGCCGCC
>DASVMZ010000039.1:0-4056 GCA_036384115.1 Sphingobium sp.
GGCGCAGCCCCGCGGCTGGTGCCGATTACACGGTAGCCCGCGTTCAGCAGCGCAGAAGCTGCCGCTTTGCCGATACCACTCGACGCCCCAGTGAGAAGCGCCGTTTTCTTGAGCGCCTTTGCGCCATTCATCGCCATTGAACTTTACTCCTTTATAGACCGCCGGCGGTCGCCGCAGAAGGAAGCCAGACTTGGCCACTTTTTGATGATGCCGGTCATCCTTAGCGATATATGATGATCGTCATGATTTTTTCAACCCGGCTCGTGCGAGTCGGTACCAAAAGGCTGTACTCAGCGCGTTTGGAGTCAGGGCTTATTGCCCCCTACGACTTCGGCGCCCCCACGCTCGCGCGACTGGCGGTGATCGCGCTGCGTCTTCACCCTGTCCGGCATACTACTGGTTGATGCAGACCCAAGCCGTGCGTTCGGCAGCGCTTCTGACGACCTCATCCGAGTCGCCGCGAGGTGACTCTTGGGATACTACGACAAAGTAGGGGAAACTGGCGCTCGCGGCCGCTTTATCACCAGAGGCCGAAACCACAATCTCGCGCGGACGGCAGCGAAGACTGTCAGCCCATAAAAGACGAGTGCAACGGCCAGCGCCCCGAAAAGCCACTCGATCGACCCCGTCAGTTTGAGGGCGAGCCAACCGCCGCCAAGTGCAATGGCCACGCGCAAGAACCCGCCTGTGATTGGCCAGAACAATTGTCCGGCTCCCTGTGAAGCAAAATAGAGCGAAAGACCCAGGCCAAAGAAGCCGTAAACCGGGCCGACAACTCGCAAATAGGATGCGCCCATTGCGATCATATTCGGCTCGGCGCTGAACAGGCCGAGCCACACTTCGGGAAACAGGGCCGCTGCGAGACCGAGGGCCTCTGTAACGATAAAGGCAATGCCGGCGCCAGCCATGGCGATACTGAGCGCCCGATCCTGCCGTCCGGCGCCGATATTCGTACCGATCATAGCGACCATTGGCGCTCCAATACCGAAGATCAACGGGACGAGCAGATATTCGAGGCGCACGCCAGTTCCGAAGCCAGCAACCGCGCCGACGCCACCACTCGTTGCGACAAGCGCCGTTGCTCCTGCGATAACGGCATTGGTCTGGATTGAATTTACAGCGGAGAGAGCGCCGACGCGCAGGATTCCTGCGAGCAGCGTCCAGTCCAACCGCACCCAACGAAACCGGACAGGGGTTCGACCAGAGAGGATGTACCACGCCATGGCGATCGTTCCTGCTACGTAATAAGCGGCCATGGCCACCCCGCCCCCGACAATCCCCATCGCCGGTATCGGTCCAAAACCGAAGATCAACATTGGCGACACGGGTATGAGGACGACGACACCAACGCAGGTCACCATTGCAGGATAGAGCATATTTCCCGTGCCCCGAATGACGCTGGCGAGGCCGTTCATCAGCCAGATGAATACAACATTGGCAAAGACGACATCGGAATAGACCAGCGCCGCCTCAAGCTCTCCGGCCCTGCCACCCAGCATTCGGTAGATCGGCGTGCCAAAGAGCAGGAACAAGGTCGTGAACCCAAGCGCGATGACGATGTTGATGGCGACAGCATGGAGAACGAGCCCATCCGCATCCTGTCGGCGACCAGCGCCCAGCGTACGCGCCACCGCCGATGAGATCCCTCCCCCGAGGGCGCCTCCCGAGATCATTGTCATCAGCATGACTGGCGGAAAGACCAGAGCCATACCAGCAAGCGCGTCAGTGCCTAGCTTTGCCACCCACCATGTCTCGATCAAGCCTGTAGAGGCCTGCGCCACCATGATGAGCATATTCGGCCAGGCAAGACGGATCAGGAGCGGCAGGATCGGCGCCTCCAGCAGGCGCCGCGTGCTCTCATCGATGACGGCCTCCTTCCGCTGGGCATGATTACTCAAGACAGTTTCGCTCTTTCGCGCTTGCTTGCGGATCACAGCGCTTCCAGACGCAGCGTGACACGCTGACCGCCGCCAATGGTCATCGAACAATCTCCTATTTGCGTCAGGCGGCGCAATTATCGTTCATGCCTGAACGGCCGTCTTTGCGAGCCCCGGCGCGCAAAGGTGCGCGCCTTTGGCGTGTTGGCATGGGCTCCCGCGCCCATGCCGGCACGATCCATCAGGCCGGTTCGCTGACGCGCGCGCTTTCCTTGACCTTTTCGACGGCATAGCCGGCCGAACCACCCTTCAGATACTGGACAGCGTCGAGCCCCTGGGCCGCAGCACAGGACTTGACCAGGTTCTGGATGGTGATGGCATCGAGAATCGATACGAACCGGCCCTCGTCGTCGAAATGGATGTTCCCACCGAAGACGATGAAGAAAACCACCGTATCCTCGGTGTTGGTTTCGGGGACGCAAAAGGTGTGCATCGACGACGACGGCTCGTACAGGTAGGAGCCTGGGACCTGCACCTGATCCGGATATTCCTTGTAGAACCAGCTGCCCTTGAGCGTATATCCGTGGACGGCGCCGGTGTGCAGGTGGGACGATACGACAATGCCGGGCGAGAAGATGCCGATCACCGCCGAGACCCCTGCCTCGGGATCGGCCAGCAACGGCTGAAAATGGATCCCCGGCCCGAGCGCGTCCTTCATGACCGGGACATCGTTGACGTTGAGGGTGAGCAGTTCATCCTGCGGAAGCGAGAAGACGGGGGCCTTGAATGTGGTCTGGTCGTTCATGATACTCTCCTATAGCCCTGAATTTCGGTGCGACCCGAAGGGATGTTTCCTGATTGTCTGGCGGCGAAGCGCTAGCCGCCGCCCGATTGGGGAAGGACGACGACTTTGATATCCCGCTCGGGATCGCCGAGCCTGGCGAAAGCTTCCTCGACACCGCCCAGGCCGACATGGCTGGTGATCAGCGCCTCAACCTTCAAACGCCCCGACACAATATGCGCGAACGCTTCCGCGAACTCCTGCGGCGTGTAGGCAATGCAGAAGGCCAGATCGATCTCCTTCATGATCGCGAACGTCGGGTAGAAACTGTCCAATTCCATGCACAGGCCAGCGACCACGATCTTGGAGCAGGGCGGCGCACCCGCCAGAATCTGCTGGATGATGCCAGGAACGCCGACGCATTCGAAGATGACGGATGGACGAAACGGAAATCCGTGGAACATCTGCGTTTGGCGGCCATATTGCGATGGATCCGCCGCAGCAGCCACCGATCGCCATGAGTCATAAGGCGATGTTTCGCGCGGATCGACCACAATGTCGGCGCCCAGCGCCTCGGCCATCGCACGGCGCGACGGCGAGAAATCCGCAGCGACGATCGGGCCGATGCCGCGCATCTTGAGAACCGCGATCACGGCAAGCCCAATGGGACCGCAGCCAATGACGATCGGCACTTCATCGGAACCGAGATTGCCACGGTTTACCGCGTGCAGCGCGACCGAGAGCGGTTCGGCCAGGGTCGCGATGTCATTGGGAATATCGTCCGGTACCGGGATCAGCAGATCTTCCGACAGCACCATATATTCCGCAAAACCACCGGGCGTATCCAGGCCACCGAAACCCAAGGTGACCGGCTGCGGCCGAAGCAGGAAGGGGGCCGAAACCACGCGGGAGCCTATCGCTCTATCCCGCCGGGCACTCTGGCCGTAATCAACTATCTCCGCACAGATTTCGTGGCCCAGGACGATCGGTTCTTCCGGGTCGAAGAGTTCGATCCCGGCGACTTCGCGGGCACTGGCCAGGAGCTGAGGACCATGCGTGACGCAGTGCAGATCGCTTCCGCAGATACCGCACGCGAGCACCTTGACCAGCACCTCACCCGCGCCCGGTTGGGGGATGGGCGCATTGGACATGGCCAGTTTGCCCTGGCGCATGACGACGGCCTGCATGTTCATCGAACGCACGCCCCTTCGGAATAGATTTCGTAGAAATTACTGAATGGCATTGTGCCGATCCTCCCCGGCGGGAAGCACCTCCCGCTCGCTTTTATCGTTCCATGATAATGGCAGATTGCGCCGCGCGAGACTTGCCCGCACACGAACTTAATTTGTCATTTCGCGACTACCAAAAGCGCCGACCGCAGTCCGCTTCGGGGCTACA
>DASVMZ010000040.1:0-54372 GCA_036384115.1 Sphingobium sp.
TGACGGCAGGCGGCGCGACCGTGGCGGCGCCGGAACTGGCGGCCGCAGGCGCGACGGGCGTGGGCAGGATCGACACCGGCTGCGCGGCCAGCGGAGACGCCAGCGCGAGGGCAGAGGACAGGGTGATGGAAAGGGTGCGAAAATACATCGCCCACCCTGTACCGGCCGATGCCCTCCCATTCAAACCCTGTTTGCACAACCGCCATATTGGATGGCGCATCGACCGGACATCGCAAGCGGTCAGCGGCGCGGCGTGCCGAATGGCGGTTGCATCCGCCCAACCCTCTGCCGCAGGGCGCCCTCACTTCACATCGTGGGGAAACATATGTCCGGCGGGATGCTGCTGCCCGACGCCCGATGGCGACTCTCTGTGCGGGCGGCTTGCACGGCCGGCAACGGTCCGCCGCCTACACCCTGCCCAATCGCATCGCTATCGGCCATTCGACCGGCCGCCGCCGCGCAGGAACGCCCCAGAGCCGCGCCATATCCTCGCCAAAGCGGGTGATAAGATGCCCCTGCCCCGCCTCCTCGACGCGGCGCAGGGCGGACCATGTCGACACATAACCGATGAAGGCCGCCAGATCCCAGTCCTTGCGGATCATCATTGCAGGCCAGTTGAGCTCTGCGAAGGGGAAGTCGATCCCCGCATAGCCGCTTTCGACCAACCGCCGCTCCGGTGGCCAGTAGCAACCGATCTCATCCCAATAAAAATGCCTGAACCGCGCCATTACATCGGCATCAAAGACCGGCACGCCATAGCTGACCAGCGCGACCAGCGCGCCGGGCGCCGCGATCCGCCGTACCTCCGCGTAAAATCGTGGCAGGTCGAACCAGTGCGCCGCCTGCGCCGCGGTGACGAGGCTGGCGCAGCCATCCGCCAAGCCAGTCGCCTCGGCGGGCGCACAGATGTAACGCGCGCGCCCATCCGCCGCCGCATGGGCGATCTGGTCCGCGCTCGGGTCCAGCCCGATGACCATGTCGAAATGCGCGGCCAATTGCACCGTAAACTGGCCATTGCCGCATCCGACATCCACGGCGCAGCCCCGGTCCGGCGCGACCCCGGCGAGGAAGGCGGGCAGGGCATCGGGATAGGTCGGGCGATAGCGGGCATAGTCCTCCCCGCCCGAAGCGAACCAGTTGCGGGAGGGGCTTGGATCGTTGGCCATGCCCTCCCCTAGCCGATTCAGCCCAGCGGTGGAACTAACCTCTCACGCAGGTTCACAAAGGGCCGCCGGTAGGAGATGTCGTCCTTGCCACGCGCCACAATGCCATTGGCCAGCCTGCTGGAGCCGGTGACGACGGCAGCCTTGCCTGTAAGCGATCCCATCCCAATTCCCGTCTTCTGTTCGGCGTCCCAGCGCCGAAGCATGACCATAGTGCCCCGTGGCCAGCCATTGCATAGCCGTGCAACCGGATGACAGGGCAGGCCCGGCCGGACTGACCAAAATGGACAAAGTTGGGGCATGATGGACGCAGAATTCCGTCAGGATGACGACCAGGAACCGCCCCTTGCCTACGGAATTGCCTACCGAACGTTCAACCCCAGTTCCGCGAGCAACTGTCCTGCCTGCTCGCGGGAGATGGTCGCGCCGCGAAATCGCCCGGCGTCGACCAGCCGCAATCCACCCAGATCGGCCCCGCGCAGGTCGGCCCCCTCGAACCGGCATCCCGCCATATTCGCATCGCGCAGGCTGCTCGCCTCGAAAACCGAGTCGCGGAAGTCACATTTCCTGAGGTCGGCCTGCCCGAAATCCACCCGGTTCAGGGTCAGCTTGCGAAAGCTGTGCCCCGGCAGCTTGGCATTGATCAGCAGCACTTCCTCGAAGCGGACATGCAGGGTGCGGGCTTCGGACAGGTCGGCCCCGGTCAGCTTGCAGCCGGCGAACGCGGCGGAATTGAGCGTCGCGCGCCGGAACATGCCATTGTTGAAATCGCAGCCCCTGAACAGCGCATCGGTGAGGTCGGCGCCCTGAAAGTCGGCAAAGGCTCCGCGACAGCTCAGCCACTTCACTCCCTCCAGCCGCGCGCCGGTGAATTTCGCCCGGCGAAAGGAACAGCGTTCAAATGTCCATCCCCACAGGTCGAGGCCGGACAGGTCGGTTTCATCGCCATCGCAATCGACCAGATGGCCAGCGCCGGTTCCGGGGGCGAGCCGGGCGATCAGCGCCTGTACCGTCTCGCGCGTCAGGGATTGGCCACGCACGGCCCGGTCATCGAAAAGGTCATCGGTCATGCAGTCTCATAACCGGAGCCGATCGACATGCCTATGGAATGAAGGCGATCACAGGGCCATGAGAACAAATGGGCGCGAACATGTGCCCCGCTCAGCGCCCGCGCCACTCCGGCTTGCGCTTCTCGGCAAAGGCGCGCGGCCCTTCCTGCGCGTCGCCGCTCTTATAGGTCGCCTCATGCGCCGCGCGGGCCGCTTGCAGGGCGGCACTCCCCGCACGCCTGACCCAGGACGATGCGGTCGCCTGGCCTGAAATATTGGGCGAGATCGAGGCTCGCGGCATCGGTGGTGATGGTCATGCGTTCAGTTTCCCCAAACCATTGCCCTTCCCACGCCGGCGGAAAGGACGAGGGAGAAGACAGATGCAGGAACCGGCATCAGCGGCCCGCCTGCTTCAGCAATTGCTGCGCGCGCGACAGATAGGGCCGGTCCAGCATGCCGCCCTTATAGCCAATGGCCCCGACGCCAGGATTGGCGGCGAAGACATCGACAATCTCCTGCGCCTCCGCAATTTCGGCCTCGGTGGGCGTGAAGGCGGCATTGATGACGTCGACCTGCGCCGGATGGATGGCCAGCATCCCCCGGAAACCGTCGCGCCGCACACCCTCGGCGCGCTTCTGCAGGGCTTCCAGATCCTTATAGTCGGCCGAAATAGTCTCGATCGCCGTCACCCCCGCCGTCGCCGCGCCCAGCACGGTCAGGCTGCGCGCCAGCTCATAGGTGAAGCTATAGCTGCCGTCGGCATTGCGGTTGGACGATGCGCCGATGCTGTCGGCCAGATCCTCCGCCCCCCAGGTCAGCGCCACGACGCGCGGCGCGCCCTTGTAATCGCCAGTGTGGAACATCGCCTCCGCCGTCTCGGTGATCAGCACGATGACGCGGGTCGACCCCTCCTCGATGCCATTGGCGACTTCCAGCGCGGACAGGCAATGGTCCAGCTTCTCCACCTCGGCACGGCTATAGACCTTGGGCAGCATGATGCCGCCGGGATGGGCGGGCATGATCGCGGCAAGGTCGCCCAGCGTGTAGGCGCCGTCGAACGGATTGATCCGTACCCACAGGCGGTCGCGCTGCGCCGGGTTCGCCTTGACGAAATCATGCACCATCTGGCGCGCCAGCACCTTGTTCTCCGGCGCGACGGCATCCTCCAGGTCGATCAGGACGATGTCGGCGACACCCTCCATCGCCTTGGTCATCTTCTTCTCGCTGTCGCCCGGGGCGAACAGCCAGGAGCGTGCGCGGAAACCCTCAGCATTTTCCATCAGTTCAAGCCTCTTACCTCTGCCGCCGATGCCCATCCGCCTTCCCCGCGAATTTGGCAATCGGCGTAATCAGTCTTCGCCATCCCACGCTCTTGCTCCCGTCCGGCATTTTATCTCGGTCGAGGGAGTGCAAGGCGCCTCAACAGGACTGGGGCAACTCCGGCACCTTCTCCGCGATGAAGTTCAGGATCATGTGCGGGCTGACCGGCGCGATGCGGGGGATCAGCACTTCGCGCAGCAACCGCTCGACATAATATTCCTGCGCGTATCCATCCTGCGCTGGTTCGGCACATCGCCACGCGGAGTTCGATCGCGCGTCGCCATGGCGTTGAATGCATGACGGGGACGGCTTGATCTCGACGGCCCATGCGCCCTGTGTCTATTGCCTGATGATATTTTTGAATCTTGAAGAGAGGATGCTCCCATGAAGGTCGCCATCATTACGGGTGCGGGAAGCGGTATCGGTCTGGCGACGGCCAAGATGCTGCATGCCGAGGGTCTGGCGATCGTCGGCGTGGGCCGCGACACGGCCAAGCTGGCGGCGCTGGAGCAGGAACTGGGCGGGACGGAGCGGCTGCTGACCATCTCCGTCGACGTAACCGCCGCCGACGCGCCGCAGACCATCGTGAAGGCGACACTGGACCGCTTTGGCCGGATCGACCATCTGGTCAACAATGCGGGCGTGGGCAGCCCCAAGCCCCTGCACGACACCGACGATGCGACGCTGGACGGCTTCATCGACATCATGCTGCGCGCGCCCTTCCGGCTGTGCCGCGATGTCATCCTGCACATGGCGCCGGGGTCGAGCATCGTGAACGTCACCTCCACCTTTGCGATGATCGGCGGGCGGCGCGGTGGCGCCTATTCGGCCGCCAAGGGCGGCCTCAAGTCGCTGTCCGAGCATATGGCGTGCGAATATGGTCCGGCGGGCGTCCGCACAAACAATGTCGCGCCGGGCGTGACGATGACGGACATGGTGCGCCACCGCTTCGAGGATGAAGGCTTCAAGCGCGCCAATGTCGAGACGACGCCCTATCCGCGCCTGGCCGAGCCGGAGGATGTGGCGAGCGTCATCGCCTTCCTGTGCCTGCCCGGCAGCGAGATGATCAACGGCCAGTCGATCGTGGTCGATGGCGGCTGGACGAAGACGAAATATCTGTCCCCGCGCGCGATGACGAGTGTCTGGACCGATGCGGAGTGATGACTGCGAAGTGATCGGCGCGGAGTAGAGTGCGGGGGAGGTCGATGCCTCTCCACCGTCATGCCACCGTTGCAAAGCCCTGATCTCGTTCGGCAGAGCACCTCGCCTCGACCAGTTCCACCTTTCGCTGGGATGACGGCCATGTGAGGCAAAACCCATCCCGGTCCCGTCCGGTTGACAGTGTGAGCGCAGGTGGGCAATCGAACCATCTGCGATGTACCGATGCCGCCCGACCTCCGGCCGCAGTGGAGCCAATCCCCGCGATGACCGCCGATGACCGCCGCCTGAACTCCCCCCAGTCCGTCACCCGCGTCATCCGTATCCTGGAGGCGCTGTGCTCCAGCGATGGCCCGGTCGGCCTTGCGGACCCCGCTTGCTGAACACGCCCAAGAGCAGCCTTGCGGCCCTGCTGCGCGGGCTGACCGATGCCGACGTACTGCTGTTCATGGAGGGCAATTACCGTCTTGGCCCCGGCGCCTTTGGCCTGGGCAGTGCCTTGGTGGAAGCGCGGCGGCGCATTCAGTCGTCGGATCTGGTGCGGGAGGGGATGCGCCGCCTCGCCGATCGATCGAGCGAGACCGTGCTGTTCGGCCTTCGCGACGATGATGGCCAGACCATGACCTATATCGACGCCGTGGAAAGCCGCAACGTCATCCGCTTTGCGGTATCGGCGGGGGACCGGCGGCCGCTTTATTGCACGGCGGGTGGTCGCGTCCTCCTTGCGACGTCACCCGAAGAACAGGTGGCGGAATATATCGCACAATTGCAGCCGACCCCCTCGCCCCGCGGTCCCGCCATCACCCGGCCCCGCCTGACGGCCATTATCGCGGAGGTGCGCGCCGCAGACCTTGCCCAGACCATCGACGAAATGGCCGAGGGCGTGACGGGCACGGCATCCCCGATCCGTGACGCGGGCGGCGTGGTGATCGGTGCCCTGATTATCGCCGCGCCCAGTTCCCGCTCTCAGGACAGGCTGCTGGAACTCGCCAATCTGGTGCGCGAGGAGGCCCGCGCCATCTCGCGCACCCTCGGCCACCAGGTGCCCAAAGGAGCCTAGTCGCGTCGAGGCAGGGCCTTAGCGTGGTAGCAAGGAAACAAGGCTTGGCTGGCATGGCAGGACGGTGGAGATGCTCACCCCGGCGAGCGCTCCATCCCTGCACGCTTCACTTCAGCTTGCGCGGCGTCCCCGTGCCCATATATTTCGCCAGATTATAGTGCAGGTTGGGGATAGGGGTTAGCTGCGTACCGCGAAACACGCTATTCTTGAGGCCCTGCTGCACCGCAGTCATATTGGCGAAGTCCTGTTGCAGCACGAAGGGCCAGTCTTCCGCCTTGGTATATTCCCACTCCGTCTCGGGCGCCTCGCCCTCCGGAAAGAGCTGATAGACAGCGCCCTCAAAGATGCATTTGTCGGGGTCGTACTGATAGGCGCGCGCGCTGTAGCAGAGCATGTTGTTGACCGCATGGCCGATCTGGAAATTGGGAAAGATCTGCCATGACGTGCCTGCCTTGGCATTATGGGCAGGGTCCACGTCCGGCCACACCACACCCCGTGCCTCGTCATCCGCCCGCGCGGACTTCAGCCAATGCTGGAGCACCTCGCCCGACGGCGTGCCCTCGGGCAGTTCGCTTTCCAGTCGCATGGCCGCATCGACCAGCGTCTGGGTGGTGTTGGTGTTGGCCGCCTCCTACGTATATTTCTGTATCTGCGCGGTGGAGATGCGCGCATCGCCGGTGCCGATCCGCAGCTTAGCCTGCTGGTTGGCGTCCATGTTCCTGGGCGCGTCATAACCGATGTTGCTGTGCAGCCCCTGGTTGCGCCCCCAACCCGGAAAATCGCCGAACGCCATGAACTCGGGATGCATGCCGGAGACATGATAAGTCTCGTCGAACGCCTCCAGCACCACCTTCCAGTTGCAGTCGAAGATGATCCACTTGCGCCAGCGGCTGTCAATCGGCGTCCAAACGGGACCCCTTCTTGGGATCGCCCAACACGGTGGGCCATTCCCTAAACGCCAGGTTAGTGGTGATGATGACGCTGGTCTGCTCGTAAAGCCTGCTGATCAGATGGAACAGCAGTTGCCCTCCTGATCGGGCGAACGGCAGATAGCCCAGTTCGTCGAGCACGATAAGATCGAGGCGGGATAGTTGGCCAGCGAGAGTGCAGCTCTTGCCGATCCTGGCTTTCTCTTCGAGGCGGGTCACCAGATCGACCGTGTTGAAGTAGCGGTCTCCCGGCGTCGTGCCAGGATGTTGAGGATCAGGTCGTCTCTCGCCGTGCCCGTTGCCAGTGCTTCTCGCACCGCCGCTTCCACAGGCTCCCGGCCATCGGTCAGCACGGCCGACAGCACACGGACGAACCGGCGGTCGGCATCGTCGCCATTACCCAGCTTGCAGCGCAGGCGGGCAAGCGCCGGTGGTAGATCTCAGTCCTGGCAAGGCGCACCGTTTTGCAAAGGGAGCAATGACGGGCAGGAGATCGACTATCCGTCCCTCCCCATCACCCTGTCTTAAAACCGCAACATCATCGTCATTCCGATGACGCGGTTCTGCCATGCCGCCGTCACGCCCCTCTGCGATCTGCCTCCAGCCAATAGCGGTGATCCGCCGCACGTCGCTTCGGTGGCGATAACAACTGGGGAAAGACCATGTCTCATCTGACCGACGAGGCGCGCGCGGCATTCCGCGACGCGCAGCCGACCATCGCCTGCGACGACAGCCTCGAAGCCATCGTCTCGGCCAATCCTTCGCGCCGCACAATTCTCCGCAACAGCCTGTTCGGCCTTTCCATGCTGCCCGTCTTCGGAGCGCTTGCCGCATGCGACGACGACGATGATGCGGTGGTCGCGGCTCCTGCACCGGCACCCGTTCCAGCACCCAGCTATGCCATCGCTTTCGCCTCCGTCGCCATCGGCACGGCGGACACGGTCGCCGTCCCCGCAGGCTACACTGTCGACGTGCTGTTCAAGGCAGGCGATTCCGTCGCGACCGGCACCGCCTATGCGGGCAGCCTCCCCACAGCGGCGCAGGCCGAAACCTGGGCCGGGGGCAATCATGACGGCATGGAGTTCTTCGCCCTGAGCGGCGTCGACGCCAACACGGGTGGCCTGCTCGCCATCAACCATGAACTGCCCGATTATAATATCCTGTTCGCAGGCAGCACCTACAACGCCACGACCGCCACGCCCGACCAGAAGGCCATCGCCCTCTCCGCCGTCGGCGTTTCGATCATCGAGATCGCCAAAGGCACGGACGGCAAGTTCGCGGTCAAGGCCGGGTCGAAGTACAACAAACGCTACACCGGCAATACCAGCTATCGTGCTGGCGGACCCGCCGCCGGTTCGCTGACCGCCACCATCAAGGGCACGCTCAACAATTGCTCCAGCGGCCGCACGCCCTGGGACACCTATCTGACCTGCGAGGAGACGCAGAACAATTATCTGGACCCCACCCAGCCCACCACCAACTATGGCTGGGTCGTGGAGATCGACCCGTTGCAGGAACTGGCCCCCGCCACCAAGCGCACGGCCATGGGCCGTTTCAGCCATGAGAACGTCGCCTTCATGACGGACACGGGCAACCGCGTCGCCTTCTACATGGGGGATGACTCCACGCCGGGCTGCATCTACAAGTTCATTCCCGACCGCGCGTTCAGCAGCACCAACCGCGCTCTGAACATCGACATGCTCGACTATGGCACCCTCTATGTCGCCCGCTTCAACGCGAATGGCACGGGTGAATGGCGTGCCCTGGTACAGGGCCAGAACGGCCTCATCGCGGGCGCCAGCGATCCGGGCAATACCAGCCAGAGCACGACCCCGGCCGCCCCCACCACCGTCAACTTCCACAGCCAGGCCGATGTCCTCCTCAACACCCAGTCGGCCGCGCGGGTGGCGGGCGGCACCGTCATGGATCGCCCGGAATGGCTTACCGTGGCGCCGGACAAAAAGTCGATCTTCGTCACGCTGACCAACAACAGCGGCCGCCGCGTGACCGACAATCCCAACCCGCGCGTCAGCAACCTGCACGGCCACATCATCAAGTTCAGCGAAGCGGGGGACTCTCCCCTGGCCACCACCTTCAACTGGGCCATTTTCCTGCTGGCGGGCAATCCGGGCCTCGCCGAGGATAATCTCAAGGGCAATATCAACGGCGACTATTTCTCCAGTCCCGATGGCCTGCGTATCGACCCGCAAGGTCGCCTGTGGGTGCAGACCGACCATAATCTCACCGGCAATGCAGGCACGCTGGCAGGCACGTCGGTCAACATGGTGCAGGGCTTTGGCAATAATAGCATGTATCATGTCGACCAGACGACAAAACTCTCGAAACGCTTCCTCGTCGGCCCGGTCGGCTGTGAGATCACCGGCATCGCCTATACGCCGGACCTCAAGAGCTTCTTCATCAACATCCAGCATCCCACCAACAACTGGCCGGTGAACGCGCAACAACCGCGCTCCTCGACCATCGTGGTACGCCGCACGGATGGCCAGCCGGTCGGCAACTGACCGGCACTTCAGGCATGCAAAAAGAACCGGGAGCAATCCCGGTCCTTTTCCGTGCGGCCGGGGATACCGCCCGGCCAAGCTGGGCAGAGCCGTCCCGCAAGACCCGCCGCCGCCCTGCCACCATCAAGATCGCACAAGGTCCGGTGCCACCTGTCAGATCACCCCAGCCGTTTGCGCGAACAGCCACAGGCCGATGACGAGAAACAACAGCGCCGCGACCGTGCGCACCATTTTCAGCGACACCCGCTTGATCAGTTCATTACCCAGGAACACCGCAGGCACATTGGCCACCATCATGCCCAGCGTGGTGCCCAGCATGACCGGCACCACCGCATGGAAGCGAGCGCCCAGCGCGATCGTCGCAATTTGCGTCTTGTCGCCCATTTCCACCAGGAAGAAGGCGATGACGGTGGTGACGAAAGCCCCGAATCTCGCGGGTTTGTCCTCCAGATCGTCGATCTTGTCGGGGATCAGCGTCCAGATCGCCATCGCGACGAAGGATGCGGCAATCAAATAGCGGAACCACAGGCCATCCAGCAGGGACGCCACCTGTTCACCCAGCAGCGCGGCAAGGAAATGATTGGCGAGCGTCGCGACGAGGATGCCCGCGATAACGGGCCATGGCCGCTTGAACCGGGTGGCAAGCAATATGGCCAGCAGCTGCGTCTTGTCGCCAATCTCGGCGAGGGCGACGACAGCAGTCGATGTGAGCAGGGCTTCCAAGGCATATCTCCGGGCCGGGCGCTTTTACGATTCCAACGACATCGCATCTCCCCGCCCGGCATGAGCGGAGATGCGATGTCATTGGTCTCGCCCGAATGGTTCCCCATTCCTCCCGCACCATGGCCTCTCGACCAAGTATGTTGACGCGAAAGCCCGTTCCATCGGAACGGCTGGCTACTCCCCAGATGACGGGGCCGGAATAGAGCGATACTATGCCGGACGCAAGGGGCGCGTCGGGGTTAGGGAGACAGACGTCCCCTTCTCCAGGGCTAGACCGCGAAGCTGTATCCACCATTCACCGGATAGGTCTGGCCCGTGATCCATGACGAGGCACCGGAACAGAGGAACAGCGTCATCGCCGCCACATCGTCCGGCTTGCCGAACCGGCGAATGGTGTAGAGCGCAAGTTGCGCCTTGGTGCGATCACTGCCCAGAAACTGCTCCAGCTGCTCCGGCTCCATCGGTGGTTCGAGCGTCGAGAGCGAGATGGCGTTGCAGGTGATGCCGAACCGTCCGGTCTCCTTCGCCAGCGAGCGAACAAACCCTGCCGCCGCCGCCTTGGCCGCCGCATAAGCCGCCAGCCGCGCCTCGCCCACGCGCCCGGAATCGGAAGTGATGGTGACGATCCGTCCGCGCCTGTGCTCGACCATCGTCGGCAGTGCGATGTGGCAGCAATTCATGACACCGTCCAGATTGGTGCGGAAATAGCGCCCCCATTCCTCCGGTTGCGTCTCCCAGAACAGCGGCGAATGGCGCATCTGCGCGTCCGGCCCGGCGTTGCCCGCATTGTTGACGAGCAGGGTGATCGGTCCCAGCGCCGCCGTCGCCATATCGAACGCCGCCTTCACCGAGGCATGGTCGCCGACATCGGCCTGCACCGGCACTGCCTTGACGCCCAGCGCCTCGATTTCCGCCGCGACCGCTTCGGCACGCTCCAGCACGAAGTCGTTGACCGCAACGCCGCCCGCACCGTGCCGTGCCAGCATCAGCGCGATGCCGCGCCCCGCGCCCTGACCGGCGCCAGTCACAAAAGCGTTCTGACCCCCCAGATCCAGCAAATCCTCACTCATCCTGCACACCTCTCGCCGCAGAGACGGTCTATCCGTCCCTATTTGATCCCGCCTGATCGTCTAGCGCTGATCGCCCGTGCCGTCATGGCGCCTGTCGAACGCCAGAGACGCCATCGCCGCGGCGGATTAGCGCAGCGGGACCATCCCATCCCGGCCCGCAGTGTGGCAGGGCGTTGCTGGGCCGGACTGTTTCGCGGATCAGGATCAGCGCCTACTTATCCCACGCGATGCCGAAATGCTGGCGATAGCAAACAGGTCCGTCGGCACGTCTGGATCGATACCGAATTGCTCCAGCGCATAGTTATCCGCCCCGCGCCTGTTCTTTGCGGCGCATCTCCGCCTGCTGTGCCTTGCGCCGCTCGATTGAAGCGGCGCCGAACCGGGCGAACGGTCCGGCAAGGCCTCCCATGTCCACATCAGCCGGAATCGCCGAGCGCAGTCGAACGATGAGGGACAGCGGTCCCTCGATCCGTTCCATCGCTATCTTGGGAAATTCTGTCACCCCATTCAGGCCCTCCAGCCTGTGACCGTCTCTCTCCTGTTTTATCGGACTTGTCGCCTGTTTGCGGACATGTAACATGCCGGACGATCATCATCTGTCAGCCTGGGCATATTTGGTTCACCGCTGTCCTGCAAGGGCCGGGGGACCAAGGCCCCTTCAGGCATGGAACAGATTATACCGTTATTTCAAAGAAAAAGGCCGACCAGTTCATGCGGATTTTCATTAGCCGGCAGCCCGGCGGGACGGAGTCGCTCCGACTGGAGGAGGCCCCCTCGCCCGGGAAATTGGGTGCGGGGCATATTCGCGTGGCCATGCGGGCGGCTTCCCTCAATTATCGCGACCTGCTCTGGATGCGCGGCGAGTTCGGCCCGCCCGGACCCGACGGCTTTATCCCCTGCTCGGACGGTGCGGGCGAAGTGGTGGAGACTGGTCCCGGCGTCACCCGCGTCCGGGTGGGCGACCGCGTTGCCCTGACCTTCAATCCAGACTGGATCGGTGGCCCCCTTCCCCTGACGGCGGGGGGGATGGGACGCGGCAGCCTGATGATCCCCGGTGTCATGCAGGACGAGATCGTCGTGCATGCGAGCGAGGCGGTGCTCATACCCGCGCATCTGAGCTATGCGGAGGCCGCCTGCTTCCCTTGTGCCGCCGTCACTGCCTGGAATGCACTGACCGACGCGCGGCCCCTGCTCCCTGGCATGATCGTCCTGACGCAGGGCGGCGGCGGGGTCTCCCTCTTCGCGCTCCAATTCGCCAAACTGTTCGGCGCGCGAGTCATCATGACTTCTTCCAGTCCCGAACGGTGCCAGCGCCTTAAGGATATGGGCGCCGATGCGGTGATCGACTATCGTATCCACCCCGATTGGAACGACCGGGTCCGCGATCTCACCGGCGGTATGGGCGCCGACCTCACCCTCGACATCGGCGGGGCGGAGACGGTTGACCGCTCCATCGCCGCGACGCGGGTCGGCGGGCGGCTGGCGTTGATCGGCCTCATCAGTGGCTGGCCCAATGCGGCGTCATCCCTGTTCGCATCCGGCGTTGACATCAACCCGATCAAGGTGGGCAGCCGCAACGACTATGAGGCTATCAACCGCGCCGTCGCCTTCCACGGCCTGCGCCCGCATATCTCTGCCCGATATGACTTCACGCAACTGCCAGAGGCGCTGGCCGAACTGGAACAGGGGCGGCATCTGGGCAAGATCGTACTGACGTTCGAGCCTCAATAGGCCCGTGGCGCCAGTCCATCGTCAGGGACGCGCCAACGCCACCACGCTGGCCGGAGTTGCTGCTCCCTCGGCCAGCCAGCCATTGATCAGCCCGGTCCAGAGCAGATAGCCGCGCGGGTTCATATGCAACCCGTCGGGGCGAAACAGCGACGCGTCGGGCAGGCCATCTTTTGCCAGCAGGACTGTGCCCACCTCCAGATAATCGAACCCTTCCGCCCGCGCCCGCGCACCGACGCGCTCATTGACCAGCGTCATCTTCGAATAGAGAGTCCAGCGGATCGGGCTGGGCTTGAGAGACATCCATGCCAGCCGCGCCTTGGGGTAGTCGGCGCGCAACCGGCGAAGGAGCGAGAGAATATCGCGAGACACCTTGGCCGGTGTTGCTCCCGCCGACAGGTCGTTCTCCCCCACATAAACGATGATCGCGCGAGGAGCGGCGCGGGGGCGGATCCGGTCGTAATAATGGAGCACGTCGGGGGTAGTGGCCCCGCCAAAACCGCGATTGATCGCGCCGATGCCCGGGAAGCTGCCCGCTATGTCCCACAGGCGAATGCTGGAACTGCCGAGAAACAGGGCGCCGTTGGGCGCGGCGGGCCTGACGCTGTCCGCACGCGCGAAATCCTCTATCTCCGTGGAGTAGGGAAAGGAGGGATCAGGCTTGGGTTCCGCCCCCGTCTGGGCAAACAGGACACTCGATCCGATCAGCAAGGCAGCGGCCATCCCCTTTCCCACTACGGTCAGGCCGGATAGGATATGGAGAGGGGAAGCGATGGGTCCATGCATAGGCAGGGGGAAGCCTTGTCTCGCGCACTGACGCACTATTGCACCGGGGGTGAAGCACCTCAGGCCAGGCTATGTTCCGTGAGCATCGTCGGGGAACGACAGGCCTGTCCCTTATACCGACGAAAGCGAATAGAGACCGCCTATTCTGCCCCTCCTCCCCATGCAGCCTTCCGCCAGCAGGCCCAACAGGGCAGCGACGGCCAAGGGCCGGTTGGGGGGATCAGCCTAACGGCTTGCTCCAGCCTGCCGCTGGCCCGCACGGTGGCCGCGACCTGTCCGCAACATGACGAAGCTCGCCCCAATTGTACCAGCGCCGCTCATATTCGATCGCCTCGGTCGACGGATCGCGGTCCAGAACCTTGCTGGTCGCTTCCTGAAGACTATCCGCCTCTGCCAGAACATCCGTTCTCATATTGCGTCAGCCCTCAACCTATGGTTTCACGAATGCGAACTTTTATTCGCTAATATGCAAAAATCATGAGGAAAAACCCCTGCGCCGGGGCAATGGTCTTGCATGCCGAGCGTGCTTATGGGTCAACCACGTGGTCCCGGCTTAAACAGGCGCGATGCCAGCGCGCGGCATAACTTGGATCCACCGCCGGTTCGACGGCATCGGCTTGGGAAACATTAAAGCCGCGTCCACATGTCATAGCTCACCACCCGCTTGGCAAAACGCCAGAGACAGCGCCGATGCACTGCCCATGGCCAGCAAGGTCGGCGACATGGGCCGGCGCCTCGCCCTCCTCCTCACGGATCGCGCTGGCAGCCTCATCCAAATTCGCCGCGTCAACATCGCCAGGCAAGCTACCGCACCCGCGCGGGCGAGGCGGAGCGCCGTGGCGCGCCCGAGGCCCGAGGCCCGAGGCCCGAGGCGGCACCTGTCACCAGAGCCGATCTGCCCGTCAATCCCTGGCCTGCATGATGCAGCCATCCTCTCCAAAGCCGCTGCCTTACAAGCCCGGCATTGTATCCGGGATGTTCGATCCTGACCGCGCCTGTTAATCCATTCCTCTTTTATCAGTTCCCGTCGCCAGTCATGCGTTTGTCTGTTGCGTACCCAAAAACCCTCTGCTAATGGCCACCGCCTACCAGGGATCCTCGGGTCCAAAAGCAGCTTATGATGTGCGGTCGTGGCGGAACTGGTAGACGCGCAACGTTGAGGTCGTTGTGGCCGAAAGGCCGTGGAAGTTCGAGTCTTCTCGACCGCACCAAAGCCCTTGCTTCACAGGGGCTGTTTCATGTTTGGCACACCTCCGGGTGCCCCAAGATCATAAAACCTCCTGATATGGTGCTGGGCTCGGCTCACTTAGGTGCAAGCGGTATTCGCCATAGATTCAATTTTCGGTGAAGTGCGCTGAATATCGCTGGCCTTAGCATCAAATATCCTGCTCGCGCGATGAGCATAATGAGCCTGTACCGACAACCAATCGGACGGCCAGGCACCGTGACGGCCTGATCCGTCATACCCTGATAAAAGGCTGCGGAGATTCCGGGCGGCGGCATACACGCCGCGCCGCAACCGAAGTTCTGCGTGATGCGGATTCAGAGAGGTATATCTCCCTCCGGCTTGCGGAAACTCACCACAGTGAGGATGAGCTTTCAACCTGAACTCGTACCAGTTCGCTGCCAGCTGCGCCTACGGTGCGGATCGTCACGGAGCACTTCGCAGCTTCTCGCGCCAGTTCTTCCACTAAAATCTCGAATACTGGTCACATTGCCTGCTGCTACGCTTCGCAAAAAATGGGGCAATAACCACGCTCACCATCAGGGATGAGCGCATTTTCCGTCTCGATATTAAAATAATATATTTTCATTTTTCCCGCTACTGTCTTTTTTTATCGCATTAAAAATGATGAAGTTTCCACAAATCCTTCAAATCGGCTTATTTATTCCAGAATTTCGAAGAAATGTATTTGCGATATTTTGCGATAGATGACAGGCTATATTATCGTCGATCAGCTCCATGGTCACATCGGCGACTGAGAGATTTTGCGTGCTCCCGGCTTATGACGGGAAAATAGCATGCAGAATTCTTTGGACTCGGGGCTGTCGCTCGCCCTGCGAAAAATGGAGCGCCGAACACCTCTCCGGCCCGAGGCGCGGAAGGCATTCATGAGCCTCCACGTGCATCGCCGCACCTTCGACACACAGCGAGAAATGGTGCGGGAGGGCGATTCCAACGGCCATTGCCTGTTTCTTGAAAGCGGCGTCGTAAGCATGTCGAAGATGCTGCCTAATGGCGGCCGCCAGATCGTGGCTTTCCACGTCGCGGGTGATCTTCTGGGCCTGGGATCTGCCCTCCTGCTGATCGCCGATCACAGCCTGAGAGCCCATGTGCCTACGGCCGTTTTATCTATTGATGACGGCGACATCTTGCGATTGGCGGAAGACTATCCTGACATAGGCCGCGCATTCTGGTTCGAGACGCTGGTAGATGCGTCGATTTTTCGGGAATGGAACCTCAACATTGGACGCCGGGGGGCGCGAGAAAGGTTGGCGCACCTCGTACTGGAGATCGGATATAAATCCGAGGCAGCCGGTCTCGACCAGAAAGAGAATTTTGCCTGCCCCATCACGCAGGCCGATCTTGCCGATGCGCTCGGGCTTACGCCGGTCCACGTCAATCGCTGCATGCAATGGCTGCGAACCGAAGGGTTTTTGGAGACCTGCGGACGTCGTATCGTCATTCCTGACTGGGGAGCGTTAGCAGATTTTGCGTCGTTCCGGCCCCTCTATATGCATCCCGAAGGTCCGCGCGTTCTGACAGCAGAAAGATCAATAAGAAGCCACGCCTAGAGCATTTGACCGGACGTGGCCTTGTGGGCGGGCGGAACATGACTGCGGCCGATTGGCACACCGCGCCAGCCATTATCAAACTGCGAGGCGCACCGGGAGGCGTGGCTGGGCATCACTCTTACTGAATGCATCCCTCATCCCATCGCACCAATGTCCGCAGACCTTGGACACGCCCCATGTCTTACTGGACCTCTCAAAAACTCCAGACTTCCATAGCTGCTACTTCATGAAATCTCATACAAGGGGCAGAACTATCTCTGCCACCATGGCGGCGGGGGAAGCTCAAGCTAATATGCGGCGAGTGCCCAACATTCCCCTGCTCCTGCTTTCTCGCCATCGAAAAATGACTGACCTGGATCAAATTCCAAATCTCCTGGAAACTTACCGGCACCTCCAGAGCTTTGTCGCAACAGGGTTAGTCTTCGCAACCGAACGTGTACTGCTCCCGGCGACATGTCCGACAAGACGAAGCGGCGAGCACTGAAGCAAGGAAATGAAGTAATGACCTCGCTATATGTTGCCGTTGCCGCAATGCCGCCGGTTGACCAGATCTGTGGCTGAAGTGAAGGAGGTTTTGGCGGGAGTCAGCACACAAGTGCTGGCCCTGCGCGCGGAATTGTCCAGTGGCGCGATGCGATCGATAGCGACCTTTTCCGTCTCCGGGCGCGACGTGGAAGTGATGGAAGGCCGGGATGCACTGTGGGCGGTCATTCGTCGCCCGGGCAAGGGCGGTCTCGCGATGCGTGCCGCCCATTTATCCGGTGGCGCCACTGGACTTAAAACCCGCCCTGTACGCCCGGGCGAGGTATGTCGCCTTGAAATTCAAAGCGCCATCGGCATGCAGACAGTTGCTTTCTCTGCAAGCACACCTGGACTTGCAGTGCTTCGCGTCACCACGACATTGGCTCCAGCGACCCGCCTGCTCATCCCTTATTTGCCGCGCGATCTTTATCCTATCGGGGTAGATGACGATCCTTTGGGAGTTGTCGGCAAGGTCGAGGCCGCCCAGCGCGGGCTGAATTCGGGACTTATCTTTTTCCATATGGATGACCCTGCCTTTGGCAGCATACTCTATTTTCAGAATTTTACCGCGCTCGCCGGTTATTTTGAGGCGACAAAGACAACGCCTGACGGCGCGGTCGGCGGTGAGTGGCCGGAACTTGGCTATCTTCCTCCGACCCCTCCGCAAAGTGGCACGCCGCCTGTCGATCCGCTTCCACAAGGGAGGGAAACGGCCCTCTCCGATGCGCTGCTCGTGTTTCATGATGATTGCGCGGGCGACGAGCAGGATTCCGCACGGCGCTTCCTGCAAATGCTCGGCGCCGCCTATCGCCAATTGCCTTTGCCGGACACGGAATTTCGCGACTGGGTAACACGGGCCGAGTGCAGCCTGCACGATCTCGATACAGCGCCGGAGGCGACGATCCGCCACTATGGCCATCGTTATGCCCACCCATATACAGGCACGGAATATCCCGACATCATGGTGCAGATGTCGCTGATTGCGGCGCTTCGCGATTTCGCGACATGGTCCAAGTCGCCCGTGGCGCTGGAAGCCGAATTCATTGCAGGGCTGGACAAATTCCACGACAAAAAATTGAAGACCATGCGCCGTTACCTGCCCAATGTCGGCAAGGACAAGGACAAGAATGCCGTCGATAGCTGGTATCTTTATCACCCCCTGCTGAACCTCGGCCGCCTGGCGATAGAGGGCGACAAGACTGCAACGCGGCTTTTCACGGCATCGCTCGATTATGCGATCAAGGCCGCGCATCATTTCCACTATGCCTGGCCCATCCAGTTCAAGGTGGAAGACTTTTCCGTCATCGTCGAGGCACGCAACGATGACGGTCTGGGCCAGACCGACGTGGGCGGCATCTATGCCTATGTGATGGTGCAAGCCTATGAACTGACCCGGGACGAGCGTTATCTGAAAGAGGCGCGGGCGGCGATCGATGCGGCGCGGGGGATGCGCTTTGAATTAAACTATCAGGCGAACCTGACCGCCTGGGGCGCCGCCGCCTGCATGCGGCTATGGCGGATCACGAACGAGGATTATTATCTTCGCCAGAGCTATGTCTATCTGGCGAGCTTCTTCCACAATAGCGCCATCTGGGAATCACGGATCGAGGCGGCCAGGCATTACAGCAACTTTCTGGGCGTCACTTGCCTGCATGACGCCCCCTATATGGCGATCTACGAATGTTTCGACAGCTTTGCGGCATTCGAGCGCTATCTCAAGGATAGTGGCCCGGACCTCGATCCGGCAGCGCGCATGCTCATCAGCGAATATTGCAAATATGCGCTTCACCGGGCCTGGTTCTATTACCCGGACGCCCTTCCCGCCGACATATTGGCCACCGACAATCGCAACGGTCATATCGACCGCAAGCTCTCCTTCCCACTCGAAGATCTTTATCATGACGGCCAGCCGGCGGGACAGGTGGGACAGGAGATTTATGGTGCCGGTGCCGCGTTCGTCTTTGCGAGCCGCGCTTTTCACACGGTGGCCGGCGAAGCCTTCCAGATATTTTGCGATCATTTCCTGATGGCAAGTGAGCGCAACAGCGAGACGTCCGTGAGTTTTCGTCTGGACGGCGGCGATGGTTGCCTTGCCAAGGTCAGCCTTGTGCGGCGCGGTCGCACCGCCCTGCCTGCTTTCACGGTCGAAACCGCACAAGGCGATCGCGTCAAGGCGAAGCACAAGGGTGCGGATCGTATCGACTACATCGTGCCTGCGAACGGCAGCGTCACAATCACCTGGAAGCGACCCAAGGAAAAAATATGACCGACCTCGCCGACGCTCACACGGACCAGCCGTCCCTTCGCGGCCGTCAGGCCATTATCTCCGGCGGCACTACCGGCATCGGCCGCGCCATCGCCGTCCTGCTCGCGAGTGAAGGCGTGACCGTGTTCATCTGTGGGCGAACGCCGGAGCATCTGGATGATGCCCTTGCCCGCGTCCGCGAAGTCGGACAGGGCGACGGCATCGCGCTCGATCTCGCCGAACCCGATGGAGTCGAACGCTTCTTCAACGCCGCCACCGAATATCTGTCCGACCCGGACATCGTCATCATCAACGCCGCCGTTCCCGCTCAGGGATTGTCGGACATGGGTGATGCGGACCTGAAATATGCCATCGCGACTGACTTTACAGCCTATGTAACCAGCGCGCATACAGGCCAGAGGCTGCTGAAGGACAAGGGTGACATCGTCCTGATCGGTTCCATGAGCGCCCATATCCTCGGTCCCGGATCGACCGTTTATGCCGGGATCAAGGCGGGCATAGCGGGATTCTCCGAGGCGCTCCGCAAGGAATTGGGGCCAAAGGGCATCAAGGTAGCGCTGGTCGAGCCGGGCAAGACAGGTGCCGACTTTCAGTATCCAGGCATTCCGGCGGAGAAGCAGCGCACGATGATTTACGAGGAAAGCATGCTCCGTGCGGAAGATATTGCGGTGGGCGTACACTATCTCCTGACCCAGCCGCGCCGCGCCGTCGTCCAGCAACTGACCATCGCCCCGCGCATGCAGGACAAGGCATGACCTTCTCGATCGACAGGCTGGTCATCACACCGGGAGATATTGATCTCAGCCGCTCACCGCTTGCTGGACATCTCGATGCCGAAACCTACGTTCTGGGTGCCTTCAACCCCGGCATGACCCGACTGGCGAACGGCAATCTGCTGTTGATGGTCCGCGTTGCCGAGGCGTTGCGCCATCCCATCCGCGACGGCCATGTACATGCTATCCGTTGGGAAGCGGGAGAAGACGAGGGCCGCTATGTGCTCGACGCGTGGCCGCTCGAACATGCAGACACGGCGGACCCTCGAAAGTTCATGCTGCGTGGCGGGAGCTGGAAGATCATGGCCCTCACCTCACTATCCTGGCTGTTGCCGGTAGAACTGACCCCGGATGGGCTTGAGATCGTCACCATCCATTATGACCGGTCGGTCGCACCGGCCCATGACTTTCAATGCTATGGTGTCGAGGATGCACGCATCAGCAGGGTCGACGGTCGCTATCTCATGACCACCTGTTCGGTCAGCCCCGAACGGCATTCGACGACGCTCTATGGTTCGGACAATGGATTGGACTGGTCGTTCGAGGCAATTGTTCTCGATCATCAGAACAAGGACATGCTGATCTTCGAGGGGCTGATCGATGGCCATTACTGGGCGCAGACGCGGCCCCTGGGCGACCTTTATTTCGCCTATCCTCCAGGCAGCGAATGGCGGGCAGGTCCGTCGATCAATTTGGCCCATTCGCCAGATTCCCATTTCTGGAAACCATGGCACAAGCCTGGGATCAGACCCCATTCCGCGACCGTGGCAACCGCACGCATCGGGGGCGGGACGCCCCCCATCCTGACCGATGAGGGATGGCTGACCCTGTGGCACGGGGTCGAGCCCAAGGAGATCGTCGGCATCTATCGTACATACTGGTCGCTACTCGACAGGGACGACCCCAGCATCGTTCTGCATACCGATGACGTTCCCCTGCTCGAAGCCAATTCCGCTCTTACCGCACCGATAGATGACCTCATGTATGTGCGCGATATAGTCTTTACGACGGGAATTGCGGACGGGGGCGACCATTATATCGTGGCCTCCGGAGAAGCAGATCTCGCGTGCCGGATTACGCACATAGCCAAAGCCCGGTTCCGGAAATAAGCGTTCCGGCCGGTTGCCTGTTCCTCGAACTTGTCGCCGGGCGCGCCTTTGCCGCTCGCGTGCCATTAGCGTTTCCCCAAAGCCAACCGCCAGCTCACATTGACGCGCCAGTCGCCCAATACGCCATTGAAGGGGTCGCTGATGGCCTTCGCGCCCTCCACGGCGAGGGACGCTTTTTCGGCATAAGCGAGGCGCACGCCGCCCCCGGCAGAACCCAGATCATACGTGCCCCCGGCACCGAAACGCTGATTTATGCGGATAGTGGCATAATCGACAAAGCCGCAGATTTCCGATCGCTTGAGCCGCTCGGGAAGGCCGGGCCGCACGGCCAGTTCAAAAGCGCCTGCAATGCCCCGGTCCGCCGTGACGGCGGCATCATCGAACGCCGGCAGAAGTCCGATCCGCCTATGGCGATGCGCTCGGTCGCGGGCAGCAGGTCGTTGCTATACTAGCCTTGTGCGTCCTCCAGCCGGGTGATAGGCCGCTTGCCGAACCCGCCCAATATGCCCAGCCCCCGGCTGACCGTAGTCCCTGCCGACAGCACTCTCTTGTCCCCCACCAAAGAATATTCTCAAACCGGAATCTCAAGCCGCGCTTGCGAGAGAGTCTGGTCGCTCGGTTTGGCCCCGGAGACACTCGATGGCGTTGTGATAACGTCATCACTTCGCCGCCCCAGCAACGGCAAAACCGCTTCGCCGACCTGATAGGCTTCCTCCAGATGGGGCGTGCCTGCCAGGATGAAACCGTCCGCGCCCACGCCAATAAGGCGATCGAGTTGCTCCGCGCATTGCTCGTAATTGCCCACGATGCCGATGGCCGGTCCGCCGCGCAGCAGGTTGAAACCGCCCCACAGACTCTTTCCGACGATCAGATCGTCGAAGCTGCCCGTCGAACCTGAGCGCGCCGCCGCCTGACGCTGCACGCCAACGGAATCGCTCGCCGCTCTCCCCTGACCCCGTGCGCCTTCCGGCACATTGGCAAAGCCGATCCGGACATCGCGCCATGCCTCCTCCTCGGTGCGGCGGGCCACGACATCGACGCGGACGGCGCATTTCTGCTCCCGTCCCAGTGCGGCGGTCCGTTCCTTCACGCGGGCGAACTTCTCGCGCAACTGGTCGAAGGGTTCCATCCAGCTCAGATAATAGTCGGCATGGACGGATGCCGAGCGCAGCGCCGCGTCCGAGGAGCCGGAAAACCATATCTCGGGATAATCCTCCGCCCGCAGCAGGTCGGAGAGGCTGGCATCGCGCACCTGATAGAAGCGGCCGTCATAGCTGAACCGCTCGTTGGCCCACAGGCCCTTCCAGATGTCGAGATATTCGGTGGTGCGGCCATAACGATCGTCATGGGCGAAAGTATCGCCCCACCATAGCTGCGACGGACCGCCGCCGCCGGTGATGATGTTGAACAGCAGGCGGCCGCCACTCGCGCGCTGGAGGCTGGCGATCTGGCGCGCGGCATGAACGGGATTTTTGAACCCCGGCTGGAAGGCGATCATGAAGCGGAAACTCTCCGTCTCCCGTGCCAGCAGCGGGGAGATGACCCACGGGTCATCGGTGTTGGGAAAGGAAGGGATGAGACCACCCTGAAAGCCGGAAATCTCCGCCGCCTTGGCGATCTCCACAAGATGGTCGATATAACGAAACCCATCGTCCTCGCCCGCACCGGTCAGGCCGGGCGCGATATTGCCGGGCTGGAGCGGCGACCAGTCGCCCCGGTCATAGCTGCTACGCCGGATGCTGCTGTGGCAGCCATGGGTCGGCAGGCGCCAGAAGAAGTCGATTGCCATACTATAATCTCCTTCAGGCCGCGGCCTGCGCCGCGCCGATGCGCGCGCGCAATTTCGGCAGAACGAATGCGCCGACACGATAAGCTTCTTCCAGCGACGGCTCCCCTGCGAGGAAAAGATGCGTCACCCCTGCCTCGACCCAGGCGGCAAGCGCATCGGCCACCTCGTCATAGCTGCCGGTCAGGGTGGTTGCGCTGGACTCGGGCGCCTCCTCCGGCGTTTCGCGCGCCGTGATGGCAAGGCGTACTGCATGTGCGACGCTGCGCCCTTCCACCACAGCGAGCGCATCCAGCCTGTCCGCCTGTACCCGCAGAGCGGCGATGGATGTAGCGTTAAAAAGATGGATATCCGCCTGCCGCGCCGACAGGGCCAGATGATCCTCGTCCTTGCCCTGAAGGATGACGGGAGGAAATGGCACCCGGTTGAGCGGCGGTGGAAATCCGCCATTCTCCACGGCAAAAAATCGCCCATGATGGGTAAAGCCGGTCTGGCCATGCACGCCCCGCGCGACTGCCAGAAACTCCTCGGCCCGTGCGAGCAGATCGGCATCGGCGACGGAATCGCCGTCGGCCGCGCGCTCCTCCGACGCGCGGTCGGGCGCAATGGCCCAGGACAGGCGGCCCTGCGTCGCGCGCTGGAAACTCACCGCCTCCTTCGCCGCATAGACGGCCGAGCCTATCGAGGCCGGAAATTCGGGGATCAGGGCCAGTCCGGGGACCAGCCGGGCCAGGCTGGCCGCCAATATCTGACTGTCGTCGCTCTCCGGCCGGTAGCGGATGAACAGGCCGTCGAAGGTGGTGCCAGCGGCAGCGCGGGCGATCTGCTCATAATAATGGCGGCGGCGATTCCGGGACGTTCTCGGATCGCGCAGCTTTTCGCTCCAGGCGATGCGCAGGGCTGCTTCGGCGCGCCGAGGCTCCGCCGCACTGTCGATCTCCCAATAAATGCGGATGGTCATGGCATTATCCTATCGAATGAAGGGGAAGCGATCAGAGGGGCCGTCATCGTCTATATGTCCTGTAATGCCAGGCTGCCCTCTCGCCTGCGCCGCAGGTTCAGCCATTGGGCGAGCAGGCCGGCCACGAGCAGCAGCGGCAACCAGATGAGAAAGACCCACTGGAGCGGCACGAGGGTGGTGATGGCCCCGCCCGCAATCGCGCCAAAGGAAGCGCCGGTCATGGAGGCAAGGTTGTACAGGCCCGCGACCTTGCTCTTGCCCCCCGGCAGGCCCGCCATGACGCGCATGTTGATGAGATGCACGATGGCCGCACCCACCGCCAGCAACACCGCGCCAAGAGCGAGGACCGCAAAGCTGGTGGCATAGGCGAAGCTGAGCAGGGCGACCGTCGCACTGACAAGACTGAGACCATAGGCAACCGGGTTGGACAGGCGCGCCGCCAGCGTTCCGCCGAAGAAAAGCAGGCCGACCACGGCAAAGCCCTGCACCAGCATGATCCTGATACCATCCTGCTCCGTCAAGCCAGGCAGGCTGGCGGCGAGCAGAATGATAAAGGTGGAAAAAAGCGCATTGGTCGCCGCGCTGGTGAATTCGACGAGGCAGCTTTCCGCAATCGCCGGACTACGGACGATCAGCACTATCTCGTCAACGAAACGCACCTCTTTCTGCGCGCCACGCGGATCGCGGTCGGGCAGGAAACTCAACGAGAAAAGCGCCATGATCGCGAAGCATGCCGACACGAGAAAGAAGATGGTGGTCACATCGCCCCGCGTCGTCAGGAACGCGGCAAGGCTCGGCCCCAATATCGCAACGCCGCCGGTGAGCGAGGCACGATACCAGCCCGCCTTTCCGGGGCCGAAACGCGGCAATCGCTCCAGGAAGCTGCCGTTCATCGACACCATGCGGAACGGGATGCACAGGCCGATCGCGCCCCGTCCCAGCGCCAGCGCGACCCAGCTCCCCGAAAAAGGCATTGCCAGATTGATGAGCATGGGGCCGAGGCTGGACATGAAATAGACGCCGCGCGCACCATATCGCGCGATGATGAAACCCGCAGGCACCGTCACCAGCACCATGCCCACCGATTCCATCGCGGAGATCAGCCCAATCTGAAACGGTGTGGCGTGGAGCGATATGGCGTACAGGGTCGAGACGATCTTGCCGAGACCGACCGTCAGGCCGCTGATGACCGACAGGATGATGAACAGCGCCAGAAAACGGCGGTCCTCGGCAGCCAAAACCGTGGGTGCAACGGTCGTCATCGTCACACCCACATCCTGTCGAAGCGCCAGGTCGGGAAGTGCGTCCGCTCCGGCGCGATACCGCCAACCCGCGCCGACGCACCGTCCAGCACATTGCTGAAGCCCCAGATCAGCAGCCCGCCATCCTCATGCTGGATGCGCTGCGCCTGATGGACGATCGCACTGCGCTTCGCCAGGTCCGGCTCACCCATCGCCTGCTTGAAGAGCGTCGCAAAACGGGGATCGTGGAAATTGGTCTTGTTGTTCACGGCGGCGGGCGCATCGACGTGCAGCGCCGTCGCGAGCCATGGCGTACCCAATGTGCCGCCGGTGCTCAGCGACCAGTCAGTGCGTTGCTTCCCATTGAAGACAGAAAAATCCACCTTCCGCACGTTGATCGTCACGCCGACCCGCTTGGCCTGCTCCGCAAAGACCAGCGCCGGGCTGGCGGCGGCGGGCGTGGTCACCATGTCGATGGTCAGCCCCTGCGCTCCCGCCTTGGCGAGCAGGCTGCGCGCCTGTTCCGGGTCATGGGCACGCTGGGCGATCGTCCGGTCGAACACAGGGTCTTGCGGCGAATAGAGATCATTGGCGATCCGGCCGTGCCCCTGCAAGGCCCGCGTCACCAGGTCGTCCCGGTCGGCGAGCAGGCGGAAGGCGCGGCGCACGTCGGGATTGGCAAACGGACCATTGGCCACATTCATGTCGAACGACTGCCATGTGTTCGTCTGCGACACGACCACTTTGGCATTGCTCTTGCCACGCAGCAGTCCGGCATGTTCGGGCAGGATCATGTTGGCGAGGTCGATCTGCCCGGCCAGCAGGGCCGACACGCGCGCGAACTGGTCCTTGAACTCGATGATCTCCAGCGCGTCAGGATAGGGCCGGCCGCTCTTGTGGTAATTCTCGAACCGGGTGAAGCGGGCGCGCTGTCCCGGCGTAAAATCCTTGATGCGGAACGGCCCTGCCCCTACCGGATTGGTCACGGGATGATAGTCGGTGGGCACGATGCCGCCGAAGTTCACCCATGTCTCGGGCAGCGCCACGAACGACATGCCGGGCTTCATCGCGATGCGGACGGTTCGCGCGTCCAGCTTCTGGATATTGTCGCGGTCGACGGGCGAGATGAGCGCGCCAAAGGGCGAGGCCAGCGCCGGGTCGGTCAACCGCCGGATCGAGAAGATCACATCGTCGGCGTCGATGGTCTTGCCATTGTGAAACTCCAGACCGGGTTTTAGGCGGATCGTCCAGCTGGTCGCGCCGGGCGCAACCTCGCTGACCTCCGCCAGGTCCAGTTGGGGGAGCATGTCGTCGTTCCACTCCCACAGCTTGCTGTACATCGCAAAACCGCGAATGACGCTGCCGGTACTGATCGGCTTGTGCACATCCAGGTCGCCGGTCCGCTCGGCCTCCAATATGCCCAGGCGCAGCGTGCCCCCGCGACGCGGCTTGGTAGCGCCTGGCGCTTCCTGCGGACTGCCACATCCAGACAACAGCAATGCCCCGCCCGCTGCCGCCCCGCCGATCAATCCCCTGCGCGTGATGCCGTCGATCATGTCTGTTCCTTATTGACCGGCCTGCGCCGACAGGGTCGGGCAGGAAGAGGATATCACCAGCGCGGCAAGCCACCTGCCGCGCGCGAAGCCGCCCGTCATTGTGCGGCACCCTTGGCCTTGACGGGAGCATCCGTATAATCAAGCGGCGGCTTACGATCGCCCAGCAGCGGCTCGTAACGGAAACCCGCGCCCCGGCTCTTGTCCAATTCCGCTTTGGCTGCGCGCAGGCTGTCGGGGTCGAGCAGCAATTCCGCCCCCGAAAGCGCCAGTGTCTTGGCCGCGACCAATGCGCCCGAGACGCCGATCGACGTCCCGCTGGCCGATGCCGCCTGCCAGCTATGCGGCGCGGTGCCGGGCACCCATGTCGCCGTCCCCAGGCTGGAGGTCGGCACCACCCAGCTAATATCGCCGACGTCTGACGAAGCCGGGCTTTTGCGCCCAAAGTCATAAGCACCGATAGTCGAAGGATCGCCCTTGCCGCTTCCTTCAGGCAACGTCTTCGCGATGGCCTCGGCATAGCGCGTTTCCGCCGGGGTATAGCGATAGCCGCCGACACGACGCAGATTGGCGTCGACTACCTTGCCCAGCACGTCGTTAGGCAGCGTACCGAAGCTGCCGCCGATCACCTCGAACGAGAAGCGCGTGCCGGTGGCGAGCGCTGCACCTTCTCCGGCTTTCTTCACCCGCTCGAACACATCGCGCACGACGGCCGGATCATAATGGCGGATATAGTAGAAGCTCTCCGCATGGGCAGGAACGATGTTCGGCTGATCGCCACCATCGGTGATCGTGTAATGGATGCGGACGTCCTGCGGCACATGCTCGCGCAGATAGTTGACCGCGACATTCTGTATCTCAACCCCATCGAGGGCGGACCGGCCGCGTTCCGGCGCAACCGCGGCGTGGGATGCTATACCGTCGAACCGGAACTTCACCGTGAGCATGGACAGCAACTGACCCTGCGACGCGCCATTTTGACCACCGGGATGCCAGCTCAACACCGCATCGACATCATGAAACAGCCCGTCGCGCACGAAATAGACTTTCGCGAAACCGCCCTCCTCGGCAGGTGAGCCATAAAGCCGGACGGTGCCAGGCGTGCCCGTCTGCTTGAGCCAGCGCGACAGGGCGATGGCCGCCTCAACCGACGCCGTGCCCAGCAGGTTGTGACCGCAAGCATGACCGGCAACGCCGCCGCGCGATCCGACTACCGGCGTGTCTGTCTGCGACAGGCCGGGCAGTGCGTCATATTCCGCAAGATAGGCGATGACAGGCCCGCCATTGCCGAAATTGGCGACAAAGGCAGTGGGTATACCCGCTACGCCCTTGTCGATCCTGAAACCTGCCGCGCGCAACTGGTCCTGCAAGAGAGCGGCGCTGCGCTCTTCATGAAAACCCACCTCCGCCCATTCCCATATCTGCCGGGCGTTGGCCGCAAGCTGGCCCTTTCGACCGTCGATGCTGGCGGTCAGGGCACTCCGGTCCTGATCGGACAATGGGCGAGCAATGGCCGCTGGAAGGAGCAGGCCCCATGCCGATACGGCCATGGCGATAGCGCCCACATAGTGCAAGGCTTTCATGGAAATCTCCCAGCGTTGTCAGAAGGAACCGGTCAGATTGAGACCGATGGTGCGCGGCGGCACGGTCGTGACAGTCTCGGTCGTGCCGCCCAGCGTATTGCCCGCCGCCGTGCGCGCGACCGTATTGAAGGCGTTGTTGACGAACAGATAGATACCATAGCGATCCGTCCTCGCGCCGATGCGGGCATTGGTCAGCACATAGTCACCGACCCGGCGATAGCCGATCGCGTTGGGTCGGAAATCGGCATAGGATTTGCCGACATAGGTCAGGTCGCCGCGCACCAGTCCGCGCCATGCACCACTGCCCACCGCCCAGTCATAGGCGCCTGCGACACCGATGGTCTGCGGCGCGATGAAGGGGATGCGATCGCCCGCACGGGCGGTAGTGGCAAGTGGCGTCACCCCGTCCGGCACCTGATCCTGCGTCAGCTTGGCGCTTGTGAAGACCACATTGAGGTTGAAGGTCAGCCCCTTGGTCGGCGTCACGACCGCCTCAGCCTCGACGCCCTTGATCCGCGCGGCACCGGCATTGCCGAGGTAGAGGAAACTGCCGCTGTTGATGCTGACCTGCATGTCCGTCCAGTCGGTGATATATCCCGATAGGTTGAGCATCAGTGCGCCGTCTGCGAAACTGCTCTTGATCCCACTTTCATAGGTGGTCAGCTTATCGGGATTATAGGTCAGCGCCGCTGCCAGCCCGAGCACCTGATTGACGCCGCCCGGACGATAGCCGGTCGCGACCTGTCCATAGACAAGCAGGTTGCGAGAGGGCTTCCAGCTCACATTGGCTTTGTACAGCCATCCGCTGGCATGGGACTTGTAGACGGTGAACGGCGTGGTCGCCGTCCGCAATATGTCCAGCCCGACGGTGGTGTCCCCGCCCACCGTCTTGTCATACTCATAATAACGCAGGCCGCCGGTGAGCGTGAGTTGCGACACGGGCGAGACCGAGACCTCGCCAAAAACCGCCTTCTGCGTCAGATAATCGACGACATGGCGCAGCAGCAGCGGGGCCGCGCCTGCAATCTGCGATCCATCCGAGGCATTGGTGCGACGGGCTTCGGACAGCACCTTCGCATCGCGATCCTCATAGAAAGCGCCGATTGTCCACTGGAGCCAACCAGGCTGGCTGGACTGGAGACGCACTTCGCTCGTCCAGTCCTTCACCGACTGCGGCTGGTAATAGATAACCGGCGTCAGGCTGTCGACATAGGCGTTGAAGTTCGCGATGCCAGCAGGCGTGGCGCAGACCGCCGCTGTGAAATGGGTCGAGCAAGTGGACGCCGACCCCTTGAAGCTGCGGAACAAGGGCGTCGGATCGCGCGTCACCAGCGTGTCACGGTCCTGATAGCTGGTGGTCGCGATGAAATCCGCAAAACCCAGTTCGGCCTTTGCCGAGAGGTTGTAGAGCCTCTGCTTGTCCTCATAAGGCACCTGCGAAGAGTTGACCGCATTGTAGCGCCCGGCGCCTGGCGACCATGTGCTCGCCCCGCCTTCGGTGAACAGGAAATGCGCCGATCCATCGATGGTCAGGCCCGGTGCGGGAATGAAGCGGACGAGGATACGGCCGCCATCGCTGCGCTCCGCATTGATGCCGGTCAGCCCGAGACCGGGATTATTGACCCAGCCATCATTCTGCCGCCGGAAATAGACTCCGCGCACAGCCAGCACATCCTGCACGATCGGCAGGTTGAGCGCAGCGTTGAGCTGATAGCCCTCGCCGCCGCTCTTGGTCGAGGTGACGCTGGCATCGACCACGCCCCCCAATTCAAAGCTGGGCTTACGGGTCACGAGGCGGATCGCACCGCCGACCGATCCCGCGCCATACAGCGTGCCCTGCGGCCCGCGCAAAACCTCCACCCGTTCCAGGTCGAACAGCTTGAAATCCGACTGGCTGCCACCTGGATCGCTGGTCGTGCCCGGAGGGCCGGCGAGTGCCATCTCATCATAATAGATGCCAACCTGCGCGTCGCCCGCACTACGGATACCGCGCAGCGTCACGCGCCGCTGGCCCGGTCCCTGATCGGTGATGGTCAGACTGGGAACGACCCGCACAAGGTCGTTCGCGGACTCGAGGCTGGCTTGCCGCAAACGCTCGTCCGACAAGGAGGTTATGCTCGCCGCCGTATCCTGAAGACGCGTCTCCCGTTTGAGCGCCGTCACGACAATGTCATTCTGGCTTTCACCGGCGTCAGCGGCGGAGGTTCCCGCTTCGGAAGCGGACGCGGCCTGCGCGCTCAGGAAAAGGCAGGCGGCCAGACTGTTGGCGACGAGAAAGCGGCTCTGTTTCATTTTTCCCCCGAGGACCGTGAATACCCACCCCCAATCAAGAACCGTGCCACCAGAATTTAATTTATTAAAATCAGTATTTTATTTGATACCCCACTTCACAATTTCGTGGTTTGCGCCCAATCGCCTGTACAAATTTCACTAGCGTTGGTGAGATCGGACCATGCCACTGGCATCGATGCCGGTGTTGAATTTGGCGCACGGCAATGCACCGATCAAAGCAGCCTCTGCGGATGCATGGCGCCAATCCCCGCTTTTCCGGAACTGGCACGAATCCTGCCAATGGATTGGGCAAAGCCTACTCCCGCAGGATTTGTTGAGCGATGACCATCGAGTTCTATTCCCGCCTGCCCCTTCATGGCGAGACGCAGTTCATCCCCGGCGACAACCGCAACCGGGGTGACTGGAACCGTGCGCCACAACTTAGCACCGGAGCAGTGTCCCGCTTCGACGTAGGCGACGACTTTACCTATATCGATTATCTCTCCCAAGTCGCACGCGCGGCGGAGATCAACGATTTCAAGGGCGCCCTGATGGTTAATGCGCCCTTTGGCGAGGAGCCATGGATTGTCTCCTCCATCCTAGCGCGGGAAACGAAGCGGCTGGAATTCGTCGCCGCTTTTCACCCCTTCCACTTCAGCCCGTGGCAGGCGACGCAGATGGCCGCCTCCTTCCAGCGGTCGAGTGGAGGCCGCCTCGTCTGGAACATCATCCAGGGCGGTTCCGACGCCATGCAGAATGCATTGGGAGATTCCCTGCCCCATGACGAGCGTTATGCCCGCGCCATGGAATTCCTGGATGTGGTCAAGGGTTTCTGGACAGAAGAAAGCTTCCACTATGCGGGGCGCTATTATCAGGCCAACGGCATGGGCCTGCGCGGCCCGCTCCGTAAAGCGCCACTTCCGCTGATTTGCAGCGCGGGCGCATCCGATGCGGCAAAGGAACTGGCCGCCAGGCACGCCGACTATTATCTCATGCTTGCCGAAGATCCGAGCGTCGTCGCAGAAACCATTGCCGATGTGAAGCGCCGCGCCGAACGCTATGGCCGGGCCGATGCCATCCGCTTCGGCCTCTCCGTGGATGTCATTGTGCGCCAGACGGAGGAGGAAGCCTTTGCCGAGGCAAAGCGCGTGTTCGACGCCGGGATCGCCGCGGGCACTGTGCAGATCGCCGCCGAACGCACCGGGCAGATGTCGGAAACCCACCAGTCCCGCTACCGCCGCTACCTCGGCCGTCCGATCAACGGCTTTGAGGATCTCTTTATCGGCCCGAACCTCTGGGCGGGTTTCAGCTATGTCGGCATCCCGCCCGGCTTTGCTTTCGTCGGCAGCTACGATGCCGTCGAAGCCCGCGTACGCGAGTTCGCCGCGCTGGGCATCGAGAAATTCTTCATCAACGGCTACCCGCATCTGGAGGAGATCTATCGCCTCGGCGAGCATCTCCTCCCCCGCTTCCGGCAGCCACACAGCGCCGCCGCCAACGATCTCCAAGCCATACCCCTTGTCAGCGGCCTCTCCAGCCGTGGCAACGGCTGAACCCAAGAGGACAGCATGACCCTGCATCTCTCCACCGCTTCCAAACCCCTTGACGAGGATGGCGCGGCTCCCCGCTCCGTCGCCACCCTGCACAGCGAGGCGGAAGCCATCGCTGCCGCCCACCGCGTCGCGGACCGGATCGCCGCCATCACGCGCGAACATGGCCGTGAGGTCGAATTGCCGCGTGAACAAGTGAAACTGCTCTCGGAAAGCGGCATCACCACTATCGCTGTGCCCCGGGATATCGGCGGCCTCGGCGCATCCATCGAAACCATTGTGGAAACCGTCCGCATCATCAGCACGGTGGACGGCGGCGTGGGTCAGATCCTGCAACTCCACAACGTCATGATCGCGGGCATATTGGCTTCCAGGTCAGAAGATTATCGGAGTTTCTTCGCGCCGAAGATTCTGGCGGGCGAACTATTCGCCAATGCGCTGGCAGAGGTGGGTGGCAAGAACAAGCTCGACCTCAAGACCACGCTCACACCGCATGCCGACGGCAGCTACCGTCTGAATGGCCGCAAATTCTACGCGACCGGCTCCTATCTCGGCCAATGGATTTCCGTTGGCGTGGCATCGCCGGAAGGTGGCGGACGGGGCGGTGTCGTCGTTCCCCGTGACGCACCCGGCGTGACGGTTATCGACGACTGGCGCGCTTTTGGCCAGCGCAACACGCAAAGCGGCACTGTGATTTTCGAGGATGTCGTGGTTCCCGCCGCCATGTTGCCGCCCGGCCGCAAGCCCGGCCGCACCGGCCTCACCCGCGCGCAAATACTGCACGCGGCCATCGACACCGGCATCGCGCGCGGTGCGCTGGATGCTGCGCTCGATTATCTGCGGAACAACAGCCGCGCCTGGATCGAGAGCGGTGAGGATCGCATTACCAACGAACCCCATGTCATCAAGCAGGTGGGCGAATTGGAAAATGCCGTCTTCACCGCCGAAGTGCTGCTTCGCAATGCCGCGCAAACATTCGATCGGCAGCTTGCCAGCCCGGATGACGAGGCGCTCCAGACCGCCGCGATCCTCGCCGTCGCTCACGCACGCGTCCAATCGGACAAGGCCTCGCTCCATGTCGGCACACATATCTTCGATCTGATGGGAGCCAGCGCGGTGCAGGAGAAATATAATCTCGATCGCTACTGGCGCAACGCACGAGCACATACGACGCACGACCCGATCCGCTGGCGACTGCACACCATCGGCAACCATGCACTCAACGACGCCGTGCCGATCGACTTTCCCTTGTCGCCCGAGGGACGCACCGCCTTTCTGGGCAAATAGGATCAGCAATGTTGTGGAGGATCAGCAGCATCTGTGCATATCCCCACAGCATTGATAAATAACCTACAAATAACATATGTTTTCAAAGGTTTATAAAACTGGCACGATCCCTGCTTATTCAGCACCAAAAGGAGAATTGAACGCCGCACATTTCATGCGGCATATCGGATGAACCAAAGGTCGTCCGGTTCTTTTGGGGGACTTGATACCATGTACTTGAAATCTCTACGCCTGATCTTTCTGACAGGTGGCGCCATCATCGCAAACTTCGCAGGGATGGCTGCCGCTGCGGAAGGCGCCGATGCCGCAGACAGTGAGAACACCATCATCGTCACCGGCCAGCGCGGAGAGACCAGCGTCCTGCCGCAAAGGCCTCAATCCTCCATCTACGGCACCGACGCGACAGTACTCGATACGCCGCGATCGGTGTCGCAGGTGACGGCGGACCAGCTCCTCCACGATCCGCTGAAGAGCACGGACGATTTCGTGAAATATGCACCCGGAATCACGCGCGGCGGCGGGCAGGGCACCAGCGCCTCCCCCACCATACGCGGACTGCTTGCCGAGGCGTTTCAGAATGGGCAGCGTATCTACAAGGATGGCAATGATCATCCACTGAACCTCAACGCCTATGAGGCGGCGGACATTGTGGCCGGCCCCTCATCAGTGATCTTTGGCCCGTCCAGCGGCACCGGCGGCTATGTCAATTACCTGACCAAGAAACCCTATTTCGACAAGCAGCGCAGCCAGGTCACGGCACAGGTCGGCACCTGGATTCCCGGCCAGCCCTCGGAATCCTACGCCGACGTCAATCTGACGCTCGATACCGGCGGGCCGATCACCGACGACCTTGCCTATCGCGTCAGCATCAAGGGGCAGCGGGGCGACACCTATTATCGCAACGTCCGCAACAATTATAACAGCTTCTACGGCGCATTGTCATGGCACCCGACCAGCGGCATCCGCATCGACTGGAACGGCTCCTACGACAATTATTATGATTTCAATGTCACGCGCGGCTGGAACCGGCCGACGCAGCAACTGGTCGACAGCGGCGCCTATTATGCAGGCCGCGCCACCCCGCTCATCAACACGCCGGGCGTCGGCATCTGGTCGCCGGTCTTTGGGTCGAGCAACCCAACCGCCACACCGACTGGCTGGCAACTCCGCACCCGCAACGCGCAAGCGCAATATGTTCCGGGCGCGGTACAGACGACCCCACTGCCCGGCGCCACGCCCGCGCAGGCAGGCACGATAGTCGGCTGGGTCTATGACCCCTCTATCCCCGGCAACGGGCTTCAACAGATCGAGGGATCCGTAGGGTCCGGCCGCGCGGAAGATATCAGCACTGCCAAACGCTACGTCTCACAGCTACAGGTCGGCATCGACCTCGCCACCGATGTCAGCCTGTTGTCGAGCAGCTATTATCAGCGGTCGATCAACATCAACGACAGCGTCGGTTCCTTCATCTACCAGAACCGCAGCACGCTGATCGATCAGCGGCTGGAATTGCGAACCAAGGCCAGCGGCAGCCTTTTCGGCATACCCACGGTGCTTCAGTCGAACAGCGGCGTGTCCTATCGCTCGCTGAGCTACACCGCGCTCTCGGCCAACAATAATTTCAACTATAATCCCTATGACCTGACGCTCGACCCCAGCACGCTGACGCCTTCGGCGCTCTATGGCTTGCCGCTGGCGAACCCCAACTCCTCCGGCTCATGGGTCGGCGCGCCGGGCGTGCCGCAACTCTCGCCCTATTTCGGCTATCTCAACCTGCCGCAGATGGTGGCAGTGAACGACGGCCTTTACACAGAGATCGGGGGCTTCCCGCCGGGTGGCGCGGTCTACACCTCCGCCGGGCATATCCGCCAGTACAGCTTCTTTACGCAGCAGAACCTGAAGCTGGGGGATGCGGTCGGCATCAATGTCGGCCTCAACATCACGCGGATCAACGCGCAGATCAGCAACCCGGTGGCACTGACGGCCGCTCAGGCCGCCCGTTATGATCGCGGCAACTATACGCTGCCCAGCTATCAGGCCAGCCTCTACGTCAAGCCTACCGCAGACACGACGCTCTACGTCACCTATGACCGCTCGATCTCGGTCAACACCGGCGTGTTCGGCAGCTTCCTGACCTGGGGCGCGGGCAACCAGCTCAACGACCTTGCCTTCCGCAGTGTCAGCGAACTGTATGAAGGCGGCGTCAAGGCGGACATCATCCCCGGCAAATTATTCGCCTCGGTCAGCGGCTTTGCCCAGTCGCGCCAGCTCACCCCCGATACCAGCGGCAACATCGCCCGCATCCGTATCAAGGGCGTGGAGGCCTCCCTTCGCTTCCAGCCCAGCACAAACTTCTCGGGCGGTATCAACTTCACCTGGCTCGACGGGGTCAACACCTACATCGTGCCAGGCGGGTTCTCGCCCTTCGGCTTCGTCGCCGACAATGCGACCGTGTTCGGCGATTCCAACCGGCTGATCGGTCGCCCCGGCGGCCGTTATCCCCTTCCCGGAGTCCCTGAATATTCGCTCAACGGCTTTGCGGACTATCATTTCGACAATGGCCTGGGCGCACAGGTGGAGGCGTGGTGGACCGACAAGTTCATCACCAATCTCAGCGGCACGGTGGTCGCCCCTGCGGGATACCAGACCAACCTGACGGTCTACTACCGACAGCCCGATTATGACGTGTCGCTGCGACTGCTGAACATCACCGACCAGCGCAATTTCCTCAACGCGCTGACCGCTGGCGAATTTCTCCAGCCCACCGCTCCCTTCTCCGTTCAGGCGCAGGTCGCGTTCCGCTTCTGAAGCGGCGCGTCCTGGCACTTTCCCGGAAGACATACCCATGTCCATCAAGATCCTCTGGTATCTCACCGCGCCCGACGGCCCCTTCCCCTGGGAGCCGCAGGGGCGGTGGCACACCGACTTTCGCCACCTCCAGCAGCTGGCGTCGACCATCGACCGGCTCGGCTATTATGGCGCACTGCTCGGCACCGGCCTGGGCGACGAGGTTCTGACCATCTCATCGGCGATGATCGGCGTGACGAAGCGGTTGCGCTTTCTCGCCGCGATCCACCCCGGCCTGCTCTCTCCTGTGAAGCTCGCGCAGATCGCGCTGACACAAGACCGGCTGTCCGGCGGACGGATGATCTTCAACGTGGTCAATGGCAACGATCATCTCCTGCCTGCCTTCGGTGTAAACTATGCCCATGACGAACGCTATGACTTCAGCTTTGAATATTGGGACGCGTTCCGCCGCTTCTACCTTGGCCAGCGGGACGGCTATGATGGCCAATTCGTCAAGCTGGCTCCTGCACCTGCGGAATATGGCCTCGGCAGGCGGGGAGTGCGCGAAGCTCCGCTGATCGCTGTTCAACCCGACGGCGTGCCGCTTTGGGGTGCGGGCACATCGGCGGCAGGCGTCGCCCATTCCGTCCAGTTGCTCGATACTTATCTCAGTTTTGCCGATACACCGCCAAAGCTCGGCGAGAAATTCGACAGGGTGGGCGCAGAGGCCGCGAAGATCGGCCGTACGCTCGACTATGGCACGCGCCTTCAGATCATCGTGCGCGAGACGGAGGAGGAGGCGTGGGCGCATGCCCAGTGGCTGCTCGACCACACCCATATCGACTATGCCCGCCAATCCATCGAAATTCAGTTGCCGCGCGGCGAGACGCTCGAAACCTATCGCAGCCCCGACCCGCAAGTGGAACGCAACCTCGCCGCCGTGCGGGCCGGACGGTTGCCCAAGGCGCGCGACCTCGAAATCTATCCCAATGTGTGGGTGGGACCGAGCCTTTTCGGTTTCAACATCCTGGCGCCGCTCGCCGGGACCGCCATCGTCGGCAGCGCCAGGAATGTAGCCACTCGATTGCAAGAATATGCCGCCAACGGCGCGGGCGCCTTTATCCTCTCAGGCTACCCACTGATCAGCGAGGCGCAACGCTTTGCCGACCTCGTGTTTCCGCTGCTCGATCTCGACCATGGCTTCGACGTGCCGCTGTTCGGCAGCCGTTCGCGCCAATCCGCCGTCACCTGACGGATCGACCCTCTGCCCTTTCGCAATCCAGCAAGAACATCACCATCATCAGCGAGACATTCCATGACCAACCGAGCCTTACTGCGTAACAGCCTGTTGCTGTCGACCATCGTTCTTGCACCTGTCACGGCCCATGCAACCGTAGCCGATAGCACCCGCGCATCTGACGCAGCGGCGGCCGATGCGGACAGCAGCGATGCGATCATCGTGACGGCCACCCGCCGGGCGGAGAATGTGCAGGATGTGCCGCTGGCGATCACCACGGCGGACGGCGCCACCCTTGCGAAGCTGGAATTGCGTACCGCCATCGACACGGCCCGCATCGCACCGAACACGAACGCATGGGGCACCGAAAGCCGCCAGCGTCCGCGCTGGTTCATTCGCGGCATCGGGTCCAACGACGCCAGCTCCAATGTCGTGACACCGATCGCCATCTATAACGACGAAGTCTATCTCAACCATTTCTCGCTCCAGGGTTTCCCCCTGTTCGACATTGAGCGGGTCGAGGTATTGCGGGGTCCGGGCGGCACGCTATGGGGCAAGAACACCACCGGTGGCGCATTTTCCTTTGTGTCGCGTCGCCCGACCGACGAGCCGGAGGGCTATGCCCGCGCAACCATCGGCAACTATGGCACCCGGCTGCTGGAGGGCGCATTCGGTGGTCCCGTCAGCGACATCGTGACTGCCCGCGCCTCCTTCCTCTATGATCGCCGCGATGGCTTCACGACCAACGACACCACCGGCAACACGGTCGGCGGCGTTCGCGACTTCGCCGGACGTCTCCAGGTTCAGGTCAAGCCGTCCAGCGACCTCTCCATCCTGTTCAACGGCCATTATCGCAACTTCCGGGGCGGCAATAATGCGGTATATGCTATCGGCACCAGCGCAGGTGGCGTCGATACTTTCGGCTACCCCACCCCCACCGACCGCGACCATGTTCGCTACAATGTCGATGAAGTCGCGGACATAGACGCTGCTGGCGGCTCTGCCCGTGTTGAATGGGATCTGGGCAACGTGGCGCTGACCTCCATCACCGCCTATGAGCAGGCCGACCGTTCCGAATTCACCGATGGCGATAAGACGCCGAATGAAATCTCGCGCACCTATGCCTCGACCAACGTCGAGCAGATCAGCCAGGAACTGCGCTTAGCCTCCGACGACAACGGCCCACTGCAATGGATATTGGGCGCCTATTATTTTCATGACAAGCTGCGATCGTTCGGCGCCACCGGCACCCTGCCCGGCGCGCTGAACCGCCCGCTGGCCTATTATTACACTCGCTTCACGCAAAAGACGACCAGCACAGCGATCTTCGCCAATGCCACTTATCGCTTCAACGACTGGCTGAGCCTCAACGGCGGCCTGCGCTACACCTGGGACCGGCTGTCGATCAACCTGTTGTCGCAGCGCGCGACCCCTGGCACCACCGTGGCATTCAGCGACACGACCAACTGGTATCTCCCCTCCTCCGTCTCCTCGCCTATCTCCAATTTCGCGACGCAGGTGGACACGCAGAAATGGTCGAGCCTGGGCTATGAAATCCGCCCCGAAATCCGGGTCAACAAGGATGTGCTGCTCTTCGCCCGTTTCTCCAAGGGTTATCGTTCGGGCAATTTCCAGGGCAATATCGCCCCGCCCAGCACCCTGCCCAACGTTATCCAGCCGGAAAAGGTCTACGCCTATGAGGCCGGGTTCAAGACCACTCTGCTGGACCGCAAGCTGACCTTCAACGGCACCGCCTTCTATTATGATTACAAGAACATCCAGACGACCGTCACGACGCTGATCCCGGCAACCATCAACACCCCTGCCGCCACCATCTCGCAGGTGCGCGAGGCACAGGGCTGGGTCGAGGGTGCAGAGTTCGAGCTGGTCGCAGCGCCGGTCGAGAATCTGCGCCTGACCGGCAATCTGGGCCTGCTCAAGACCCGCTACACCGACCTTCTCAACAATGGCGTGCAACTCGCGGGCAACGAGTTCGCCCGCGCCCCGCATGTCACCGCCTATATCGCCGCCGACTATCGCATCCCGTTCGGCGTCCATGGGGTCACGCTCGGCACCGACTGGCGCTACAACTCGCTGTTCCGCCTCAACGCGCTGACGCAGAACAACGACCAGTTCGACGTGCGACCTTACTGGGTCGGGAATGTCCGCCTCTCGGTCGGTCTCAATGACGACCGGATCACCGGCACCTTCTTCATCAACAATGTGACGGACAAGGATTATAAGATCCACACGCTCCCCGCGTCCAATGGCAGCTTCAAACGCTATCTGGGCGAACCGCGCACCTATGGCTTCACGCTGGGCGCCAAGTTCTGATGGTCAAATCTCATCACCCGGCGGCCATGCTGCCGGGTGATATTTCAACAGTTGCCCCTGCATCGCGACACCCAACGCCCGACACACGGCGCGTTCGGCGGCTGGCACGCGCCTTGCTAACCTCCCCCTTCATATCATTCCGGACCCCGCCATTGCGTGAGCGGGCCGTCCGACAGTTCAAAGGACCACTGGATCATGGCCACCGCAGTACAGCAGGACAGCCTTGGCGCCGATGTCGTCGATTTCGCGGCAAAGGTCGTGGCCGATGCCACCACCGCCTTCACCGCTTTCCGTGAGACGCGCACCATCACCGCCAATGGCACGGTGGGTTTCATCGAGCGGGTGCCCGGCACCGACATCCTGGTCTCGGTCAACTATCCCGGCCCGTTCAAGCCGAACGATCCGGTCAAGGCGGCCATCTTCTCGCTCGACGGCACCGTTTATCAGGGCCGCGGCAGCCCCGGCCGCTACGGCAAGATCTTCAGCGCCCACCCCGAGATCACGACGATCAGCCATGTCCACTCACCCAGCCTGGGTGCATGGGCGCAGACGCACAAGCCCTTTCCCTTCCACTACGTCCCGGTACAGCGGTTCAAGCTGGTCCATGAACTGCCCGCCTATATCGATCGGCGGCAGGAGGAGCAGGATTATATCCTCGACCGTCTGGCCGAAAATCCGCGCATCCCCGGCATCATCGAGGCCAATGGCGGCGCGACCGTATGGGGATGGAAGGGGCTGATCGACCTCGCAGACTTCATCATCCTGCTGGAGGAAGGCGCCGACATCCAGATCCGCGCCGCCGCCATCGGCGGATCGAAGCCCTTTGGTCCCGGCGTCCTGCGCCAGCAGTGGAAGATGGCCAATCTCTACGATGTGGCCAAGGCAGAAGGCCTATTGCCCGCCACCGACCTCGACTGAGGCCAGCCGGAAATGACGAAACCCATCAAGCTTCTCTGGTATCTCACCGCACCCGACGGCCCCTATCCCTGGGTACCCGAGGGTCGGTGGGAAACCGGCTTCGACGATTTGCAGCAAATCGCCGTCACAGCCGACCGGCTGGGCTTTTATGGCGTACTGCTTGGCACGAGTACCTATGAATCGCTGGCCGTCGCGCCTGCAATGATCGCCGCTACGGAGCGGCTGCGCTTTCTCGTCGCACAGCATCCGGGGGAAATTCAACCTGCGGTCCTCGCCAAATGGGCGCAAACCGTCGATCATTTCTCGAACGGCCGCCTGATCTTCAACGTGGTCAACGGCAATGACGCCGGGCTGGCCGCGCTGGGCATCCATTATCCCCATGACGAACGCTATGAATATAGCTTTGAATATTGGGACGCCTTTCGCCGTATCTATGGTGGCGACCGCAGCGGCTATCAGGGCAAATTCGTCGACATCGCGCCGCGCGGCGAGGCCGGACCGCCGATGAGCGTCTGGGCAGGCCCCTACCAGCCCGCAGGCGTTCCATTATGGGGTGCTGGCACCTCCGGTCCGGGGGTTGCCCACTCGATCCAGTTGCTCGACACCTATCTCAGTTTCGCTAACACGCCCCCGTTGCTGGGCGACAAATTCCGCCGCGTCGGGATGGAGGCCGCGAAGATCGGCCGCACCCTCGACTATGGCACCCGCCTGCAAGTCATCGTGCGCGAGACGGAGGAGGAGGCATGGGCGCATGCCGAATGGCTGCTCTCCAAATCCTCCGTCGATCACGCCACACGTTCCATCCAGATGCGCCTGCCGCCCGGCGAGACGATCGAAACCTATCGCAGTCCTGACCCGCAGATCCAGCGCAACATCGACACGGTCCGCAGCGGCAGGCTGCCCAGCGCCCGCGATCTCGAAGTCTATCCCAATGTCTGGGTCGGCCCGGCGTGGTTCGGCTTCGACATCATGGGCCCGGCATCGGGCACGACGCTGGTCGGCAGCGCCGAGAATGTCGCGGCGCGCCTGCGGGAATATGCGGATCAGGGCGCCAGCGCCTTCATCCTGTCCGGCTTCCCTCTGGTGGGCGAGGCACATCGCGTGGCTGAACTCCTCTTCCCGCTGCTCGACCTAGACCATGGCTTCGACATTCCCATCCTCCCCGCCAGGCATGCCGAAACCGACACCATAGTTGCTCCCCGGCCTGTTCGGGCGGTAGAGCCGAAGGAGCGCCTGATCGCATGACCTTACCCCGGTTCAATCGGCGCGACCTGCTGGGCGCAGGCGGACTGGCGGGCATGGGCCTGCTGCTGCCCACTGCCCTGCTCTCCGGCTGCAACGGCCAGAATACAGCCGCCCCCTCCGCCGCGTCTGATGGACCGCCAAAGCGCGGCGGCCGCATCCGCATCGGCACGATGGAATCGACCCAGTCCGGCAATCTGGATGCCCATGCGCCCGTAGGTGCCGGGATCATTCGCGGCTGGGCGCTGTACACAAAGCTGTGGGAATGGACCAAGGAGTGCCAGCCCACGACCGCACTGGCCGAAAGTTTCGAGATCGCGCCGGACGGTCGCAGCATGGTGATCCGCCTTCGCAAGGGGCTGGAGTTCCACCATGGCAAGTCGGTCACGGCGGAAGATCTTATTTTCTCCGTGCGTCGCCTGTCCGACCCCAAAGTCGCGTCGCCCTATGCCGGGCTGGTCGCTGCCGTGAACCGCGACACGATCGAGACGCTCGACCCCCTGACCGTCCGCCTGCATGCGTCCGAAGGACAGGGCCTCGCCGCCCTTTCCGACGCATGGATCAGCTTTGGCGGCATCGTGCCGACCGACTATCATCCCGTCACCAATGTCGTCGGCACCGGCCCCTTCCGGCTCAAGAGCTTCACCCCCGGCCAGCGAGCGACCTTCACCCGGTTCGAGAATTATTTCAAACCCAACCAGCCCTATGCCGACGAGCTGGAAATCCTGGAATTCAAGGACCAGACGGCGCGTGCTTATGCGCTCCAGTCCGGCCAGATCGACATCGCCGATCTCGTCCCCGTGGAGCAGGCGCAATTGCTTCGCCGCGCTCCGGGGGTCAAGGTCGTGACCTCTCCGACCAACAATGTGCAGTCGCTGGACATGAATGTCCTTCACCCTGCCCTGTCGAACGTACGGGTGCGGCAGGCGCTGCGCCTGCTTGCGGACCGAAAGGATCTGGTCAACCGCGCGCTGAATGGCGAGGGCACGATCGGCAACGACCTCTATTCCCCGCATGATCCCACCTATGACCATAGCATCGCCCAGCGCCCCCATGACCCGGAGCAGGCGAAATGGCTGTTGGCCAAGGCGGGCTATCCCAGGCTGGACCTTACCATCACCGCCAGCGCCGCCGGTGCGCCCGCCGCGCTGATTTTTGCCGAGCAGGCGAAAAAAGCCGGTCTCGCCCTGACCGTGGAAAAGCTGGATGCCGCATCCTTCGCTGCCCCCATGCCTGCAACCCGCGCTATCACCACCGGCGGGATACCTGCACGCGGCTTCCTGGCCAGCGCACTCCATTATGACGCCCCCCATGCGGTCATCAACCGCACCAACTTCCGCGACCCGCGTTTCCGTGAACTGATCGACGCGGCCATGGCGCAGCCGGACGTGGAAAAGCGCAAGCCATTGGTCCATGAGGCCCAGCATATCCAGCATGACCGGGGCGGCATATTGATCTGGGGCTTCACCCATGTTCGTGCCGCGGCCAGCAACAATATCGGCGGCGTAGTCCCCGAAAAGACCCAGTTCGGCGGATGGCGGGTCGATGAATTCTGGCGAAAGGACGCCTGATGGCGACCAATGCGCTGCCCACCGCCGCGCCATCCCACCAGAAACAGGCCCGATCCTTTCCCGTTTGGCTGCCCTGGCTGGGTACGCGCCTGCTATCAGGCCTCGCTACCATCTTGGTCATCAGCGCGATCGTCTATCTGGCGACGCTGGCCCTGCCATCCGATCCTGCACGGGTCATACTTGGTCCCGAAGCTACAGAAGCGGCTGTCGCGTTACTACGTGAGCAACTCGGCCTCAATCGTCCCGTTCCCGTCCAGTATCTCGACTGGCTGCGCCATGTGATCGTGGGCGATTTCGGCCTTTCATTCGACTCCGGTGTGTCTGCGATGCAAATCGTCGGTGATCGACTTGGCAATTCGCTTGCCCTTATGGCCGTGGTGCTGGTGATCAGCACGCCCGCCGCCTTCCTGCTTGGGGTCGCCATGGCGGTCGGTCGGGACAGTCGCTTCGACAAGATCGCGATGGGTACGCTGATCGGTTTCAAGGCGCTGCCTTCCTTCGCCATCGCCGTCGCACTCATCATCCTGTTCTCGACCAGCATCCTGCCGATCCTGCCTGCGGTATCGCTGCTCGATCCTGCGCTCCCTGCCCTGGCCCAACCACAGTTTCTGGTTCTGCCCGCCGCAACCCTTCTCCTCATCGTCCTTCCCTTCCTCACTCGCCTGATCCGGGCCGGGATGATCGAGGCGTTGGAAGCTGAATTCATCGCCGCTGCCCGGCTGCGCGGTGTGCCCGAACGACGCATCATCTGGCGTCACGCCGTGCCAAATGCACTCGCGCCGGTTATACAGGGCATCGCGATGACTTTACGCATGATGTTGGGCGGCGCCCTTATCGTGGAAGTGGTGTTCAGCTATCCCGGCATCGGGAGCGCACTCAATGCGGCCATCGAGACGCGCGACATCCCGGTGATCCAGACCATCACCCTGTTGATCGCCGTCTGCGTGGTGATCATCAACCTGTTCGCCGATTTCGCGACAGTGCTGATAACACCGCGCTTGCGGACAACGGCCAAACCTCAATTGAGCAGCGGTGCCAAGGCACGCCTACGGCTGAAGGCAGGTGGAGCATGACAGACTGTCGGAAAAGAAAGAAACGGCACTGGTATCGGGAGCGGCAGCTTCGCACGGGTCTCACACTATTCGCCATCGTCCTCGCCATCGCCCTGCTTGGGCCGTGGATCGCGCCGCATGATGCCAACGCTCTTGTCGGCACGCCCTATGGCCTGCCAGGCAGCGGCGCGTGGCTGGGCTTCGATTATCTCGGTCGCGACGTCTGGTCCCGATTGCTCGCGGGCGGCCTTTCTATCTTCTGGATGAGCATTTCGGCCGCGCTGATCGCTCTGGTCGCCGGTACGGCAATCGGCATGATCGCAGCCTATCGCAAGGGGCCGACGGATCAGGCTGTGATCTGGTCGACCGACGTGCTGTTCGCCTTTCCAGATCTCATTCTCGTCCTTCTCATCGTATCCATGCTGGGTCGCGCGCCCTGGCTGATCGTGTTGCTGGTGGCCCTTGCCTTCCTGCCCGGCGTTATCCGGCTGGCGCGGGGCATCACGTTGGGCATCGTGGAGCAGGAATATGTCGATTCCGCGCGAATGCTGGGCTTTTCCAGCACGCACATTCTGGTGCGTGAGATATTGCCCAATGCAGTCACGCCATTGCTGGTCCATCTTGGCGTGATGCTGACCTGGGCGGTCTCCATGCTCTCGGGCCTCAGTTTCCTTGGCTATGGCGTCGCGCCACCCGCCGCCGACTGGGGCCTGATGATCAACGAAAATCGCGCGGGCCTGATTATCCAGCCATGGGCCGTGCTTGGCCCTGTCGCGATGATCGCCCTGTTCACACTGGGGACCAACCTGATCGCGGAAGGCATCGGCCGCATCAACGCCCGTATCGAGGATGCATAATAATGCATAATATGGCGATTACCCCGATCAGCGTCAGGCCGCCCGCCCTGTCGGTCCGTGGCCTGCGCGTCGAACTGGCCCGTCGCGGCGCGCCCATCGTCGCCGACATCGACCTGACCCTCGCGCCCGGCGAAATCCTCGGCCTCGTCGGCGAGTCCGGCTCCGGCAAGACCACATTGGCCAATGCGCTGCTCGGTTATGCCCGTCGCGGCACACGCATGGCCGCTGGCGAAGTGTGGATCGACGGCCGCGACATCCTGTCTCTGCCGGATGCGGAACAGCGCGCGGCGCGCGGCAATCTCATCGCCTATGTGCCGCAGGATCCCGCGACAGCCCTCAATCCGCTCGGCCGGATCGGTGCGGCACTGGCCGAAACGCTTGCCATACACCGCGCCGACCTTCCCGCCGGGCAGCGCGACGAGGCAATTCGCAAGACCGTACGCGACGTTGGCCTGCCCGATGACCGCGCGTTCCTCGCCCGCTATCCACACCAGCTTTCCGGCGGACAGCAGCAGCGCGTCCTCCTGGCGCTGGCTTTCATCCTGCGACCGCAAGTGGTGGTGCTGGACGAGCCGACGACCGCGCTCGACGTCACGACCCAGGCGCAGGTTCTGGAATTGATCCGCAAGCTGTGCCGCGAGCAGGAGATTGCCGCTGTCTATGTTTCCCACGATCTCGCCATCGTGCGCGAACTGGTGGACCGCACCGCTGTTCTCTATGCCGGGCGTCTTGTGGAATTGGCGCGCAGCAGTGCGATCTTCGCCTATCCGAGCCATCCTTATACGCGCGGCCTGCTCGCGGCGGTGCCTGACATCCATCGGCGCCAGCGCCTCACCTCCATCCCCGGCCACACCGCGCCTCCCGGCCGTCGCCCGGACGGCTGCGCCTTTGCCCCGCGCTGCGACCGGGCCACGGAGATATGCCGCTCCACCATACCTGTCCTGAAGGATGTGGGTATCGGAGCCCTTGCTGCGTGCCACCATCCGGTCGAGCAAACCCTACTCGACGTGCGCCCGGCCCCGGCCGTGCCGGAAACCGTCGCCCAATCGCCCGCCCTGTTGATCGGCTCCGATATCAACGCCGCCTATGGCGCGACACAGGTGCTTTTCGACGTCGCGTTCGCCCTGCCGCCCCATCGCTGTACCGCGCTGGTCGGTCAGTCCGGTTCCGGCAAGACAACGCTTGCCCGCGCACTGGGCGGTCTGGGCGACAATGTATCGGGCGATCTGTCTCTGAACGGCGTGCCCATCGGCCTCGGCTCGGCTCCGCGCAGCCGGGAGTTGCGCCGCCGCGTGCAATATGTCTTCCAGAATCCCTACCGCGCGCTCAACCCGCGCCAGTCCGTCGGCCGCAACCTGACCGAAGTGGTCCGCCATTTCTTCCCCGTCAGCAAGGAGGAGGCGCTTGACCGGGCGGCCGCCGCCGTCGCGCGCGTATCCCTCCCCATCGACGTGCTGGACCGCCGTCCCACGCAACTTTCCGGCGGGGAGCGCCAGCGGATCGCCATCGCCCGTGCGCTGCTGTGCGAACCGGAGATACTGGTGTGCGACGAGATAACCTCCGCCCTTGACGTGTCCGTGCAGGCCGCCGTGCTGGAATTGCTCCAGAAGCTGAAGGAAGATGGCCTCACCCTCCTCTTCGTCACGCATGATCTGGCGGTGGTGCGGGCCATTGCAGACCATATCCTCGTCCTGAAGGACGGCCGGATCGTGGAGAGCGGCACAGCTGACGATGTTCTGGATCGGCCCGCCAGCGCCTATACACGCCGCCTGATAGCCGACTCTCCGCGTCTCGCCGATCTGTCGCTCGCGTCATGAACAATATCTGGCGGGTGATCCGCTTCATCCCGGAATATCGCGGTCGCCTAACCGGAATCCTCGGTGTCGGCGCCGCGGTGGGCGCGATCGGCACCGCGATCCCTTATCTCTACAAGCATATCGTCGATGTCATTGCAGGCCTTGCGAAGGGCGCACTGACCGCGCAGGCAGCGGGGGCACAACTCGGCTGGCTGGTCGCAGGCTTCATCGCCCTGCGCTTAACGCTGGTGCTCTTCACCGCTCTACAGGACAAGCAGTCCGACGATCTGTGGCTCGATACGGTCAGCAGTTTCCGTCAGCGGGTGTTCGACAATATGACCATCCTCTCGATGGACTATTTCGAGGGAACACGGGTTGGCGAGGTCGTCGACCGCTTCGGCACCATCACCCAGATCACGATGTGGCTTTTCACCCTGACCGAAGGGGTGCTGGCCAACATGATTCAGATCCTCTTCATCCTCGCCCTCCTCCTGTGGAAGGCGCCGGTTGCGGGGTTGGCGATGGCGGCGGTCGTGCTGGGCAACATCCTCCTCTCCCGTGCCACCGTCCGCCGCACCGCGCCCTGGCGTCGGGGCTGGCAGCGGCTGGCGGGACAGATGACCGGGCTGCTCGCCGAGATGGTCTCCCACATTGCCACGGTCCGCAGTTTCGGCGGCGAAGCGGCGGTCAAATCGCGCTACGACCAGACACAGGCCGACTGGCGGGTGACGCGCGGCACGCTGCATGTGCTGGAATGGCGCGCCAACCTCACCCTTGGCGTCGTGAATTGCGTGGGCCTGTGCGCGGTGGTCGCCAGTTCCGCCTATGGCGCTTTTGCAGGTGCCCTTGGGCCGGGCGATCTCCTCCTCGTCCTCACGCTCAGCAACATGCTGTTCGCGACCATCGCGCCAGTCTCGCGCCAGTTCAATCAGGCAGGCGACATCGACAGTTCGGCGGAGCGACTGGTCGAACTGCTGGAGGTCGAGCGGCAGGTGGACGATACACCTGACGCAACCCTGCTGGAGGCCATCCACACCATCGAGTTTCGCGATGTCAGCTTCACCTACCGCCATGGCAAGGCGCCTGCCGTCGACCGGCTCAGCTTCCAGGTCGAGCCGGGCCAGACGCTCGCCCTCGTCGGGCGCAGCGGCAGCGGCAAATCGACCATCATCAAGCTGTTGATGCGCTTCTATGATCCTACAGCCGGCCTGATCCTCATCAATGGCCGCGACATTCGCGGCTTTACCCAACAGTCCCTGCGAAAGCGGCTGGGAGTCGTGATGCAGGACGTCGCCCTGTTCAACGACAGCATTGCCGAGAATATCGCCTTCGCCGTGCCCGATGCGCCGCTCGATCAGATCGCTCGCGCGGCACAGGTTGCACAGGCCAGCGAATTTATCGAACGCCTGCCCGATGGCTACCAGACCCTCGTCGGCGAGCGGGGCACGAAATTATCCGGCGGCGAGAAACAGCGCATCGCCATCGCGCGCGCGGTCCTGCGCGACCCCGATCTGGTCATCCTCGACGAAGCGACCAGCGCGCTGGATTCCGAGGCGGAGGCGGAGGTGCAGCAGGCGCTCGATCGGTTGCTGAGCGGCCGTACCGCGATCGTGATCGCGCATCGCCTCAGCACGATCCGCAATGCTGACCAGATACTCGTCTTTCAACAGGGACAGGTCGTCGAGACCGGCACGCACGAGAGCCTGCTGGCACGCGACAGCGGCCATTACGCCCGGGCCATCGCCCTTCAGTCGGGCCGCGCGCGCGAAATCCTTCCCCTTCCCGGAGGCGACCGCAGGCCGGTTCACGCCTCCCTCCCATCCTGACCGGAGATCCAGCATGTCCATTGAATTCGTCGGAATGATCTTCCCCAGCCAGTGGTCGGAAACGCATGGCGTACGCGGCACCTTCGACTTCGACTATCTGCGCAACCATCTGCGCGCGCATGAATATGCCGGCTTCGACCGCGTATTGATCGCCAGCGGACCGGGTAGCGCGGACAGCCTCCAGATTGCCGCCTATGCCGCCTCGCAGACCGAGCGGCTGGGCTTCATGATCGCCCACCGTCCCGGCCTGTGGAGTCCCACCGCCGCCGCCCGTGCTTTTGCCACACTCGATCACGTCAGCGGGGGCCGTATCCGCATGCATGCCATCACTGGCATCGGCGAGGAACCGCAAGAGGGCGATCACCTCGCCGTCAAGGCGGAGCGCTATGCCCGGGCCGACGAGTATCTCCAGATCGTGCGGAAGCTGTGGACCAGCGAGACACCGTTCGATTTCGACGGCCGCTTCTATCAGATACGCGATGCCTTTTCGCCGGTGAAGCCGGTCCAAAGTCCGCATATACCCATCTCCTTCGGCGGAGCGTCACCGCAGGCCTATGACGTGGGTGTCCGCAACGCCGATCTCTATGGCATCTGGGGCGAACCGCTGGCCGATGCGCGCGAACATATCCAGACGATCCGCGATGCGGCGCGTAACGCCAATGTCCCCGCGCCGCGCATCAGCCTGTCCGTCCGCCTGATCCTGGGCAAGACGGAGGATCAGGCATGGGAACGCGCCCATGAAATCCTGGCCGACATCAAGGCCAATCCCGCCTTTCAGGCCGGTGGCCCTCGTCATGGCAAACCGCGCGCCGTAGCGTCTGACCGCCTCCTCGCCGCCGCCGAGCGCGCGGACCGCCACGACCGTGCGCTTTGGATGCCGACGGCCAGCGCGGTCGGCGCCTATGGCGATACAACCGCATTGGTCGGCACACCGGAGACCGTGACGGCGGCTCTGCTCGATTATGTCGACCTCGGCGTCACGACCTTCCTCAACCGCGGCTATGATCCCTATTATGACACGGTCGATTACGGCCGCTGGATCATCCCCGTGGTTCGTGAAGAGGCAGCACGCCGCGCTCTGGTCGGCACCGCCGCAACCGCAGCCGCCTGAACCTATCCATCCATCGTCGCCCCTTGCCCCGCAACAGGAAAACCGAACCATGCTTCCCTCCCTTCATGCCGTCCCCGGCAACCGGCTCGACCAGATCTGGATGGTCCGGGCACCCGTGCCGTCCGCTTCCAGCGTTGCCTGGTCCCTGGGCTGGCTGGACGAGGAATATGCGGCAGAAGGCATCAAGGTAGGCTGGGTGCGAGAGGAAACGATCCGCGATCCCATCACCCATAGCGAGCAGAGGCAGCGCGCAACCTTGCGCGAAGGGGGTAACATCTCAGCTCTCATCGACCGCTCCCGCGGCCAGCCGACGCGCGTCATCGGGCTGACATGGATCGACGAGCGCCAATCGATCATCGTGCGACCGGATTCCGGCATTCGCGAACCGGGGGATCTGCGCAAGCGTCGCATCGCCATCCCCGGCGCCGAACAGTCCAGCAGCAGCCTCACCGTGCGCGGAATGTCCCTGCATGGCGTCGAGAATGCGCTGTCGCTGGCGGGCCTGACCCTTGATGATGTAGAAATCATCGAAATCCCCGGTGCCAGGATCGACTATTCCGATCCGCTCACCATCAACCGGATGTGGGCCGGCCTCGATTGGGTGGCGGACGGACGCGCCGATGCCGTCTATATCAAGGGCGCTGCCGGAGCGGAGGCCGCCGAGGCACTTGGCCTCGTCGTCGGCGTGGATCTGGACGTCTATCCCAGCCGCCTGAGCCGCGTAAACAACGGCACACCTCGACCCATCATCGTGCATGAAAGCCTGATCGAACAGCATTTCGATCTGGTGGTGCGCTTCCTGTACAGGACGCTGCTCGCCGCCGATTGGGCTGCCAACCACCTCCCCGATCTGATCGAGATACTCCAGCGGGAGACCTTCTCGGGACCGGAGGGCATAAGGGCAGCCTATCGCAACGATTTCCATCGCACCCTGCATCCCTCGCTCGCGGCGGAACGCATCGACATGTTGCGTTTGCAGGAACAGTTTCTGCACCGCCATGGCTTCCTGGACGATCGCGTCGATATCGACGGATGGATCGACCCTCGCCCGCTGGCGGTGGCGAATGCGATGCGTGAGAAGCTGCGTGCGGCATGATAGCTAGTGGCCTGAAAAACCGCCATTATGTCATCGTCCAAGACCCGCTTTACCCATATGTCAATTAAGTTGCTTGACAATGAATGGTGCTAATCGGTTGAAGGGGGCATGACCAACGCAGCCGCAAGACAATCGCCGAAATCTGACGGCACCCGGCGCGAGGACAAGCATGTGCATAATCTGATCGCTCTGGATGGCAGCAGCCACACGTCCGTTTCGATCCGTGCCCGTGCCTTTGTTTTTTCCGACCCTCGTTCGCGCGAAATGCTCCCGTTGATTCAGCGCATTTCCCCCAGCGACGCGACCGTGCTGATCCAAGGAGATACCGGCACGGGGAAGGAACTGGTCGCCCGCTATGTCCACAGCCTCAGCCACCGCGCGCAGGGACCGTTCGTCGGCGTCAATTGCGGTGCCTTTTCCGAGACGCTGATCGAAGCGGAACTGTTCGGGCATGAGAAAGGCTCTTTTACGGGCGCGCAGACCAGCCGTGCAGGCTGGTTCGAGGCTGCGAATGGCGGCACGATCTTCCTGGACGAAATCGGCGACCTTCCGCTCAGCCTTCAGGTCAAACTGCTGCGGGTATTGCAGGAACTGGAAGTCGTCCGCGTGGGCGCACGCAAGCCCATTCCACTCGATATTCGCGTGATAGCGGCCACCAATGTCGATCTGGCCAAGGCTGTCGCGGCGGGCCGTTTCCGGGAGGATCTCTACTACCGGCTCAAGATCGTCTCGCTCCCCCTGCTCCCCTTGCGGGAACGGCGCGCCGACATCCTTCCTCTTGCACGCCACTTCCTCGAAATTTACGGCAACAAGGTCAAGGCCGACCATCTCGACCTGACCCCCAGTGCGGAAGAAGCCCTGTTCGCCTATTCCTGGCCAGGGAACATTCGCGAACTGGAAAATGCCATCCATCGCGCGACACTGACGGCGCATGACGGTGTGATTCAGGCAGCGGATCTGGGTCTTCCTATCGCCCCGGCGCCCTTCCTGCCTACCGCCCCTTCCCATCATGCCCCGCTATCGAACAGCCAAACGCTGCCGGATGTGCCAGCGGTTGAGGCATTACAGGCCAACAGCCTGGAAGACCGCCTCCACCCGGTCGTCGCCAAATTGCTGGAGGAAAGGCAAGAGAGACTTCTGGAACGGACCGTGGCCCATCTTGTGCGCTCCGCAATGGCCCGCCACGACAATAATCAGGTCAAGGCAGCGGCCGCACTCGGCGTCACGCGCAATGTCCTGCGTACCCATCTCAAGAATCTCGATCTGATCTGATCCCTATCCCCACTGTCTCTTTCGCCACAGATGCTGCCCCGAATCATACAGTGCACTCACAAAGACGCCCCCAGAAGGCCGATTTACAGGCCGTGGCAAACTGGCACATCGCTTGCTTGGGTTGATGCATTACCGCCCCGACCCGGCGCCTGCCTGAAAGGATCATAATGGCCAGTACGCTTTCCGATACCGCTCCCGGTGCTACCAAACCGTCGGAAATCTGGTTTACCCGTTGCCCCGTCCCCACCGCCACCGGCCTCGCCTATCAGCTTGGATGGTTCGACCAAGCCTTTGCGGCGGATGGCGTGTCGGTCCAGACCCTCCAGGAGACGCCGGAACTGGGCCGTCATCATTATGACCACCGCTTGTCGACCCTGATCCGCGAGGGCGGCAGCATGCTCGCCATCGCTGCGCGCGCGCAGGGTGAACCGACCCGTCTCGTCGGCTTGACCTGGATCGAGGAGGCGCAGGTGATCCTCGTCCGTCCCGATTCCGGTATCAAGACCGCCGCCGATCTGAAGGGCAAACGCGTCGCGCTCCCCGGCTGGACCGATCATGAGATCGCCAGTCACTTGCGGGGATGCAGCATCTCACGCGGCATGTCGCTGCTTGGCCTGCGTGGCGCGCTGGCATCCGCCGGACTGACATTCGACGATGTGACCGTCGTGGAGATAGCTTCTCCTCCTCGGGGCGAAAGCGGCGGTCGTCGCGACAGTCTGGCCGGTCGCTCGGGTGGCCTGGGCCGGCTTTGGCCGATCGATGCTCTGGTCGATGGCCGTGTCGACGCTGTCTATGTCAAGGGCGCGTCCGCGCTCGATGCGGCGCAGGCGCATGGCGTCGTGGTAGGCATCAACCTCGACCGACTGCCTGACCGGCGTTTTCGCGTGAACAACGGCACCCCCCGGCCGATCACCGTCCATCAGGATCTCATCGACAATCATTTCGACTATCTTGTCCGCTTCCTCGCCACCACCCTGCGCGCCGCCGATTGGGCGACTACGAATGCCGACCATTTGCGCGCCATCGCGCAGACCGAAACATTGGGTAGTCCGCAGGCCGTGATCGACGCCTATGGCGAAGAATTTCATCTCAATCTTCACCCCGACCTGGACGATGAGCGCCTGACCTTGTTCGAAGAGCAGAAGAAGGCCTTGCTCCTGCATGGCTTCCTGGATCGCGACTTCGATCTGAACGGCTGGATCGACCGGCGCCCACTGGAAGCAGCACGCGCATTGATAGAGAAGGAAAAGCACGCAGCCCTAATAGCGTGATCGCAAGAGCTGGCCTGATTGGCATTCTTCGTTCAGGCCAGCTTGCTCAGAATTTCAGTTCGCCCCCTTAAATCTCAGGCAGGACCTGCGCCGCAAAGCCCCAGCCCTTGAGGGTGAATGCACGGTCCAACAGCGTCGTAACGTCGCCTATTTCCCAGGGATGGGCATCCGTCATGCCGTCCAGTTCGTCCCAGTCGATGGGCACGGCAACCGGAGCGTTCGCACGGGCGCGCGCCGAATAAGGCAGGACAGCAGTGCTTCCCCGCTGGTTACGAAGCCAGTCGATAAAAATGCGCCCCTTCCGCTTGGCCTTACTCATCGTGGCGACAAAGCGGTCCGGTTCGGCGATGGCCAGCGCCTGCGCGAAACGGGAGGCAAAATCCTTGTGCACCTCCCAGTTATGGCGGGGTGTAAGCGGTACGATGACATGCACACCCTTGCCCCCCGAAAGCATGGCAAAGGAGACAAGGCCGATGTCGGCGAGCCGGGCACGAATATCCTGCGCTGCGCTCTTTACCGCGCCGAAATCAAGGCCTTCGTCCGGGTCGAGATCGAATATCATCCGGTCCGGCGCTTCGACATCGCCCGTGCGCGATGCCCAGCCATGAAATTCGATCGTACCCATCTGGACGCATTCGAGGATGCCGTCGGCGGTGTCGAGATAGATATAATCCTCGCTACCGCCGTCCTTTTCCCGAATGGGAATCTGGCGGACATGTGTTCCAAACTTGCCGCTGTCGTGCTTTTGGAAAAAGCATTTCTTCGCACGCCCTTGCGGGCAACGGACGAGGCTGAT
>DASVMZ010000041.1:0-31930 GCA_036384115.1 Sphingobium sp.
CCCCCCCCCCGCCACGATGCGAACGGCTCTTTATTATCCGCATACCGAAGTGCGCAGCAGAAATGTTATCCACACCGCCCTGCTGCTGTGGGACAATCTCGAATATATAGCGCCCTTCGAGGGGTACTCGGCCCATTATGAGGATGTCGAGACCGCCGAAGCGATGGAGATTATCGGGCGCAAACGTGTCCCCTCGGAGTCGGAGAAGGGTCAGGTTCATGCGCTGATCGAGGATCTCATCGCGAGGGGCGTACCTGCCACATTCCGATATGAACCGGCGAGCGGCACGCAGGATCACAGCTATGAGATGTGGCCGCAAAAACTGCTTCACGAAACCTGGGATCTCCTGCGCGACGCGGGGCTCACAGATCGGCACCTCGATAATCGCGATTATCCGATGAGCCAGTCGGCGGGCCTGTCGGTCATGGCGATCCTTGCGGATGTGCTTGCGGGTGAAACGAGATCGCGCATCACCGATCGAAGCCTCGCTTATGCGACCATCGCCAATGCGGCGCAGGTGGATGCTGGACCGCCAAATCCGGCCCGGGTCGTCCCCCTCACCTTCAAGGGCATTGCATATGACCGGCTCCCGATCGACCGTCTCATCGATTTCAGGAAGCGCGAAGCCCGCGAAGGCGGCAGCGATTACAGGAAGTTTCGGCACAATTATCTCGAGGCGGTCGAAAAGCATCTCGCCCGGATAACGCGCGTAGATGCGCGCACAGCGCATCGCGCCCAGCTGGACGAGGAGTTCCGGATCGACATGGAGGACGATCTTGCCGACCTGAAGAAGGAACTGGGCTTTGCCCGAACCGACGCCTGGCTATCGAAAGAGGTGGTTGCCCTTGCCATCGCCGGCGGCACATTGTTCGGCGCCGGTGTGGGGATACCTCATATTCCCGTACCGGAGGTTCTGACCGCTTCCGGCTCGCTGGCGATGCTGGGAGGGCTGCTGGGCAGCCGCAACAAGCTCGCGAAGGCGCGCTACGACGTGCTGCGCAAGCATCCCATGGCCTATCTGCATGAACTGAGTGACTGAAGTCCGAAGCGACAGCAATGAACCCGTCGGCGGCTCCGCCGACAGAAGCTCCAGCACGGACGCATGATCGGGCGGCATCGACATTGGGAGGACATGATGGAAACGACGGACGCCACGGTCGAGAAATTTCTCAAATATGATTATGCCGAAACGAAGGATCTGCTGAAGACCTTCATCACCCTTGCGTCCGCGAGCCTGGTCCTGTCGCTCACCTTCGCGGAAAAGGTGATCGGCTTCAGTCGGGCAGCGCCAGCTACGCAGACGATCCTTTTCTGCTCCTGGCTTCTGTTCATCGCGTCATTGATCCTGGCGGGGCTTGGGCTGTGTTTCATCGCAGCGGCCGCGGGAAAGATCCTCTATGGCGAGATACCGCTCCTCACTCTCAACTATTACAGCCTCGCGCTGATTTCCTGGGTCTTTGTGTTGCTCGCTGGGACCAGCTACGTCGGCGTGCTCGTGGCCCTCACCATAGCGGCAGCACAGGCGATCATGCACCTCGGCTAGGGTCAATCGCCGGCCCGGTGCCACGCTTCGCACAGTTGCGCCGGGGCCGTCATTCGTGGATATTGGCCGCGGCGGAAGAACCTCCTTTTCAGAAGGAGTAGTCATGCCCAAAATGAACGAGCGCGAGCGGCTGGCGAAAATCGAAGCCGAACAAAGAAATCTGGCAAATGAAGCGGAGGCGGTGCGGCGGTCGCTGCGCGCTCAATATGGGCAGATCGTTGCCGACATAGCTGTGGAGCGGCTGACCGAGCGGGAGTTCAGGGAAATTCTGGGGCATGTCGTGAGGGTCGGCGGTGCCGGCAGTCTGGCCGCTCTCAAGGGCCTTTCCGACGCCCCGTCGCTCGCCAGGATTCCACCGGCGCGTGGCTGATGGTCAGAGCCTCCAGCAGAGACATCCTCGCAACCGACATGTGTCGAGCGCCAATGCCGGCGCCTGCTCAAATAGACAGGGAGCGTCTTCGACCCGCGCCCTTTGATCGACCGAACTGGGTCGCGACAAGATGGTCGATGAGCGCGCCTGTATCCATTTCGCCAATATAGAAGCGCTGGAGCCGCCCTTCGATGAGCAGGAGGGCCGTGCCATGGAGGGCGGCCCAGCTCGACAGCAGACGTGTACGGATAGCGTCTTCACCGTCCCCCGGCATGAGATGGGCGATCGCCAACTCCAGAGTGAGGAAACTCACCATGCCAGCGATCGAGCGAGAACCCCGGCCATATTCGGAGACGAACATCAGACGGAACATCTGCGGCTGCGCCTGGGCAGCGCTCAGGAAATAGCGGAAAAATGCCTCGGCCTGCTCTTTGGGCGGGGTGTCCGCAATTAGTTGCCTGATCTCGCTATCCCACCTGTCGAAGCTGCGCTTCGCCAGACTACGCAAGAGAAACTCCCTGTTCCTGAAGTGACGATAGGCAGCACTCGGTTGCACACCCACGCCCTCGGTAAGCGACTGCATGGTGAGATTCTCATATCCGTCGGTCTCGATCAGCCGCGCTGCCAGTTCGATCAGAGCCTCTTTCAGATTACCGTGATGATAGTCCGTCTTCTTGCCAGGCACCGCCTCGCCTCCCCCAAACTCAACCGGCCGGTCGAAAACTCATTTGACCGACCATCACAATGTGAAGCAGCTTCACATTGTCTTCGCAACAAGAAATGCCGCTCAGGCAATGTGCGAAAACATGTCCAACAGGGAGAGGATAGCATGAAGAAGACATTGTTCCTGTGTTCGGTATATACGATCGGTCTTTCGCCGCTCGCGGCCCATGCCCAAACAAGTGATGACCCCGGCGCCGCCGATATCGTGGTCAAGGCGCAACGGCGCGAGCAGCGGCTTCAGGACGTTCCGATTTCGGTATCGGTCGTCGGCGGCGAGGCGTTGCGCAGCGGGGGTCTGACGTCACTCGAGGATGTCAGCGCCCGACTGCCCGCCGTCAGGATTGCCCAGGCAGTGCTGGCCGATCTCATCAATGTGCGTGGCGTGGGATCGGGCAACAATCCCGGGTTCGAGCAGTCCGTCGCGACCTTCGTCGATGGGGTTTATCGGGCACGGTCACGCTCGACGAGGGCAGCGCTGTTCGATGTCGACCGGCTCGAAGTCCTCAAGGGCCCCCAGACCACCTTTTTCGGCGCCAATGCCATTGCCGGCGCCTTCAACATCTCGACCAGGAAGCCCGGTCGCGACTTCGCCTATAACGGGCTGACGTCCTATGATTTCGTCACCGACGAATATATTGTGGAGGGCGGCGTGACGGTCCCCCTTTCCGAAACGCTCAGCGTGCGCGCGGCCGCCAGGGCGTCGGATCCGAAGGCTATGTCGAGACGCCGACCGACCGCGGTCCCAACAATGATACATTGCAAGGCCGGGTCTCGGTGCGATGGGAACCAGTTTCGGCACTGACGAGCGATCTTCGCGTCGAAGCCAGCCGTTCCCGTACGAAGAACGCCTTTCCGTTCGAGATCATCGGGTGCCCGCCCCCGTCGCCATTTCCACTTGTCGCCACCTCCACCTGTGGCCGCGCCTTGACGGCGAATGGCGGGTCCATCGACGACACCTTAAATTATCGCAGCGTATCGCCCTATAGTTTCGCCAATTACGACTTCATCGAAGCCGCCTGGACCAATTCCCTCGATCTGGGACCCGGCACGCTCACCTCCACGACGTCTTACTTCGAGCATAAATATACGGGACGATTGCATTATGCTCCGCTGACATTCGTCAGCCCGGTGCAGCCTGGTCTTGATGGCTTCCCCGCACAGTCGATCGAGAAATACCACCAGTTTTCCCAGGAACTTCGTTTCCAGTCGCAGACCGGTGGGACGCTTGAATATATGGTCGGCGGCTATTACGCGCAGAGCAAGATCGATTACAGCTCCTATTTCGGCTTCTTTTTCTCGGCGTTTGGCGCCATTCCGGCGGCCTCAGCTCTGGGAACGACCGCCAGCACCCCGCTCACCGGCGAACTGGCCAATATCCAGCGGGACAATACTGTCTCGGGGTTCGCATCGGCAACGATCCGGCCAGCGGAAGGGCTGAGAATCAACCTCGGCGCTCGCTACTCTTCCATCCTCAAGCGTGCCAGCCGCGTGTCGGGCACGGGCACCTCCGTCAATGCCGACCCGGCAAGCTACCGCCCCTTTGCGCCCAACCTCCAGGCGGTCTTCTTCGGCGTCCTGGGGTCGGACGGCGCGCAATATAGCCGGCCGTGCCGGCGGGACAGCGAGTTCATGCCCTCCATCGGCCTGCAATATGACCTGACACCATCGCTCATGACCTATGCGAGCTACACCAAGGGTTTCAAGGCAGGGGGATATGCCTACACCTCGAGGGCGAACGATTTCGAACCGGAGACGGTCAATGCCTACGAACTGGGTATCAAAGGCTCACTGCTGGGCAGGCGCCTGACATTCGCGGCGGATATCTTCCGCATGGATTATCAGAACCTCCAGGAATCGACCGTCGTTTTCATCAGTGGATCGCCCGTCTCGCTCGTCCAGAACGCGGCCCAGTCACGGTCGCAAGGCGCTGAATTCAACGCCTCGTTCCGTCTTTCTCGCGCCCTGTCCCTGTCCACGGATCTCACCTATCTGGACTCGACCTACAAGAATTATCCGGCGGGTGCCTGCACCTTGCTGGGCGTGGCGACAGGCTGCGTATCCCAGAGCCTGTCAGGTAAGCGCAGGGCCTTCTCACCCAAATATTCCGGCAATGTCGCGCTCAATGCCACCATTCCGGCGGGGAACAATGAGGTTCGCCTTTCGCCGTCCCTTTATTTCACGACCGCTTATTTTCAGTCCGCGACGGCCGACCCCCTGCTCAGGCAGGACGGCTATGCCAAGCTCGACATGCGTGCGGGTTTCGGCCCATCAAACAAGCGATGGGAGGTCGCGCTGATCGGCAAGAACCTCACGGACGAGACGACCGCAGGGTTCCGGCAGGGGATAGCCGACATGGACAGTAAAGCGACGGCGATAGCAGCACGGCTGCTCATCGGAATATTCATGAGGCCTCTCCCCTGGATTTATGAAGCCATTTTGGTCGGAACTGCTGCTCGAACCAAACTACAAATTATCCGTATCGTTGATTCTAAATCAATCGATACACTTACTATGGTGCACAATCAGAGGATAGAAAGCACCGAAACCGCTTCAGCATTCGCTGAGAATGCCCAAGAAATAGCGACATTCGGAGGAACTGCCATCACTCGGCAAACCAGGGGGTGGACAGTCCATGAATAGAAAAACTCAACATATAAGCTATATCGAGGCAACGCGCTGCAGGGCCGCGGCGATCTCGCCCGGCCCTGTCTGCATCTTTGAAAAAAGGGGCGGAAGAGCTGTGCTGGCCCTCCCCTTCGAAACCGTGGGACGATCTCTTGCACAAGACAAGCCAACCGTCCGCGTCGAGGCGGGCACCGCCCGGCCCGCGTCATGGCATGCGTTCGACCTGGCGCCGGGGCGGAAGCCGACCCCGCCCGGCTCGCCCCGCGCGGTCACCGCGCAGGACGCAGTATCGTGAGCAGGGGTCGCCCACGCTCAGGCCGCCACGAGCCCGTGGGGATCGAGAACGAACTTCTGCGCGGCTCCATGATCGAATGTCTCATAGCCCTGCGGCGCATCCTCGAGAGGAATGACCTTCGCATTGACAATATCGGCGATGGGCAGCCGCCCGTGCAGGATCGCCATCATCAGCTGGCGATTATACTGCAGAACCGGTGTCTGGCCGGTGTGGAAGGACTGGGCCTTTGCCCAGCCGAGGCCGAACCGCAGGGACAGACTGCCTTCCTTGGCTGCCTTGTCGACCGCGCCGGGATCCTCTGTCACGTAAAGGCCGGGAATGCCGATGGAGCCGGCAGCGCGCGTGATCTCCATCATCTGGTTGAGCACGATAGCCGGCTGCTCCCCGCCTGCATGGCCTCGCGCTTCGAAGCCAACGGCGTCGATCGCGGCATCGACCTCGTTGCTGCCCGTGATCTCGGCGATAAGATCCCCAAGCCTGTCGCTCTGGGACAAATCCACCGCCTCGAAGCCAACGTTGGACGCATGCTGGAGGCGCTCCTTGTTGAAGTCTCCGATCATCACCACGGCCGCGCCGAGGATGCGCGCGGAGGCCGCTGCGGCGAGCCCGACGGGACCGGCGCCAGCGACATACACGACCGAGCCTACGCCTACGCCAGCCTTGATTGCGCCGTGGAAACCTGTCGGAAGGATGTCGGAAAGCATGGTGAGGTCACGGATCCGCTCCATCGCCCGGTCACGATCGGGAAATTTGAGCAGATTAAAGTCTGCATAGGGCACCATGACGTAGCGCGCCTGTCCGCCGATCCATCCGCCCATATCGACATAGCCATAGGCGCCGCCGGCGCGCGACGGGTTGACGGTGAGGCACACGCCGGTGTCCTGCGACTTGCAGGTTCGGCACCGGCCGCATGCAACGTTGAACGGCACGGAGACGATGTCGCCCACTTCCAGCATCTCGACGTCGGCACCCTTTTCGATCACTTCGCCCGTGATCTCATGGCCGAGCACAAGGCCTGCCGGAGCGGTCGTGCGCCCACGAACCATATGCTGGTCGGAGCCACAGATATTGGTGGTGATGACCTTGAGGATCACGCCATGTTCGATACGGCGCCCGTCCGGCGCGACGAATTTGGGGTCGGCGATCGACTGGATTTCGACCTTCCCCGGGCCGAGATATACGACACCACGATTGTCGGTCATTGGATATTCCTCTCCTCGTTGAACCAAGATGGCGAGCGGATCCTGTGCCCCGCCCGGCAAGAAACGAATATGTTCGCCCGATCAGAGCGCGGGCTGATCCAGCTGCTCTTCATCGGCAGCGCTGGTCACGACGATGCCCGTCTCTGCTGCGATCGCCTTGTCGATCATCATGCGCGAACGGACGCCGCCGGCATCAATGTTGAGCTTCAGCAACCGGCGGTCCGGGTACAGGGTCAGGTTCGACTGCTGCTGTTCGAGCATGTCCAAATCTTCGCCGAAGATCTTGCCCTGGCCCTCTCGGATCTCGCCTGTCAGCGCCTCATCCTCGACCGCAAACTGGCGGGCCATGCCCCAGAAATACCAGTGAGAGGTCTCGGTTTCGGGCGTGATGAAATCAACCACGATGCTAGAGGCTTTTTTGGCCTTGTCTGCGTCGTAGCCGCCGGTGCCCTCAAGCGCCACGCCGACCTCGATCATCACGTGACTGGGCAGATTGAATCGGCAGATCTGCCAGCGGTCAACCGTCGCATCCTCAGGAAGCCCGGCGCCGCGCAGCGCCATACGCCAGAACGGTGGTGCCTTGACGCCATCCATCATGCGGCTGGTCTGGACTTCCTCGCCGACGATCCTGGTCTTCACCGGCGCTTCGTCGATTTCCTTCTGACCTATGCTGGATGAGTGGACATAGGTTTCGTGTGTCAGATCCATCAGATTGTCGATCATCAGCCGATAATCGCATTTGATGTGATACAGGCCGCCGCCATAAGCCCACGCGTCGCTCTCGGCCCATTCGAGGTGGTGCATCTTGTCGGCGCTGGCCAGTTCGGCATCGCCCGGCCAGACCCATATGAAACCGTAACGCTCGATCACCGGGAAGCGCCTGATCGGCGGGAAACCCTTCACCCGCTGTCCCGGCATGCTTTCCGCATGGCCCGTGCAGCCCATGGACAGGCCATGATAGCCGCAGACCAGCGTATCGCCCCGGACGAATCCAAGCGACAGGGGCGCACCCCGGTGCGGGCAGAAATCCTCGAGCGCCACTGCCTCGCCACTGGCCTGACGATAGAGGACCATCCGCTCACCGCAAATCTTACGGCCCAGTGGCTTTTCGGCGATCTCGTCGGGTGTGCAAGTGACATACCAGGCATTCAATGGCCAGGTCTGGGACGGGATTTTGGATAGTTCGTTCACGGTCAACTCCAGATATTTCTGGCGGACAGCGGCGTGATTACTCGAAAAGCATCGCACGGCAATCGCGGCCAATGGGTCGCCAGCGGGGTCTGAGCGTCAGGCAGCCACGGCGTTAGGATCGCGCTCGGCTTTTATAAGCCGACGCAGAACCTGCCGCGCCTGCCGCGCCCCCACGTCACTCGCAATGTCCAGCAAAGGCCGGTCGGGTTCTGCGCTGATCCGCTTCTGCTGCAGTTCCAGAACCTCCTGGTCTTCCCGGAATGTGTCCGCCGTCTGCTGGAAGATCTGTTCGGGTATGCCGTCATTCACGGCGTCGGTGGCGACTGACCAGAAATAATGGGTCGTCGCCTCTGTCTCGGGAGTGATGCCGTGGAAACCGACCATGGAGAAGCCGTGATCGCGTTTGCCATCATAGGCACCGGTTCCCGCATCGCAGGCACCTGTATTGATCCTTATGAGCACCGGCCGGAATTCGATCTCCTGCCACCGGTCAACGGGCCCGGCAAAATCCTTGGCGGCCTTATAAGTGGGCGGTGGCACGGAATTGGGCATATAGCGCGTCACCCGCACGACGTCCCCATCCCGCTCGGAATTGGTCTTCACGCCGAAATGCAGGTCGGGATTTCCACCGATCGTGTTGGCGTGAATATAGGGCAGATGCGAGAGATCCATCAGATTCTCGATCATCAGCTCCCAGTTGCCATCGATATCATAATGATGGCTCTTCCAGCGGAATCGCTGGTCGTTATGCCACGGGTGCGGCGGGATCGTGGCTTCGTCGGCAAGAACAGGATCGCCCATCCAGATCCACATCAGAGCATCGCGTTCCACCAGCGGAAACTGACGCACACAGGCGCTGCTCGGAATCTTGTCCTGGGCCGGGATACGCTCGCACTTGCCCTCGACGTTAAATTCGAGGCCGTGATAGCTGCAGCGAATCCTTTCGCCATCGACCATGCCGAAGCTGAGCGGCAATGCCCTGTGGCAGCAGCGATCCTCCAGCGCGGAAGCCTTGCCGGACTCTGTCCGAAACAGCACGATTGGCTGATTCAGGAAGGTTCTGCCGACACGTTCGCCGGGCTTGAGGTCCAGGCTCCAGCCAGCGACATACCAATTGTTATAGAGAAAATGCCCCTCCAGGGCAGCGGGCGCGGAAGCCATCAACCTCTCCTCTTATCTATGAGTTTGCTTGTACGCCTTCACGCCGGTATAATCATCCCTCATTCCAGTTATACGAACTATATCCATGAGTAATTTTGATCTTGATTTGAATCTGCTGAAGGTCCTCGATGCGCTGTTTCGGCACCGGAACGTCTCGTCGGCGGCGCGGTCGCTCGGCCTCACCCAGCCTGGCGTCAGTGTCGCGCTGCGTCGCCTGCGCGCCGAGTTCGGGGATGACCTGTTCGTGCGGCAAGGCGGAGAGATGGTGCCGACCGCAGCTGCCGAGCGGCTCCGCGACCCGGTGGGACGGGTGATGGCCACGGTCCACGCCGATATCGTTCCGAGCGGCGCTTTCGATCCCGTGCGATCGGATCGCAGTTTTACCATCAGCCTCTCCGATATCGGCGAGCTGTCGTTCCTGCCCGATCTTATAGCAGCTCTGCGAGAGCGGGCGCCGGGAGTGACTGTCCAGTCGACCACGCTCCCTCCCCGGGAGCTCCTGGAGGGGCTGGTGGACGGATCAATCGATCTCGCCATGGGCTATTTCATCGAATTTGACGGCGACAATCTCTTCTCGCAGAAGCTCTTCGACCAGAATTTCGTCTGCCTCGCGAGACGCGACCATCCATCGATCGGCGACGTCCTCAGCGTCGAGCAGTTCCTTGAAGCCGATCACGCCGTGGTGGAGCAGGACGGTCGGAGCCAGGAGATATTCGAGCGGCGGCTGAAGGATCTGGGATATCACCGAAAAGTCGTTCTGCGTTCGCCCCACTTCATGAGCGTGCCACTTCTGATTTCGCACTCTGACCTCATTACCACCGTCCCGCGAGCGGTCGCGCGCATCTATACGCGCCTGACACATCTGAAGATGATGGAGCTGCCGTTCGAATCGCCGACTGTCGAACTTAAACAATTTTGGCATCGTCGCACCCGCACGGACCCGGGCGCGGTATGGTTGCGCAGATTGGTGGCAGAACTCTTCCAGGGCCATGATCCGACAAGTGGCGACCAGTCACCCTTCTGGGCCAGCTTTCAGAAGGCACCGCCTCCCGAGCTGCAATAGCCCTGTCCGCTACGTCCACCAGCGAGCGTCCTTCGGTCACCTGCATGCGCTGTCGAACAAGGTCCAGATGTGACCGCGGCGCAGGGACAGCAATCGACGGACAGGCCAACGCCCCGATCTACCCAAAGGCACCCGTCGCCGCGGGCGAAGCAATCTCAAGCTTGTCACTATCTAGCTGGGACGGCAATTACACATCTTCCAACAACACTATATAAACATGGAATTTATTCGCAAACTCTTCGCAATTCAGCGAGCCCACGCTGGCGCGTCATCCAGCAATCGAGCTTCATTGACGATTGACTTCAGATCAACCGATCAGCCCTTTTAGTCGTTTGACAGTTTCTCGTCCCAGGCAGCATTTCGACCCACGTTGCGGGCGCATTTGCGACCGCCCGGCATAACGGTGGCTGCTACGCCACGAACCGTAGGGAGCGAGATGCGAGATTGGAATTTTCGGGATAAAGCGTGCATCGTCGGTGTCGGAAGCACCGACTATGGTGTGTTCCCTGAGACAGATGCCGTAGGCCTTGGCGTCTCGGCCCTTCATACAGCGGTAGAAGATGCCGGCATCTCGTTCGATGATATCGACGGGGTGATCCTCAATCGCCTGCCCTATGATCGGTTTGCAGAGGTGTCGAACCTCAACACACCCTATTTGCAGTCCACACCTGCGCATGGCCGCTTTTCGGCTATCGCGCTGATGATGGCGGCGGAAGCAATTGCTTCGGGCGCTGCCACGACGATCGCACTTGTCTATGGCAACGACGGCCGCTCGGCTGCGATGAAATATGGCGGCGATCCGAATTTCTGGGCGCCGTGGGGCTTCACGTCGCCCGGCGCATCCCATGCCATGATGTTCCGCCGTCATATGGCTCAGTTCGGAACGACGTCCGAGGATCTCGCCCATATCGCGGTCGCGTTTCGTGACCATGCGACGAAAAATCCCGCAGCCGTCATGAAGAAGCCGATCACGGTCGAGGATCATCAGAATAGCCGGTTCATATGCGATCCGCTTCATCTACTCGATTACTGTCTGATCAATGACGGCGGTGTCGCCTGGATCATGACGACGCCCGAGCGGGCAAAGGACATGAAGAAGAAGCCGGTCTATGTCTCCGGCTTCGCCCGCCAGGACGATTTCTCCCAGAACTCCCTGCCGCCGGACGATTTCTGGTTTCCTTCGCTCCAGAAGGTCCAGTCGCAGGTCTATGATCGGGCGGGGCTTAGCCGCGACGACATCGACGGCCTCATGATCTACGACAATTTCTCGCCGACCGTACTCTTCGCTCTCGAAGGCATGGGCTTTTGCAAGCAGGGCGAAGGTGGCCAGTTTGTTCGTGACGGGATGCTCCAGCTGGGCAAGGGGCGCCTTCCGACGAACACGAGCGGCGGCCATTTGTCGGAAAGCTACATGCAGGGTTGGGCGCTCATCGTCGAAGGCGTCCGGCAACTGCGCGGCGAGGTTCCGGCCGATCGCCAGATCCCCGACTGCAAGGCGCTGCAGTTCATCCTCGCCACGGCTGTGGCCGGTTCTGTCATCATTAGGAACGACGCATGACCTACATCAAGCCCCTGCCCGAGGCCGACAAGTGGAGCGGCCCATTTTATGAAGGCGCCCGCGAGGGCAAGCTGCTCGTCCAGCGCTGCAACAGCTCGGGTCGCTTTTTCTTTCCGCCATCGCCGGTGTCGCCGGTGTCGCGCGACAAGAACTGGAGCTGGGTCGAGCTGTCCGGCAAGGGCAAGATCGGGAGCTTCGTGGTGATGCACCAGAAGTATTTCCCAGGTTTCGGCGACGAGGTGCCCTACCCCGTGATCGACGTCGAGCTGGAAGAGGGTGCCCGCCTGCTTTCCAGTATCGTCGATCTCGGCGAGCGCGAGCTTGTGGTCGGCATGGCTGTCGAGGTCGTGTTCGAGAAGGTCACCGACGAAGTGACGCTCCCCAAGTTCAAGCCGGCAGACTGACAAGGAGGCAGGGCGGCACGATCGCCCTGCCCGTTCAGCGCATAAGGAGAGGCCTGATGGACATGCAAGACCGGCTCGATTTCGGCACTGAAGTGTCGGAGCGGGTACGCACGCGCTTCTACATCGATGGAGAGTGGCGCAAGCCCAGATCCACCGACACGCTGGAGCTGATTTCCTCCGTTACCGAGCAGCTGCTGTTCACGATGCCCGGCGGTTCTGCCGACGACATGTGCGACGCCGTGACGGCTGCACGCCGCGCCTTCGATCTGGGTCCCTGGCCGCGCATGTCGCCCGCAGAGCGCGGCACTATCGTTCGCAAGATGGGCGAGGCCATCCAGAAGCGCAGCGGCGCCCTGGCCCGGATCTGGACCGCGCAGGTGGGAGCCACGATCAGCTTCACCACCATGTTCACGGGTCTCATCCCGTCATACTATTCCTACTATGGCGATCTCGCGGAGACATTCGCGTTCGAGGATATTCGCCCGACATTCCAGGGCCACGCCAAGGTCGTGAAGGAACCCGTTGGCGTATGTGCGTTGATCCTTCCCTGGAATGCGCCGCTCATTCTTCTGTCCCAAAAGATCGCCGCCGGGCTGATCGCGGGCTGCACCTTTGTCGTGAAGCCCAGCCCCGAGACGCCGATCGATGCCCTGGTCCTCGCCGAATGCGCCGAAGAAGCAGGTCTTCCAGCCGGTGTGCTCAACGTCGTACCTGCCGGGCGCGAGGCGGGCGATGCACTTATTCGCGATGCCCGGGTCGATAAGGTGAGCTTCACGGGATCGACGGCGGCAGGCAAGCATATCGGCGCGGTATGCGCCGGCCGCGTTGCCCGGTTCAGCCTCGAGCTTGGTGGCAAATCGGCCGCCATCGTCTGCGACGACGCGGACCTCAACACTGCCATCGGGACACTGACCCCCTTTTCCATGCCGTTCGCGGGGCAGATCTGCTTTTCCCAGACGCGCATATTGGTCTCGGAGAAGCGCCATGACGAAGTGGTCGATGCCTATCGATCGGCCGTCGACGCGATCCAGCTTGGTGACCCGTGGGACGAAGTCACCGATATGGGCCCTGTCTCCATGGGCCGCCAGCGCGACCGTGTGCTGTCCTATATCGACAAGGGCCGTGCCGAAGGTGCCAGGCTTGTTCGCGGTGGCGGCAATGGTGGCTTCAATCGCGGCTTCTTCGTCGAGCCGACGATCTTCACCGACGTCGACCGTTCCATGACGATCGCGCAGGAGGAGATATTCGGACCGGTCGTATCCATATTGAAATATAGGGATGAGGCCGAGGCGATCGCGATCGCCAACGACAGCGACTATGGCCTGTCGGGGACCGTTTTCTCGCAGGATGTCGAGCGCGCCGAGGCCATCGCTCGCCAGGTTCGAACCGGCAATATCAGCATCAACGGCCTTCAGATCGATCCGGGGGTCCCGTTCGGCGGCTTCAAGCAGTCCGGACTCGGCCGGGAAGGCGGCCCGGAAGGTCTGGAGGTCTTCCTGGAACCCAAGGCGATCTACCTCCCGGCGCAGGCCGCGGTCTGAAGCCATTTGCGAAGACGCAACCGCCCGGTCGGGCACATCATCTGGAGAATGACATGAGCGAAGAAAATCTGATCGTCGTCGAGGAAAAGGAAGGATATGCGGTCATGCGCATCAACCGTCCCGCCAAGCGCAACGCGATGAGCAAGGCGGCGCGGATCGCCATGCTTGATGCAATGGAACAGCTGAAGGGACGCTTTGGGGTCATCGTTCTGACCGGGACCGATGTCAGTTTCTGCGCAGGCCTCGACCTGAAGGAAGCCAGTGCAGACCGTGATGCAGGCGTCGAGGCTGACCCCGCCACGTCCTGGCAGGCGGTCAACGTTGCCATTCGTGCGCATCCGGCTGTTTTCATCGCTGCCGTAAACGGCGTTGCTCTTGGCGGCGGTGTCACACTGATCAACGTGTGCGACCTTGCGATCGCCTCGGAACGTGCGTCGATGGGCATGCCCGAGATGGGCTTTGCGACCTATCCCGGCCTGGCCGGTCCTTCGACGCAATATTCCCTCCCCCGCAAGCGCCACGCCTGGATGATGTTCACGACCGAACGTATCGATGGCGAGACTGCAGAACGCTGGGGCCTGGTGAACAAGGTCGTGCCGCATGATGAACTCCTCCCCGCAGCCGAAGCTATCGCGGCCAAGATCGGCCAGTTCGATCCCGTTGCGCTGACCATCAGCAAGGGCGCGATGGACCAGATTCCGGTTCAGATCGATTGGGAGGCGGCGTTCGATTTCGGCGTCGGCAAGATCGACGAGATCAACAAGCTCACCGCTGCCGGCTCAGAGGGCATGGCACGTTTCTCGAAGGGTGAGCGGCTGGTCGGCCAAGGCTGATCCGCCCTTGTAGAGACGTAACCGACCTTCGATAATGGCCCAGGCATGTTGCGATAACCCGGCGAGGCGATGATGAAAGACTATGGAATGTTCATCGGGGGCGAATTTGTGCCTTCCGCGTCGGGTGCAACGCTTGAATCGTTCGAGCCTTGGAGCGAGCAGGCCTGGGCCATTGTTCCGCGGGGTTCCTCCACAGACGTCGATGCGGCGGTAGCGGCAGCGCGCCGCGCTCTTGCTGGCCCGTGGGGCTCCATGTCCCCGACAGCACGCGGAGCGCTGATGCGCAAGCTGGGTGACCTGATCGCTCAATCGGCCGATTTTCTCGCGACCATCGAGGTTCGCGACAATGGGAAGCTCTACAGCGAGATGCGGGCCCAGATGGCCTATCTGCCCGAACCTTATTATTATTTCGGAGGTCTTGCCGACAAGATCGAAGGGGCAGTGCCGCCAATCGGTCGCCCTGGGATATTCGGATACACCCGGCATGAACCGGTCGGAGTCGTGGCCGCGATCACGCCCTGGAATTCACCCCTGCTGCTGGCGGCCAGCAAGATTGCTCCGGCGCTCGCGGCGGGCTGCACCATCGTCCACAAGCCGTCGGAGCATAGCTCCGCCTCGGCGCTCGAATTCGCCCGCCTGTTCAAGGAGGCCGGGTTCCCCGACGGCGTGCTCAACGTAGTCACGGGCTTTGGCATGGAGGTCGGCGATCCTCTCGTGCGCCATCCCGACGTGGCGCGGATCAGCTTTACAGGCGGAACTCAGGCCGGACGCGCCATCAACCAGATTGCTGCCGCGCGCTTTGCGCGATGCGATCTTGAACTGGGTGGCAAGTCGCCGAACATTGTCTTTGACGATGCGAATCTCGAAGCGGCGGCAAATGGAGCGATTTCGGGCATCTTTGCAGCGTCCGGTCAAAGCTGCCTCGCAGGCTCGCGGCTACTCGTACAGGACAACATCCATGACGCCTTCGTCGACAAGCTGCTATCCATGGCGGGCAATGCCGTAATCGGCGACCCCATGGATGCAGGGACGCAAATCGGGCCGATCACAACCCGGGATCAGTTCGACCGGGTTCTCAGCTACATCGCAGTCGCCAAAGGCGAAGGCGCGCACTGCGCCCTGGGCGGCGAGCGCATCGACCGCACGGGATGGTTCGTGCAACCGACGATCTTCACAGGTGTGACCAACCAGATGCGCATCGCGCGGGAGGAAGTCTTCGGGCCCGTGCTTTCCGTCATTCGCTTTAATGACGAAGCCGAAGCCTTGGAGATCGCGAACGACAGCGACTTCGGGCTTGCTGCGGGTGTCTGGACCAAGGATTTCGGACGGGCATTCCGCATGTCGGAAGGCTTGCAGGCAGGGACGGTGTGGGTGAACAGCTACCGGATGCTGAGCAGCCTCATGCCGTTTGGCGGATTCAAGGACAGCGGCACCGGGCGGGAAAATGGCCTTGAGGCGATCATGGCCAATCTTGAGGTCAAGAGCATCTTCCTCAACCATAGCGCGCCGGTCGGCAATCCATTCGTGATGAAGCTCTGAAAGGCCGGGCAGTCGCCATAGTCGATTGCCCCCTCTCCATTCCACCACCCTCACGTGCCGCAGTTCCCACCGGGACATATCGCCCATCCTGTATGGCATGGGACGACGTTTCGGGCTGCGCCCCTCGCTGCCTCGAGTATCGAGCATCGAGCTCCCATAGAGAAGGACACCGCGCTCGCCTTTGGCGAGCGCGGTGTCCTGTTTCATCGACCGGGCGCTAGAGGTTGCCTCAGATCAGCACTTCCTCTGTCACGAGCGCGCTGACCTCTGCGGGAGACAACGACAGCCTTTCGCGCAGAACCTCCTCATTATGCTGACCGAGCATGGGCGCTGCAAATCGGGGCCCGACCGTCTTGGACGCGAACTGGAACGGCGCCCCATTGTAGAGGGAATCGCCCATTTCCTGATGATAGAGATACCGCCAATGATCGCGGTGCTTCATCTGGGGATCACGGTCGACAAGATTGGCTGCATTCTGGACAACGCCGCAGGGAACACAGTATTGCTGCAGCTTCTCCATGAGCTCATAGCCGTCCCACGACGCGGTTAGCGAAGTCAGGATCGCCGATATCTCCCCGGCCCCCGCCTTTCGTCCGGCCTCGTCGCTCCAGGCATCGCGGGCGAGCTGATCTCGACCGAGGGCTGCCACCAGCCCCAGCCATTGCTTGTTCGAACCGATGCTGATCGCGATCCAGCGGTCTTCACCCCGGGTCGGATAGACCCCGCGAGGCTGATATCCTTCCATATCATTGCCTGAGCGCACGGCGACCCTGCCATTGGACTTATAGTCCATGACCGGGATCGGCATCAGGGCAAGCATCGGCTCGGTCTGCGCCATATCGATCCGCTGACCCTCGCCCGTGCGCCGCTTGTGTCGCAGGGCGCTCATGACCGCGAAGGCACCATGGCAGGGATTGGGGATATGATCAGGATAGTTCGTGCCCGTTCCCGTAGGTGCCCGATCCGGATATCCGCTCAGCCCCAGGAAGCTGGTGAGCGCCGCGATCGTAATGCCGTAGCCCAGCATGGTGCGGTCCGGTCCTTCGTCGCCGTTCATCGACATCCCGACGTAGATCAGTCCGGGGTTGATTTCGCGCAGAGCCTCGTAGCCAACGCCCAGCTTTTCCATGGTGCCGGGTCGGAAGTTATTGGCGACGACATCGCATTCGCGGATGAGCTCGTGAACGATGGCTACACCCCGCTGGCTCTTCATGTTGACGGTGAGGCTTCGTTTCGAACTGTTTCGATCCGCGAAATAGCCGCTTCGGTTCACACCGCGCACACCGCCTGCATAAGGGGCGGCAAGCCGCAGGCTGTCCAGCGATTTGGAGCTTTCGATCTTGATCACATCGGCCCCGAGATCGGCAAGCATCTTGGTGGTGTAGGAGCCGGCGCCTATCCAGCAGAAGTCGACGACCTTGACGCCGCTCAACGGAAGGTCATTTGTCATCAGCGGCCTCCTTGGCTTGCGAAAGGCCAGCGTCGGTTGCGCTGGCCAGTGTCGGGGCAGCCCGGCGCATGGTCCAGGGTGTCTGGCTCATCTTGTAGGGCGCACCGGGCATTTCTATGCCTGCGGCAGGGTTCCCATCCGGAACAGGCACGAAATAGGAGCGGAACGCCAACTGCTTGTTGTTGAGCAGGTCAACCGGTGTCGACATCGGCGCCATGGGCACCCCCCAGGTATTGCCTCCTTCATAGAGTTCCGCTTTCGTGCTCCGCATTGCAAAGGGACGGAACACCGCTTCAAAACTTGCCTCTGCGCCAGGATCCGTGTCCTTCCAGTCCGGGTCGGCGAAAATCTCGCTCCCGGGCACATTTTGGGCTTCCATCCAGCGCGCGAAATTTCCCCACATCGCGGTTTCACCGATGCCTCCGGCAAGTAGATAGATTTCGCCGTCCTTGCACGGGAATATGCCTGAACCGGCCCGGCGCGACTGGGCAGTGCGATTGCGGACATTGCCCTCAAGCTGATATGTTTGCGCCGCATTCTCGAGCGCCATCACGATCGCTTCCTGGATGGAAACATCGACCCATTCGCCGACCCCGGTTTTCTCGGCATGCAGAATTGCCGCGATCGAGGCGACGGCCGCAAACTGGTCTCCCGCTAGCAATCCCTGCTCGCCATAGGCAACGACCGGCGGGCTGTCGGGGAAACCCGCCATGGTCAGCAGCCCTCCCATCGCCATGAGCGTAAGGTCGTCCGCCGCGAAGCCGGCAAAGGGTCCAGTGGCGCCGAATGGCGTTATGCGCGTGCAGACCAGCTTCGGGAAGGCGTCGCGGAGAGCGCCTAAATCGACCTGCGCCGCATCGGGATGATCGGACAGGATGAGCAGATCGCTCTTTCCCGCCAGCGTCCAGAGCAGGTCCAGCCCCGAGCGGTCAGTAAGATCGGCCACGACGCTTTTCTTGTTCGCCGCGAAATAATTGAACGGCAGTGAAGAGTCCGGGCCCGCACGATCTTGGGTAAAGGGCGGCTTCCGGCGAAGCGGTGAGCCTTCTAGCGGTTCCAGCAGAGTGACATCGGCGCCCAGGTCGGCGAACAGCTTGCCGCAGTAGCCGCCGTACAGGCCGGAGAGTTCGAGGACGCGAATGCCCTCCAAGGCCATGGCGCTCATATCTCGCTGGGCCTTCCATCGCGCAGCAGTTCGCGCGCGATGAGCCAGCGATGGACTTCGGACGGACCTTCCACGATGCGCAGAACCCGCAGTTCGCGTGACATGAATTCGAGCGGCAATTCCTTGCTCAGGCCCATTCCGCCGAACATCTGGATAGCCCGGTCAATGACGCGGCCCGCCATTTCAGTGGCCTGCACCTTCACCATGGCGGCACCGCGGCGGATCTCGGCCCGCTTTCCGTCTTCGCTCTCCTGATCGAGCTGCCAGGCCAGCCGATAAGTCAACAGCTTCACCATTTCGATTTCCTGGAAGCTGTCTGCGATCCACCACTGGATGGTCTGGCGATCCGCCAGCGGTGCGCCAAATGTCACGCGCGCATTGGCCTGCTCGATCATCATGTCGAGTGCGCGCTGGGCGTAGCCCAGGCACCAGCAGGCACATTCCATGCGCCGGATACCGAGCCGGTTCTGCAACGGCGCAAAGGCCTTGCCCACCTCTCCCAGAACTTGGCCATCGTCCAGTTCGACTTCATCGAAATTCACTGAGTAGGCGTGGAAATTGCCGCCGATCACGGAGAATTCCTGGGGCATGGTCATGCCCGGCGTACCTTGATCGACAACAAACGCGGTCATGCCGCCCCTCGTCCCCTTCGACACGTCAGTCGATGCGATGACGATCAGGAAATCTGCGGTGCGCGCGCCGCTGATCCACATTTTCTCACCATTGAGGACCCATTTGTCTCCGCGCCGTTCCGCTTTCAGGCGGATCGCGCCAGCATCCGAACCTGCGCCCGACTCGGTGAGGGCGAGGCAGGACTTCTTATCGCCGGATGCGTACGGCAGAAGATACCGGTCGATCTGGTCGCCTTTGCACGATTCAGCCAGGAAATGCAGATTGGGGCTATCGGGCGGCAGGATGAACGGCGTGATGCTGTAGAACATCTGTTCGGTGACGACACATTTGATGAGTGCGCCCATCCCATGCCCGCCAAATTTTTCGGGCACGTCGATACCCCAAAGCCCCAGTTCTTTCGAACGTTCCTTCAGTTTCACCTCGACGTCGGCCGGAATCAACGGATTGCCTCCCATTCCGCGATTGGCTTCCCGCTCGATCACCAGCCGTTCCAGAGGGATGAGTTCGTCCGCGACAAAGCGAGCCGTCAGCTCTGCAATCATGCGCGCATCATCGGGTAATCTAAAGTCCATGCCTCTCCGCCTCATGCTGCATTGTCGATGCCAGATTTGTATCTGTGATTGGCCGTCCTGTTACGGACATTCAATCGAAAGGCTTTCTTGACGGTTGAGTTTAGCTCACATATTTAAAGGATGAGCAGCAGTAACGGCCGACCCGCCAACCCGTGGTCGGCGGCAGAATGGCGATAGGAAAAGAGGATGCGTATCCCGCCTCTCACGGCGTTGAGATCATTCGAGTGCGCTGGGCGCAAACTGAGCTTCACGCTGGCAGCATCGGAACTGGGGGTAACGCCGGGCGCGATCAGCAGGCAAATCCGGGTCTTGGAAGACTTTCTCTCGGTCCAGCTTTTCCACAGGGCAAATCGTGAGGTAAATCTGACCCGCGAGGGACATGATTATCTCGCGCAGATCACGGAGGCCTTCAAGACGATCAAGGCCGCGACGGATCTGCTGATGGAGGTTTCGGAAGGCGCGCCCCTGCGGGTTTCGACGTCTTCAACCTTCACCTTGCGGTGGCTGATGCCACGCATGATCTCTTTCTATTCCCGCCATCCGCAGAATAATCTGCAATTGACGATGAACCTTGCCCCGGTCGACTTCCAGAGGGACGACCTCGATGCAACCATCAAGCTGGGGCATGAAGAAACGCCGCAGACGGTGGTGCGCAAGCTCTTTCGCGCGGACCTCGTGGCTGTCTGTAGTCCCAAGTTACTGGAGAACGGCCCTCCACTGGAAACGCTGGGCGATCTCGCCCGCCACCAGCAGCTTCACTCGACCGCGCGGCCCGGCAATTGGGGCCTCTGGCTGGCGGAAGCGGGTATTCCCGATCTCCACGGCCCCCCACCGCATTATTTCGAGAGTTCGAGCCTTGCCTATCAGGCGGCGATCGAAGGGGTCGGCATCGCGATAGCGCAGCTCCCGCTTGTCTTGGACGACCTGGAAAATGGCACACTTGTCATGCCCTTCCCGATCGTCACGCCAGACGACCGCATCTATAATCTTATCTGGCCGGACCGCACTCCTAGGAACCCGAGCTTCAAGCATTTCCGGGACTGGATGCTGGAAGAAGCGAAAAAGACGACGCAGCGCATCGACCTGGTACTGAAGGACATTGGCGAGCGCCGAGCAAAATGGTCGGAAAAGAGTTTCGTGTGACCTGAAGTCACACAAAAGGAGAAAATCTCACTTGAGTTGCGCGCAACACCGACCAGAACGGGGCGCGTGCCGGACATCTCGATCCTGATCAGAGATCGCGTGAGTCCGCGACTGAATTTCATAGGAGAGTGTCGAATGTCCATCGCGGGAAAAGTGGTGCTGGTAACAGGTGCTGGACGAGGCCTCGGCCGCGAGCATGCCCTCGCGCTCGCAGCCGCCGGGGCCAGCGTCATCGTCAATGATCTGGGTGGTTCCGGTCAGGGCGAAGGCGCTGATGTCGGCCCGGCTCAGGCCGTGGTCGCCGAGATTCTGGCAGCCGGCGGAACCGCGGTGGCTGACACCCGCAGTATCGCCGACTGGGACGCGGCCCATGCGGTTGTCGACGAGGCCGTTGCGACGTTCGGGGACATCGATATCATCGTCAACAATGCCGGTGTTAGCCGTCCCGCTGCCTTTGGCGAGATCAGCGAACGGGACTGGGACATGTCCGCGACCGTGAACTTCAAGGGGCCAGTGGCGATCATGAACGCGGCAGCCCGCCACTGGCGCCGGTCAGGCCCAAAGGCGGGCCGGGCGATCATCAACACAGCGTCACCTGCGGGGCTTCATCCGATGCCTCCCATCAGCGTCTATAGCGCCACCAAGGCGGCCGTGGCCGCCATCACGGTCGCCGCAGCGCTGGAGCTGGCACCGCTCGGCGTGCGCGCCAATGGTATCGCACCCATGGCTCGGACCCGGCTCATCGAGGATGCGCCGCCCGAGATGATCGCGATGATGGCTCCGCGAGAAGGGTTCGATCCCAACTCGCCCGAGCATGTCGCGCAGGTCGTGCTGTATCTGGCCAGCCCGCAATGCCGCTTCACCGGGCGGATTTTTGGCGCGTGGGGCGACGATCTGTTCCTTTTCGACGAGTGGGACGCGGCGCATCACATCAACAACGGCGGCCAGAAATGGACGGTCGATACCATCGACCAGGCCGCTGCGGCATTCCCGGTGCAGGATCGCCGCTGGACCCTTTTCCCGGGCGGCCGCATCGAGGCAGACATGCCGCCTTCGGACATCATTGAAGCGTTGGATGCCATCAAAGAACCTGCACACGCAAACAATTGATCTCGAACGGAGCCCAAGCCCCGCATACGGGGCCTGAGCCGTCTGCAGTGGTCCGGGTCGCAGGACATCGGGGCTGAGACCCGACTTAACGACCTGCCCCGGCCTGGGCCAAGAACACAGGAGAGAATGCGTGCCCAATCAGACATGGATCGTGCGCCGGGCGTCTGGCGGGCAATATCAACCCGACTGCTTTGCACTCTCCGACCGCGCGATTGCGGAGCCGGAACAAGGTCAGCTGGTCATCGACAGCTTGTTTCTCTCGCTCGATCCGACGCATCTGAACTGGGTAAAGCTGGACCCACGTCTCCAGTTCATTCCGATCCGGCAGGGTGATCCGATGCTCGGGACAGGCATAGGTCTCGTCCGCCAGTCGAAATCAGAGCTTTTCAGGGCAGGCGATGTCGTCATGGGAACATGGGGCTGGTCTCGCAGCGCCGTAACTGATGCGTATCTGGTCCGGCATGCGCGTCCCGAGAGCGAAATGTCCTACCCGGACCAGCTTACCATCCTGTCCCATCCGGGGCAGGCAGCGGCCAGGGGGTTGGTCATTGCTGCCGACACCGCGCCGGGCGATGCCGTACTGGTATCGGGCGCCGCGGGGGCTACCGGTTCCATTGCCGCGCAACTCGCAAAGGCCATGGGATGGCGCACCATAGGCATCACGGGCGGTGCTGCGAAATGCAGCTATCTCATGGACGATCTGCGCCTCGACTATCGTAGCGAGAATGTCGAGGATGCCATCATGCGTCACTTTCCGTCGAGGATCGACGTGTTCTCCGACAATGTCGGCGGAGCGACACTGGACGCTGCCCTGCCTCATATGGCGGTCGGCGGGCGCATCGCGATGTGCGGCGCCATCGCGCAATATGACATGGATCAGCGCAATGGAACCTCGGGCATCCGAAACCTGCCCATGCTGATCTTCGTCAGGCGCGTATCGCAGGCTTCGTCGCGGCGGACACGGACGGACAGGCGTCGCGCCTTGATGCTATGCTGCGGGAACATGCCCGCGAGGGGAAGATCAGGGTCAAGACCCATATCGTCCCCTTCGAGGACATGCCCAAATCGCTCAGCCTTCTGCTGTCCGGGCAAAATGATGGCAAGCTCATCGCGCAATGCGAGCACACGACCGCCGCTCCTCTTTCATAACCCATCGAAACACCGAGGCCTAAATGCAGACCGTAGATTATATCGTTGTCGGCTCCGGCTCAGGTGGCGGCGTCGTCGCGTCCCGCTTGTCGGAGGATCCGAATTCGTCTGTGGCCCTCCTGGAAGCAGGAGGATCGGACTGGAACATCGTCTTTCACATGGGCATCGGCTTTTACAGGAACCGGCCGGCCAATCTCAACTGGGGCTTCCAATCGGAGCCTGAGCCCCATCTCAACGGACGGAACATCGATCTGCCACAGGGTCGCCTGCTGGGCGGCTCCTCGTCGATCAATGGCAAGGTCTATTCCAGAGGCAATCCCATCGATTATGACGAGTGGCGCCAGATGGGCTGCGAAGGCTGGTCATTTGCCGAGGTCCTTCCCTATTTCAAGCGAGCCGAAGGCAGCTGGCGCGCCAATGGCAAATTCCATTCCGCCGAAGGGCCACTCAAGACCACGTCCGTCTACAATGAGGGAATGCTTCAGGAACCTCTGATGGAAGCTGCCATTGCGCGCGGCTATCCGATTGTCGACGACCTCGACGCCGCGCCATTCGAGGGCATATCGCGAAATTCGGATATTACGGTCGATCGCCGGGGGCGGCGTTCGAGCACTGCGCGAACCTATCTGCGCCCCGCGAAGGGCCGAGCCAATCTTCACATCGAGCTTCATGCGAAAGCCACGCGCGTCATCGTCGAGGACGGACGCGCGGTCGGCATCGAATTCGTCCAGAAGGGCAAGACACGCCAGATCCGTGCCCGAAAGGAAGTCATACTCTCGGCAGGGGTCTACAACACCGCTCGTCTCCTTCTCCTGTCCGGAATCGGCCCCGCCGACGAACTGGCTGCGCTGGGCATCAAGCCCGTCGCCGATCTGCCCGGCGTCGGCACGAATATTGCGGACCATGCATCGGCGATGATGGAGAATCTGACCCACGCGCCCGTGACGCCCCTGAAGGAACTCAGGATCGACCGGGTCGCGCGGCATTTCCTGCAATGGGCGCTCCTCGGCAAGGGTGTATTCGCCACCCAACCCCTGTCCGGGCAGGGCCTGATCCGGACCATGCCGTCGCTCGACCGGCCAGACGTCCAGATTTTCTTCAACCCCTTGCGGCGAGACGCGCAGATCTACGTGCCAGGCATCACCCGCAGGCTGGAGCATCGCATCGAGGCGGCCGTGGTTCTCCTCCATCCGCACAGTCGCGGAACCCTCAAGCTACGCTCGGCAGATCCGGCTGAACCGCCAAAGATCCAGCTCAACCTTCTGTCGGATCAGCGGGACATCGACACCATAATCCGCGGAATCCGCCAGATGCGCGAACTCTATGCGACCGAGCCGTTGCGCGGCCTCGTGAAGGAGGAAGTCTCTCCGGGCGCGGCCGCGCAGTCCGACGAGGAACTGACCACCTATCTGCGCAGGTCGGTCTATACGGTCCGGCACCCTGTCGGGAGTTGCCGTATGGGCAACGATCCGATGGCAGTGGTGGACAGCGAATTGCGTGTTCGCGGCATTGCCGGCCTTCGCCTCGTCGATGCATCGGTGATGCCCGCTATCCCCGGGGGAAATACCAACGCGCCCGTCATCATGATCGGTGAGAAAGCCGCAGATCTGATCAGGGGACGCCCTGCCCTTGCCGCCGCGATCGTTGACTAGAAATCAACGGTCGCGAAAATTTGGAGTTACGTGCCATTTCTCCTTTCCGGTAAATCGACTCCACGCCTTGCGAGGCATGGCTTTCGGTCTACCGCTCAAAGAAGCGGCAGGACAAATGGGGAGAGTGAATAATGCGTAAGTCAGGTTTTCTTCTTACATCCGCAACTTCCGTGGTCGCGATCGCCGCGCTTTCGCCGACCGCGATCGCGACCACGGGCAATGTCGGCGCGCAGGTTGAAGAGGTCACCAACAGCCAGGACATCATCGTGACGGCGCGTCGGCGCGACGAACGACTTCAGGATGTACCGACCGCTATCACTGCCATCGGTTCAGCCGAACTCAACCGTTACGCATCCAGCACGGTAACCGATATCTCCGCGCGCGTGCCATCGCTCGTGATCGGTGGAACCAGCGGCCCGGGCGGCTCCAACATCAACCTACGCGGCGTCGGCGCCGCAGGAACCAATCCCACAGTCGATCAGGCGGTCTCCCTGAATATCGATGGTATCCAGCTCAGTCAGGCCAATGCCGTGACGATCGGCATCCTTGATCTCGACCGCGTCGAGGTGCTGAAGGGACCGCAGGCGATGTTCTACGGCAAGAACAGCATCGGCGGCATCATTTCGCTCATCTCGGCTGATCCCGGCAAGGAGCTCGAATGGCGCGTGCGGGGCGGCTATGAGTTCGAGGCTGATCGCAAGCAGGTCGAGGCGATGATCTCGACGCCCCTTACCGACACGCTCGGCCTGCGCATCGTGGGTTCCGTCGCCGATCAGGAAGGCTATTACCACAACAGGGTCAATGCCGTTCCTGGCGGCCAGCCTGCGACAAGCTCTCGTGCAGATGACCAGAACGAATATTTTGTTCGCGGGACGCTCGCCTTCAAGGCTCCTTCCGGGACATTCGATGCCAAGCTCAAGGTAGCCTATGCCAGCACGGATCGCAAAAACGGCCTCGGCAGTTCCTTCCAGCTGTTCAACTGCCCGACGGGCGTGCCCCAGGGCACATTCGGCGCAACCGGGGGCGTCAACGACTGCCTCGCAGACCGCAATGTCGTAGACCCTCGCATCTCGGCTGCTGCCGCTTCGCTTGCGCCGCGATATCTTGGCAACGGCACACCTTTCTTTCGGCAGAAACAGCTGTTCGCTTCGCTCAACATCGACGCCCAGCTGGCCGACTGGCTGAAGGCTACCTCGGTAACCGGCTATTATAATTATGCCGAGGACTGGAGCGTCAATTATAGCGGCACCGAGGTTCAGACCGTGGTCACGGGCGCTCGCCTTCGCGACCAGCAGTTCACGCAGGAACTGCGGCTCCAGACCTCGCTTGGCAAGCGCATCAATTTTCTCGTCGGCGGCTATTATCAGAATGCAGTGAAGCGTTTCGATGCCCCCCTCGTCTTCGACGGAGCGGTGACGGGGTTCACGGGGCCCGCGTTGATCGCGGACGATCGGTTCCGCCAGAAGACCTATGCCTATTCCTTCTTCGGGCAGACGGTGCTGACCGTTACCGATCAGATCGAAATGACTGCGGGCGGCCGCTATTCGGTCGAGACGAAATATTTCGATGGTGTTCGGTATCCCAGCGCATTGACCCTGTTTGCACCGAATCCCATTCCGTTCCAGTTCACAAGCCCCCGTGTGTCCTTCAACAATTTCTCGCCCGAAGTGACGGCTCGCTATTCGCCTGCGGAGAATGTGACCGTCTATGCCGCCTATCGCGAGGGGTTCACGTCGGGGGGCTATAATGCGGCGCCCGGCGCTTTCTCCTCCTTCGGACCCAATATCGCAGACTACCGGCCGGCGACGGCGCGGGGCGGCGAGATTGGCGTGAAGGGAACTCTGGCCGACCGACAGATCTCGTTCGATTTTACGGTCTATAATTACGACTATAAGAACCTGCAGTTGCCGATCTTCGACCCGGCCACCATCTCGCTCAATATCCGGAATGCCGGCGCCTCGCGCGTCAGGGGCGCCGAATTTTCCGGCTCCTTTCATCCGCGCAATTTGAAGGCGCTGACACTGCGCAGCAGCATCGCCTATAATGACGGCAAATACACCGACTATCGGGGGGCAGCCTGCTATGCAGGCCAGTCAATCGCGCAAGGGTGCAACGGCACACCAATCGCCGACCCGGTCAACGGCAGCCGCTTCACGACGCAGGACTTGACAGGCACCCGGCTCGAGCGCGCTCCGAAATGGAATCTGTCATTTGGTGCCACTGTGGACACCGAGGTGACGGACAGCATGAAGCTCATGGTCGGTGGGGACGCCAACTACACTGGATCCTTCATCTCCATGCCGGAGCATGATCCCCGCTCGGTCCAGTCGTCCGCATGGCGCCTCAATGCCACCATCGGCGTCCGCAGCTCCAATGACGGCTGGGAACTGGCTCTGATCGGCAAGAATTTCACCAACGAGCAGCGCATCGTGAGCGCCTTTGCCTTTCCGCTGTCGGGCGGAACAGCTGGTCTGGTCGCGCCCGGCCTGGGCGCGGATCTGGCTGGCAGCCTTTCCGAGCCGCGGACCGTCATGCTGCAGCTCACGCTGCGCAACAGCCTGCTGCGATAAAGGGGTGCCGCAGCGGCGAAAACCGCTGCGGCATGTTTGTGATTTCGAATGATGGTGCGGAATGCACCTGCGAGTGGAAGGAAATGCGAGTCTATGGCTGAGGTCTGGCAAGAGCGCTTGGATCACTTCAAGTCGATCATCGAGAAGGACGTTGCGGACGGCCTCTACTATGGCGCATCTGTGCGCGTCGCGCGGCATGGGCACCTCGTCTTCAGTGACGAGATTGGCCACGCTGACGGCAATGCGACACGCGCGCTGAAGTCGAATGACGTGTTCAGCATCTTTTCGATGACCAAGGCCTTCACCAATATCCTCGTCCTGCGGGCGATCGAGATGGGGCGTTTCGCCCTGACGACCAAAGTGTCCGAGATCATCCCCGAATTCACCGGCGCACCGCGCGACCAGGCGACCATTTTCCATCTGCTGACCCATACCGCCGGCTGGCCCGGCCTTTGGGAGGTTCGTCCCGGTGGGCTGCAGGACCGGCTGGACGAGGTCATCTCCGATATCTGCACCTATGTCAGCAGCATGACCGTCCCGGGTATTCGCTGCAATTACCAGCCGCTGGTGAACCACGCGCTTATGGGTGAAGCGCTGCGGCGGACGGATCCGAAGGGACGCGCGCTTCGGGACATCTTCCGCGAAGATCTGTTCGAGCCGCTCAAGATGGCCGACACGGCCATGGGCGTGCGGCGTGACCTGCAGGAGCGCCACATCATCCCCGATATGCGCGGCACCCTCCCCGTCACGACGCCCGGCCACACCAAGAAGGGCGACTATGGAATCTTCGAGGAGGAAGAGGCCGAGATGCCGCACGTCGGCTGCGTGTCCACAGCTGACGACATGTGGCGCTTTGCCGAGATGCTGCGCAGGGGCGGCGAGCTGGACGGCACCCGTATCCTGGCACCGAGAACCATCGAACTGGCTCGCCAGAACCGGACCGGCGACATGGAGAATGAGCTCTATCGCTGGCTCGCTCTTTCGATGGGCTGGAACCCCTACCCCGCCTATATCGGTCTGGGATTCTCGCTCAAAGGCAAGACACTCAATTACAGCCAGTACGGCACTCTCACCTCCGAGGGCACCTTCGGGAACAATGGCGCGGGAAGCTCTATTTTCTGGGTCGATCCGGTTGCTGACGCGACGTTCGTCTGCCTCACGGCGGGTGTCATGCATGAGGGCCATAATCTCCTCCGCTTCCAGCGCTATTCCGACGCCGTCGCGTCGGCAATGCTCTGATCATGGGCCAGGTATCCTATAACTTCACCGGCAAGACAGTGCTCGTGACAGGCGGTGCGTCGGGCATCGGCCGGGCCATTGCCGGGGCCTTCGCAGGCACGGGTGCCTCCGTCGCCGTGGCCGACATCAATCTGGACGCCGCAGAGGCAGCATGCGCGGCAATCCAGCAGAGCGGAGGAAAAGCCCGGCCCTTCCTCATCGACGTCGCCGACGAAGCTTCCGTCATCAAGGCGATGGCAGCAATCACCGACGATCTGGGCGGTCTCGATATCGCCATCAATAATGCGGGTATCGAAGCCGACACCGTTCCCATGGCCGACCTCGACAGCCGTAACTGGGACCGCGTTTCGGCAGTCAATCTCTCTTCCGTCTTCTACTGCATGAAAGCGCAGATCCGCAGCTTCCTCGCAAGGGGCGTGCACGGCTCGATTGTCAACACGGCCTCGATTTCAGGGATCATCGCAGGCTATAATCTTGCGGCCTACACCGCCACGAAGCACGGTGTGATCGGCATGACCCGCGCTGCCGCGGTGGACTATGCTGTGCGCGGTATCCGCATCAATGCGCTTTGTCCCGGCCTCGTCGATACCCCTTTCATCGGTCAGCTCCCCCAGGCCATAAAGGACCGTCTGATCTTCGGCATTCCGAAGGGACGGCCCGGCAGGGCGGAGGAAATGGCCCGCGCCGTTCTGTGGCTCTCCACCGACGACGCGGACTATGTGACCGGGCATGCCATGGTCGTCGACGGAGGCGCTTCACTTGGCGCGACGGCCACGCGGATCGACGATCTCCTGTGATCGCGCACGCGACCACGATCATATCTTGAAACTGGAAACACCGATGTCGACACTTGACCTCACCAACATCCCCGAAGTGCCCATGCTCGCCACGACGCAGGAATATGCGTCTGCGCGAGCGAAAAGCTGGGTCAGCAAAAGCCCGCGAGGCTTCGAGGTCCTCACCCACGACCAGGGTTGGGAGATCATGAGCAGCAAGGAATTCGACATTGGCGGCGGGTTCGGCGTCGTTCTGGACACGGTGGGGCTTACCGATGGGCCCTATCGGGAGGAGTGGGACAAGCAGATTGTCTGCACCGAGGGCGAGCAGCGCGCACGCATGCGCCAGCCCTATATGCGCCTTTTGAAACCGCAACAGGTCGCCAAGCTCCAGAATGACGTGAAGGGCATGATCCATGGCATTCTCGATGATATCGAGGATCTGACCGACGTCGACTTCATGGCGCAGATCGCATGGCGGCTTCCGACCCAGCTTTATTGCGACCTTATTTCGGCACCGCGGGAGCTCGCCCCGTATATCGGCAGGATCACGGAGTCGATCAATCCTCCCCTGCTGACGCTGGACAAGGAACGGCTACCCGAGTCCGAGGCCGCCTATTGGGAAGGTCTGGAGTTCATCGAGCGCCATATAGACGAGAAGCGCAAGAATCTGGGTGACGATTTCACCTCGGAGCTCATCAGGTGCGAAACCGAGGGCCTTATCTCGCACGACGAGGTCAAGACGGTCGCCATGTCGCTGCTCATCGCGAGCATGGACAATACGCTTCACCAGCTAGGCCTCACTTTCGGCATGCTGCTGGAGGATCGCAGCCGCTGGGAGCTGGTGCTGGAGCGTCCGACTGCGGCGCCGCAGGCCGCAGAGGAAACCTATCGTCTGTGCCCGCGCTTCGGGGTGATCGCCCGCCATGCTTCGAAGGATATCGAGGTCAACGGTTTTACCTTCCCTGCGAATAACTGGGTCTGGATCTCGACGCGGGCCGGCGGCCGGGACGAAAGCAAGTTCGAGGATCCGAACAGTTTCAGGCTTGGGCGGCCCGCCGCGCGCGCGCTCATGTTCGGATCCAATCATTATAGCTGCCTCGGCGCCACGCTCGCGCGCCTCGAGATCTCGGAAACCATCAAGATCATCGCCGACAGGTTCCCCAACATCCGTCTCAAGGATGACTGGCGAAAGTCCGAGGGGCCTCTTGTCACTGAGGTCGAGCATCTACGCGTCTCCCTCGTCTGAGAGCGCCCCAGCTTGCAATCAGGTCGCATCGGACCAGACCGATAAGGCCGACACAGGATCAACGGAGTTCATATTTTGGGTAGCATTTTTGTTCGGACGCGCGAAGGTGCTGAGCAGGAGATCCAGGCGCAGTCGGGTCTCACACTGATGGAAATCATTCGTGACGCGGGTGTCGATGAATTGCTCGCTCTGTGCGGCGGGTGTTGCTCGTGCGCGACTTGCCACGTCTACATCGACCCGCTCGCTGAAACGGAAATGCCGGTCATGTCCGACGATGAAAGCGACTTGCTGGACAGCAGCGATTTTCGAACCGAGCGCTCTCGGCTCTCCTGCCAGGTGCACTATCAGGACACACTAGACGGGCTGCGCGTCGAGATCGCGCCGGAAGACTGAACAGGGATGGTCGGTCGGTCATCGCCCGAACGCACGCTGCCGATCGCTGGCACCTTCACTAGTCGTCACGCGGGTTGACACTCGACCTAATGGTGAAAAACATGGCTCATTTCGACGTCCTCATTGTTGGTGCTGGCCACGCGGGTGCCCAGTTGGCGATCATGCTGAGACAGCGCAAGTTCGGAGGAACTATCGGCCTCGTCAGCGATGAGCCGGAATTTCCCTATGAGCGGCCACCCCTGTCGAAGGACTATCTGTCCGGCGAGAAGGAGTTCGAGCGGATCATGATCCGTCCGGCAGCATTCTGGCAAGAACGCGACATCGACCTGCTGTTGAATTCGCGCGTCGTCGAAGTCAATCCAGAGGACAAGCAGGTCGGGCTGGCTGACGGTTCCAGGCTCGACTATGGCAGCCTTGTGTGGGCTGCGGGCGGAAACCCGCGCCGCCTCTCCTGCACGGGTCACGACCTTGCCGGTATCCATTATATCCGCAATCGCAAGGATGTGGACGCCCTGATCAGCGAACTTCCCGAAACGCACAAGGTCGTCGTGATCGGCGGCGGCTATATCGGTCTGGAAGCAGCCGCGGTTCTATCCAAGCTGCATAAGCAGGTCACGGTAGTCGAGGCGCTGGATCGGGTGCTGGCACGGGTCGCCGGCCCTCAATTGTCCGAATTCTATCAGGAGGAGCACCGCGCGCACGGCGTGGATATCCGCCTGGCGACCCGCGTCGAGTGCATTGAGGGCCGCGATGGATCGGTCCGCGGCGTCAGAACCGCCGA
>DASVMZ010000042.1:0-61970 GCA_036384115.1 Sphingobium sp.
CAGCGCCGGGTCGCAGGGACTGGCGGCCAGCGCCTGAGTCTCCTCCCTGGCCAGCGCGCTGCCCCGCGCGGCGGCGATCTCCTCCAGCACGGCCCCTATCGCGATCGTCGCGGCATCCCGGTCGGCATCGCTGCCCGCGCGCACATCGACGGTGAAATCCACCCGCCCCGGCACGACATTGGTCGCGCCCGGCGCCACCGTCATTCGCCCGACGGTGGCGACCAGATCATCCTTTCCCGCCCGCGCGATCCGCTCGATCGCCAGTACCGCCTCTGCTGCCGCGGGCAGCGCATCGCGGCGCAACACCATGGAATTGGTGCCGGCATGCCCCGGTGTCCCGGTCATCGTCACGGCCAGTCGGCGCTGCGCCGCAATGCCGGTGACGACACCCAGCGGCAGCCCCTCCGCTTCCAGCAGCGGTCCCTGTTCGATATGGGCCTCCAGATAGGCCAGCACGCTGCCCGGCACGCGTGCGGCGCCGGTCATGGCGGAGACCTCCAGTCCGAAATCGGCCAGCGCCGCCGCCAGCGTCACCCCGTCCCGATCCACAATGTCGAGGGCCAAGGCATCCAGCGTCCCCGCCACCGCCCGGCTGCACAGCATGGACGCGGGAAAACGCGATCCCTCCTCGTCGCCAAAGGCGATCACCTCGATGGCGAAGGGCAGCCGGTGGCCCCGGTCGGCAAGGCTGGCGACGCATTCGATGCCCAGCATCACGCCCAGCGGGCCGTCATAGCGTCCGGCATCGTTCACGCTGTCGATATGGCTGCCGATCAGCAGCACCGGGGCATCCGCCGCCAGTCCCGCATAATGACCGACCAGATTGGCGGCGGGGTCGATGTGCGTGACCATCCCCGCCTCCCGCATCCAGTCCGCGACACGGCCAAGGGTCGCCCGGTGCGCTGCTCCCAGAAACGGCCGGAACAGTGCATCTGCCCTGTCGCTATAGGGCGTGGCGCCGAGAATATCGCACCGCTGGACGGCGCACGCGCCGGATGCCGGACCCCTTGCCATGGCGGCCCGGCTCCCCATCACCCGGCCGAGAGGTAGACGAAGCGGATGACGAACAATACCGCCAGCACGAACAACACGAGGTCGGATCGCCGGGCCTGCCCCCGTGCGATTTTGAGCGCGGCATAGGCGGTGATGCCGAACGCCAGTCCATTGGCGATGGAGAAGCTCAAGGGGATGATCGCCAGGGTCAGGAAGCAGGGAATCGCCTCCATCGGGTCGTCCCAGGCGATTTCGACCAGAGGCGCCATCATCAGCCCGCCGACCAGAATCAGCGCGGGCGCGGTCGCGGCCAGCGGGATGAGCTGGGCAAAGGGTGCCACGAACATGGTCGCGAGGAAGAGGATGCCCACCACCACGGCAGTCAGGCCGGTGCGCCCGCCCGCCTGAACGCCCGCCGCGCTTTCGACATAGCTGGTGACGGTTGTCGTCCCCGCAAAAGAGCCGAAGATGGTGGAGATGGCATCCACGGTCAGGATGCGGTTGATACCCGGTATCTTGCCATCCGGCCCGATCAGCCCCGCCCGCTTGGTCACGGCGACCAAGGTGCCGATATTGTCGAACAGGTCGACGAACAGAAACACGAACAATATCTCGAACAGGCCGATGCCATGCGTGCCGGTGAGGCCCAGCATGCCGGGAATATCCGCCTTGAACGCCACTTGCCCGATCGCGGTCAGATCATAGGGTTGCGGCGTGAACGGCACGAGACCCAACAGCGCGCCGACGATCGTCGTCACCACGATGCCGATCAGCACCGCGCCGCGCATCCCCCAGACGCTCAGGCCAGCGATGATGAGGAGGCCGAGCAGCGCCAGCGCCGGTCCCGCTGCGCGCAAATCGCCCAGCGCGACGCTGGTCGCCGGATTGCTCACCACGATCCCTGCGTTGCGCAGGCCGATGAAGCCGATGAACAGGCCGATGCCTCCCGCCGTCGCCGCCAGCAGGTGTGGCGGGATCGTCGCCACGATCAACTGGCGGAGTCCGACGAAGGTCAGCAGCAGGAATATGATCCCCGACACGAACACACAGGCCAGGGCGATGGGCCATGGCACGTGCATCTGCTGCACGACGGTGAAGCTGAAATAGGCGTTGAGGCCCATGCCGGGCGCAAGGGCCAGCGGCGTGTTGGACACCAGCCCCATGAGGATGCTGGCGAAACCGGCCGCCAGGCAGGTCGCCGCAGCCACCGCCGCGACGGGCATGCCCGCCTGACCAAGGATCGCCGGATTGACCAGGACGATATAGGCCATGGTGAGGAAGGTCGTCACCCCGGCCAATATCTCGGTCCGCGCGGTCGTGCCCCGCTCGGTCAGGCCAAAGCGCGACTCCAGCCAGCCGGAGGGTTTCATCCCCCCGGCCGGTTCGAGGCTGGCGGGCAGGGCACCGTCAGGCAGCCTGCCCTCCGCTTCGGTGTGCGGTCTCATCAGAAACGCTTGCTGATGGAGACGCCATAGGTGCGCGGTTCATTGACCATGGTGGTGATATTGTTGAAGTCCACGGCACTTGTCACGCGGATCTGGTCGAGCAGGTTGCGGACGAAGCCTGCCACCTCCACGCCATCCTCTGTGTTGAAGCCGACACGCAGGCCGACCTCGGTGAAGGGTTTGGTCTTGAACTCGACCGACTCGTACAGGAATATCTGCGCCGATCCGGTGTAGGCCACGTCCGCATAGGCGAAGAGCGACAGGGTGTCGGACACCGGAACGCTGTATTTCGCGCTGGCGTTGCCGATCCACTTTTGCGCCTGCGGCAAAGCGTTGCCGTTGATGAAGGCCTGGGTCGTGAAATTGGCATCGACAAAGGTCGGATTGGTGACGGTGCATCCGCCGCCGCAGGTGGCGACGAACAGGCCGGGATCCTTGATCTCCGTATGGGTATAGCTGCCCGATGCGCTCAGCACGAGATTGTCGACCGGCCGTGCCTCGAATTCCGCTTCGACGCCATAGCCTTCCACTTCGTCGATGGAGATCAGGTTGGCGGTGTTGCCGCCGCCGCCGACCGCCGTCTGCTGGAAGTCCTTCACCCTGTAATAATAGCCGGTGAGGTCGAAGCGCAATTTCTTGTCGAACAGGTTGGTCTTGATGCCGACTTCACCCGAATAGACTTTCTCGGAAGGGGCCGTGGTGGTCAGATTATCGAGGGCGACACGATCCTCGATCGCCGGACCCTGATAGCCGGTGGCAAAGCGTGCATAGATGTTCACCTCTTCGGTCGCCTTGTAGGTCGCGCTGGCGTCGAAGGACACGTTGCTGCCCGATGCGCTGACGTCGAAGGTCCGGTTGGGCAGGGGAACGCCGACGGGGAAACCGAAATCGACATTCCGGGGGTTTCTGACCCGGTTGGTGAAGTCATGCTTCTTGTCGTGCGAGTAGCGGACGCCCGCGCGCAGGGTCAGCCTGTCGGTCGCCTTATATTCGGCGGAGCCGAACACGCCATAATTCTCGTTGGTGTTGGCATGGGTGATGAGGCCGTAGACCGTGCCGTCGGCGACGACGGTGGCGGGCGGCGCGCCCGCAGGTGTCGTACCCGCGGAAGTGCCGTTGGGGATCAGGTCGGTCTCGTCATATTTGAGATCCTGATGGAAATAATAGAGGCCACCCTGGAGACGCAGGCCATTGAGGTCATCGCTCGCGAAGCGCAGTTCCTGGCTGAATTCCTTTGGCCGGGTGGCGTTGCCGGTCTCCACCGCGAAGGCCGCCTGGCCCAAGGAGTAAGTGCGCGGGAAATAGGGGAAGCCATCGGTGTCGTAACGATCGCCGCCGTCGATGTCGCTGGTCGTATAGATGTTCAGCGACTCATAGCCAGTGACCGAATAAAGCGTGCCGATACCGTCGAAATGATAGCTTAGGTGCAGGTTGGCGCCCCAGGCAGTCAACCGCTGGTCGTTGGCTGCATCCAGCGTCACCTTGCGGACGTCGAAGCCGGGCGCAAAGTCATTGGTTCCCGGCGTGATCGACGCCGCGCGAAACACGCGTGCCGTGCCTTTCAGGTCGCGGGCATGGACGTTGAGCAGGGCATCGAAATCGCCGCTCGTATAGGCGATCTGGGCGCGGCCAGCAAAATCGCGATAGCCCTCAAGGCGCTTTGGCGAACGGTTGGGAATGGAAACCTGGTCGGCAGTGACGACGGAGGTCGCGCCGGTCGACACATTCGTCACCCATGGCTCGCGCCGCTGGAGCATGCCGGACACCCGGAAGCTCAGCCCCTGGGCGATAGGGCCACCGACCGCTGCCTCGCCGTTGACCGTATTGAACGTACCCCAGCTCAGGTTCGCATGGCCAGTGAAGGTATCGGTAGGCTTGGCGCTGGTGATCTTGACGACGCCCGCCGGGCTGTTGCGGCCGAACAGGGTGCCCTGCGGTCCGCGCAGCACCTCGACCGAGGCGACGTCGAACACCGGGAAGGATTTCAGCATAGGATTTTCGAGGACGACATCGTCATAATAGACGGCGACCGGCTGCGCGGCGTTCGGGTCGAAATCGGTGTTGCCGAGGCCGCGAATGTAAAAGCGCGGGAAAGTTCGTCCAAAGGAGCTTTCGACCAAGAGGCTGGGCGTGCGCGCGGACAGGAAGCGGATGTCGAGGCCGCTGGAGTTGGCGACGGCCAGCTTGTCTCCGCCTAGCGCGGTGATGGCGACCGGCACGTCCATGGCGCGCTCCTCGCGCCGGGATGCCGTCACCAATATCTCGTCGCCTTCTGCCGTCACGGCGTCGGTGTCGGCGGCTGGCTGGGCATAGGCGGCCTGGCTGGCAAGCGCCGCCGCCATCGCGGAAAAGCCGTAAAGGGAAGTGCGTAAACGGCCACGACGAACGTCCAATACGTGCATGATCTATCCCCTGTTTTGTCCCTGCCCTCTCCTGTACCTATGATTTTTTCCTGATGATGAGGGGGAACCTATCATGAAAGTGACGGTCGGCAAGCGGTCGTAAAATTTTTATTGCTGCGATGCGACAAGTTGCGGTCATTTCGATGACTCAGCATTTCACGGCAATAAAAGCAGTGGAATTTGCCGGTCTGTTGCCTTGCAGCATCGCGGCAAGGGGGGCATGTTCCGCACATCGTTCACCTGCAAAGAAGAGGGATACCACCCATGACCCACCTCTTGTCGATCACCGCCGGTCCCTTCTCCTTCGTCGCGCGGCTGGAGGAGGAGGTGGCGCCTGTCACCTGCGCGGCCTTCCTCAAGTTGCTGCCCTATGAGGAGCGGGTGATCCATGTCCGCTGGAGCGGCGAGGGCGTCTGGATTCCGATGGGCGATCAGGAATTCGACCTGCCATGGGAAAACACCACCCGCCACCCCGCTCCCGGTGAGTTCATCTTCTATCCCAAGGGACTGAGCGAAACGGAGATATTGCTGGCCTATGGCGGCGTCGCGTTCGGCAGCAAGGCGGGGCCGCTGGCAGGCAATCATTTCCTGACCATCGTCGAGGGCAAGGAGCATCTTCGCCCGCTTGGCATGATGACATTATGGGAGGGTGCCCAGCCCATACGCTTTGCGCGCCTCTAAGCCGGATTTGGTCGCTTCCCCGGCCTTCACGCCCGGCACATGCCGGGGGAGGCGGTGGCGAAGAGGGTGTGCACACGGCCCGATGGATAGAAGCGGTGGCGCGCTTTGCATTATCGCCCGCCGCGCCTTATGTTGAGAGCCATGCGTATCATTCCCCGCCCGGTTTCGCCCAAGAGTGCATTGACCGACCTCAAGGACTTTCTGGTCCAGCCGCGCGCGCATAAATGGCCGTTGCTCGCTCTGTCGGTGGCGCTGACCGGGGTCATCATGTGGGCGTTTGAATATGACTCGCTCAGCCTGAAGCCGGGGCCGCAGCTCATCTATGTCGAAAGCTGGATGGCCGACCGCAAGGACAGCACGATTCTCCAGGAGCAGAAGGCGGACCTTGCCCTCTATGAAAATGCGCTGCGCAAGAAACAGGGCGAATTTCAGGCGTTGGCGGACAAGTTCGGCGTCGAATGGCGGCAGGATGCGGCGCGCAACGCAAAACAGCGGGCCGAGGTGATTGCCGCGGTCAACAAGAGCCTCGACGCGCGGATCGCCTATGCGAAGAAGCAGGAAGCGGCGGCAAAGGATTCGGCGCCGATCCCGGCAAAGCCCTGAACACTCCCGAATGACAGACGCTCAAGGATAGATATCGAATGATAGATGATGGCCGCGCCATGGCCGCTGCCATTGCCTTGTCGGAGCGTGGTGTCGGCCGTACCGGGCGCAATCCCAATGTCGGTTGTGTTATCGTGGCGGACGGCCGAGTCATCGGACGCGGCTGGACGCAGCCGGGGGGGCGTCCCCATGCGGAGGCGATGGCTCTGGGACAGGCAGGCGCACGCGCAGGCGGTGCCACTGCCTATGTGACGCTGGAACCCTGTGCCCACCTTTCCACCCGTGGGCCGCGCTGCTCCGACCTGCTGCTCGCGGCAGGTGTGGCGCGGGTGGTGATTGCGGCGGGCGACCCTGACTCGCGCACCAATGGCAAGGGCGCGACTATGCTTCGCGACGCCGGGATCATGGTCGAGAAAGGCCTGCTCGCCGCAGAAGCCAGGGCGGCGATGGCAGGTTATTTTACCCGCGCGCGATTCGGCCGCCCGCATGTGACGCTCAAGCTCGCCGTGTCGCTCGATGGCTGCATCGCGATGGCCGACGGGACGAGCCGCTGGATCACCAGCGCCCCGGCCCGCGCCCATGCCCATGTCGAGCGCGCCCGTGCCGATGCCATCCTCGTCGGGCGCGGCACGCTGGCGGTCGACCGGCCCCGCCTCGACGTGCGCCTTCCCGGTCTGGGCGACCGCGCGCCGCAGCCGATCCTGCTCAGTTCCAGTGCCGGGGGATTGCCCGTCGGCTGGCTCCATGCCGATTCGCCCCATGCCGTCGCCGCTCTCGACCTGCCCGGCGACCGGCTGCTGGTGGAGGGCGGCGCGGGTGCGGTGGCCGCGTTTCTCCTGGCGGGCATGGTGGACCGGCTGCTGGTCTACCGCGCGCCTATCCTGATCGGCGGCGGCATGCCTTCGCTGGGCGACATCGGTCTCACCGACCTGCCCCTCGCCCATGGCCGCTGGCGTCTCGTCGACCGCCGCATGCTGGGCGTGGACAGCGTCGAGGTTTACGAAAGCACATCAGCCGGATAGAGGAACATCATGTTCACCGGCATCATCACCGACATCGGCATCATCCGCTCCGCTGAACAGCGTGGCGACCTGCGGCTCACCATTGGCTGCTCCTTCGCCATGGAGGGTGTCGCCATCGGCGCCTCCATCGCCTGCTCGGGCGCCTGCCTGACTGTGGTGTCCAAGACCGCCGACAGCTTCACCGTCGATATCTCGGCGGAAAGCATCGCCTGCACCGCGCCTGACCTGTGGGCTGTGGGCAGCAAGGTCAATCTGGAGCGCGCGCTGAAAATCGGCGACGAACTGGGCGGTCATATCGTGACCGGGCATGTCGACGGTATCGGCACCGTACTGGGCATTTGCCCCGAGGGCGACTCGCACCGTATCGGTTTCGAGGTGCCCCCCGCGCTCGCCCCGCTGATCGCGCCCAAGGGCAGCATCACCATCGACGGCGTGTCGCTGACGGTGAATGACGTGAAGGATGAAGCCAGGGACGACGGAACGGTCGCCACGCATTTTTCGGTCAACATCATTCCGCATACCTGGGATGTGACGACATTGGGTGCACTGGAAGTGGGCCGTAAGGTCAATCTGGAGATCGATACTTTGGCGCGCTATCTCGCACGCATGCGGGCATATGAGAAAAATGTGTGCTAGTATGTGATTTTTCCAATTGCATAATCACATTGTGATGTGATTATGCAATTCAAAGGAAAAATCATGTCTACATTGCTTATCGAAAATCTCCGCGGCCTTGTCGATGGCGGCGGTCTCTCCCGTTCCGGCCTTGCGCGTGCCGCCGGCCTTCATGCCAACAGCCTGCGCCGCCTTGGCGAGACGGACTGGAACCCCACCGCCGATACGCTGGCCAAGCTTGAATCCTATTTGCTCAAGCGCGAGGGCGGCACTGCGCTCGCCTCGCCGGAAGAGATCATCAACGAGGCGCGCAACGGCCGCATGTTCATCCTGGTCGATGACGAGGACCGGGAAAATGAGGGCGACCTCGTCATCCCCGCGCAGATGGCGACGCCCGACGCGATCAACTTCATGGCGACTCATGGTCGCGGTCTGATCTGTCTCGCACTCGCCAAACCGCGCGTCGAGCAACTTGAACTGGGCCTCATGAGCCGCAACAACGGCACCCGGCATGAAACCGCCTTCACCGTCTCGATCGAGGCGCGCGAGGGTGTGACCACCGGCATCAGCGCGGCCGACCGTGCCCGCACCATCGCCGTCGCCATCGACGCATCGAAGGGCAAGGCGGACATCGTGACGCCCGGCCATGTCTTCCCCCTGATCGCCAAGGATGGTGGCGTGCTCGTCCGCACAGGTCATACCGAGGCAGCGGTGGACGTCGCCCGTCTTGCCGGTCTCAACCCTTCCGGCGTGATCTGCGAGATCATGAAGGATAATGGGGAGATGGCGCGCCTCGACGACCTGATCCTGTTTGCGCAGAAGCATCGGCTAAAGATCGGCACGATCCGCGACCTGATCGCCTATCGCCGCAAGCATGACCATCTGATCGAGAAACGGGCGGAGGCGCGCTTCACCAGCCAGTTCGGCGGCGACTGGAATGCGATCACCTTCTTCAACCGTGCAACGGGCGACGAGACGCTGGCGTTGGTCAAGGGCCATATCGACCCCGAGAAACCCACGCTGGTCCGCATGCACACCCTGTCCGTCTTCGCCGACGTACTGGGCGAGGATACGACGCGCAGCGGCCTGCTGCACCGGGCGATGGAGATTGTCGGCGAGGCCGGCGATGGCGTGGTCGTCATCCTCAACCATCCATCGGGCAAGCTGGCTCGCTCCTTCGAGATCCGCGAGGAGATGCGTGCGGGCGGGAACCCGCCGCTGGAGGAATTGCGCGACTATGGCGTGGGCGCGCAAATCCTTGCGGAGCTGGGCGTGCATGACATGGTCCTGTTGTCCAACAGCAACCAGAGCCTGATTGCGCTTGACGGCTATGACCTCGCCGTGGTCGGGCACCAGCCGATCACCGTCTGAGAAGAGAGAAGAGACACATGGCCAAGTTCCTGATCGTCGAGGCGCGCTTCTACGACCATCTCAACGACATGCTGATCGCGGGCGCCAAGGCGGCCTTCGACGAGGCGGGGCATAAATATGAGGTGGTGACGGTGCCCGGCGCGCTGGAAGTGCCCGGCGCCATCGCCATTGCGGCGGAGAGTGGTCGCTTCGACGGTTTCGTCGGCGTCGGCGTGGTCATCCGGGGCGAGACCTATCATTTCGAGGTGGTCTCCAACGAGAGCGCCCGCGGCCTGATGGCGCTGAGCATGGACGGCATCGCCATCGGCAATGGCATCCTCACGGTCGAGAATGAGGCGCAAGCGTTGGAGCGAGCTGATTCTACCCGCAAGGACAAGGGTGGCGAAGCAGCGAAGGCGGCAATCCGCATGCTGGAACTGGTGACCACCTATCGGGGGTGAATGGAGCCTTCGGGCCGGACGGATATCGGACTGCACAGGGCACCATCGAGTGTCTGTGCAGTCTGTATGACCCAGGCCTTCCCCCTCAACTGAACGAAAGCGGTCTTTCCCCTACGCTCAGCCGTACCGGCAGGTGGGCAATGACATCCCCATCCGCTTGCAGGGGCAGGGGGCTATCGCTCTCTGCGACCAGATGCGTCGCGGTGAAACAGGTCGCTCCCGGTACGGCTGCCACGCTCCGCCCGAGCATCACCGCAATGGCGAGGCGGGCAAAGTCGCGCCGCCGGGCGCGTTTCAGCGCGACGACATGGATCAGTGGATCATCCACCCGGCTGGCCGGGGCAAAGCTCCATGGCCCGGCATAATAGCGGCCCTTCGCGACATAGAAGGCCTCGCACTCCACCCGATAGCCATTGGCGTTGAGGCGGATGCTCTGGCGCGGCCATTTCCACAGTAGCGCGATGAAGGCGGCCACATAGGCCATCCGTCCGATTCGCCGCTTCAACCGGGGGGAGTGATGCGCCAGAACCGCACTGTCCGGTCCGGTACTGGCGCAGGCGAAGAAGAAAATATCGTCCGCCGCGACCGGATAATGCGGGCGGCCTTGCGCCCGTGCCATCACCATCCGGGCAAATTCGCAAGGCTGCGTAGGGTAGAGCCGCTCACGTGCGAGAAGGTTGATGGTGCCGATGGGATAGACGCTCATCGTCACCGGGCGCCCGCATTGAAGGACGGCGGAGGCCACATGGCGTACGGTGCCATCACCGCCCGCGATGCAGACATGATCCGCCTCTGCGAGAATTTCCGGCGGACCGTCCGCGCTCACCGACTGCACCACGGTCGCGCCCATGTCCTGCAAGGCACGGGTCAGCGCACGGACGCGCCTGCGCGAATAGGTGCCCGCCTGTGGATTGCTGAAGAGTTGAACGACCTGTGCCATGCGGCTTCCCTGCGAAGGGGGGCCTTATGCAGCCCCATCCTTCAACGAAGCCTTACCGCATATGCGCGATTAACCAAATCGGAGGCTGTCCTGCGGCATAGAAGTCACATGAGCATCGTCCGCCACCCGCCCATTGGTCCCCGTGAGGCCAGTATCGGCCCTGTCCCAGGCGGCATCGGAACCGAACGTGCCGCGCTCTTCATCGCTCTAGTGGCGACGCTATTGTTTGAGCTGGTACTGGCGGAGCGCAAATATGCCCTCTTCGGTGGCGGCTTCGGCCAATCCCATGCCCTGTCAGGCGGGGGCGAGATTATCCTGTTCCTCCTGACTGCCATCACCGCACAGGCGCTAGAAGTCGGACTGGCCTATCTGCTGGTCGGCCGATTGCTGGGCCGCCGGGCGCGGCGGCTGGTCCGGCTTTTCGCTTTCCTGTTCCTCACCATCGGCGTGCATGTCGGCGTGGTGGTCGCGAAGTTCGAGCTGCTCAGCTATTTCAGCGACGCTGTATCCTTCACCATCCTGCGTAATCTGGGCGGGGGCAGCCTGCTCGATGCGGCGCTCTACGGCTTGAGCGAGGGCGCTTTGATCGCTCAGCTGATTATAGGCGTGATCGTCGCATGGTTGCTCTGCCTGTTCGTGATTCGCCGCCTGACCGATGCTGCCGATACCGGCTGGCCACGCGCGATCGGGTGGAAGGCGATAGCGTCGCTCTTCGCTGCCATGCCGGTGCTGCTGCTCATCGGCAACGGCCATGTCAACGTCCGCTATGCGACGGTGCGGATGACTGCATCGGGCGCGGTGGCGCAATTGCTGGGCGCGCTCACCGACTTCGACCGGGACGGTTATAGCTGGTTCTCGCCCCTGCGCGACGATGCACCGTTCGACGCCGCGCGCCATCCGCTGGCGCTCGACATACCCAATAATGGCGTGGATGAGGATGAACTGGGCGGCGACCTCAAGCTGCCGCCTGCACAGCCCGATCCCGCCCTCCCGCCACTCCCCGCCCATCCCAGACATCTCGTCCTGATCGTGCTGGAGAGCACGCGCGGTGACGTGCTGGGCAAGCGGATCGACGGCAAGCCCGTCGCACCCAATCTCGAAGCCCTCGCCCGCGCGGGCAGCAGCGCGCGTGAAGCCTATTCACATGTTGGCTTCACCACCGCCTCGCTGAAGAGCATCTTCACCGGCCAGCTGGAACCGCGCCCCGGCGCTCCCTCGCTGTTCCGCGACCTCAAGAAAGCGGGCTACCGTATCGCCGTCATGTCCGGCCAGTCGGAGGATTTCGGCGATATTTCCGCGACCACCGGGATGCAGGCGAACAGCGACATCTTCGTCGATGCTGACACGCTGAAAGCCGACCGGGCGTTCGGTTTCGCGGCGCAGGGGTCGCTGCTGGTGGACGAGACGAAGCTGCTTGCCCAGTTCGACCGGCAACTCGGCAAGCCGGAGGGCTGGCGCCAGCCGACCTTCGTCTATTTCAACTTCCAGTCGGCCCATTTTCCCTATCATCATGACGGCATGATCGACAGGATCGAGCCGCACCCCATCGCCCGCGATGCGATCAGCGCGGCGAATCGCGACCATGTGCAACGCACTTACTGGAACGCGGTCGCCTATTCGGATGCGATGATCGGCCGGGTAGTCCATTCGTTGAAAGCCATGGGAGTATGGCAGGACACGTTGCTGGTGGTCACGGCGGATCATGGCGAATCGCTGTTCGAGGATGGTTTCCTGGGCCATGGCCACCGCATCAACCGCATCCAGACCCATGTTCCGCTGGTACTGAGCGAGCCGGGCGTGGATCTGCGTGGTTCCCTCGGCCTGCGTGATTATCGTGCGTTGATCCTGCGCGTGCTGGCCGGGCAAAAGGCCGGGCAGCCGGCACGCAAGCCGGTGTTGCGCTATGTCGGTGGGCTGGACGAGCCAGCGGCGATCGGGATGGTGGATGCGGCGGGGGCGGGATGGGCGTTCGACACCTCCAGCCAGGAAGCCTGGTTCGAGAAGCGGGCGCTCACCATCCCCTATCTGCGCTTGCGTCTGGGCACCCAGGAACGGCGTGAGGTGGACCGGCTGATCCATGTCTGGGGGGCGGAGCGATGGGCCATGCACCAAGGGCATTAAGGATGGGGGCATCTCGATTATTTCGCTGGGGGTGAGGGCAATGGCGACGGCGCCGATATTTTCCTCCAGACGGTGCAGCTTGGTGGGGCCGGGGATGGGCACGATCCAGGGCTTGCGGGCCAGAAGCCAGGCGATAGCGACCTGCGCCGGGGTCGCGTCTTGCGCGGCGGCGAAGTGGCTGATCAGTTCTACCAGCGCCTGATTGGCGGCCATGGCCTCCGGGGTGAAGCGGGGTAGCGTCGCGCAAAAGTCATCCGCCTTGATCCCGGCGTCGGTGCTGAGTGCGCCCGTCAGGAAACCACGGCCCAATGGGCTATAGGGCACGGCCGATGCCCAGTTCCTTGCCGGCGGCAAGCGTACCATTCATCTCCGGGTCGCGTGTCCACAGACTATATTCACTCTGGAGCGCGGTGACTGGCTGGACGGCATGGGCGCGGCGGATGGTCGCTTCACCCGCCTCGGACAGACCGAAATGCTTGACCTTGCCCTCGCGGATCAGGTCGCCGACGGTGCCCGCTACTTCCTCTATCGCCACGTCGGGATCGACGCGATGCTGGTAGAACAGGTCGATCTCATCGACGCCCAGCCGTTTTTAGGGAGGCTTCGCATACCGCGCGTATATGCTTCGGGCTGCTGTCAAAGCCGATGGGCTTGCCATCCGCGCCGATCCTGAACCCGAACTTGGTAGCGATCACCACCGTGTCGCGCATCGGAGCGAGTGCCGCGCCGACGATCTCCTCATTGCCATAAAGGCCATAGACCTCTGCCGTATCGAAAAAGGTGACGCCCCTGTCGACTGTGGTGCGGAGCAGGGCGATTCCCTGATCCTGGGTTGGCCGGTCACCCTAGGCGAAATTCAGTCCCATGCAGCCAAGGCCGATGGCCGAAACCTCGGGGCCACTTTGGCCGAGTGCGCGCGTCTGCATATCCTGTCTCCGATGCTTTGGTGCAGGAGCTGGGATGGCAACTTTCGGCGCTGTGCATTAGCCGTTCAATTCGGCTTGCCTGTATCCCATATTTATCAGTGCGGCTGCGCTTTGCAGTTGACGTGCCTTTGCAACGCTATTCACAAGAGATAGACCGATGCGATGGCACAGGGGCGATCAGGTAGATGGCATAAGGGATCATCAACAGCCGTACAGGACGGGCAACATGAGATATTGGGGCCTCTGGCCGCGGTTGGCGGATCATATATCGACGCTTCTTTGCTGATATGTGCCTGTGCAGAAGCCATTTTCCTTCTGCTTGGCCCTGACAATCCTGGGTTCATTATAGAATAACGTCAAGTGCATTGCATTGTCGGTGATGGAAGACGAAAAGATGCCTGTCTTCTCTGGCACCGCCCGGCGCCTGTACCGACTGGACTGAAAGGTAGGAAACCCCTTGGATCGCCCGCTGAAACGCATCCGTACCTCCCCGCCGTCCGCGCATGATGTGGCGCGGCTGGCCGGCGTATCGCAAGCAGCCGTCAGCCGTGCCTTCACGCCGGGTGCCAGCATTGCGAAGGCGACACGCGAAAAGGTGATGGAGGCGGCGACCGAGCTTGGCTATCGCCCTAACCTGCTGGCGCGGTCGCTTATCAAGGGCGTGTCGGACCTGATCGGGGTAGTAATCGGCAATACGCAGAACCCGTTTTTCCTGCCTGTGCTGGAGGAATTGTCCACCCGGCTCTCCCGTGCAGGCAAGCACAGTCTCGTTTTTACCGCCGAGCAGGGGCAGGACGCCGATTTCCAGATCGAGGACGTACTGCGCTATCGCGTCGATGCACTCATCCTGATGTCGGCGAGCCTGTCCTATGAACTGGCCGAAAAATGCAGTCGGGAGGGGATTCCCTTGATCTTCTTCAACCGGCGGCCGCGCTGGGATTTGGATTTCGCCAGTGTGACCGGCGCCAACGAGAAAGGTGCAGGCGAGATAGGTACGCATTTGCTGGAGCAGGGCTATCGCCGCATCGCCTATATGGGCGGCCCGTTCGACTCGCCCACCAACAATGAACGGGAAGAAGGCTTTATCCAGTCGTTGGCAGCACAGGGCGTGCAACCAGCGATGCGCGAACTGGGATATCTGACGCGTGAGGGCGGCATGGCGGCAGCGCGGGCGATGCTGAGCCGGCCCGACCGACCGGATGCCATCTTTTGCGCCAACGACTTCATGGCGATCGCGGCGATGGAGGTGGCGCGCCATGAATTCGGGCTGGAGATCGGGCGCGAAATCGGCGTGGCGGGCTTTGACGACATGCCGGATGCCTCCTGGCCCTCCTTCGACCTCACCACCTATTCGCAGCCCATCGGGCCGATGATCGACCGGGTGATGGAACTGGTGCTGGACGTGGACGCACGGCCGATCTGCGATCAGGTGATCGTCCAAGGCGCCCTGAAACGGCGGGGCAGCACGCGGCGGGTCTAGAGAGTCGATCTCCCCGATCTGGAAGAGGCAGGCAGGTCATTCCTGCTCGTCAGGCTGACTATGTTTCAGCATCCATTCCTTCTCACCCGCGACGACGGAAGGGGGAATTGCCGGATGCTATCGGCCCGAACGCCCCAGCCACAGCGTTGTCACCACGCCGCCTACCGCCGCCAGCACGGCCTCGCGCTGGTCCATGGGCAGGTCGTGGGGCGGTTCGTAAAAAGCGGTGATGAAGCAGGGTGAGCCGTCCGGCCGCCAGAGGACCGCGATGTCGTTGACCTTGACGATGCTGCCATCCTCACTGGCATAGGTGCCGGTCTTGTCGCCAACCCGCAGGCCCTGCGGCAGCCCTGCGCGCAGGCGGGCCGCCCCGGTTTTCGTTGCCACCATCCAGCCGACCAGTTTTTCGCGGGAGGCGGCGGTGAGGACCGTGCCGGTCAGGATTGCGGCCATGGTGCGGGCCATGGCCGCGGGCGTGCTGGTGTCGCGCTGGTCGTCGCCATGGCTGGTGTTGAGGTCCGGTTCATAGCGGTCGAGCCAGCTCTCGTCATCGCCCAGTCCGCGCCAGAAGCGGGTCAGCGCCTCCGGCCCGCCAATCTGGCGGAGGAGCAGATTGGCGGCCGCATTGTCACTCTCCACCTGTGCCGCCTCGGCCAGTGCGAGAATGCTGAGTGCGCCCTGCGGCAGGGCGGCTTGCACCACCGGGCTGTGGCCGATGATGTCACGCTCGCTGAGGATGACGGGCATGGAACCGCGCAAGGTGCCAGCATCGATCCGCGCAAGCACGGCGGCGGCCAGCGAGAATTTGAACGTGGAGCACATCGTGAAACGCTCGTCCGCGCGATGGCCGACCAACGCGCCCGACCCGCCGTCGAGCATCGCGACGCCGAGACGCCCGCCCCAGCGTCTTTCCAGTGTGAGGAGATGGTCGAACTCAGGTGCGGGGAGAGGCGCGGCTGCGATGGACTGTGCCATGAGGCCGTCCAGGAGGATGGCTGTTACAGCACCCGCGGTGGCGACAAGGGCCTGCCGCCGACGCATGATTCTCACTCCGCCGCGACCGGCGTTTCCGTTCCTTGGGTCGCGGCGTCCATCTCCGCCGCCTTGGCCTCCACCAGCGCGACGATATGGTCGAGCATCGCCTCGCTCGACACGGTATGGTCGGTTACGCCGGAGAGATAGACCATATGCTTGCCGTTGCCGCCGCCGGTCAGGCCGATGTCGGTTTCGCGCGCCTCGCCCGGCCCGTTGACGACGCAGCCGAGAATGGAGAGCGAGAGCGGCGTGCGGATGTGCTGGAGTCGGTCCTCCAGCGCCTCCACCGTGCGGATCACGTCGAAACCCTGCCGCGCACATGACGGGCAGGAGACGACGCGGACGCCGCGGGTACGCAGGCCGAGCGACTTGAGGATTTCATAGCCGACGCGCACCTCCTCCTCCGGCTCGGCGGAAAGGGAGACGCGGATTGTGTCGCCGATGCCTGCCCATAACAGATTGCCGATGCCGATCGCGCTCTTCACCGTGCCGCCGCGCTGGCCGCCCGCCTCGGTTATGCCGAGGTGGAGAGGGCAGTCGACTGCATCGGCGAGCTGGCTGTAGGCGGCGACGGCCAGAAACGCGTCGGACGCCTTCACCGCAACCTTATATTCGTGGAAATCCTGGTCCTGGAGCAGCTTGATATGGTCGAGCGCCGATTCGACCAGCGCGTCCGGGCATGGCTCGCCATATTTTTCGAGCAGGTGGCGTTCGAGGCTGCCTGCGTTGACGCCGATGCGGATGGAGCAGCCGTTGGACTTGGCCGCATCCACCACTTCCTTGACGCGGGCCGACGAGCCGATGTTGCCGGGGTTGATGCGAAGGCAGGCCGCGCCCGCATCGGCGGCTTCGAGGGCGCGCTTATAGTGGAAGTGGATATCCGCGACGATGGGCACGCGGGAGGCGCGCACGATCTGGCGAAGCGCGGCGGTGGATTCCTCGTCGGGGCAGGAGACGCGGACGATGTCGGCGCCAGCCTCCTCGCAGCGTCGGATCTGGTCGATCGTCGCCACGGCATCGGAGGTCAGCGTGTTGGTCATCGTCTGCACGGTGATCGGCGCATCGCCGCCCACGGGCACCGAGCCGACCATGATCTGGCGGCTTTTCCGGCGCTGGATGTCGCGCCAGGGCCGCAGGCCGGGATTATGGTCAGACATCAAAGGCTCCGCATATCGAATCTCGGCCCCTTCATAGCGGAACCGCTATTGTTCCGCCATCGCGGCGATGGCCGTGCGTTTCTGGCGGTTCCAGGTGCTGCGCCCGGTCAGGAAGGCGACCCAGCCCCACAGCGCGCCCGCATGGCGCAGGAGCTGGAAGGTGAAGGGTTCTAGGAGCGAGGCGAGGAGCGCAGGGCCGCTGGCCAACCCCTCGGCCTGACCCGTCCATGCGGTGTAGCGGCGCAGGGACCAGAGGTGGAAGATAAGGTCGAGCACGACCTTGGCGACCATGATGTACAGGATGGGCAAAGCGACGGCGAAGGTGCCGGTCGCCGCCAGCCAGATCAGGATCGCAAAAGCGGTGAGGCCATAAATGGGCTGGAGCGTGTCGAGCGCCTTGACCGGCAACATCGCCAGCCCCAGCCAGCGATAGCGGCGGTTGCCCACCATGTCCCGATTCCAATATTGCGTCTGGAGAAAGCCGCCGAACCAGCGCCGCCGCTGCCGCAGGAAGGCGAGCGGGGAGGCAGGCGCATCGGTGATTGCCACGGCCCTGCCGACCACGCGCACCCGCCAGTCGCGGCCATTGTCCGCACTATAGCGGTGGAGGCGATGGATCAGTTCATAATCCTCCACCAGACATTCGGTGTCGAAGCCGCCGACTTCCACCACTGCGCGGGTACGGAAGGCGGCAAAGGCGCCGGAGATCAGAAGCAGGCTGTCCAGCCGCATCCAGGCATAGCGCGACAGAAAATTGCGGACATATTCATAACGCTGGAACCATTGGAAAGTGCGGCCCATCGCATGTGGGCCACAGGCGGGGATCAGCACGCCGGTCGCCGCGACCAGCGCCGCTTCGCCCGCAAAGGCATCGCGCATCGCCCGCAGTGCGCCGGGGGCGAGTAGCGTGTCGGCGTCGACGGTCAGCATCAGTTCCGTTTCGACCCGCTCGACCGCGCGGTTGAGCGCCCGCGCCTTGCCGCCATGGGGGAGGCGCAGCCAGCGGACGGAGGGCAGGACGGGTGACGGCGGGCTGAGATCGCCCAGCGCAGGCGGCTCAAGGCGATATAATGTTTCGGCTGTGTCGTCGGTCGACCCGTCGTCTGCGATCAGGATCAGGTCGGGGGGGTCATCCTGCGCGACCAGGCGGTCGATGGAGACGCCCAACACGGTCGCCTCATTATAGGCGGCGACGATGATGCCCAATGTCGGGCGGGTGGCGATGGTGGATGGCGTGACCGCAGGCGAATGGCCGAACTTGTGCCCGAGGTTACGGATGCTCCAGGCGGTGAACAGCAGCAGCGCCGTATCATAGAGGATATAGCCGATCCCCACCGCCCACATGCCGATGTCCTGCCGCCGAAAGGCCTGCGCGACCAGCAGGACGAAGAGGCTCATCGCGCCGCCGTTGACGGCGATGCTGGCGAGCGTGGCGCCCCGGGGTCGCACGCGCGGCGAAAGGGTGTCGAAGGTGCGGTCGAGCGAGGTCACGAGAAACTGTTTCGCCTGTGGAGGATGAACGGGAGCTTGCGCTCCTACCCATGCCGCAGCACAGTTGCCAGCATCAAGACGAAAGGGAAGGAAGCAGTTTATGCCAGTTCGGCGGTATTCGGGGATTGCAATCACGCTGCACTGGCTGATCGCTTTCCTCATCATTTTTGCGGTCGGGCTGAACTGGGCATGGGATGGCGGGGTGATCCCGGACGAAAAAGTTCGCTACGCGATCAATTGGCACAAGAGCATCGGCATCCTCGTCCTGGGCCTAGCGATCATGCGGTTGCTCTGGCGAGCGACACACAGGCCGCCTGCCATGCCGAGCGGATTCAGGCGGTGGGAAGTCCGGTTGTCCGGTCTCACCCATGTGCTGCTCTATCTGGTGATGTTCGCCATGCCCTTGTCGGGCTGGATCATGGATTCGGCGTGGAAGGATGCTGCGGCCAATCCCATGCCCCTGTTCGGGAGCAGCCTGATCTGGCCGCGCATCGGTTTCATCATGGACCTCGATCTCGCGACCAAGACTGCCGTCCATGATGGATTCGGGGCAGTGCATGGCCTCGCCGCCAAGATGCTCTACCTATTGTTCGCTCTGCATGTCGGTGGTGCGCTGAAGCACCAGTTTCTCGACAAGGAGCCGGAGCTTCAGCGCATGTGGCCGGGGAAATGATCCTGGTAGGCTAGACGACCTTCTTGCCGGTGAAGAGCTGGATCAGGCCAACGACCAGCGCGACGATCAGCAAAATGTGGATAAGGCCGCCCGCGATGTGAAAGGCGAATCCTGCAAGCCACAGGACAATGAGAATGACGAAGATCGTCCACAACATGACGGCACCTTTCCTTTGTAAATCTGGTGCATGAACGATCTGTTGCGGCTGGTGGTTGCATGGAAGAAACCGGCATAGAAACAATCATGCAACATTTTCCTGCCTGTGCGCTTCGCGACCATGCCTATATAGGGCAGACGGACTCCCGAAGCGTCCCTCCGATCCACAGAAGTAGAGCCAGCCATGCCTAAATATCTCCATACGATGATCCGCGTGAGCGACGTCGACGCCACTATCGCGTTCTTCAACCTGCTCGGCCTGAACGAGACCAAGCGGATAGAGAATGAGCAGGGGCGCTATACCCTCGTTTTCCTCGCCGCGCCGGGGGATGAGGAGGCGCAGGTGGAACTGACCCATAATTGGGGCGAGGCCGGCTATGACGGCGGGCGCAATTTCGGCCATCTTGCCTATCGGGTCGAGGATATTTACGGCACCTGTCAGCGGTTGATGGATGCGGGCGTCACCATCAACCGGCCTCCGCGCGATGGCCATATGGCGTTCGTTCGCACGCCGGACGGCATTTCGGTCGAGCTGTTGCAGGACGGCCATCTCGACCCGGCCGAACCATGGCTCTCCATGCCCAATGTCGGGCAATGGTAGGATCGTTCCACATTTCTGAAAGACGTCCTGATGCCTTCTTTTGAAATCGCCCGCGTGCCGGTGCTGAACGACAATTATGTGTGGTTGCTGCATGAGGTGGAAAGCGGCGAGACTGCGGTGATCGATCCGGCCATAGCGGAGCCGGTGCTGGCGGCGGCCGGAGCGCGCGGCTGGCGCATCACCCAGATCTGGAACACCCATTGGCATCCCGATCATGTCGGCGGGAACGAGGCCATCCGGGCCGCGACCGGCGCCACCATCACTGCCCCCGCCGCCGAGCAGGCCAAGATCGGGCATATCGACCATGCGGTGCATGAAGGGGATATGGCCGTGCTGGGCGGGACGAAGGCGGATGTGTGGGAGGTGCCCGCCCATACCGCCGGGCATATCGCCTATCATTTGCCGGACCTGGGCGTGATCTTTGTCGGTGATACGCTGTTCGCCATGGGTTGCGGTCGCCTGTTCGAGGGGACGGCAGCGCAAATGTATGCCGCCATGCAGCGGTTCGCGGCCTTGCCCGATGAAACCCGCGTCTATTGTGCGCATGAATATACCCTCTCCAATGCGCGCTATGCCGTGCATGCCGAGCCGGACAATGCGGCCACCGCGACCAGGCTCGCGGTCGTCGAGGCTGCGCGGGCAGGCGGCGAGGCGACCATTCCGACCACCATAGGGGACGAGCGTGCCACCAACCCCTTCCTGCGCGCGCGGGACGTGGAGGAACTTGGCCGCCGCCGCGCCGAAAAGGATGCGTTTTGATTCTGGTTCCGGCAGATGAACAGGCGCGGGAGACAGGCAGGACAATGACGATGTTCAAGCAAGGCATGGCTGCACTTGCTCTGGCCGGGATGACCGGTTGCACCTCGCCTGTCGATCATAGGCCCGCCAGCCTGTCGGACCGGCAGTCGAAGGAACTTGCAAAGGCGCTGGACGGCAAGATGGCGGGCAGACCCGTGGCCTGCGTTAGCCGCGGCCTGGGCAGCGATGGGCTGCATGCGGTGACGGACGAACTTCTCCTTTACCGGGTGAACCGGAATCTGATCTATCGCAACGACCTCCATGGTTCCTGCTCGGGGATCAGCCGGGGTAGTGCATTGGTGCTGCAACCCGCCAACGACCAGTTTTGCCGGGGCGACTTCGCATGGTCGGTCGATTTCTCGACGGGCATGCGCGGGCCGAGCTGCGTCCTGGGGAATTTCATCCCCTATCGGACGGCGGACAATTAGGGGCTAGGCTCCGTACAGTCCGTCCAGCCGTGCCTGATACCGGGCGCGGATGATGTGGCGGCGGATTTTCAGGGATGGGGTCATCTCACCATTTTCGATGGTGAACGGTTCGTCGGCCAGCGTGATGCGGCGTACCCGCTCGATGACACTCAGCTCTGCATTGACCCGGTCGACCGCCGCGCGGAGGGTGGCGACGAACGCCGCATCGCCGTGGAGTGGCGTATCCTCGGGCAGGCCGCGCTTTGCCGCCCATTCGCGCGCATGATCCGGGTCGGGCACCAGCAGCGCGACCAGATGCGGCCGCCGGTCGCCATGGACCATCGCCTGTCCGATCTCCGGCTGAAGGGTCAGCATGCCCTCAACTCGCTGTGGAGCGACATTGTCGCCCTTGTCGTTGACGATCAGGTCTTTCTTGCGGTCGGTAATGCGGAGGCGCCCGGCATCGTCGAATTCGCCGATATCGCCGGTGTGGAGCCAGCCGTTCTGGAGCACTCGCGCCGTTTCAGCCTCGTTGCGCCAATAGCCATGCATGACCAGTTCGCCGCGCACGAGGATTTCGCCGTCCTCCGCGATGCGGACTTCGACATTTTTGAGCGGAGGGCCGACGCTGTCCATGCGGATGCCCGCGGCTGGGCGGTTGCAGCTTATCACTGGCGCAGCCTCGGTCTGACCATAGCCTTGCAGCAGGGTCAGCCCGAGCGCATGGAAGAAGCGCCCCACCTCCGGGTTGAGGGGTGCGCCGCCGGAGACCAGCGCCTTCAACCCTCCGCCGAAGCGCGCACGGATCTTGGGGCGGATGGTGCGGTTCAGGAGGAGGTCGAGCAGCCCGTCCTGCCATCCGCGCCTTTCCTCGCGAGCGATGCGGTCGGCCTGGGCGAGCGCCGCGCCGAGGAGGAAGGCGCCGATCCTGCCGTCTTTCTCGATCGCCTTGGTAATACGGACCCGCAGCATCTCGAACAGGCGAGGGACCACGACCATGATGGTCGGACGCGCTTCCGCGATGTTGGCGGCGAGTTTTTCGAGGCTTTCGGCGTACCAGATTTCAGCGGCGAGGCCGATGGGGAGGAACTGGCCCGCGCTATGTTCATAGCTGTGGCTGATCGGGAGGAATGAGAGGAAACGTTCCTCCCGCTCCCAGCCGAAATCCTCCGCGATGATGGCCAGCGCGCCCTCCACATTGCACAGGATCGCGCCATGATGCTGCATCACGCCGCGCGGCGCGCCGCCGGTGCCGCTGGTGTAGATGATGCAGGCCAGATCGTCGCGGGTTGCCGTCTGTGCGACTGCTGTCGCGGCGCCATCCGAAGGGTGGGCGGCGATGAGGCGGTCCCATTCGAGCAGGGTCACGTCGCCACCCTGCATCGCGCGCTGTGGTTCCATCGCGATGGCGAGGCGGATGGGCGAGCGCAGGACGGCAGGCAGCAGGCTCGCGGCGATTTTGGTGGTGGAGAAGATCACCGCACTGGCGCCGCTGTCGGTGATGATATGGGCATGGTCGCGGCTGGTGTTGGTGGTGTAGGTCGGCACCGTCACCGCGCCCGCCGCCATGATCGCAAGGTCCGCTATACAGAACTCCGGGCGATTCTCGCTGACCAGCATCACCCGGTCGCCGGGGCGCACACCGTTCGCGATCAGCCCTGCCGCCAGCGAAGCGACGGTGCGTGCGACCTCGGCCCAGCTTTGCGAGACCCAGGCGCCATCCCGCTTCACGCGCAGGAAGGGCCGGTCGCCCTGCTCCGCCGCGCGCGTGAAGAACAGCGCGGTGAGGTTCGCAAAATGCTCGAACTGCCGCATCGGCGCATCTCTCTCCGTCAATTCTCTGGCCGTCGGCGAACAGATAGCGCGCTTATTCGGCGAGCGCGACCCCTGGACTGCGCGGATCGGCGGCACCCTCCCATCCCGTAGCAGTACGGGCGGCGGCATTGGCTTTCAGCGCCACGGGGGCAACCGTCACCTTGTGCCCCAGTGCCTCCAGCGGCGCCTGCATCGCGTCCAGCCCGCTACCCTGTTCGAGGACGGGACCGTCCTTGCCCCAATAGAGCAGGCCCAGTGCAATGGCGTCCTGTGCGCTGAGGTTCCAGTCGATATAGGCGATGATCGCCTTGGCGACCTGCATGATGATGGTGCGCCCGCCTGCGGCGCCTACGGCCAGCACCGGCTTGCCTGCCGGATCATAGACGATGGTCGGCGCCATGGACGACAGGGGGCGCTTGCCCGGTTGCACCCGGTTGGCGACGGGCGCGCCGTCCTTGTCCGGCGCGAAGGTGAAGTCGGTCAGCTCATTGTTGAGGATATAGCCATTGGCGATGAGCTGGCTGCCGAAATAGCCCTCCACGGTAGAGGTCATCGTCACAATGTCGCCCGTTCCGTCAATGGCGACGAAATTGCTGGTCGACGGCACTTCGGAGGAGACGGCCCTGGTCCGCGCCTCGGCCCCCGTCGGCGTGCCCGGTTCATAATGGCCACGTGCATGGGCGGCGTTGATCAGGCGGGAACGGGCGCGGATATAGGCGGGGTCGATCAGGCCCGCGACCGGCACCGGCACGAAATCCCGGTCTGCCAGCCAGGCATCGCGATCCGCATAGGCCAGTTGCATGGCCTCCGCGATCAGATGCCAGCTTTCGACATTGTCCTTGCCCAGCCGATGGAGGTCGAACCGCTCCAGCATACCCAGCATTTCGATGATCGTAATGGCGCCCGACGCGGGCGGCCCCATGCCGCAGATCTTGTAGCTGCGATAGGCGCCGCAGACGGGCGGCCTGTCCTTTGCCTCATAATGGGCGAAATCCTCCGCCGTCAGCATGGCCGGATTGATCGGCGCACCGGCCACGGCCTTGGCCACCGCCTCCACATTCTGACCGCTGTAGAAGGCCTGCGGCCCCTCGGCGGCAAGACGGCGCAGATAGGTGGCGAGCGCGGGATTGCGGATGGTCGTGCCGACCGGGGCGGGTGCGCCATCCACCCAGTAGAGCGCCCGCGCATCCGGGAAGTCCTTCCAATATCCGGCGACCGCGACCAGCCGCTTATGCATATAGTCGTTGACCGTATAGCCCTGCTCCGCCAGCCGGATCGCGGGCTGGAACAGGTCCGCCCAGGGCAGGCGGCCCCAGCGGGCATGGCTTTTGGCCATCAGTGCGACATTGCCCGGAATGCCGACCGACTTGCCCCCCGGAAACGCCGCCGTATAGGCCAGCGGCTTGCCGTCCGTACCGAGGAACAGGTGCGGCGTCGCGGAGGATGGTGCCGTCTCCCGCCCGTCGATACTGTCGATCAGGCCGGTCCTGCCATCATGGTGGAGCAAGAAGCCGCCGCCGCCGATACCGCTGGATTCCGGTTCCACCACGGTCAGGGCGACCATCATCGCCATTGCCGCGTCGGTGGCCGAACCGCCCTTTCGCAATATCTCCTGGCCCGCCGCGCTGGCACGAGGGTCGGCCGAGGAAACCAGGCCGCCACCTGCAAAAGCAGGCGCTTGCAGACTGGTCAGGCTGGCGATGAGAAGGAGGGAAAAACGGAGTGAGCGAAGAATGAAAGCCATGCCGCACCGTTGCCGGTCAGAGCATCCTATGCAAGCGCGCAATCGACACCGACCGCATCAGCAATACTCATAAAGCCATCGCGGTGCAGCCGCTCGGCAAGCCCCTTGTTGATGGCCTTTGCCAGCATCGGCCCTTCATAGACCAGCGCCGAGTAGAGCTGAAGGAGGCTGGCGCCTGCGCGGATGCGGGCATAGGCCTGGTCGGCATTGCTGATCCCGCCCACGCCTATCAATGGCACCGCGCCGCCTGTCGCACGGCGGAAATCGCGCAGGCGTTGCAGCGCGAGATCATGGAGGGGCGCGCCAGACAGGCCTCCGCCTTCCCCGGCCAGCGGGGAGTTCAGGCTGGCCGGGCGCGAGATGGTGGTGTTGGAGACGATCAGTGCGTCGATTCTGTGTGCCATCGCCACTTCCGCAATGTCGGTGACATCGGCAGATTCGAGGTCGGGCGCGACCTTCAGCCATACAGGGGGGCCGGACGGTCCCCGCGCAGCCATCACCGCGGCGAGCAGCGAATCGAGCGCACCCCGATCCTGAAGCGCGCGCAGGCCCGGTGTGTTTGGCGAGGAGATGTTGACCGTGATATAATCGGCATGGCGGCCCAGCGCGGCGATGCCCGCCACATAGTCGATGATGCGGTCTTCGCTATCCTTGTTCGCGCCGATGTTTACCCCGACGACCAGCCCCTTGGGACGCGGCCGGGTGAGCCGGGCATAGGCATCGGCCTGCCCGCCATTGTTGAAGCCCATGCGGTTGATGACTGCGCCGTCCTCCACCAGCCGGAACAGGCGGGGCCGGGGATTGCCCACCTGCGGCAGCGGGGTCAGCGTTCCGACTTCGGAAAAGGCGAAACCGAACCGGCCCATCCGGTCATAAACCTCCGCATCCTTGTCGAAACCGGGGGCCAGGCCGACAGGCCCGGCAAAATCCACGCCGAACAGACGTTGTGCAAGTATGGGGTCGCAGGCAGCCGGTCCCGCAGGGGGCAGCAGGCGAAGCAGGCGGATGGTGAGGCGATGGGCCGACTCGGCGTCGAGCCGGAAAAGCAGCGGGCGAAGCAAAGCGAAAATCATTTCGGGCGCCTACCACAAGCTACGCTGCACTGCGTAAATTTTCTACGTGAAGCACGCATTCCAGCTTTGCTGGGCCCGGTGAAAACCGCTGGTTCCCCACGCTCTGTCAATCCAGATGTCGATTCCGTCCAATATTCGCGCTGCGAAAAGGCTTAGATGAAATCCGCGACCCGAAGGGCTCTGATGTCAACCGACTTCACGAGACCTTATACCTTGGGGATCTTTCGGCTTACGCTGGAAGATCCCCTTTTTTGTTCCCATCCGGGGGGAACTGTGACAAGCGTCGCATAAGAGAACAGAATAAGCCTTGATCGGGTCGTGCCAGCAGTATCGTGGAGATGTTGTGGTAGATCGTCTATCGGAAGCGAACGGGTCCAGGGATCCGGTACGCTCTGATCCTCGCGGAGAGACGTCACGGGCGGCGGATACACCGCTGACGAACCAGGTGTCGCTGAGTTATCTCGCGCCGCCGGAGGATTTGTCGGCGCTGTTCGGGCCGATGTACCTGTTCGTCGCCGACACAGGGGAGATTTCGGACCATACCCGTGCCGATTTTGCGCAAATCCGCTTCATGTTGGCCGGGACGGGCGATTATAGCTTCCATGACGACCGGCGCGTGGCTACGCCTTCCTGCTGCATGCTCGGCCCAACGACGGCGGCGACCCGGTTCGAGGTGGCGGGGCCAATGCGTGTCCTGGGCGTGTCGGTGCTGCCGCTCGGCTGGGCGGCACTGGGTGCAGGGGATGCGGGCGATGTCGCGGACAATCTGTTCGACCTCGCGGCCCGATTTGGTGACCAGTGGGCTGACCTCCATGCACGATTAGGCCGGATAGGCGATGCGGAGGAAGCCGCAGTCCTGCTGTGGCCCTTCCTGCGATCCTGTCTCCGCCCGCTCAGCACGGCGGAAACGCAATTTGTCGCTGCTATCGATGAATGGCTGGCCGACGAACGATCGCCCCGTGTCAATGCGTTGCAGGAGACGACCGGCCTGTCGTCCCGGCAGATCGCCCGTCTATGCAACCGCTTCTATGGATCGCCACCCAAATATCTGGCCCGCAAATATCGGGCATTGCGCTGTGCGCTGATCCTGGCGCGGGACAATATCGACTGGGCGGAATTGTGCGACGGCGCTTTCTACGACCAGTCGCACTTCATCCGCGAGTTCAAGCATTTCCTCGGCCTGACGCCCAGCCAGTTGCGCGACGATGCCAGCCTCGTCATCCGCCTGACGATGGGACGGCGCGATGTGGAGGGCAATATCGCCAACCTCAGCCGGATAAGCTGAGCGAAGAGGGGAGCGCGCGCCGCACCCTTTCCTCTCGCCTTCAGGCCGCGAGCGCGGTGATGTGCTCGCTGGCCGCGTCCAGCGCGGTGGCACGCTGCTCCGGTCCGACAGCAATGCCCTCGGCCACGACGAATTCCGGGGCGAGACCGATGAAGCCGAAGACGTCACGCAGATAAGTTTCGGTATGTTCCAACGCCGCGGCGGGCGCCCCAGCGCCATAGAAATTGCCGCGCGCGACAGCGACGATCACCCGCTTGCCGCTGACAAGGCTCTTTGGCCCTTCCGCGGTGTAGGCGAATGTCTTGCCCGCTATCAGGATGCGGTCGAGCCATGCCTTGAGCTGGCTTGGGATGGTGAAATTATACATGGGGGCACCGATCACCACTATGTCGGAGGCGAGAAATTCCTCCAGCACGGCCGCGCTCGCGATGGCTCCTTCGTTGGTGTCGCCCGGCAGGGCGGCAAGGTCGAGATGTGGCAACGGGGCGGCGGCAAGGTCGCGCCGGGTCACGGCGAGCAACGGATCGGTCGCGGTCAACATCGCAACGATGGACGCGGTCAACTGACGGCTGACGCTATGATCGCCGGTGATGCTGGAATCGATGTGGAGGAGCTTCATTTACTGGCCCTTTCGGTATATATACGTAACTGGGGCTGGATATGTAACCGCATCGAGATGGCTCGCAAGGAGGCACAATTTTGTCACCCGGACACATGAATGTAACTGCCCTCAACCTTGTCCATGACAGGATGGAGGATGCGGACATCCCACCGCTGGACCCCGTCGAGGTACAGGCGGGATGCCGTACGGTCAGCGAGATGCTGTCGCGGATCGGCGATAAATGGAGCATCCTGATCGTCATGATCCTGGCCAGCGGGCCGCGCCGGTTCAATGAACTCAAGCGGTTGGTTGACGGTATTTCACAGCGGATGCTGACCCTGACCCTGCGGAACCTGGCGCGCGACGGCATGGTGACGCGCACCGTTACGCCCAGCATCCCGCCGCGCGTGGATTATGCGCTCACCCCGCTCGGCCATTCGCTGCGCGTGCCGGTAACGGCGCTCGGCAGATGGGTGACGGACAATATCGATACCATCAAGGACGCACGGCAGCGTTTCGACGAGGATCTGCGGGATCGGGACGGCACGTTTTGAAAAGCCTTGATCCAGGCCGCTTCCGTCGCCACATGGCAATCGGAACGAATCACTCCGATTTGCCGTTTCCACTGTAATCGAGGATTGAGGTGCGTCTTTCCAGCCTTTCCGATCAGGCGGTCGTCCTGATGCAGGCAGCGTCTACCCGCTGCGGCGCCGATGCCAGTGGCGGTTCGCTGACCAGCGCGGCGGAACTGGCGGCCGCGACCGGCATCCATGTGCCCACCGCGCAGAAGCTGGTGAGCCTTCTGACCCGTGCAGGCCTGCTTAACAGCGCGCGCGGATCGGGCGGCGGCATCCGCCTCGCCCGGCCAGCCGATACGATCAATCTGGCCGATGTCGTGGAAGCGGTGGAAGGCCCCATCGCCCTGACCGCCTGCGTCGAGAAGGATGGCCAGCATCTGTGCGAGCGGGAGGCGGGCTGCGCCGTCCGGCCGCACTGGGGGCAGGTCAATGATGCGGTGCGCGGTGCGCTGGCCCATGTTTCGCTCGCCAGCCTTTCGGCTCCGATCCCCATCACCGTGCCGGTTGCGACACCCGCTCTGCCGACACCCGCCAGCCTCACCTCCCCACTGTCAAAACCCGCATTGGGAGCCACGCTATGAGCGCGCCCGTCAAGAATCAGGAGGCGCTGGCCGCCGCCAAGAAGGCGTCCGACTATGAGTGGGGCTTCTCCTCCGATGTGGAGCAGGAATTTGCGCCCAAGGGCCTGTCCGAGGACACGGTGCGTTTCATCTCGGGCAAGAAGAATGAGCCGGAGTGGATGCTGGAATGGCGGCTCAAGGCCTATCGGCTGTGGCTGACCATGCCCACGCCTGAATGGGCCAAGCTGAACATCCCGCCGATCGATTACCAAGATGCGTACTATTATGCGGCGCCCAAGAAGAAGATCGAGCTGGACAGTCTGGACGATCTCGACCCGGAAATCCGCCGCACCTATGAAAAGCTGGGCATTCCCATCGCCGAGCAGGAGGTGCTGGCGGGCGTCAAGAACAGCCGCAAGATCGCCGTGGATGCAGTGTTCGACAGCGTTTCCGTTGCCACCACCTTCCGCAAGGAACTGGAGGAGGCGGGCGTCATCTTCCGCTCGATCAGCGAGGCGATCCGCGAATATCCCGATCTGGTGAAGAAGTGGTTGGGCCGCATCGTGCCCATGCACGACAATTATTTCGCGACGTTAAACTGTGCGGTCTTCTCCGATGGCACCTTCGTCTATGTGCCGGAAGGCGTGCGTTGCCCGATGGAACTCAGCACCTATTTCCGTATCAACGCGGAGAATACGGGGCAGTTCGAGCGGACGCTGATCGTCGCGGAAAAGGGCAGCTATGTCTCCTATCTGGAGGGCTGCACCGCGCCCATGCGCGACGAAAACCAACTGCACGCCGCCGTTGTCGAACTGGTCGCGCTCGACGATGCGGAGATCAAATATTCGACCGTCCAGAACTGGTATCCCGGCGATGCCGAGGGCAAGGGCGGCATCTATAATTTCGTCACCAAGCGGGCGCTGTGCCAGGGCGCACGGTCGAAGGTGAGCTGGACACAGGTCGAGACAGGCAGCGCGGTGACGTGGAAATATCCGTCCTGCGTACTGAACGGGGAGGATAGCGTCGGCGAATTCTACTCGGTCGCAGTGACGAACAATTATCAGCAGGCCGACACTGGCACCAAGATGATCCACAATGGCAAGGGCACCCGCTCGACCATCGTGTCCAAGGGGATAAGCGCGGGCCACAGCGACAATACTTATCGCGGGCTGGTGCGCGTGGGACCGGGCGCGGAGAATGCGCGCAACTTCACCCAGTGCGATTCGCTGCTGCTCGGCTCGCTGAGCGGTGCGCACACCGTGCCTTATATCGAGGTGAAGAACCCCAGCGCGACCATCGAGCATGAGGCGACGACGTCCAAGATTTCCGATGACCAGCTGTTCTATGCCATGCAGCGCGGGCTGGATCAGGAGAGCGCGGTGGCCCTGATCGTGAACGGCTTTGCGAAGGAAGTGTTGCAGCAACTGCCAATGGAATTCGCGGTAGAGGCGCAGAAGCTGCTGGGGATTAGCCTTGAGGGGAGCGTGGGGTGAGTTTCCTTCTCGCCGCGCTATTGGCTGCATTCCCCCCTTCTGAACCTCCGGTTAGTCAGACACTTGAGGAGAGTTGGCATTGCAGCTATGGTCCGACGAGCAAATAAGAGCCATCTACACGCCATATTTCGATTGTTATTGGGCGAAGGTCAAAGACGAACCAGACAGTAATTTAGGCAATCTGGAATCGGGCGCAAAAATGTTTGCTGAGGCATATGAGGCTTGCGCTCCCGAAAGGCGCTTGGTCGACCATAACGCGGATAAGTATCTTTCCCCTCTTCCGGCATATACTCGTCCGGACGTAAGGGCTGACACTATTTCGCGATACCGCCGCCAAGTTGGAATAATTATCCTGCTCCAGCATTATCACGATGTAGGCAAAAGCGATCTCATCAATAATTATATGGCCAAGTCAGGCCGTCGCTCCCGGAAACAATGATGCTCAACATATCCAACCTCTCCTCCACCGTCGCGGACAAGCCTATCCTCAAGGGCCTCTCCCTCTCGATCAACGCGGGAGAAATCCACGCGATCATGGGGCCGAATGGCGCGGGCAAGTCGACGCTGGCCTATACGCTCGGCGGTCGCCCGAACTATGAAGTCACCGGCGGCACCGTGGACTTCGACGGTCAGCCTCTGTTCGACCTCGCGCCGCATGAGCGCGCGGCGGCGGGCCTGTTCCTGGGCTTCCAATATCCCGTCGAAATCCCGGGCGTGTCCAACCTGCAATTTCTGCGCGAGGCATTGAACACCCAGCGCAAGGGGCGCGGCGAGGAGCCGCTGTCGGGGGGCGCCTTCATCAAGCTGGCCAAGGAAAAGGCGGCCCTGCTGGGCATGGACATGGAGATGCTCAAGCGTCCCGTGAACGTCGGCTTTTCGGGCGGCGAGAAGAAGCGCGCCGAAATGGTGCAGATGGGTATCCTCGACCCCAAGCTGGCGATCCTGGACGAGACCGACTCGGGTCTCGACATCGACGCGCTGCGGATCGTGGGCCATGGCATCAACGCGATCATGCGGAAACCCGACAAGGCCGTGCTGCTCATCACCCATTATCAGCGGCTGCTCGATTATGTGCGACCGGACTTTGTCCATGTCCTCGCGGGCGGGCGGATCGTGAAGTCGGGCGGGCCGGAACTGGCGCTGGAACTGGAGCGCGAAGGCTATGCGGAGATCACCGGCACGGAGATTGGAGCGTAATGACCGCGCTGCCCACCCGGAAGGCCGAGGACTGGCGCTATAGCGACGTCGAGGCGGTGGCGAGCGTCTGGCCGCTGGCTGCGCCGGAACGGATCGCCGTCGGCGCGGGCGAGTATGTGGCGCGCACCCTGTTACAGGACGCCGCCGACGATGCGGTGATCATACGCGACTTCGCCGTGACGGTGGGTGAGGGCGCGACATTCCGCGCCCATCTCCTCAATATCGGCGGGCAACTGGGCCGGGTAACGTTCGACGTGACGCTGGCAAAGGGCGCACATTTCGCGTTGAACGCCGCGATCATCGGCGGCGGCACCCAGACGCTGGAAGTCATCACCACCGTCCGCCACGCGGAACCGGAGGCGACGTCGCAGCAGACGGTGCGCTCCGTCCTCGCGGACCATGCGACCGGCAGTTACCTCGGCAAGATCGCGGTTGCCCGCGATGCGCAGAAGACGGATGCCGCCCAGTCGGTGAAGGCTATGCTGCTCGACCGGACGGCCACGGCCAATGCGAAGCCGGAACTGGAGATTTTTGCCGACGACGTGAAGTGCGCGCATGGCGCGACGGTCGGTGAACTGGACAAGGCGGCGCTCTTTTATTGCGCGGCGCGCGGGCTGGACCCCCGAACCGCGCGGACCCTGTTGTTGCAGGCGTTCATCGCTGGCCTGTTCGACGATATGGCGGACGAGGCGGAGCGGGAGCGGTTCGAGGAGGCCGCCCTCGCCAAACTGGCCGCGCTGAATGTGGCGGAAAAAATCGCATGAGCCTGCTCGATGCCGCCATCGACGTGCGCGCTGACTTCCCCGGCCTGATCGGCGCGGACGGCAAGCCATGGCATTATCTCGACACCGGCGCGACCGCGCAAAAGCCACATATAGTGATCGACGCCGTGGCGCGAGCGATGGGCGAGGCTTATGCGACGGTGCATCGCGGCGTCTATACGCGCTCGGCCGACATGACGCTGGCCTATGAGGCGGCGCGGCGCACGGTGGCGCGTTTCATCAACGGCGTGGAGGCAGAGATCGTCTTTGTGCGCGGCGCGACGGAGGCGATCAACCTGGTCGCCCAAAGCTGGGGCGCGGCGAACCTCAAGGCGGGGGATCGCATTCTCCTTTCCACCCTCGAACATCATAGCAATATCGTGCCATGGCAATTGATCGCGGAACGGGTCGGCGCGGAAATCGACGTGGTGCCGCTGACCGCCGATGGTCAGATCGATCTCGACGCGATGGCGCTGCTCATCACCGGACAACACAAGCTGGTTGCACTCGCCCATGTCTCCAACGTGCTGGGGTCTATGCTCGACGCACGGCGGGCGGCGGACATCGCCCACAGTGTCGGCGCGAAAATCCTCATCGACGGTTGCCAGGCGGTGCCGCGAATGGCGGTCGATGTGGGGGCGCTTGGCTGCGACTTCTATGCCTTCTCCGGGCATAAACTATATGGGCCGACCGGCATCGGCGTGCTGTGGGCGCGAAACGAGATATTGCAGACGATGCCGCCATGGCAGGGTGGTGGGTCGATGATCGACCGGGTGACGTTCGCCAAGACCACTTATGCCCCGGCGCCCACCCGGTTCGAGGCGGGCACCCCCGCCATTGCGGAGGCGATCGGGCTGGCGACGGCGATGGACTATGTGACCGCCATCGGGCTGGACCGCATCGCCGCGCATGAGGATGTGCTGGTCCGCGCCGCACGCGATGTGCTGGGCAGCATCAACAGCGTGCGGGTGCTGGGACCGGAGAATGCATCCGGTATCGTCTCCTTTGTGATGGAGGGGGTGCATCCGCACGACATCGGCACCATATTGGACGAAAGCGGTGTCGCCATCCGCGCGGGCCATCATTGCGCGCAACCGCTGATGGAGGCGCTGGGCGTGCCCGCCACCGCGCGGGCGAGCTTCGGGATTTACAATGACACCAGCGACATTGAGGCGCTGGCGCGTGGCATGGAACGGGTAAGGAAGATTTTCGGCAATGGTTGACATCGGGGCTGAGGACATCGGGACTGAGCAAGCTGGCGAGAGCCGCAGGATCGCGGTCGAGGAAGTGGACGGCGTGACGCCGCCTGCGCGCGCGCGCGTGGATGTCAACGCCTCGGGCGTGCCCACCGACGACACGGCGCATCAGGCTCCCGTACCCCGCAAACGTGATTATCTGGAAGGATTTCTCCAGGAAAAGCCGGAGGGCGTGAAAACCGGCGAACCGGGCGGCGATGTCTATGAAGGCGTCATCACCGCGCTGCGCGAGATTTTCGACCCGGAAATTCCGGTGAATATCTATGACCTCGGCCTGATTTATGGCGTCGAAGTATCCGATGATGGCCATGCGGTCGTCACCATGACGCTGACCACACCGCATTGCCCGGTTGCGGAATCCATGCCGGCGGAGGTGGAACTGCGTGTCGGCTCCGTTCCGGGCGTCGGCAATGCCGAGGTCAATCTGGTCTGGGATCCGCCATGGGATCCGCAGAAAATGTCCGACGAGGCAAAACTCGAACTGGGGATGCTGTGATGAACGTGCAGACTACACCCTCGACCGCCACGCCTTCGGCTGGCCGCGCCCGGCCCGCCGCCGTAACCCTCACGCCCGGCGCGGAGCGGCGCATCGCCGACCTGATGGAGAAGGCTCCCGAAGGCGCGATCGGCGTCAAGCTGTCCACGCCCCGTCGCGGCTGCTCGGGCCTTGCCTACTCGGTCGACTATGTGAGCGAGGAGGCCAGGTTCGACGAAAAGATCACCACGCCTGGCGGCCTCTTCTACATCGACGGTCCATCGGTCCTCTATCTGATCGGGTCGGTCATGGACTGGGTGGAGGATGACTTCACCGCCGGTTTCGTCTTCACCAACCCCAATGCCAAGGGGGCCTGCGGCTGCGGCGAGAGCTTCACCGTCTGAGGATCATCCGATTCCAGAGCGCGGTTGAGCCTGGGGCCGAAGCATCCTACATTGGCGGCTCATGATCGCGACGAGCATCACCGACCTGAGCGACCGCGCACGCGATGTCTTCCGCGTTGTTGTCGAATCCTACCTGGACGTGGGCCAGCCCGTCGGCTCGCGCACGATCAGTCGTCTTGCCGGCATCAATCTCTCTCCTGCGTCCATCCGCAACGTGATGCAGGATCTGGAGGAGGTGGGACTGCTCGCGGCGCCCCATACCTCAGCCGGGCGCATTCCGACCGAGACGGGGCTGCGCCTGTTCGTCGATGGCATGTTACAATCTGCCGATCCCTCCGAGGAGGAGCAGCGCGCGATCGAGCGGCAACTGACCGGTGAAGGCCCGATCGAGGAGGCGCTGGCGGGTGCTTCCTCCGTCCTCTCCGGTCTGTCCGCCTGTGCGGGTCTCGTCATGGTGCCCCGGCGTGAGACGATCATCCGGCAGTTCAGTTTTGCGCCCCTTTCCGACCGGCAGGCGCTGGCCGTGCTGGTGGGCGAGGATGGCAGTGTCGAAAATCGCATCGTGGAGCTGGCACCCGGTACGCGGCCGTCCATGCTGGCGGAGGCGGCCAATTTCCTGACCGCCCGGCTGGGAGGCCTCACGCTTAGCGAGGCGCAGGCGAATCTGACACGCGAGTTGGACTTGGCGCGCCACGCCATCGATGCTGCCGCGCGCACGCTGGTGGAGAGCGGCATCGCCGCCTGGACGACCGACACGCTCGACCGGCCCATCCTGATCGTGCGAGGACAGGCGAACCTGATCGACGAGGGCACCACAGCTGACCTCGACCGGGTACGCCAGTTGCTCGACGAACTGGAGGAAAAGAGCGAGATCGCCCGCCTCCTCGACCGCGCCCGCGCGGGCACATCGACCCGGATTTTCATCGGATCGGAGAACAAGCTCTTTTCCCTGTCCGGTTCTTCGATCATAGCGGCGCCTTATCGCGGCCCTGGGGGGCGCGTGGTTGGCGTGGTCGGGGTCATTGGCCCCACCCGCTTGAACTATGCGCGGGTGGTTCCCATGGTTGACTTCACAGCACAGACCTTGACGAGATTGATGCAATGACAGACGCAGAAAACAACATCGAAGCCGAAGATACGCTGCCCGAGGATGTGGCAGTTGCCGATACGGATGGCACAGGGGGCGATGCCGCCGCCCGGCGTATCGCGGCGCTGGAGGAGGAACTCGCCACCGCCAGGCAGGACATTCTCTACGCCCATGCCGAGACGCAGAATGTGCGTCGCCGTCTGGAAAAGGAACTGACCGACGCACGCGCTTATGCCGCGACCAGCTTCGCCCGTGAAATCCTGTCAGTGGCGGACAATGTGGAGCGGGCCATCGGTTCGATCCCGGCGGATCTGCGCGGTGACGACAAGTTCAAGGGCCTGGTCATCGGCCTCGACGCGACCGCCAAGGATATGGAAAGCGTCCTTCGCAAGAATGGCATCGAGCGGTTCGTCTCGCTGGGCGAGGCTCTCGACCCCAACAAGCATCAGGCGATGATCGAAATGCCCCACGCGGACGCTGCTCCCGGCACCATCGTGCAGGAATTGCAGGCGGGCTATATGATCAAGGACCGGTTGCTGCGTCCCGCGCTGGTCGGTGTGGCCAAGGCCCCGGAATAAGGGGCAGAAGGGGGCCTTGCCATGAAGATCCTCGTCCCGGCGTCCCTGCGCGATGTGATCGCGCCGGGCGTGCCGGACGATGTGACCGCCCTGTGGTGGCATGACCTGGCGGAAGCCGCGCAACTGATCGGGCAAGTGGATGCCGCATGGCTCGACCTCATGGGCGTGCGCGAAATTCCCCCGATAGTGGCCAGGGGCGAGCAACTGCAATGGCTGTCCACCATGGCGGCGGGAATCGAATCGCTCGACCTTGCGGGGTTGCGTGCGCGGGGCGTCATCCTGACCAATGGCAGCGGCCTGAATGCTGCGGCGGTAGCGGATTATGCGTTGCTGGGCATTTTGGCGGCGGCCAAACGTTATGATGAGGTGGTGCGTCAGGCCGACCGCCAGCACTGGATCGATAAGGTGCCGGGCAAGGTTGAACTGGAGGGCAGCCGCGCCCTCATTATCGGATACGGACATATCGGCACGTTGATCGCGAAACGGCTGACGGCGTTCGACGTGGCCGTGACGGGCGTGACCCGGTCCGGCCGCGATGGCACGCTGGCGGGCGACCAGTGGCGCACAAGGCTTGGCGAATTTGACTGGGTCATCATCGGCGCACCGGCGACGGGTGAAACGCGCGCGATGATCGGCGCTGTGGAATTGGCCGCGATGAAGCCTACCGCATGGCTGGTGAATATCGCCCGCGGCGACCTGGTGGATCAAACCGCCTTGATCGCGGCACTGGAGGCTGGGTCGGTGGCGGGCGCATTTCTGGATACGGTCTCGCCCGAGCCGCTGCCACCGGAGCATCCGCTGTGGCGCGCGCCCAACTGCCTGATATCCATGCATTTATCCGGCCGCAGCCAGACAAGCATGATGCACAAGGCAGCACGGTTATTCCTGAAGAATCTGGTGGCGTTCCGTGCGGGCGCGCCCATGACCAATGTGGTGGATCTGGGTGCTGGCTATTAGGGTGTAGGCTGGCGACCGAAGCGTGGTGAGGGCTTGGGGATCGCCATCGTCCGCCTCCCTGTATCACAACCGTGCGTACAGGTTCCCCCCGTCCACCACAATAATCTGGCCGGTAATGAAGGCGGCGCCGTCGGATAGCAGGAACTTCACCGTTTCTGCATGATCCTGCGGCGTGCCAGCCGCTTGATCGCCAGATTCTCCAGTTGCGACTCGATCCATTCCGGCCGCACCTGTTCCTGCATTGCGGCCGTGTCGGTCATCCCCGGCGCAATGGCGTTGATGCGGATGTTCTTTGGCCCCAGTTCGCGGGCCAGCGACTGGACCAGTGCGTTCAACCCGGCCTTGGCCACGGCATAATGGCCACCATCCAGCCAAGCCGCAGTGCAGCTGGTGCAGACGATGGCCCCGCCACCTTCCTTCTCGATATATGGTGCGACCGCGCGGGTCGCGACCAGGCCGCCGAACAGGTCGATCTGGGAATGCTGCATCAGCACGTCCCAGTCCATGCCGAGCAGCCCGCTCCTGTCCTTGCCGCCGAAACAGTGCGGCATTGTTGACCAGATAGTCGATACGTCCGAAGCGATCCAATGCTGCTGCCGCCCTCGCCTCTGCCGACTCGGGCGATGCGATGTCCATGGGCAGAAATATCGCGCAATAGCCGGCGGCGGTCAGCGCATCGGCGGTTGTCTTGCCCCTGTTCGGGTCGATGTCCACCACTACCACCACCTTGAGGCCCGCCTTCGCCAGTCCCGTTGCGATGCCCGCGTCGATGCCGCCCGCGCGTCGCCGGGCACGATCGCGACCTTGCCCGAATATCGCATGCCTCTCTCCTACTTATCGGCTCTGTTTATCGGGGGAGTGCAACACAGGCTGGCGACCACGCAAATGCCCCCCGAACGCGGTGTTTTTACGGTGTGGCCTGCGCTCCGTCCCGCTGACCGGGTGCGCCATGGCACCGATATGGACAAGTTCTGGAGGAGACTTGGGCTATCACGCTCACCCTAATTGAAAAATCGAGTAATCCGATTACAGCGCACAAACTTATCGTTTTTGCTTTTCACAGGGTGCGGCCTACAGAGGCTGCGTCATGACAACCCAAGGAGTGTGTATGTCCGTTATCAGCACCAAGATTCTGCCCTTTACCGCCACGGCCTTCAAGGAAGGCAAGTTCGTGGACGTGACCGAGGCAGACGTTCTCGGCAAGTGGGCCGTCTTCTTCTTCTACCCCGCGGATTTCACCTTCGTCTGCCCGACCGAGTTGGAAGACCTGGCCGACATCTATCCCACGCTCCAGGGCCTGGGCGTCGAAGTCTATGGCGTTTCGACCGACACGCATTTCAGCCACAAGGCCTGGCACGACAGCTCGCCCGCCATCGGCAAGGTCAATTATTACCTCGTAGGCGACCAGAACCACACGATCACCAAGAACTTCGACGTTCTGCGTGAAGGCGTCGGCCTTGCCGATCGCGGCACTTTCGTCGTCGATCCCGAGGGCACGATCCAGCTCGTCGAGATCACCCCCGAAGGCGTCGGTCGCAATGCCGCCGAACTGCTCCGCAAGATCAAGGCTCTCCAATATTGGGTCAGCCATCCGGGTGAGGTTTGCCCCGCCAAGTGGGAAGAGGGTGAAGCCACTCTTGCCCCTTCGCTCGACCTTGTGGGCAAGATCTAAGCCCAAATCTTCGCTGGTCCCGGAGCCTTTCAATGGCTCCGGGGCTGGCACCCAAACCACCTTATGCAAAGGAGTTCCGCCATGCTCGATGCCACGATCAAGAGCCAGTTGCAGGCCTATATGGCCAATATCCGGCACCCCATCGAGCTGGTCCCCTCGCTCGACGGCACGCCCAGGTCGAATGAACTGCGCGATCTGCTCGAAGAGATCGCAGGGATGAGCGACCTTGTGTCCCTCGCCGCCGATGAAGGGGATGCGCGCAAGCCGTCGTTCCGCATCAGCCGTGTGGGTGAAACCCAGGGCATCCGCTTTGCCGGTATTCCGCTCGGCCATGAATTCACTTCGCTCGTCCTCGCCCTGCTGTGGACCGGTGGCCACCCGCCCAAGTTCAGCGACGAGGTGATCGAGCAGGTCAAGGCGCTGGATGGCGATTTTGACTTCGAGGTTTATTTCTCGCTGTCGTGCCAGAACTGCCCCGACGTGGTGCAGGCGCTGACGCTGATGAGCATTCTCAATCCGCGCATCCGGGCGACCGCCATCGACGGCGCTTTCTTCAAGGATGAGGTGGAGAGCCGCAAGGTCATGGCTGTGCCTTCGGTCTACCTCAACGGCGAATCCTTCGGGCAGGGCCGCATGGAACTGGAGCAGATACTCGCCAAGCTGGACACCGGCGCTGTGGCCAAGGCCGCCCAGAAGATCGCTGCCAAGGAGCCGTTCGACGTCCTCGTCGTAGGCGGTGGCCCCGCGGGCGCGGCGGCAGCCATCTATGCGGCGCGCAAGGGTATCCGCACCGGAGTGCTAGCCGAGCGTTTCGGCGGGCAGGTGCTCGACACCATGGCGATCGAGAATTTCATCTCCGTGCCACACACCGAAGGGCCAAAGCTCGCCGCGCATCTGGAACAGCATGTCCGCGACTATGACGTGGACATTATCAACCTCCAGAAAGCGGTGCAACTCATCCCCGCCCGCCATGTTGGCGGCCTGACCGAGGTGAAGCTGGAAAGCGGTGCGTCCCTGCGGGCCAAGACCGTCATTCTCTCCACCGGCGCGCGCTGGAGGCATATGAACGTGCCGGGCGAGGATGAATATCGCAATCGCGGTGTCGCCTACTGCCCCCATTGCGATGGACCGCTCTACAAGGGCAAGCGCGTCGCGGTTATCGGCGGCGGCAATTCAGGGGTAGAGGCGGCCATCGACCTCGCAGGCCTGGCCTCTCATGTCACGCTGGTCGAATTCGACAGCCAGTTGCGCGCTGACGCGGTGTTGCAGCGCAAGCTGGCCAGCCTGCCTAACACCACCGTCATTACCTCGGCCCTGACGACCGAAGTGCATGGCGATGGCGAGAAGGTGATCGGTCTGACCTACAAGGATCGCAACCATGACAGTTCGCATCTGGTCGAGCTGGAGGGCATTTTCGTCCAGATCGGCCTCGTCCCCAACACCGAATGGCTGCGCGACAGCATCGGCCTGAGCAATCGGGGTGAGATCGAGATCGACCATCGCGGCCACACCAGCCATGAGGGCGTGTTCGCGGCGGGCGATTGCACCACCGTGCCGTATAAGCAGATCGTCATTGCCATGGGGCAGGGGTCCACCGCCGCCCTCTCGGCCTTTGACCACCTGATTCGCCTGCCCGCCGAGCAGGAGGCGCTGGCCGCCGAATGACCCTGTTATGCGCCGCCCCTTTCCGTGCAATCTGTGGGGAAGGGGCGGCGGACCAGCGATGACGATGACGTCGCCCGCCCAACCGGGCGTATCAATGATCAACCCAGTGGCATCACATAAATGTCCAGATGTTGCAGTTTGCCTGCATCGGTGAACCCATATACTGCACGCCTTATGCGCTGGCCCAGTCGCGGCTCAATATGATGTTGCTGGACAAGCATCTGTCGCCCACGACGGCGAGCGTCATCATTTCCACCTCTGCCATTGGCGTAAGGGCCGGGCGTTTGGCCTTGGTGCGGCACTCGACCATTTTCCGACGCATTGGGGCGCCTTCACGGGCATGGTGATTTCCGGCGTCGGCCTGTTCATCCTCGCCTCGCCCGTCGCCATGTTCGACATCTCTTATAGCCCTGAATCCGACATCATGGCTTATGCGGTCGTGCGCTATTTCGGGATGGATAATTACAGCACGGTGCTTGCCCTCGTCACGGGGCGGCGGGCGCGATCCTGCTCAGCATCGTACTGGAGCAGACGAACAGCTACATCCCCTTCAGGGTGATTGCGGGCGTCGTGCCTGTGCTGGGCGCGACCAATCTTCTGCGCCTGCGAAGGATCTCCGCGCCGCATGAGGCTATCGCTCCGGTCATGCCGGGGGATGCAAACCGGCGAGTGCCTGATCTCCGGCGCGGTCGCGCTTGTTGACAGTGGCGCCGGTCAACCGATACCCGTCGTGAATGTTCCTGCTTCCTCTCGTGATCCCCGCCCTGCCCCGCGCCGCCATGCTGTCTTCCCTGTTCAGCGCGGCGGCTCTGGCATCCGCACCGGTGCTGGCTGAGGCAAAGGGGGAGGGGACAGCGGACTCGCCGCAGCCCATCATCGTGCTGGGCGGTACGCTGGCCCTGCCGCCGGGTACGCCGGCCTATGGCGAGACGCTGATAGATGCCGCCCGGCTCCGCGCCGATGCGTCCGGCCGGGTCGAGGATGTGCTGCGCGATGTCGCGGGCTTCTCCCAATTCCGCCGTTCGGACAGCCGCTCCGCCAACCCGTCCGCGCAGGGCGCAAACCTGCGTGCGTTGGGCGGCAATGCGGCCAGCCGGACACTGCTCCTGCTTGACGGCGTGCCCATGGCCGATCCCTTCTTCGGCAACATCCCTTACAGCGCCATCGTCCCCGACCGGCTGTCCGCCATTCGGGTGACGCGTGGCGGCGGGGGCGGCGCCTTTGGTGCGGGTGCGGTCGCCGGGACTATCGCCATGGCCAGCGCGACTCGCACAGACCTCCCCCTTGCGTCCGCCACGGCGCTGTACGGCAGCCGCAATGCCGCCGAACTTTCCGCCACTGTCTCGCCGGATGTGGGCAGCGGTTTCATCTCCCTCTCCGGCCGGTACGAGCGTGGCGACGGCTTCGACACTACACCCGCCAGCCAACGTGTCGCCGCCACCGTCCCGTCCCGCTACACCGGCTGGAGCACTTCGTTACGCGCCGTGGCCCCCGTCAGCGACGGTGCGGAAATACAGGCTCGCCTCCTTCTCTACCGCGATGATCGCACCCTGCGCTTTGCCGGGGCGGACAGCCATGCCGAGGGGCAGGACGCCTCCCTGCGATTGCTCTCGCACGGCGCATGGCAGGTCGATGCCCTTGCCTATGTACAGGCACGCAACTTCGCCAACATCGTCATCAGCAGCAGCAGTTTCCGCAAGACCCTCGACCAGCGCGACACGCCCGCGCTCGGCCTCGGCGGCAAGGTCGAACTGCGCCCGCCCGTTGGCGACGCGCACCTCCTGCGCTTCGGTATGGACGCGCGCCAGGCCAGCGGCACCATGCGGGAGGATGCCTATAACGCGAATCTCGCCGCCAACCCCCTGACCGAACGCCGCCTCGCGCGCGGACGGCAACGCACGGTCGGCGGCTTTATCGAGGATGACTGGACGATAGGCGCGCTGGTACTGACCGGCGGTGCGCGCATCGATCATTGGACGATCAGCGATGCCCTGTCCGAACGGCGCAATCCCACCGGCACGATCCTCCTCGCTATGGTCTATCCCGAACGCTCCGGCTGGGAGGCGGGCGGGCGGGCCGGCGCCCTGTGGAAAGCCGGCTCGGGCATTTCCCTGCGTGCGGCGGCCTATACCGGCTTTCGCCTGCCGACCCTCAACGAACTGTATCGCAGCTTCGCCGTCTTTCCCGTCACCACCAACGCAAACGCCGACCTGGCGCCGGAGCATCTGCGTGGCGCGGAGATCGGCCTCGACCTCACCCCGACGCCCGGCATCGCGATTGGCCTCACTGCCTTCGACAACCGGCTGGATGCCGCCATCGCCAACGTCACCACCGCCATCAGTGGTACGACCGTCACCCGCACCCGTCGCAACGTCGACGCGATAGAAGCCAAGGGACTGGAACTGACGGCCAGCGCCCGGATGGGCACCATGACCTTCTCCGGCTCCTACACCTACAGCTACTCAAAAGTACGGGATTCATCGGCCGCTATACCCGGCCTGTCGGCAGTGCAGCGTATCGATGGACGCGACCCGGCGCAAAGCCCGCGGCACGCCGGTTCGGCGACACTGGCCTGGGCGCCGGAAGGCGGAGCGCGCCTTGCTGGCACCCTACGCTACATCGGGCGGCAATATGAGGATGACCTGGGCATCGACAGCCTGCCCGCCGCGCTGGTGCTGGACGCTTTTGCCCGCATCCCGCTGGGCCATGGTGTCGCGCTGATCGGCCGGGCGGAGAATATCTTCGACGCGGCCATCTATACCCGCCGCGTCAGCAGCCCTTCTTTGTCGGAAGATCTGGGTACGCCCCGCACGCTCTGGATCGGGGTGGATTTCGGGCTGGGACGGTGAGAGGGAGCGGGTTCCTCGCCTGCCGATCCGGCATCCAAGAACCCAAAACCAGTCCCATGCGTTACCGCCCCATGGCAACGCAGCCCCTTATCCCGTCACCGCCCGACCTTCATTTCACCGAAGACAGTACACCCGGCATCGTCCGGCGCAGAAAGGGCAAATATTTTGCTTTCTTTGCCCCGGACGGCGCCCGTGTCACCGACCGGGCGGAGATCGACCGCCTCCGCGCCATCGGCCTGCCGCCCGCTTATCAGAAATGCTGGTATTGCCCCGACCCCAACGGCCATCTACAGGCGACAGGCTATGATGCGCGCGGGCGCAAGCAATATCGTTATCACCCTGCCTATCGCGAGACGCAGGACGCGGGCAAATATGCGGGATGCGCCACCTTTGGCCATGCCTTGCCGAAATTACGTGCCCGTGTGGAGGCGGACCTTGGGAAACGCAGCGTCGATCGCGAGCGGGCGCTCGCCGCTCTCGTCCGTTTGCTTGACATCGGCATGATCCGCGTCGGCAACGACCGCTATGCCGAAGAAAATAAGAGCTATGGCGCTACCACCCTTCGCATGCGCCACGCTGCACTGGAGGGCGGGGGCTTGCGGCTCTCCTATCGCGGCAAGTCGGGCAAGATGCACGAGCGGCGCGTGCGCGACGCGGGCCTCACCCGCTTCGTGCGCGCGATGCAGGATTTGCCCGGTCAGCGCCTGTTCCAATATGTCGATGAGGACGGCGCCCGCCACGATGTCCTGTCCACCGACGTCAACGCCTATCTGCGCGAGACGATGGGACCGGGTATTTCCGCCAAGCATTTCCGCACCTGGGGCGGCAGCGTCACCGCTTTTGCCGCGCTCTGGCATGACACGGGCACCGTCAGTCTCAAGACGATGCTGGAACAGGTGGCAGAGGCGCTGGGCAACACGCCTGCTATCAGCCGCAAAAGCTATGTCCATCCCGCCCTGATCGAATTGGCCAAGTCCGGCGATCAGGTCGCATGGCGCGCCGCCACCTCTCTCCCCCGTGCGACGCAATGGCTGAGCCGCGAGGAGCGCGGTTTCATCGCCTTTCTGGCGACATTGGAAAGCCAGGAATAATCCCCTCGGAAACTATCTGGCACCCACTATCCTTGAATAAGGTTGGCCGAGCCGGATGATGGCGGCACGGCCCGATGACCGGGGCAGCCCGGCACGACATAGGATGAGGGTGACATGGCGGGATACGAACTGGGGCGGGAGATGGCGGCGTCGAGTGCGCGCGGGCCGCTGCGCCTGTTCTGGAACCATTGCGGCTGCCAGTGATCGTGGACGACAATGCGGATCGCCTGCTTGCCTTATGGCTAGACCACTGCCGGAAGGGCGACCGTATCGCGACCCTTGTCTCCACCAGCCTGGACAGGGTGCAGGGCAAGCCCAAGACGGCGGAGGAAGCCGCCTTCTTCATGTCCGCAATGCCGCCCATACCTGGCTAGGCATTGACGCGGCCCAAGCTGCTTAATGCTTGTCTGACGTTCGCTCACATGATGTCCGCCTGACGGGATCGCTAGTCCTGTACGATCAGCGGATAGGTCAACCGGACATCATCCAGCAGCCGCTCGATCTGGGCATTTTCCTGCGCGTCGCCAGTTGGTGATACCGACCAGTTGCAATGGGGGTGGGTTGCCGGATCATAGATGCGGACCGGCCCGATCACCTGCCGCCAGCGCCGCCGCGTGCCGCCGCCCTTCTTGGTAAGGGCAACGATCAAGAGGTCGAGAATCTGGCTTGCGGTCATGGCTAAATCCTTGCCATGAAAACCTTCGATGGCAAGAGGTGAGAGCCGGGGCTAGAGCATGATCCGATCTCACTGGATCGGCCCGTGCTCTATTTGTCTTTTGTTTTCTGCATTTTCCGAGCCAGCAGATGATGCCATCTGCTTCGAAAATGCTCTAGCGCATCGCCTCCATGCGGGCGGCCATCAGGCGGCGCGCCACTCCATGGCAATCTCCTCGCGGACGGCAAAGCGCACGAGATGGCGCACGACCACATCCTGCAACTGCGGCATCTGCGCCGCATCTGGTGCGATGAGGGTCAGGGTCAGGCGGGTATCATTCGCCGTCATGCGGCAGGTGCCGATGGCAAAGACGATCTCGCCCGCCTGTGGGTCGAACGTCACCGGCAGCTTGTGCGCGAAATGTTTGGCGAGTTGCTGGAGGTAGCGGCTCGCCTTGTCCGTGGGAATGTCCGCGATGCTGCGGGCGGCTGTCGTCTTGGCTTCTTCGGTGGTGGTGATGCTCTCGGTGATCATTTGTATTGCTCCACGAAGCGGGCCGCCTCGTCGATGGCGGCGGCGATTGTCTGGGCCGCGATTTCGTCGATCGGGCCTTCCCGAAAACGCAGCCGCATGGCGAGCTTGAGATTTTCCATGGCGCGGATCACCGGCGCGGGAACGCCCGGCCTGCCGATTTCGCCGGAAGATCGAGCCAGCAGCGCATCGGCCGCCACCCGATTGGCGGCCAGGAACGCGGCGCCCTCCTCGGTCACGTTGTGGCACTTGCGCGATCTTTCGGTGGCCTCGACCCGGGTATAGCCCATATCTTCCAGCCAGGAGAGGGTGGGGTAGATGACGCCGGGGCTGGGTGAATAGCTGCCGCCGAACCGCTCCTCGATGCCCTTGATCAGTTCATATCCATGGGCAGGCTGGCCGGAGAGCAGGGCAAGGACGAGGAGCCGGAGTTCGCCATAGTCGAACAGGCGACCCCCGCGACGACTTCCGCCACCCCGGCCTTCCCCGATACCGCGTCCGCCGCCCCGATGATGACCGCCATGGTGGTGATGATCCTCTCCCCGGCGATGGCCGAAAAGGGAGTGATCGGTGAAATGGCGGCCCATGCCGCCCCCGTGCTTGCGGGTATGTGTGTGGTTTTTCATGACCTGGATATATATCTCGATATATCGAAAATCAAAATATATCGAGATATATTCCGTAAGAGATGGAGACGGCCTTCAAAGAAGTAAGTCGTCCAAGACTGTGCATGAAGCAAAACGCCCCCTGCCGGGGTGGGCACGGGGGCGTCTGATATGTCTGCTGGTTTATGAAGGGCCGGAGCAATCCTCAGAAAGGGAGAAACTGTCCCTTCTCGGAAAATTTCATATAGCCCGCGTTGATTCCCAGCCGCCATCCGACACCCAGCCGGATAGGGATCAGGACGATGTCGCCCTTGCGGAGATAGGTCGCGGTGAACCCGCCGACGATATAGGCAGCCCCTTCGCCACCGGGGAAGCGGCTGAACAGTTTCTGGGTGTCGAACAGGTTATAGACCAGCACGAAAACCTTGGATGCATTGCCACCCACATCGAACCCGATGGAAGGGCCGGTCCAATAGATCTTTCGCTCGCCCTCTATCTTGTGGGTCAACGTGCCGGAGCCATAGCGCAGACCAACGACGATCGCGGCCGATGCCTCACGCCCGGCGATATAGCCGATGGGTTCGCCCTGCTCCTTGAGAATCTTTTCGATCAGCGACGCCAGTCCTTCCGCGCCCTTGCCGAAAACCCCTTCCGCACCAGCGATCACATCGTCCTTCTGATAACCGCCGGTCGCCGCGCTGGGTGGCAGGTTGGCGCTATAGGGTTCGGCAGCCGGATCGGCCGTCGCCGATGATGGGGTGGCGGGCGCCGACGATGTCGATGGTGTCGACGATACGGATGGCGGCGTCACATCGCCCGCAGGTGGAACGGGTGCCAGATCGGAATCGATGGCGCTGTTTGGGTCGACGGTGCGGACCTGCGCGAGCGCGGTCCCGCCCTGTGCCACCATCAGGATGAGTGCCAGCCCTGCGGCGCATCGGCTTGCCCAGCGGTGCATCGGTCGAAACATCCGGTCCGCTTGAACCGTGGAAATCCTCATCATGCGTCCCCCGACAGCTCCTGCTGGTGGTCGCGCAGCGGGCGCACCACAGGACACGCTATCCGACCCATGCGATGAAGCGACAATGAATGAACGACGACCCGAATCTATTTCGCGGCAGGCCGACTCCCGGTCGACGTACTCGCGCCTCGACCGATCAGGGTGCGCTGTTCAGGGCGTTGATCGCGGCATGGACCCGTTCCTCTGCCACTGCGCGGTCCAGGCCAGGGGGGATGGCCTCGCCCACCCGATAGATGATGTCTCCAGAATAGCGCAGGAACCCCTTGGGATTGAGTTCCCCGCTGAGTACAGCCACCGGCACCACCGGGATCTTGAGCAGCGAATAGAGACCTGCAAAGCCGGACTTGAGCGCTGGAGCCTCGCCATGCGGCACGCGCGTGCCCTCCGGGAAGAGGCATAATGCGCGCCCCGCAGCAATCGCCTCGCGCGCCTCGGCCCGCAGGCGGCGCAGCGCGGAGGCGCCCGCCGTCCGGTCCACCGCGAGCAGTCCATAGCTGCGGGCGAGCCGTCCCCATACCGGCAGTTCCAGCAGTTCCTGCTTGGCGGCGATGACCGGACCTCTCAGCAGGTGGGGCAGGTCCAACGTCTCGAACATGGATTCATGCTTGAAGACATAGAAGGCCGGCTCTTTGGGAAATGTCCCCTGCACCACCACCCGCTGCCCGACGATCCAGCGGGCGCAAATGCGATGAAAGCTAGACCAGGCGATGGCGATGGGAATGAACACCCGTTTGCCCAGCGGCATGACGAGGAGGCAGAAGGGCAGCCAGGCGACCGTGATAATGCCGAAGACCAGCAGGAAGAGGGCCGACCGGAGGATGGCGATGGATTTCCGCATGATAGGTTCAGATTCCCGCAAGGCCGACAATGCGGCGCAATGCATATTTATGAAATTCCCGCAGCAATATCCGCAGGCTGGGCTGGGTCGGCACGGCGTCCGACACGATCCTTATACTGTCCGGCAACTGGCGTTCCAGCTCATAGCGGGCGCGGCGCATATGCCAGTCGGCGGTGATGAGGCGGATGGAGCGATAGCCCCGCCGCTTGATCCAGGCGGCGGTCTCGATCGCGTTGGAGCGCGTGTCGATCGCTTCATGGCCCAGGTCCACCTGGGCGCGCATCATCTTCATGCCGATGCCATAGGCCCGGCTGATCGAGATTTTGCCCGCATCCTGGTCCACGCCGGAAATCAGCATGCGCTCGGCCCGCTCCCGCCTCAGCAAGGCAGCGCCCCGTTCGATCCGTCCTGCGGAGCCGGTCAGCACGACGATGCCATCGGTCCGTTCCTCCCGCGCGGCCGGGGGCAGGGTGGTGGCGAAGAGCGCGAAAGCGCCCATCCATCCCAGCAGGATGATGGCAAGCGCGCGCAGGATCATGATACCATCCTCATAGCGAACGGCTTAGCGCGGAGGCCAGCGTCAGTCGCGCGGCGAGCCATGCGACGCCGATGAACGCTATGGGCAGGATGGGCAGGACGATCCAGCCCCACCAGGGCAGCGCGATGCTTCCCATCAAATCGCCTGCCAGAAGCCCGACCGAGCGACCAACCAGCAGGATAATCGCGCCTGCCGCCACCAGTCCGACGACCGAGCCGAAGCTGACGTCACGGATCATCCGGCGCTGGAACAGGCGCATGACCTGTCCGTCGGTAGCGCCCAGCATGTGCATGACCTCGATGGTGCCGCGATGGGTGGCATGGGCGCCGCGCGCCGCCAGCACCACGACGAAAGAAGTGGCAATCGCCATCAGCGCGACGATGGCCAGCGCCACCCAGCCGACCGTGCGGACCAGTGCCACGACCGGCGCGATATAGGTGGCATGGGGTTCCACCCGCGCGTCCGGGGTGATGGCCGCAACCGTCGCGGCGATGGCGCCGCGCGTTCTGTCCGCCGCCTCGCCCGCGACGGACAGGTCGATGTCGATCAGCGCCGGGATCGGAATTTCTGCGGCTTCGGCATCCCCGCCAAGCCAGGGTTCGAGCTGGCGAACCAGTTCTTCATGCGGCGCGACCATGATCCGGCCAACGCCAGGCAGGCCCGCCACTTTATCCCGAATACGCGCCGTCAACGCATCGCGCCGCACAGCGTCCGCTTCTGTCACCTGTATGGTCAGCCGGTTCGCGACCGCATCGCGCATCCCGGCAGCGCCTTCGCCCAGCGCGATACCTGCCGCGCAGGCCAGCACGGTGAGAAAGATCATGATCGCCACGATCCACGGCATCGGCCCGGCCAGCCGCCCCTGGGGCAGCAGGCGGTCGTTGGCGCTGCCGCTGGTGATCGCACGGTCTACCATTGTGGCGGGGCAACTTCGGGGCCTGCCATTCTCGGTAGTTCGGGCGGCATCGTACCACGCGGAGGATAGCGTAGCGCGCCGGTGGGGTCGACCAGCTTGCCCTCGTCCAGCCGCATCATCCGTGCATTGGTGACCTTGCCCAGCAGATTGAAGTCATGGGTGGCCACGACGATGGTGGTGCCTAGCTTGTTCAGCGCCTCGAACAGCGTGATGAGCCGCGTTGCCATCTCCATATCGACGTTGCCGGTCGGCTCGTCCGCCACCAGCAGTTCGGGCCGCCCGATCACCGCACGGGCGATGGCGACGCGCTGCTGTTCCCCGCCGGAGAGGGTCGCGGGCAGGGCGTTGGCCCGGTCGGTCAGCCCGACCCAGTGCAGCATCTCCTCCACCGGCGTCCTGAGCTGTGTGTCGGATACCCCGGCGATGCGGAGGGGCAGTGCGACATTGTCATAGGCCGACAGGTGCGGCACCAGCCGGAAGTCCTGGAACACCACGCCGATCCGCCGGCGAAAACCGGGCAGGCGGGTGCGCGCCATGGTCACGATATCGGTGCCGAACAGGTGGATCGCGCCCCGGCTCGGTCGCTGGGCGAGGTAAAGAAGTTTCAGCAACGAGGTCTTGCCCGCGCCCGATGCCCCGGTCAGGAAATAGAAGCTGCCCTGCTCCAGCGAGAAGTTGAGGTCGGAGAGCGTCTCCCCGCCGAAACCATAACGCAGGCCGACATTTTCAAACTGGACGATCGCCGTCATCGCCGCCCCGTTGGGAACCCCTGACATCATGCGCCGCGCGTTCGCCTGTGGACGCGGGTCGACGCCCTCCATGGCACAGGCGACCCATCCCCGTAAAGACGGCCTGTAAGGCAGGTCGCAGTGGGATCGAGGCGGCACTACATGTGAATATTAACCGTGCTTGCCCTTGGGCATAAAGCGGTGTTTATGGGCGTCAGAATGATCCTGACCTGCCCCAGTTGTGCTACGCGCTACGTCGTCCCGGATAGCGCCATCGGACATGAGGGCCGCCGGGTGCGCTGCGCCTCCTGCAAGCATAGCTGGTTCCAGGAAGGGGCTGAATTGGCCGCCCGGCCCGGTCCGGCTTCGCAAATCATAGCCGAAGAGCGCGCTGTTGTGGTGGCGCCTGTCTCTCCTGCTCCCGCTGCCCCGGACCCTGTGTCTCCAGTCGACATAACGTCTGTTGAGCCCGCGCCATCCCCTGCTGCCGTGACGGCAGACGCTCCGACAGGAACGGTCCCGGATGCAGCACCTTTGCCCGTGGCCGCTCCGGTCGCGGAGCCTGCTCCCGCGTTATCGCCTGTCCCCGAGGCGGTCGCCACGGCGTCTTCCGCTCCGGAGCGGGATAACTTTGCCGACTATGCGGCAGCGGAATTTGTGCGGCCCCGGTGCAGGCCGCGCCGCAATCCGGCGCGTTACTGGACGATCGGTGCGATCCTGTTCGCACTTGTTGCGGCTGCGGCGGGCGGTGCGCTCTGGCATTTCGGTCCCCCCGCCTGGGCGGTTAATCTGGGCTTGGCGGTCGATCGCCAGCAGCCCCAATTGCTCTTCTATCTCCCCAAGGAGCCGGAGCGGCGCAAGCTGCCTACTGGCGAGGAATATTTCGCATTCAGCGGCCGCATCGTGAACAGTGCCGATCAGGAACTGACCGTGCCACCTATCGTGGTGGAACTGCGCGACGCACAAGGACGGCTGGTGTTCAGCTGGATCACCAAGGCGGACAAGGCGCGGCTTAAACCCAATGAGGAAGCGCGGGTATCTGAAAGCCGCCTCGACATTCCCAAGAATGCCCGCAACCTGTCGCTCAAATTCGTCGACGACAGCGGCGGCTGACCGCCGGGTCGCGTGCGTGGTCGATATCCTTTCGCCATTCGCTTGCGCGCGCCTCCGGCGCAGTGTCGCACCACTTCTTGCGGAGAGGCCACTGCGGGCATGCGTTCCCTCACCCGACCCGACCTTTACGCACAGAAATTTTGCGATGGCTTGCACAAGCGCCTGCCCTCGTCTAGGGCACGGCCTTCCCGGCATGCGGAGCGGTGGCCGAGTGGTCGAAGGCGCTCGCCTGGAAAGTGAGTATACGCCAAAAGCGTATCCAGGGTTCGAATCCCTGCCGCTCCGCCATTTTCCCTGATTTTTGCGATTTTCGCCCTTTTCGGGCGCCTGCCTGCCGGTCATTCCACCTCTGAATAGGACATATGGCAAGGCTTGGCGGCAGGAGGAGATTCCGATAGCGGTTCTCTACCCATCGGCGCATGGGTGCACATTCCGTCCCGTCTTACAGTGGATGCGATCGTAAAATCCGTTTCCCTAACGCAACCGTTTTTGAGGATTTTCGTTAAGCCTGTGATGATTGAAGCGACAGACACCGATCTCACGGCCACGCCCTTTGTCGTAGACCTGACGAATTGCGACCGCGAACCCATCCACATTCCTGGCAGCATCCAGCCACATGGCGCGATGTTCATCTGCGAGGCAATGGATTTCGTGGTAACGCATCATTCCGCAAATGCACTGGCGTTTCTGGGGCTGGATCGCGTCGTCGTGGGGCGCCTGCTGACGGATTTGCTGGGGCCGGAGGTCACGCATGATCTTCGCAATGCAGCGGCCAAGGGCGGTGTATCGCAGGTCGCCGGGATATTGCTCGGCGTATCCATTCCCTCGGTCGATTTCCTGGTAGATGCGGCGGTTCACCAACATAAAAACCGTGTCTTCGTTGAACTGGAACGCTCCGATCCAGAGGGCGGGCGCGCGCATGACGCGCTGGACCTTACCCAGTCGCTCATTCGCCGTATCGGGCTGGAATCGGATACGGGCAGGATTGCCGCGACGGGCGCCAAGCTGATCCGTGCCATGCTCGGCTATGACCGGGTGATGGTCTATCGCTTCCTGCACAATGGAGCCGGCCACGTCATCGCGGAGGCGAAGGCGCCGGGGTTAGGCAGCTTTCTGGGCCAGCGTTTCCCCGCATCGGACATCCCTTATCAGGCACGGCGCCTCTATCTGCAAAATGCGATCCGCACCATCGTGAACGCGGCTTATGACCCGTCTCCGCTGGAGCCACCGCTGACGCCCGGCGATGCACCGATCGACATGTCCTTCGCCCAGTTGCGGAGCGTCTCGCCCATCCATTGCGAATATCTCCGTAATATGGGCGTGGCGGGCACCATGTCGATCTCGATCATCGTGGACGGCGAGCTATGGGGGCTTATCGCCTGTCATCATGACACGCCGAAACTGGTCCCGCTGCCGCTCAGGATCGGCGCCGAACTGTTCGGCCAATATTTCTCGCTCCAGATTGCGGTGGCCGAGCGCCGGGCCGAGCTGGTCGCCGCAACCGTGGCGCGCGAACGGCTGGACGGCATCGTCGCCAATCTCGATCCCGACAGGCCGGTTGCCGGGGCCTTGCGCACTCATTTGCCGGAACTGGCGGAGCTGGTCTCGACCGATGGTGCGGCGCTGTGGATCGATGGCCAGTGGATCGGGACGGGAACCGTACCACCGCCGGATGCCATCCCGGCACTGATGGCCCATGTCACCGCCCGCGCGCACGCCAGTATCTGGAAGACGGAAGAGCTGCGCGCCGAACTGCCCGATGCTGCCCTTTATGAAGAGATCGTGGCGGGCGTCCTTGCTATCCCGATTTCGGCGACGGGCGGCAATTATCTGCTGCTGCTGCGGAGCGGTGAGGCCCATACGGTCGAGTGGGCAGGTGAACCGGTCAAGACGATCGTGTCCAGCACCCTTGGCGACCGCCTGACCCCGCGCGGCAGTTTCGAGACATGGCGCGAGGATGTGCGGGGCCGCGCCAAGCCCTGGACAGCCGCGGACATGGCCGTCGCCGAGGCGATTCGCACCTATTTGCGCGATGTGGTGTTGCGCTACAATGAAATGACCGCAGAGGCGCGCCACCGCGACGAGCAGCGGCGGCAGGTGCTCAACGACGAACTGAATCACCGGGTCAAGAATATCATCTCGCTGGTCAAATCCATCGCGCTTCAAACTGGGGTGCATGCTGTCAGCGTCGCTGAATATTCCACCTCGCTCGAGGGGCGGCTGCGCGCGCTGGCATTCGCCCATGATCAGTCGCTGGCGGGCAGCGGCGGCGACCTCACCACTCTGGTCGAGGCCGAGGCGAGCCTTCACCGCTACGGCGGCTTTCCGGGGCGGGTCACGGTCGAGGGGCCGCCCGTGGGGCTGGACGACCGCACCTTTGGCGTTCTGGCGCTTGTCGTGCATGAGATGATGACCAATGCGGCCAAATATGGTGCGCTTTCGGTGCCGGAAGGGCGGCTGGTTTTGCGCTGGTCGATCGATGCCGAGGGCGGGTGTCAGATTCTCTGGGAGGAGATGGACGGGCCGGATGTAAAGGTTCCCGAGCGCATCGGCTTTGGCAGCAAGCTGATCGCCAGTACCATCGAATATGACCTGCGCGGGGGTGCGCAAATCGACTATGCGCCGGACGGGTTGAAGGCCCGTTTTACCCTCCCTGCCGACTGTTTGCGCCAGCATGTCCCCGTCGCCCAGAAGCCAGCGCCCAGCCCCATGCGGGTCGGGGTGCTCGATGGGCTGCATGTCCTGTTGGTCGAGGATCAGTCACTGATCGCCATCGATACGGAGGAGACGTTACGCACGCTTGGTGCCTCGCGGGTCACGCTGGCCCCGACCGTGGCGGAAGGATTGGAAGCGATCGCGGTGGAATTGCCCGATTGTGCAATCCTCGATTTCAACCTCGGCAAGAGCGATTCGGCATCCATCGCGGACGAACTGCTCGCCCGGGGCGTGCCGTTCATCTTCGCCACCGGCTATGGCGACACCGTGATGATACCGGAGCGGTTGCGGGGCCTCCCGGTTGTCCGCAAGCCGGTGAGCATCGCTGCTCTTGCGGAGATGCTGGCGCTTGTCCTGCCCATGCGGTCGGAGTTGTCAGACCTGGCCTGAGCCGGGCGCAATCAGAACGGATCGGGCATCGTCCCTTCCCTCCCTATGCTGAACATGTTGCAGCGATGCGCGGGGTCGGGTTGCTCCTGCATCATGGCAGCCAAAGGGCGGCGGAGATCATGCTGTACGCTCATCGCCGGTTCCCAGTTCGCCGATCCACCGGGATATTGTCCCGACGGCCGGCGAACTGGGTGGGCAATCCTCAGTCGGTCAGGCGAAAGCGAACCGTCATCACCCGTTCGGAGGTGATCGCCACCCCGTCGCGCATGGCCGGGATGAAGCGCCAGCGGTTGAGTGCCTGCCGCCGCGTCGCCTCGAAAAAGGCCGGGTCGGGCGTGTTGACCAGCACCACGTCCAGCACCCGTCCGTCCGGCCCAATGGTTATGCGGACCGTCACGGCGCCTTCCATCTGCTGGCGCAGCATGGCGGCGGGGTAGGGTGGCTGGAAGCCGGAAGCGAAGCGGGCATCCGGGCGGGCTTGTACCAGCACGGGCTGCGGGGGCTCGGCGGGCCTGATCGGATCGATCACTGGTCCGGTCCCGGTATCGCCAGGGATGGTCGGCGCGGTTGTGAGTTGTGGATACGCGTCCGCCTCCGGGGTCCGGCGAAGGGGAAGCTCTGCATGGGTGGATGGAATTCGCTGGTTTCGGGCATCCGGCTTGAACTCTTGCAGCTCCGGGGTCGGTTTCGGTATGCTCTTGGGGATGTTCCAGGCCCAGATGACCGGCTCTTTCGGGTTGAAGACCGTGACGGCCGTCATGGTCAGGATCGCGGCGCCCAGTCCCGCATGGATGAGTAGCACGCCGCCGATGGCGGCCGGGGACAGCCGGTTTTGCGATTGATAGCCGGATTTCTGGATGCGATTCGACACAGGCTCTTGCTCCTCTCCCAAGGGCCGTCCGTCAGGGACGGCATGCTGTCCGGCGGCAATATCCCCAAAAGGCATGGCCTGTCCGAAGGTAGAAACGATACAACATCACATCGAATGGGGCCAGTGGGAAATGATATACTTGTCTCATTTAGCATAAGAGGGTGAGTGGCATGACAGGCAATGATCGGCGAGAGCTGTTCCCCTTGCCTTTCGTCTCGCCCGTTGTCGCGCAGGAGCTGCCCGCCATAATAAAAAGGCCCCGTGTCACCACGGGGCCTCCTATTCATCCATCGGTACGAAGCGTCTCAGGCGGCCTCATATGCATCCTCGTCAGCCGTCTGGACCGGACCTGAGTCCTGACCCTTGGCATCGACGTCGCGGTCGACGAACTCGATGATCGAGATCGGCGCCGAGTCCGACTTGCGGATGCCAGCCTTGACGATGCGGGTGTAGCCGCCGTTGCGGTCCTTGTAGCGCTCGGCCAGAACCTCGAACAGCTTGACCAGCTGCGTGTCGTCCTGAAGGCGCGCATGGGCCAGACGACGGTTGGCAAGGCCACCGCGCTTGCCCAGCGTGATCAGCTTTTCGACATAGGGGCGAAGCTCTTTCGCCTTGGGGGTGGTGGTCAGAATCTGCTCATGCTTGATGAGTGCGGCCGACAGGTTACGCAGAAGGGCGATGCGGTGGGCCGAGGTCCGCTGAAGCTTACGGCCGCCATAACGATGACGCATGTCTTTCTTCCTTCGTTTGTAAAGGGGCCGTGTGGTCGTCCTGTGACGGCCGGTTCCCCAGTCCAGGCGGCGCATTCGGGGCGGCCGCCCATCACCCCATAAGAAACCGGGTCAGAAGCTGGTTCTGACCCGAACTCCGGTTTAACCCAGAAGCTCTTGTTCGAGCTTCTTGGCGATCTCTTCGATATTCTCCGGCGGCCAGCCGGGGATGTCCATGCCGAGGCGCAGGCCCATGGACGACAGCACTTCCTTGATTTCGTTCAGTGACTTGCGACCGAAATTGGGAGTACGCAGCATCTCGGCTTCGGTCTTCTGGACCAGATCGCCGATATAGATGATGTTGTCGTTCTTGAGGCAGTTGGCCGAGCGAACGGACAGTTCCAGCTCATCCACCTTCTTGAGAAGGTAACGGTTGATCTGGTTCGTGTCGCCTTCGCCTTCCGACGAAGGCGCGGCCGCCACGCCGCCAACGCTGGGCGCGGCAGAAGGCAGGGCATCCTCGAAGTGGACGAACAGTTGAAGCTGGTCCTGAAGGATACGCGCGGCATAGGCCACCGCATCTTCCGGCGTGACGGTGCCATCGGTCTCGATGGTCAGCGACAGCTTGTCATAGTCCAGTTCCTGGCCGACGCGCGCATTGTCGACCTTATAGGCGACCTGGCGAACGGGCGAGTACAGCGCATCGACCGGAATGAGGCCGATGGGCGCATCGATCGGACGGTTGGACACAGCAGGGACATAGCCCTTGCCGGTGTCCGCGGTCAGTTCTATGTTGAAGCTCGCACCCTCGTCCAGATGGCAGAGAATGAGATCCTTGTTCATGATCTCGATGTCGCCCGACACGGCAATGTCGCCTGCCTTGACTTCTGCCGGACCCGTTACGGAAAGCTGGAGCCGCTTGGGGCCTTCGCCTTCCATGCGCAGCGCGATCTGCTTCACGTTCAGGACGATGTCCGTCACATCTTCGCGTACGCCGACGAGCGAGGAAAATTCATGCAGGACATTGTCGATCTTGATCGACGTGATCGCCGCGCCCTGAAGGGACGACAGCAGCACGCGACGCAGAGCGTTGCCGAGGGTCAGACCGAAACCGCGCTCGAGCGGCTCCGCGACAAAGGTCGCCTTACGGCGGCCATCGCCACCAGCCTTGACCTCCAGGCTGTTGGGCTTCTTCAATTCCTGCCAGTTCTTCATATTGACAGTCATGTACGTCCCCTGGAAATGTGGCGGAGGCAGCGGACTGGTCCGCTAAACGACCCCGGCCATTCAGAATGAAGCAGCGGCGCAACCAGTGAATCCGGTACGCCGCAATTCCGCGGCCTGATTAGACGCGGCGACGCTTGGACGGGCGGACGCCGTTGTGCGGGATCGGCGTCACGTCGCGGATCGAGGTGATGGTGAAACCCACCGCCTGAAGCGCACGCAGAGCCGACTCACGGCCCGAACCCGGACCCTTGACTTCGACTTCCAGCGTACGGACGCCATGTTCCGCTGCCTTGCGGCCAGCGTCCTCGGCGCAGACCTGCGCCGCATAGGGCGTGGACTTGCGCGAACCCTTGAAGCCCATCATGCCGGCGGAAGACCAGCTGATCGCATTGCCCTGGGCGTCTGTGATGGTGATCATGGTATTGTTGAAGCTTGCGTTGACATGCGCGACGCCGGCGGAAATGTTCTTCCGCTCGCGCTTACGCAAACGCTGTGGTTCCCGTGCCATGTGTTCTATATCCTACTCGAAACTGGTTGGTTCCGGGCAGCGCCGTTGAGGCAGCCACCCGTGGAGAAGAAGGCCGTCAAGGCTTACTTCTTCTTACCTGCGATCGGCTTCGCCTTGCCCTTGCGGGTGCGCGCATTGGTGTGCGTGCGCTGACCGCGTACCGGCAGGCCCTTGCGATGACGCAGGCCGCGATAGCAGGCGAGATCCATCAGGCGCTTGATGTTCATTGCGGTCTGGCGGCGAAGATCGCCCTCGACCGAGATGCTGCCATCAATCGATTCGCGGATCGACAGCACTTCTGCGTCGGTCAGATCCTGCACACGGCGGCTGTGGTCGATGCCCAGCTTGGTGGCGATGTCGGCGGCAGTCTTGCGACCGATGCCATGGATATAGGTGAGCGCGATGATAACGCGCTTGTTGGTCGGGATGTTGACGCCCGCAATACGTGCCATTGTAATATTTCTCCTGCTCCACAGGGCATTGGCGATGCCCTATCTCAGCGCGTAGATGGACCCGAACACAAAAAGGGCGACGCACAAACAAAGGGTGCGCCGTCCATCCGGGTTATTCGGGAACGGTCGCCGTTACAGCGAGTCGCCTGGAGTGTCAAGCATAGTGCGCTGGCATTCGCATGCGTTTCGCGGCCCCGGTTCATACCCCCGATAACTTTTCGGGGTGGAGGGGCGTTGCCAAGCTGGAAAGGCCTCGCTATAGGCCCGGTCTTGCCACACCGCTTTTGAGCGGCCGGGTCGCGGAGACGTGGGTGAGTGGCTGAAACCAACGGTTTGCTAAACCGTCGTGCTGAGAATTCGGCACCGAGAGTTCGAATCTCTCCGTCTCCGCCACTTTCCAGTAAAATCAAGAATTTAATGGATTGCGCTCTTTCGGGTGTTCGACGAAGCTGCACAGGCTGAACGCAAGGTATCTAGTGTATTTCTAGCCGCAGCGATCCCTCACAATAACGCTCCGCACCCAAGGGCACGAGGCGTTGCACAACGTCAGATTCGCCGAGAGCGTTACGGCAACATGGGTCCGTCGTTGAGTGCTGGCCTTGGAGTGGAGACGAAATACGTCTTGCGGAATCCCAAGTTCTTAACCAAGTCCCGCGCAGGACGAGAGCATTTTTCCAGAACGGGTTCGATCAAAAACACTATCAACGCGTCACGCGGTCCATCCCATTTAGCAGCCTGTTTCGGCACGTCTGACAGGTTCGCGGCTGCCGGCCCCCAATCGTAACCGCAACGATCAGGGTAGGACCATATTGTCAAATAAGGAAGAACTGGTGGCTTTGGAGCGCAAGCCATAGCCCCGGCGAGCACTGCGACAGTCGCCAATAATATCCTTTGAGACATCATCCATATGGTATTGCTCGATTTTGTGAGTGCGGCAATTGATCGTTTACTAAATTGCCGGTGAGCTGGGCTGACCCTGCTCATGCCGCCACGCTAGTAGCCATGCTGGCTCACCGTCAGCGCGCCTTTCCGCAGGGGATGCGCGGCATTCATTTGACGGTCGCGGAGGCTTCCATGAAACTTCGCCAGCCGCCAAAGCGGGTGATCTCCTCCGCCCCCTCGACCGCCCAGCCTTCGCTCAGGAAGCCGCTCACGCTTGTCCCGTCGGCGAGGTTGATCTGGCCGATGCCGAGCGGCGCGGGGATCTTTGCGACGAACCGGCCAAAGGCCGCGGCACTGAGCGACCAGACCTCCAGCGCGATGGCCTTTCCATCACCACCCGGCGCATGGATCAGGCCGGGCTTTTGGGGCGTGGTGCTGGACAGCAGGAACAGACGATAATCGGGCGTGGTGTCCGCCGCCGTTACCAATGTCGCGCCCAACGCCTGCAACTCATGGTTCAGCGCCATGCCGGACAGATGTGCGCCCACCACTGCGATGGGGATGGTGTCTGCGGCGGGCGGTGCGACATCGAGCAGCGGCGGCGGCACGGCATCGCGTTGGATACTCATCCCGCATGCCGCCAGACGGTGGAGCCGATCCGCCAAGGGCAGCAAGGCCTCATCCATCCCCGCCGCCCCCGCCAGCGTGACGCCGAAGGGCATGCCGTCGCTCCCGAACCCCGCCGGCACCGCCACTCCTGCAAGGCCCAGCAGGTTGAAGAAATTGGTATAGAGGCCCAGATTGCTGTTCAGCCGGATCGGATCGGCAAGCATTGCATCGACCGTATATCCGCGCGGCGCGGTGGGCAGCAGCAATATGTCCACCTTCGACCATTCCGCCGCGCATAGCTGCTTCAGTTCCTCCAGCCGATAGGCACCGCGAAAGGCATCTCCGGCGGTATAGTTGCGTCCTTCCAGCACGATGCTCCTCACCGCCGGATCCAGCGCATTCTCGGGAACGCCTGTATCCTCCCAGGCGACCAGCCGTTCCGCGACCCACGGCCCATGGTAGAGGAGGGCGGCAATCTCCCGGAATGGCGCATAGTCGATCTCGACCGTCTCCTCGCCCAGCCGGACGATAGCCTCCTCATACAGGCGGCCATTGTCGGGATGCCCGCAGAAATCCCGGTCCGCCGCTTTCAATATACCCACGCGCAGGCCCTTGGGCGGCAGGGCTACCGGTGGGATCATACGCGAATAGGGATCGGTGGCGTCATGGCCCTGTGCGATGCGGCGGACGACCGCGCCATCCTGCACTGACAGCGCGAACACGGTGATGCAGTCGAGGCTGCGGCAGGCGGGGACGAGACCGGTGGTGCTGAACAGCCCCAGTGAGGGCTTGATCCCGACGATATTGTTGAGCGCGGCAGGCACGCGGCCTGATCCCGCCGTGTCGGTGCCCAGGGCAAAACTGGCGAGGCCGCCCGCGACCGTCACCACCGACCCGCTGCTGGAGCCGCCGGAGATATGGGCCGCGTCGAACACCGATCGTGGCGCGCCATAGGGCGACCGGGTGCCGTTCAGCCCGGTGGCGAACTGGTCGAGGTTGGTCTTGCCGATGACGATGGCGCCCGCTGCGACCAACTTGGCCACCACGGTGGCATCCGCATCGGGCCGCCGGTCGAAATCGGGGCAGGCGCAGGTGGTGGGCAGGCCCGCCACGTCGATATTGTCCTTCACCGCAAAGGGCACGCCCCAGAGCGGCAGGCTGTTCGGGTACGGCGCACGGGCGACCAGCGCCGCAATCGCGGCATCCAGCATGGCGGGCGGGGTGCGGGTGATGAACACCGCCGGGTCAGCCGCATCGATGCGCTGCATCAACGCCGCGATCAGTCCATCTGGTGTCCACTCCCCCGACGCATAGAGTGCGCTTATGGTATTAAGGTCGATCAGGGTCGGCAGTTCCCCGGTAATGGATGGCATCGTGGTCGTCTCCATGTCAGTGCCCTTCACCTATCAGGGAAATATGGGCGTTTACCACCCGCCAGCCTTCGGGAAAGCGGACCCAGCTTTGCGTCTGGCGACCGATCGCCGTCGTGCCTTCCCGCTGGAACTCGGCGCTGGCAGTGGCGAAATCGCTCCCGAAACTGGTGATGGCGACGCGTGTCAGGCTGCGCTGCGGCGACCCGCCGGGCCGGTCGGCGCGGAATTGCTGGATCGCCTCTATACCATAGAGATTTTGGCCGGGACCGATCCTGACGGTCTTGTCGGAGGCCCAGAACAAAGCATCCAGCGCCGCAATGTCATTGGCCATCAGCGCCGCCTCATAGGCGGTGAAGGCCAGTGCGACCTCGTCGATGATGTCGGGGTCGTTGATCTTCATGGCTGTTCCCTTGGCCCGCGGGCTACCCCTGCGCGCTCCAGTTGTGCTGCGGCGCGCAGGGCGATGTCCTCTCGCCAGGGCGCGGCGATAAGTTGCACGGCGATGGGCATGCGTCCATTGCGGATCGGCACCGCGACGACGGGCAGGCCGATGAAGCTGAGCGGTTGGGTGAGCAGGCCGATATTGGCCCGCGCCGGCACCTCGCGGCCACCGACCGGGATGGTCGGCTGGCCGAGCAGCGGCGCGGAACAGGGCGTGGCGGGGGCGATCAGCAGGTCGTTGTGGCGCAGCGCCTCCATCACCTCCTCCCGGAACAGCGCGCGCTCCCGCTGCGCCTGCATCACGGCATTGGCGGGGAGCAGGGTGCCCGCGAGCAGCCGATCACGCGTC
>DASVMZ010000043.1:0-3214 GCA_036384115.1 Sphingobium sp.
AGGTCGGCCACGACCACCAAAGCCCTTCGAAAGGGCTTCCGTTTGAGCCTGTCGGCTGCGGGCTACGCCCTACGCCGACAGGCTCAAACGGAGTCTCATCTTGATTGACGCTGCTGTCTCACCTTCATCGCCGCGCGGCACGAGTGGCCCGTCCTGGCCCCACCCGGTCATCCGGCCGTAGATCAGGCGCGGATTCCGCCCCATCAGAACTTCAGGCCCGAGCCCCAGCCGCTCCATCACGCCAGGCCGGAAGCCTTCGATGACAACATCGGCATGGTCCGCCGCCTGGAGGCAAAATTCCAGGCCTTCCTCGCTGCGCAGGTCGAGATAACTGGTGGATCGTCCGCGGTAGAGGATCGGATTACGCCAGGCGTCACCTGGGCGATCGACGCGCAACACCTCCGCGCCAAGATCCGAAAGCAGCATTGCACAATAAGGCGCGGGACCGATGCCGGAAAACTCCAACACCCGGAGCCCGGCAAGCGGTCCGGCTGCTGATGAACTGGTATTCACGTTCGCGGCCCTCGCTTTTGGTAGTCGCCTTGGAAGCATCGCTCGAGGTGCCGTTCCAACAAGTCCCGTTTGAACGCTGAGCGACGCCGCGCGCGCCGTTTGAAGGGCTTTGTCGTCGCGGCATTCATCCCGGCAATGACACCCCCCTTTTACTGGCGCGGCATTCGTGCCAGATAGGATCAACGGAATTAGTTAGTCAATTGCATAGCGAGGTATCATGCTTGAATCGATGTCGCTTCAGGGCAAAGTCGCCATAGTGACGGGATCTACCAGGGGTATTGGACGATCGATCGCCGAGGCGCTCGCCGCTTCCGGGGCGCGGGTCGTGATCTCCAGCCGGAATCAGGCCAGTTGCGAAGACGTGGCAGCCCAGATCAACGCCCGCCTCGGCAGTGTCCGCGCCCACGCCAAGGCGGCCAGCATCTCGTCCAAAGTGGCGCTCCAGTTGTTGGTCGATGAAACGCGTTCGGTGTTTGGTCCTATCGACATCCTTGTCTGCAATGCCGCCAGCAATCCCTTTTACGGTCCGATGTCGGAGATCGCCGATGATGTCTTTCGGAAAGTGTTCGAAAATAACGTCTTGTCCAACCACTGGTTGATCCAGATGGCCGTGCCCGACATGAAGCAGAAGCGCGACGGAGCAATCATCGTCATTTCGTCCATCGGCGGACTATTCGGAAGCGCCACTCTTGGCGCTTATCACATTTCAAAAGCGGCCGATATGCAGCTCGTCCGCAACCTTGCTGTGGAGCTAGGCCCCGACAATATCCGGGTCAATGCTATCGCGCCCGGCGTCATCCGCACCGATTTCGCCAAGGCGCTCTATGAAGACCCGGTCAGGGAAGCGGCAATCCGCGCATCCACGCCGCTTGACCGCATCGGAGAGCCTGGCGACATCGCGGGCACCGCACTGCTGTTCGCATCGGCTGCGGGATCGCATATTACCGGGCAATGCCTGGTTATCGACGGCGGGATGCTGACCACGGGCGGATTGTAAATCGGCGCACTTTCCGGCCGCCCCTCCACTGCTCTGGCACACATGAGACCTGACACCGGTCAGAGCCGGGGGGGGCTGCCCCCCTGACCTCCGGTCATCATTGGTGCAAGGCCACAAAATCTTCGGCCGCGATGCGCGGGGACCGCCAATGGTTGATTGCGGCGGTTTCGTCGGCGTAGCCAATCGCCATGCCACAAAATAGCATCTGCTCTGGCGGAGATCCGAGGAAACTGCTGACGGTGTGGTGATAGCGCGCCCAGGACTCCTGCGCGCAGCAACCAAGTCCCGCCTCGGTCAACAGCAGCATGAGCGTTTGCAGAAACATCCCCAGATCTGCCCATTGCGGCAGGCCGACACTACGGTTGACGAAGCAAAACAGGCCAAGCGGTGCATCGAAGAATTGGAAATTCCGGTCAAACTGGCGGCGCCGGCCCGACTTATCGTCCCGCGCGATACCGATTGAGGCGTAAAGCTGCTCACCAATGCCGAAAACACGTTCACGGTACGGCGACGCGAGATCTGGTGGGTAGACGGAAAATTCAGTTCCCTCACCGCGCGGATTTTTTGTTACCTGCTTGCTCATCAGCAGCTTGAATCTCCTCAGGGAATCCCCGCCAATCAGATGAATGTGCCATGGTTGCAGGTTGCCTCCAGATGGCGTGCGCGCCGCCAGCGCCAACAACCGCAGCACCTCATCCACATCGACCAAACGGGGCTGGAACGCCCGCACCGATTTACGGCGCTGGACAGCGTCACTGACGTGCATGAATTCCCCCAGGCTCCGCGTCGCTATGGCATTTGGGGAGCGACATCCGCGCTCCGCCTCCCTATTGGATATCACTTGCTAACTGTTCAACTAGCTAATATCGGCGCGCCTAAATTTGATCAAGGCTAGACTTGAGCAGGATTGAATCGGTTGAACAGGGGACAGAGCATGCGCGAAGCCGTCATCGTATCCACAGCCCGCACGCCGATCGGCCGGGCGTATAAAGGCGCATTCAACGCAACCCCGTCGCCCACGCTTGCCGCTCACGCAATCCGGGCGGCCGTCGAACGTTCAGGCGTAGCGCCCCGAGACATTGACGATGTGATTATGGGGTCAGCCCTGCCGCAAGGTTTCCAGCACACGATCGGACGCACCGCAGCTCTTCGCGCCGGATTGCCAAACGGCGTTTCAGGACAGACGATCGACCGCCAGTGCGCGTCCGGCCTGATGGCCATTGCAACCGCAGCGAAACAGGTCATCGTCGACCGGATGAATATCGTCGTCGCAGGTGGCGTCGAATCGATTTCCATGGTCCAAACCCCGGCGCTGCGGGTCGATGAAGACGCGGACCTGGCGGCCATGGCTCCCGACATATACATGCCGATGCTCCAGACGGCGGAGATCGTCGCAAAGCGCTACGGCATTTCGCGCGAACGGCAGGATGCCTATGCCCTGCGCTCGCAGCGCCTGACGGGCGAAGCACAAGCCGCCGGCGCATTCGATGCAGAGATCGTACCCGTGACAACGATCATGGCGGTGACGGACATCCAGACCCGCACCACCAATCACGTGGCGGTCACGCTCGACGAGGATCAAGGCAATCGCCCTCAAACCACCTTGGAAGGGCTCGCGGCGCTGCGGCCCGTAATTGAAGGCGGGCAGATCAGCGCCGGCAACGCCTCGCAATTGTCGGACGGAGCATCCGCTTGCGTAGTGAT
>DASVMZ010000044.1:0-46371 GCA_036384115.1 Sphingobium sp.
CTCGCGCTCGACAAGGACCGCTATCAGCCCGCCGAGGTACAGACCGGGCGTGAGTCCGGCAACGATACCGAGATCCTGGCGGGCCTCAGTGAAGGCGAAAAGATCGTTGCGTCGGGCCAGTTCCTGATCGATTCCGAAGCGAGCCTCTCCGGCGTGCAGGCACGACCCACCGGCGGGGCCGCACCGGCTACCGCCGCGAAATCCGCTTCAACGGCGGCACTTTATGAAACTGTTGGAAAGATCGAGCAGATCACCGCCACTTCGGTGACGCTGAGCCATGAGCCTGTCCCCGCCATCGGCTGGCCGGCTATGACGATGACCTTCCAGCTTCCAGACCCGGCGATTGCGCGCGGCCTGAAGACGGGCGACCGGGTCCGCTTCGGGTTCGACCAGCCACCGGCCGGACCGACCGTGCGCCGCATGGCGAAGGTGGCGGGCCAGTGATCGCTCATCTCATCCGCTGGTCGGTCAGGAACCGCTTCTTCGTCCTGATCGGCGTGCTGGCCCTCATCGGCGTAGGCGTCTGGGCGGTGCGATCGACAGCGATCGACGCGCTGCCCGATCTCTCCGACACCCAGGTCATCATCCGCACCAGCTATCCGGGACAGGCGCCGCAGATCGTCGAGAATCAGGTCACCTATCCGCTCACCACGACCATGTTGTCGGTGCCCGGCGCCAAGACCGTGCGCGGCTATTCCTTCTTCGGCGACAGCTTCGTCTATGTGATCTTCGAGGACGGCACCGACCTCTATTGGGCGCGCAGCCGCGTGCTCGAATATCTCAATCAGGTGCAGGGGCGCTTGCCGGCCAGCGCCCGCAGCGCGCTCGGTCCCGACGCTACCGGGGTCGGCTGGGTCTATGAATATGTGTTGGTCGACCGCACCGGTCGCCACGACCTGTCCCAGCTTCGCGGATTGCAGGACTGGTTCCTGCGCTACGAGTTGAAGACCGTCCCCGGCGTCGCCGAGGTCGCCAGCATCGGCGGTATGGTGAAGCAGTATCAGGTGCTGCTCGATCCGGTGAAACTGGCCGCTTACGGGATCACCCACCAACAGGCGGTCGATGCCATTCAGAAGGCCAACCAAGAAGCGGGCGGCTCGGTGCTGGAGATGGCCGAGGCCGAATATATGGTCCGCGCCTCGGGCTATCTGAAGACGCTCGACGATTTCCGGGCGATCCCGTTGAAGACAGCAGCCGGCGGCGTGCCGGTACGGCTAGGCGACGTCGCCACGATCCAGATCGGCCCCGAGATGCGGCGTGGCATCGCCGAGTTGAACGGCGAAGGCGAGGTCGCCGGCGGCGTCGTCATCCTCCGCTCGGGCAAGAATGCCCGGGAAACGATCGCGGCGGTCAAGGACAAGCTCGCCGATCTCACGAAGAGCCTGCCGCCGGGGGCAGAGGTGGTGACGGTCTATGATCGTTCGCAGCTCATCGATCGTGCGGTCGAGAACCTCACCCATAAGCTGATCGAGGAGTTCATCGTTGTCGCGATCGTCTGCGGCCTGTTCCTCTGGCATGTCCGATCGGCGCTGGTCGCGATCCTGACCCTGCCATTGGGCGTGCTGGCGGCGTTCGTGGTCATGCGGTTCCAGGGGGTGAACGCCAACATCATGTCGCTGGGCGGCATCGCCATCGCGATCGGCGCGATGGTCGATGCTGCCGTGGTGATGATCGAGAACGCTCACAAGAAGATCGAGCGCTGGGAGCAGGATCACCCGGACAAGCATCTCGAGGGCGAAATGCGCTGGATCGTGATCACCGAAGCCGCCGCCGAGGTTGGCCCGGCGCTGTTCTTCAGCCTGCTGATCATCACGCTCTCCTTCATCCCCGTGTTCACGCTCGAAGGACAGGAAGGCCGACTGTTTGCGCCGCTCGCCTTCACCAAGACCTACGCGATGGCGTCGGCGGCGATCCTGTCGGTGACCCTAGTGCCGGTGCTGATGGGTTTGCTGATCCGGGGGAAAATCCCGCCTGAGCAATCAAACCCGGTCAATCGCTGGCTGTCCAATATCTATCGACCCGCGCTCGACTGGACGATGCGAAAGCCGAAGACGGTGCTGCTGATCGCGGCGCTCGCCTTTGCAACTACGGCTTGGCCGCTCACGCGCCTCGGCGGTGAGTTCATGCCGAACATGGACGAAGGCGACCTGCTCTACATGCCCTCGGCGCTGCCAGGACTGTCGGCGGCGAAGGCCTCGCAGCTGCTCCAGCAGACCGACCGGCTGATCAAGACCGTGCCCGAGGTCGAGAGCGTGTTCGGCAAGGCCGGGCGTGCCGAGACCGCCACCGACCCGGCGCCGCTCGAAATGTTCGAGACCACCATTCAGTTCAAGCCCCGCGACCAATGGCGATCGGGGATGACTCCCGAAAAACTGGTCGAGGAGCTGGACCGGACGGTTAAGCTCCCCGGCCTCGCCAATGTCTGGGTGCCGCCGATCAGGAATCGCATCGACATGCTCGCCACCGGCATCAAGAGCCCGATCGGGGTCAAGGTGTCGGGTGCCGATCTCGCCCAGCTCGATCGCATCGCGCATGACGTCGAGACGGTGGCCAAGACCGTACCCGGCGTCAGCTCGGCGCTCGCCGAACGGCTGACTGGTGGACGGTATGTCGATGTCGACATCGACCGGGCCGCCGCCGCTCGGCTCGGGTTGAACGTCGCCGACGTTCAGGCGATCGTCTCAGGCGCGATCGGCGGCGAGACGATCGGCGAAACGGTCGAGGGGCTTGCGCGCTACCCGATCAGCGTGCGCTATCCGCGTGAGCTGCGCGACAGCCTCGAAGGGTTGCGCACCTTGCCGGTCCTGACCCCGTCGGGACAACAGATCACGCTCGGCACGGTGGCGAATATATCGATCGCAGAGGGGCCGCCGATGCTCAAGACCGAGAACGCACGGCCTTCGACCTGGGTCTATGTTGATGTGCGCGGTCGCGACCTCGCCTCGGTAGTCGGCGACCTGCAACGCGCGGTGGCGAAACAGGTCAGGCTTTCGCCCGGCGTCAGCCTCGCTTATTCTGGCCAGTTCGAATATCTCCAGAGGGCAGTCGACAAGCTAAAATTGGTCGTGCCGGCAACGCTGTTGATCATCTTCGTCCTGCTCTACCTGATTTTCCGACGGTTCGATGAAGCCGCGCTGATCATGGGCACTTTGCCGTTCGCACTGACGGGCGGCTTCTGGATCCTCTATCTGCTAGGTTTCAACCAGTCGGTCGCGACCGGCGTCGGGTTCATCGCCTTGGCAGGCGTCTCCGCCGAATTCGGCGTGGTGATGCTGATCTACCTCAAGAATGCGCTTGAGGAACGGGGCGGGGCTCCCGACGCCGATCAGGTGGAAACTGCCGTGCGCGAAGGGGCGCTTTTGCGGGTCCGACCCAAGGCGATGACGGTAGCCGTCATCCTAGCGGGCCTGCTGCCCATATTGTTCGGATCAGGGGCCGGTTCCGAAGTCATGAGCCGGATCGCCGCCCCGATGATTGGCGGCATGCTGACCGCGCCGCTGTTGTCGATGTTCGTCTTGCCTGCCGCCTATCTGCTGCTTCGGCGGCCGAAAACCAAGCCCGAGTACGAACCCGTTTTACCTTGAAGGAGAAGACCATGAAGCATGCACGATTGACGATCGCCCTTGGCCTGGCCGCCTTGACTGCCGCATGTGGCAAAAAGGTGGAGGCGCCGCTCGCGGCCGAGACCAACCAGGCAGCACCCAGCGCCGCGATGAGTGGTGACATGGGCAATATGGCGATGGAGCCTTCGGCAGCCGCGCCGATAAAGGTCAAGGGGCATGGCACGGTCACCGCGATCGACAAGGCCGCCGGAATGATCACCCTCAATCATGGTGCCATTCCGGAAGCAAAATGGCCGGCGATGACGATGGCGTTCAAGGCAGCGCCGACGATCACCGATGCTGTGGCGGTCGGCGACAAAGTCGATTTTGATCTCACGCTGGTTGGCAGTGCCGGTGAGGTGACGGCGATCCAAAAGAAGCCTTGAATGGCCGATTTGATGACGGCCATTAAAGCGTAATTAACCTCGTTCCTTCACGCTTCAGCTATGAGAAAAGAGAGAGCTGAGCGCGAAACGCAGATCAAGATTGGAAGAACCGCGCGGTGGCAGTCATGATTGCCACAGCCTTCGGCTGCGTGGCTCTTTTGTGCGTCGTCAGCTGGCCATTTTTCAATGACTACCAAACGGTGGTCAAGATCCAGAGTACGGGTGCTGCCGCATTCGCGCTCTACTTCCTGATGCTGGGCTCGCCCACCGCTGCGATAGCGTGCCTCATTTCATGCTCGCAGCTCGTCATCTCCGCGTCAGTGCGCGATCGCTATGTGGTTACGAGGCTTTATGGAGCGACCCTCATTCTGTTGGCCTTCCTTTCGGTCGTGACGTGGCACGGCATCCCGTCGGCTTTGGCGTTTACTGGCAGTTCGCTGGGCAGTTTCGCGCGACTTCAAACCTCAACGACGCGGATGAAAGGCCTTTTCCTCGTAGGCGCACCGTTTTGGCTCGCCCACAATTTGATGGTCGGAGCATTGTTCGCATTGGGCACGGACATGGTCTCGTTGGCCTCGAACTTGGCGAACTTGGTGAAATTCCTCGTGCGACGGGGCGTTTCAGCGCGCGCCTCAACCTCAATCGCGTCGATTACCGAACCCGTCGCGATCTTAGCTTGATTTGCATATCTAACAACGCTCGCCGCCTAGCTACCATTGACGTACGGTGATCTCGGATAAAAAATCCTGTATGCCGCGCCTCCGTAGGATAGGTTGTTACTGACCATGATTCATATCCGGTGAAGCTAAGCTCCGGCGCGGCGCTGGCGATCCTTTCAGCTATCTTGTTCGGCGCGAGCACCCCTTTGGCCAAGCTCGTGTTGGCCAACGGGGTCAGTCCGTGGCTGCTTGCCAGCCTGCTTTATCTAGGATCGGGCACCGGGCTCGCGCTCGTTCATCCATTCCGCAAAGTGACGGGACGTGGAGAAGCAGAAGCGCCGCTCGTTCACGCTGACATGCCCTGGCTGGCCCTCGTTAGCCTATGCGGGGGGTGATCGCGCCGGTACTGCTTATGGCGGGACTAGCCAGGACGCCCGCGTCAACGGCTTCGCTGCTGCTCAACCTAGAAGGGCTTGCGACAGTTGCCATCGCCTGGCTGGTGTTCCGCGAGAATGTCGATCGCCGCCTGCTGGTCGGTGCGGCGGCAATCTTGGGCGGTGCCCTGTTGCTGTCTTGGCGGGGTGGTCCGAGCGGCGGCGGCCTTGGAATGCTGGCAATCGCTGGCGCCTGTTTCGCCTGGGGCATCGACAATAATCTCACTCGCAAGCTAAGCGGTGCCGATCCGGTGCCGATCGCCATGCTAAAGGGACTAGCAGCGGGCGTTGTAAATCTTGTGCTCGCGCTGACGCTCGCCGCATCGCTTCCGGCACTGCCGGTTGTCGCGAGCGCGGCGCTGATCGGCTGTCTCGACTATGGCGTCAGTCTGGTGATGTTCGTCCTCGCGCTGCGGCATCTCGGCACTCCCACTATCCCGACCTTCACCACCGGCACCACCATTCGCATTGAGAAGGTGTTTCAGACTGAAGGAGCGGCCAGAGTGCTATCGCGCGCGCGCCGAAATTCAAGTCCGATAATAACAGTTATGTTAAATATTTCAATATGTTCGGTTGATTTTGATATCATGAGCGGCGGTCGATTGCAAATCGCCGCCGTCTTGAGACGAGCTGCCTTCTGGAAGACGGCATTGCTATTTTCCTGGCTTACAGCCGCTAGGCAGACTGGCGCGCTCGATCGCCAATTGGCGCATTCCTTCATAATCCTGACCCCATAGCCCGCGGCGATCGCGGGCGGCGCTTTGCATCAGCTTCACATAGGCGCCACCGGAGTATCGCCGGTAATCGACAGCATAGCCTTGCGCGACCATGGTGGCAGCGAGGCTCGCCCCGTTCGCCTTGAACCGGCAGGAAAGGTTCAAGCGACCATAACTGGTCGCGGGGCTACGGCATTGCTTCTCACGCTGCAGGGCGACATCGAAGAGGCTCGTCGCGCATTCGACACCGCCGTCGCGGTCGATAAGGCCCTGCAAGGTGAGCGTGGAAGCCTGCTTGAGAGGTAGGCGGTCGTCATCGGGCGCGTCTATACCGACAATCCGCACTCGCGAGCCGGAAACGTCCAGCGTGTCGCCGTCTATAACCCTGGGGGCCGCGTCATTGAGGCGAAGCGAGACAATGCTGGCTGCCCGCTCCTTCTGCTGCGCGAGAGCATAGACGGACACCGCAGCAAACATCACGGCCATCAGAATCCGTTGATGGTTCGGCAAGCCAGGAAACAGCTTCATTGCGCGCGGATCTCGCGCAGAAGATCGTTCCAGTCGCCATCGTTGGGCGGAAGTTTGACGACGAGCTGGCGACCATTGCCCTTCATATGAGGTTCGGCCCGCTTGATCGCACGCGCCGCCTCGATCCCGTGCTGACTATAGATGATGACCTTTCGGATGCTCTCCGGAATTGTCACGGTCTGATACCGTTCGATGCCAAGGACGGGCCAGACATAGGTTTCCGGGGCCAGCATGTTCATGACGCTCGCCGCTTCCTCGACACCTTCAGCCAAACGCAGGATGCCGTCGCTAGGGATGCCACCCCAGCGCACGGCACCGCCACCCGGATTACCGAGCATCCGCTTGGGCTTAGGCACGTCGGCCTTGTCGAGACCATCGGCGCGCAGGAAGGTCCGATGGATTGCGACAACCCCGCCGTCTTCCTCCACGGGCACGATCAGAGCAGGCGCAAACGCTTTCTCTTCTCCTGCACCGAGCTGGCAGCGCGCATCGAACCGCGCATTGACCCCGACAGGGATAATCGCGCGGGCGCGCATATATTGCTCAGCCAGACTGCCCGCGAAGGGATCAGCAAAGCGCCAGATTGAGACCGCGAGCTTGTTGAAATCCCCTTTTCCCCCTTCATGGCGCTGACCGGGATCATGATCGTGCGCCGGAGCGAAGCGCCCCTTCCGCATTGCCTCGACAATGGCGTCGGACGTGCAGCCGGCAAAACAATGAAAAAGGACCGCGCGGCTGCCGACCCGCACGGAAAGGCTGGGATCGCCATCAGCATGGGCCGGGCATCGACACATCGCATAGTCGCCATGCCATTTGCCGCCGAGCTGGCGAACGATGCGGTCTGCATCGCGCGCAACGGCGTCGGGATCGCGTCCGCTCACTGGACCTCCTCTCACTTGCCACTTACCCTATGGCTAACGGAAGCAACGACTAATCACCAGTGAAAATGATAGAAATCGCTACACGGGGGAAAATGGAACTCGAACTGATCCTTGAGCGCGAGCTGACCTCACACCGCCCAGTCGCCGGGACCATCACCGACGTTCAGTTGCATCAGCGCGACGACGACGGCAAGTGGTACATCAATGTCCGGGTTAGCTGGCGCGGATCGCCCCCCTACCATGTCGCGCTCTACGATAAGAAGAGAATTCGTTTATATTCAAAGGTTTCTTCTGCAATTCGGCACGTTGTTACGGCTTATCGCTATAGTTTGGTGATCGGGGTCAACCCATCCCCTCTATGGAACGACCCATCCCGTTTCTGACGCAAAACTGTCGGTCAAACGGTGAACAGCACTTATTGCGAGTCCTTCGCAGTCTAGGCAGAGTCGAAAAAGCGATTTAAGGTGTTTTCCCAAGAGAGGTGAAAACATGCGAAATCGCTTGTCCCTACCGATCGCCGCATCCGCGTTGATGCTGTCCTCGGCAACACCGTCCCCAGCCATGGCCTCTGATGGGACATGGGCTTGCGAAGTCCTGCTCTGTGCCAGCAATCCCGGTGGCTGGATGCAATATGCGCAGTGCGTTCCACCCATCCGCAAATTGCTGCGCAGTCTGGCGTTCGGTGGCGGATTTCCGACCTGTAGCGCAGGTGGCGTTTCCGCCGCGAAATACACGAAGCCGAAAAATGGTCGCCCCGGCTTTGTCGTCATGACCATGCGTGACGGGAGCCGAAATACCTACACGGTCCCCAGCGAGGCCGACATTGCGGCAGCGGAAGCCAATGCCGTCCCTGGGAGTCCGCAATAATGCAGTTCACCACGGCAGCGATCTTGGGCCTCGCGTCGCAATGTGCATCAGGCGTGGCCCCATCCACGATCGTCGCCGTCGTCCATACTGAGAGCAAGGGCTATCAGTTCGCCCTCAACGTCAACGGGGTCGCCCGCCAGCCCGCTCGCCCCACCAATGCTGGCGATGCGGCAAGGGTGGCCCGCGCGTTTATCGCGCAGGGCTACTCCGTGGATCTCGGCCTCGGCCAGATAAATTCAAACAACATGGCCGCGCTGGGTCTGACATGGGATAATGTATTCGATCCCTGCACGAATATCGGCGCTGCTGGGAAGGTGTTGGCGGGCAACTATCACCAGGTCCGCGACGGAAGGCCGCCACAGGAGGCGCTCCGGGTCGCGCTGTCCATGTATAATACCGGCTCCACGACGCGAGGTTTTCGCAACGGCTATGTCGGCCGCGTGCTGAGCAACGCCGGCGTCGCGGAGGGAATCTCGCCCGTTGCCTATCGCCCAACGGCTCCCGATGCGCAGATCAACCCGCCCCACACGATGCTGGCCGATTTGGTTGCCGAAAACACGCCCGATCACAGTCCAGCTCGAACGGCACCACCACCACCCCCGGCTTGGGATGTGTTCTCCCGAGCCGCTTACGATCGTGCGCGCAACGCGGAAACAGGAGGAAGCTGATGAAATCTCTCGCATCAAGGGACACCCCCACATCGTCTGTGCGATCCAAATTCCAGCGGATCGTAGGGGCGGCTTCGCCGCAACAGCGCAAGACGGCAACGATCGCCGCCACGGTCGCGATCGTCGGCATCGTCACAATTGCGACACCGGACCCTGCCTATGCCCAATCCGCCAATTTGGAGGGCTTTGCCAACAATGTGCTGGGCTTGCTCAGCAACGGCCTGCTGCGCGCGCTGGCGGTAATTGCCGTCATCATTGCTGGCGCGGGATGGCTGATGGGCAGGGTCAATACCGGCGCGCTGGTGACGGTCATCATCGGCATCGCGATCATCTTCTCCGCACCGTGGATCGTGGATCAGATCGCAGGCTCGGCCTGATGACCTCGCGGCCCGATCCCGGATCGGGCCGCCGCAACCGTCGCAGCAAGGGAGGCGGCCATGGCCGATGACAGAGAAGATATAGCGCGCAACACGCTGTTCCTTGCCGTGACACGGCCTGCCCTGTGGGCGGGCATTCCGATTGAAGCGGCAGTGCCTATCCTGCTGGTGTCGGCTATCGTCCTGATCGGGACCAACAATCCGATATATGCGCTCGTCACGGCGGGGGTCTGCTATGGCCTGGCCCGGCTTGTCGTGCGTCAGGACGTCAACGCCTTTCGGCTGATGTTCCTCTTTTTCCGCACCAAGGCAGCGAACCGCAACCGTACCTTCTGGGGTGGATCGAGTTACACCCCCCTCCCCCTCAAGGGCATAGCTCGCAAAGGGTTCGGCCGCCGTGGCTAGGATGGAGCGCCTCTCGGCCCAAGTGCCCATGAAAGTGGCTCTCAAGGAAGTCCTTCCGACGAAGTTCCTCCCTTATGCGCGTCACATCAATGAAGAGATGATCGTTCTCGATTCCGGCGCGATCATGCTCACTTTCGAGTTACAGGGTCGCGCCTTCGAGACTGCCGATGTCCGCGACCTCAACGACTGGCATTCCAAGCTCAATGGGATGCTGCGCAACCTGCATGACGATCGGCTTTCGGTCTGGTCGCATCTGGTCAGGGCGCGGGTAGAGCAATATCCCGGCGGCAATTTCCGGTCGAAGTTCGCCCGCGATCTCGATGCTGCCTATTTCGCGCGCGTCAATCAGGAGCGGATGTTCATCAACCGCTTCTTCGTCACCATCCTCGCGCGCCCTGCGGTGCATGGTGCTGACAAGCTGATCCATCTCTTCCGTTCCAAGGCCAAGATCCAATCCGCTGCCGATGCGGTGGATGACGATCTGATCGAGTTCCTTGAGGACAAGGCGCGCGATTTTGAAAAGCTGATGGCACGCTGCGAACCGCGCCGCCTCGCTATCTATGGGCATAACGGCCTGAAATTCTCCGAACCCCTCGAAGTCGCGGAAATGGTGATGACGGGACGCCATCGGCGCGTGCCGATCATCCGTGGCCATCTGGGCAGCGCTCTGTATCGGCAGCGGGTCATTTTCGGCGGCGAGACAGTGGAAGTGCGCGACGCCGATCGCAGCTCGTTCGGAGGCGTGTTCGGCATTCGGGAATATCCGGCCTTCACCACGCCCCGCCAGTTTGAGTCCCTCCTGGCCGTCGATTTCGGCTTTGTCCTCACGCAGTCCTTCACCTTCCTGAGCCGCGCCACGGCGGCCGAGCGGTTCCGCCTGCGGCAGCGGCAGATGGAGAATGCCGACGATCGGGCAATCAGCCAGATGCATGATCTTGTCGATGCCGCTGACGATCTCATGTCGAACCGCTTCGTGCTGGGCGACCATCATTTTACGCTCGCGGTATATGGCGGGAGCCTCAAATCCCTCCGCGATCATATGTCGATCGCGCGAGCGGCCCTCGCCGATACGGGCATGGTGGCGGCGCGCGAGGGGGCGGCCTTGGAAGCGGCCTATTGGAGCCAGCTCGTCGGTAATTTTGCGTGGCGCGCACGGCCAGCACCGATCACGTCGCTCAATTTCGCAGCCTTCGCGCCGTTCCATACCTATCCCGCAGGGAGAGCGACCGGCAATCATTGGGGGGATGCTATTGCGCTCCTCAAGACAAGCGCGCGAAGCCCGTATTTCTTCAGCTTCCACAAGCGCGATGTCGGCCACACGATGGTCATCGGTCCTACGGGCGGCGGAAAGACTGTCCTTCTCAACTTCCTGATGGCTCAGGCTGAAAAGACCGGCGCACGGCAGATTTTCATCGATAAGGACCGGGGCGCACAGATTTTCGTGCTGGCCAGCGGTGGCACCTATCTGACGTTGGCCAATGGCACGCCCACCGGCTTCGCACCATTGAAGGCCCTGGCCGATACGCCAGAAGATCGAGCATGGCTGTCGCTCTGGGTTCGTCAGCTCGTCCGTGCCGAAGGTCGACCGATCTCGGTACAGGAAGAAAGGCGAATCGATGATGGCATTGCTGCCGTCATGAAATTGCCCTCGGCCGCGCGATCCCTCGATGCGCTGCGCACGATGCTCGGCATGGCCGACGAAGGCGGTGTTGGGGCGAGGCTGGAGAAATGGACCTCACGCGGCGCGCTGGGGTGGGCGTTCGATAACGCAGAAGATGAAATGGCGCTCGATGCCCGTTTCATCGGCTTCGACATGACCGATTTCCTCGACAATGCCGATATCCGCGCGCCCCTGATGCTCTATCTGTTTCACCGGATCGACAAGATGTTGACCGGCGACCGCACGATGATCGTGATAGACGAGTTCTGGAAAGCGCTCGGCGACAACGCATTTCGTAGCTTCGCCCAGGATGGGTTGAAGACATATCGTAAGCGCAATGCGCTGATGGTGTTCGCCACCCAATCTCCCGGCGATGCGCTCAAAAGCGACATAAGCCATTCGATACTGGAGCAGGTGGCAACCAAGATCATGCTGCCCAACCCGAACGGGCAGCGCCGTGATTATATCGATGGCTTCTCCATGACCGAAGCCGAATTTGCGCTGATCCGCGAAGAGCTGTCGCCAGAGTCGCACAAGTTCCTGGTGAAACAGGGGCATGATTCAGTTGTAGTGGAGCTGGACCTGACGGGCCTCGACAATGAACTGGCTGTCCTGTCGGGCCGCGCGGAAACCACCGCTGTCGCGTGTGACGTAATCGCAGAACACGGCCGCGATCCTGCTGTCTGGCTCCCGATTTTCCACAACCGCCGACGTTCAAGTTGAAAGGAGAAGTCTCATGACGGCTAGGAAACTTCGCTCCATCGTAATGGGAGCCTCGTTGGTGGCGTGCATGGGTTCCGCACACGCGCAGGGTATCCCTGTGACTGACACGCGCAGCTTGTTCCAGCAACTTGAGCAGGTTCGCCAAGGCGTCTCTATGCTCGCGCAGGGGGCCGACCAGCTCCAGCAGGCCCGCGATCTCTATCGAGATTTGAACAAGGCAACGGACATCGGGCGGGTTGCGGATAGCCTCCGGACCGACGCCATGCGCGAATTGAACGTGTCCTCGGGCAGCCTCGATGGATACGCCAACGGCGACCTCAACGTGATCGGCCGCCTTCGCGGTCGCTCCGATAGCGTTTTTCAGGGGCTGATGGGACAACTGTCCCCGGATACCTCCGAGAGCGCGCGGGCAAACTACGAGATTGGTGCCCGCCAAGCCGCCGTCACCGCAGGTTTGGCCGGGTCGGTAGGAGATTCCGTTACGAGCCGCCGCGAGGGTTTGGAGGAACTGCGTTCGCGACTAGCCAGCTCCAATTCTGCTGCCGAGCGCGCGGACATGACCGCTCGCCTCCAATTGGAACAGGCGCAGATGTCGAACGATATGATGGCCCTGCAGGCCGTCGAATTGCAGCGCCGGGCTAAGGCTGAGGCCGACTATCAGGGCTATGCGGCCCAACGACAACAACAACTCGCCAAATTGAAAGCACAGGCGGGGATTGACTGATGCGCCGCTGCTTAGGCCCTTTGGTTCTGACGCTTTTGGCTATCGCGGGCTGTTCGCCCTCCGAAAAGTCGCAAAAGGGGGAGGATCTGCGATCCGACATACCTCTTCGGACGATCCTGTATCTGTCGGAACATCCAGACGAGGCTAAGGAAATTCAAGCAATGTGCGATCGGTGGAAGGGGTCGCAACGCCCGATCTCTAGCTGGCCGTCGGTCGTCACCCAGAATTGCAACAACGCCGACGCTGCACGGCTCCGCAACCTTCAGCGCGATCAGCGCGAACGCATGAAAAAGCAGATGGGCATCTGATGATGCGGCAGGGCTGAAGAGCGATGGATTTTCCGATCTTCGAGAGCATGATGAATGCGGTTGATGGTGCCCTCGCGGGCATCATTGCACTGTATTCCTCGGTGATCGGCATCATCTCCGGTCCCCTCCGGGTCGGCGTCACCATTTACATCATCCTGTTGGGGGGCGCGATACTCAGGGGAGCGGTTCAGTACCCCGCTCGCGAATTCGTCTATCGCACGCTGAAACTCGCCGCACTTACATGGGCCGTCAGCTCACTTTATGGAGCATCGGTCGGTCTCTTCACGATGAACGGACTTCCGGGGCAATTCGCCAATGCGCTTGGCGGCGCTGATGTGGGTGGTCTTGGTGGCTACTTCGATACGCTTCTACAGGGCGCATTTCGCGCTATCACCAAAATAGAAGAAATCGTTCAGGCCCACACTGACGCAGCAGGTGTGAACCTGATTGGCATGCCCAATAACATTGTAGAAATTATCCTTGCTGCTTTTGCCAATCTGGTAATCCTTTTCGTCGCTTTGCTATCCTGCGCACTCGGCTTCACGATCTGCGCCTTCGCGCTGTTTGCACTCGCTCTGCTAGCTGTCGTGGGACCGCTATTCGTTGCAGCTCTTCTATTTGACTCTACGCGGGGCTGGTTCTTCGCATGGCTAGGGTCCGCCATCAGCTACATCATGCTGGTTGTGTTCGCGCTGCTGGTCACACTGTTCATTTCGCAGACCACTGACACATTCATTAATTCGATCACAAATGACGATGAAGTTTTGATCGCCGTGCTGAAGGCCCTGTCGTTCTACGTCTTGGGCTTCTTTTTCTTCCTGCAAATCCCAAGCCTCGCGTCGGGCCTGGGTGGCGGTGGCCCTGCCCTAGCAGCACAATTTGCCAACGCCGTTACCGGAAACCTGGCCCCAATCGCAGGCCGTACAATGGCTGGTGCGCCCCTTAGCGGCGCGCGCGCTGTTGGAGCCGGCGCGCGTCGGTTGGGTGGGGGGACCGGCAGTGGGACCGGCGGAACCCTGACGCGGACGAGATAGGAGAAATGCCATGAATTTTGCCAAGGCGCTCGCACCAATAGCCCTTTTCGCACTCTCAACGCCAACGCCGGTTCTTGCGGCCAAGGAAGCCAAAGTTCCGCGTTGCAACGGGCAATCGAAACGGCCTGCTAATCCCTATGGCACCATTCTCCCGACCCTGCCCGCCCGAAGTCCGTCAGGATCGGCAGCTCAGCCCACGCAACTCTTTCCATCATCTGCCGCGCCGGACGCCAATGGTCCTGCGTCGCGGAATGATAGCGGCGTGCCGCCGATCAGCGCAGCTTCGCCACTTCCAGCCAACAACGCGGCTTCCCAGCCCGTTTATGCGAGCTGCTGACAATGGCGATCGGGGTCAAAGACAGCGCTGAGGATCTGAAGGCATATTTTGCCGAAGCCCAAAGCTGGGATCGGGAACGCTTCGTTGCGGCAGATCGGTCTAAGCGCGTCGCGTGGATTGTCGCTGGCGGTGCCAGCATCATAGCCGTCGTCGGTGTCGCCTCGGTGGCGATGTTGTCGCCGCTCAAGACCGTGGTGCCCTATGTCGTCACCGTCGATCGATCCACGGGCGCGACCGAAGTGACCCAGCAGCTCCGGGGTGACAAAACCATCACCTATGACGAGGCGGTGCGGAAATACTTTCTCGCCAGCTATGTCAGGGCGCGCGAGGGCTGGATTCCGCAGGCGCGCCAGGAGTTTTTCAATCAGGTTCTCGCGCTCTCCGCGCCGGAAGAACAGCGCCGGTGGATCACCTTCTACAAGAAGGATAATCCGGATTCACCCCAGAACCAGCTCACCGCCAGCGATGCGGTGTTCGTTGCCGTCAGGGCCGTATCCTTCATCTCGGCGAACGTAGCCCAGGTCCGCTTCACCAAGCGGCTTGAACGCGATGGTCAGGCTACCGAGACCCCGGCCATCGCGACCATCACGTTCGACGTACTGTCGAAACCAGAATCGGAAGCGGGCCGCTACGCCAATCCGCTCGGCTTTCAGGTCAAAGCCTATCGCGCGGACGTCGAAGTAGGTGGAAAATGAGACAGCTTCACATACTCGGGGCGGCGATGATGGCAACGGCGCTTCCGTCGCCCGCCAGCGCCGAAAACACTCCCCGCCCCGTCACCGCCGATCATCGGGTCCGGGAAGTCAGTTATAGTGACCAGAATGTCATCGCGATCCGCAGCGCCTTCAGGACCGCGACGCAGATCGAGTTCGCGCAGGGCGAGGTCATCAAATTCGTGGCCATGGGCGATACCGTCTCATGGGAAGTCGCGCCTGCTGAAAACTCGTTGTTCATCAAGCCGCGTGAGCGGGCGGGCGGAACCAACCTCATCGTCGTGACCGACTATGCCGGCCAGAAGCGCAACTACACCTTTGCCCTGTCGGCGGTTGCCAACGGTCGCGCTGCCGAGACATTCTACAAGGTCCGCATCCGTTACCCGGAACAGGAGGCGGCAGCCCTACGCGAAGCGGCTGCTCGCCGCCAGCTAGCCCAAGTCCTCGCGCAACAGAACGGCGCCATCAAGGCTGCGTTGGATCTGGGCGTTCTGGAAGGCACCCGCAATCTCAATTACACCGTGCAGGGATCATCCGAGATTCAGCCGTCCGAAGTCAGCGACAACGGACAATTTACGGTCCTGCGTTTTCCCAATCAGCGGGAAATCCCTGCCATCTTCACGGTGAATCCCGATGGCAGCGAGGCCACCGCATCGTTCGATGTCAGGGACGAATTCGTCGTGATCCACGGCATCTTTCGCGAATTGCGACTGCGCCGGGGCAAGGTGGTCCTGTGCATCTACAACGAAAAGCCGAGCTTTTACGGCCGCGATCCGAAGACGGACACAGCCTCCGAAGTGGTGGAACGGCAGACGGAGGATTGATGTGAGCGATAAAAGATTTGACGTCGATGCCACACCGGACATGGACGAAATCGATCGCGAAGCTCCCGCGGTCGATCGGCCTAACCGCATCCCCTCCCTCAAGTCGTTTCAGTGGGACACCAAAAAGATGATCGTAGCGGGCGCGCTGGGCGGCTCGCTGCTGTTCGCAGCCCTGACGATCGCTGCTGGCGTGGGCGGAAACAACAAGATGCCGGACGTAAAACCGAAGCCACCCGCTCCGGAAGTGCCCTATGATCCGAAGACCGTGATCGCACCGACGCTCCAGTCGGCCGCGCAAGACCCGAACGCTCCGGTCCAGCTTGCTGGGGAACAGGTGCCAGCGATTGGTCCAGGTGGTGTCCCGTCAAATGGCGCGCAGTCGGCTGAGGCGACGGCGGCGCAACGCCGTATCGCCGAAGCTGAGGAATTGCGGAATACTGCACGGCGATCCACGCTCGTCGCCTATAATGGCTCATCAGGCCAACCGATCGCTGATCGTCATGCAGGCATGGGAGGTGAAGGAACTCAGTCCTCTGGACCGGAAAGTGCAGCCCGTGAAGCGACGCCCCTAGATGATCTCAAGCGCACATCGGCCATAGGACGCACGACGGCGCGCATGATCGGCGATCGCAACTATCTCGTAACCGCCGGTTCGATCATCCCCTGCACCCTTCAGACCGCGATGGACAGCAGCGTGCCAGGCTATGCGACCTGCATCGTGCCTCGCGACATCTATTCGGACAACGGCCGCGTCGTCCTTATGGAAAAGGGCACGCGGGTATTTGGGGAGTATCAGGGCGGCCTCAATCGCGGCCAATATCGCCTGTTCGCCATGTGGAGCCGTGCTGTCACGCCACGAGGCGTATCGATAGATATAGCGTCGCCGGCATCCGACAGTCTCGGCCGCGCCGGGGTTGGCGGAAAGGTCGATCGGTTCTTCTGGGATCGCTTCGGCTCGGCACTGTTGTTCAGCGTGCTGGAGGATGGGGCCTATGTCGCATCCACCGCAGTCGGTCGCGCGGGAAATAATGTGACGCGCGTTCCGTCGGATTCCGCATCGACCATTTTGCAGGACACCCAGCAGATAAAGCCCGTTCTGCGGGTCGCGCAAGGCACCGACCTTGCCATTACCGTGGCGCAGGATTTCGACTTCAGCCAGGTTTACGGGTTGGGCCTGAAATGAGCGTCACTGCCTTCCGCAACACTGCGGTCCTCGATGACGCGATGCAGCCTTTGCGGAAATATCTCGATGATGAAGAGGTGACGGAGGTTGTAATCAATCAGCCCCTTGAGGTGGCGGTCGAACGTAAAGGCGGTTGGACCTGGGCCGTGGAAGAGGAACTGACACTGCCACGCCTCAACATATTGGCGACGGCCGCTGCGGCGTTCACATCGCAGGATGTCACGCGCGAAAACCCGATCTGCTCCACGATCTTTCCGACAGGCGAGCGCGTACAGATTGTCGCCCCGCCCGTCGCCCCAGATGGAACGGTATCCATCACGATACGCAAGCCGTCGACCAAGACTATGAACATGGCAGATTTCGAAGCCAGCGGCCTGTTTACGGAAACGAAGGTCGCGGCGCGGGGCATGACTGAAAACGAAGATCGGCTGCTCGTCCTCCTCGGTGAGGGCCGACACGTCGAGTTTTTCGAGCTGGCAGTTCGCAGTCGCCTCAACATCCTGATTTCAGGTGCCACGGGATCGGGCAAGACGACATTGGCGAAAGGGCTGATCCAACTCATTCCCGAGGATGAGCGACTTCTAACCATCGAGGATACGCGCGAGCTGGTCGTCCCACATCGCAATGTCGTCCACATGACCTACAGCAAGGATGGCCAGGGCACTGCCAAGGTGACGGCCAAAGAGCTGTTGGAAAGCGCATTGCGTATGCGGCCCGACAGAATTTTGTTGCAGGAACTCAGGGACGGCACCGCCTTCTTCTATCTGCGCAACGTCAATAGCGGCCATCCCGGCTCAATCACGACCATTCACGCCGCATCGGCAGAACTCGCCTTCGATCAGCTAACCTTGCTGGTCAAGGAGAGCGAGGGCGGCGCGGATCTCGGCCGCGACGACATTCGCTCGCTACTGAAGATCCTCGTGGATGTCGTGGTGCAGATGAAGAAGGTGCAGGGGAAATTTCGCGTGACGGAGATATATTATGACCCCGCAGGGCGGCACGCAGCCTAGCCGGGGAGTGGCCTTGGCGATCGGGATTCCGATTGCGCTGCTCCTTCTCTTCCTCACCGGCTCGATCATCGCATGGTTTGTCCTGGGGCTGCCAGCCTCCGCTTACGACCCGTTAAAAATGCCAGCATTCTTCTGGTATTATCGAGGCGATCCCGTTGTTCTGAAGGCCGTTGCCGCCGGGCTTGCTGCCGGGTCGCTCCTGTCCGGCCTCCTGCTGTTCTGGTTCGTGATGCGCAAGCCTCCGCTACACGGTGCCGCCCGCTTCGCCAGAGAGGGTGAAATCAGGCGCGGCGGATTCCGCGGTGATGATGGGATTGTGCTTGGCAAAAAATCAGGCCGCTTCCTGATATTTTCCGGCAACGAACATTGCATCGTGGAAGCCCCTACCCGGTCGGGCAAGGGCGTGGGGATCGTCATCCCCAACCTGCTGAGCTGGACCGGATCGGTGGTCATTCTCGATGTGAAAAGAGAAAACTATGAGGCGACCGCAGGGTTCAGGGCAAAGCATGGCCAAGCGGTTTATCTGTTCAATCCCACCGATCCCGACGGGAGAACCGCTCGCTATAATCCCCTAGCCTACATCGACAGGGCCAATCCCGACCAGGCTATCATTGAGCTTCAGAAGATAGCGACCATGTTATTCGTTCCCCCGGAACGAGGGGAACCGTTCTGGACGGATTCCGCCCGAACGGCCTTTGTGGGCGTGGGTGCCTATCTCGCACAAGCCGATGCGCCCTTCACGATCGGGGCGATCTATCGCCTCATGACGACAGGCGACACGCGCGGATATTTCCGCAAGGTTTTGGAGGATCGCTCGCTCCGGCTTTCCACGGGGTGCCGCAATGCGCTTGCCGATTTTACATTAGGCGCTGACAACACCTTTGCGGGCATTGTCCAGACAGTCACCTCCAAACTGAGCCTCTGGCTCAATCCCCGCGTGGATGCCGCTACCGAAGAGAGCGATTTCGATCTTCGCGAGCTGCGGATGCGACCAATGTCGATCTACCTCGGCGTATCGCCGGACGAACTGGATCGGGTGGCACCGCTCTATAATTTGCTTTTTCAACAGCTCATCGATCTCAACGTCCGTGATCTCCCCGATGATCGGACTCCGATAAAGGTGCTGGTGCTGCTGGATGAGTTTGCCCGGATCGGCCGCGCCCAGGTGATCGCGAGCGCGTTTTCCTATGTCGCTGGGTATGGCATCCGCTTGTTGCCGGTTATCCAGTCCCGATCCCAGCTTCGCGCCGTCTATGGGGAGCATGTAGCTGACGAAATCGTATCAAACTGCGGTGTCGAAGTAGCCTTCACCCCCAAAGAACTCCGCGTCGCCAACGAACTGTCAGAACGGATTGGATATGTGGGTCAGGAGGCGGTGACGCGCTCGCTGACGATCCACGGCATCCTTGCAAACCGATCCAAATCGATGTCCGATCATCGGCGCGCGCTCTTGCTTCCGCAGGAACTGATGCAGTTTCCAGCAGACGAACTGCTGCTGATGAGGGGCGGCATGCCACCGATCCGGGGAGACAAGATCCGCTATTTTGCCGACGGCCATTTTACGCGACGGCTTACGCCTGCGCCGATCGTCGTGCCCATCCCCCGGCGCATCCGTGAGGATGAGGATCTACCTCCGTGCGTGCTGCCCGATGCGGACCAGCTCGCCAATCCCGATCCCGAAACATTCGCGATGGATTGTGTCGTTATCTCCGACTTCCCCGACATGCTGATCGATGTCGAAGCAAAGCAACGCGGCCACGAAAGAGTAGGTTTGATCGAACAGGAGCGATAAAATGGCTGAGAATATGAATTCCACGGATAAGTCCGAAGAGACGGCTCGCCGGCGCGCCAGCGTCGAAATGCCACAGGAACTGGAATCGCGCTTCGTTCGGGTCGGGAACAAACTTTACCGCAGCGCCCATGATAAAGCCCCCGTCGCAACGATATCGCCAGACCGGATCAAAGCCCGCGACGCGAGCGCCCTCCCCGATCTGGTGCGGCTCGCTAAAGCGAATGGCTGGACCTCTCTCAAGATCAATGGCGATGCCGATTTCAAGCGAGCGGCGTATCTCGCGGCATCTGCGCAGGGCCTGACCATTGATGGTTACAAGCCCGATGCGAAGACCTTGGCAGCAGCCGAGCGCGATCGGGCACGACAGCCCTCCACTTCCCCTTCCCGGAACAATCCGCGCCACGCCGAAACGCCGGCAAATGCCGCCGCCAACAAGAGAACGGTCAGCCAGGTCCGCGACAATAAGGAGAAGCCAGACCGCATGCAGGATCTCGCCGAGCGCTTCCGTCGGCAGTCACATACGGAGAACGCCAATGATCCCGGCCTGCGTCGGGCGCAAAGTTATGTCGCGCAGGCCATGACGATAGCCAGCAGCAGGTTTCCGCAGGATACCAAGCAGCAAAAGGCTTTTGTCGACCAGAGGAAGGAAGAGGTGGCAGGCAGGATTGAACGGGGAGAGCGCATCGCCGGTGTGCAGGTCCGTCAGCAGCAGGACGAACGCATCCGGGCCATCCAGCAGAACCAAATCCTGCAAAGGCAGCGAACGCCGAGCGGCCGCTAAATCTGCATGTTCATGATATCCTTATATGCGGCGAGCAGCTTGTTGCGGATTTGAAGCGTTGCCTCGAACTCGATATCCGAACGCGACTTCATCAGCATCACCGCCGCTATGTCGGTCGTTTCTCCGCGCTCATAGGCCTCGGTCGCCACATCCTCCTGTTCCATAGTCTCGTTCACGCTGGCGATCGCGGAGCGGACGCTATCCGTTGGGGAAGGCTGATTGACCGTCAATGCCGGTACGCTGGTTGCGGTGGCACTAAGTGCGCCCTGCAGCTTCGCGGCGAAGGCCTCTGCCGCTTTCGGATCGATAGTGGCCGGTGCCGTCGCATTGCGGATCGCGGCATTGCGTTGAATTATAGCATTGCGAGCAGCCAGAACTCTATCGATGTCCGTCATGATGGCCTCCCTGCCGATGCGGGTGCTGCGAGCTGAGAATGGATATGCGGGAGCCTCGTCACTTGGTGGCCTCCTGCTTGCGCTGAGCGAACATCGCCCTGAAATATTCGAAGGTGCCCGTGGCCTTCAGGGTCACGGTCACTCTGCGACCCGTGAAATTCCGGAGGCCGATGCCGTAGAAGCCGCCATGTGCGGCCTTGAACTGTTGTTCGCCGTCACTGGACAGCCCGATCGCCAAGATGCTCGGCGTCTCATGTCCGCTCTCGACATGATAGCGATAGCCAAGGTCGGCACCGTCGGTCTGCCAGGAGAGCGCCATGCGGTCCCCAGACTCAAGATATCCGTTGACCTCTTGCGATCCCCCCGGCTCGACAATGATGGTGAGATTGACGGTCTGCGGCATGGAATGCGGCGTCGGCGCCGCCACGAACCTGACGAAAAACACCATCGTACCGATCAGCACGGCAACCAAAGCTGCCAACTGAACTGCCATTACAGAGATCCGGCGAGCGCGCGGTCTGTTAGCAGGGGCGATCACATCAACTCCTCCAACAGGAGGAGTCCGAGATAACCAACGAAAAACATTGCGCTGACAAGAGGGCTGTCGGGCCGTTCATGCGCCTCGACCAACAATTCCTCTGTTACGAGGTAAAGCAGAGCCACCATGCCGAAGCTCAAAAAACCAACGATGATGGTTGGAGGAAACAGGGCAACCGGCGCTGCTATCCATGCACCAAACGGTAGGAGAAGGCCCAAGGCGGACGTGATGCCCACAATGCGCCATCGCGAAACGATCGTTTCACCAAGCTCGGCCGTCACCGTCAGCCCCAAGAACAGGACTTCAAGCGTCAGGGCGACCGTCAACAGCAACCCGGCCTTTTCGCCAGCGAGAAAGGCCAGCCCCAGAACGAGGCCGTCGACAAGAATATCGATCCCGACCGCACCAAGCATTGCCACTGGCCCCTTGGCTCTGCCCTCCACCACCTTGAGCAGGAGCATGACGCCTAATCCGACCAATCCGCCGATCAGCGTGGCTACCGGCGAAGCGCCATGTTTGATCTGCGGAAGAACCTCCGATGCCGCCGCTGCAAAGACAACGCCCGCAGCCAGGTGCTGCATCCCGCTTACAAATGTGGGACCGGGGCGTCGAACGACCGACAGCACCGCCCCTATGATGACGGCCGTAAGCGGGATGAGGGTGTAGAGTATCGCCGACATCATGCCTTCTCCGGGGACGCGCTGCTGTCATGTGTCGCGCGCTTCAAAGGGCGAGAGCCGCGCAAGGTCAGGAACGTGGTCAAGCTGAGGACGACAGCGATGTCATAAAGGCCGTATCCTACTGCGGCGCCCAGCGCGCCGGTCGCCCAAAGGCTGGCGGCGGTAGCAGTGCCCGACGCTTTGCCGCGATGCTTCAGGATCGCGCCGCCACCGATGAAACCGACGCCGGTAATCAAGCCTTCAAGGATTCGGGCCTGCGCAGGCGACGTCCGACCAAGGATAGCGATGCCGACCAGCACGAATCCGCAACTGGCGATGGCGACGAGAGGAAAGGTGCGGATGCCTGCGCTCCGCTCATCCTTTTCCCGGTCCCACCCCACCGGCAGCGCTAGCGCGTAGGCTGCGCCCAAGCTGAGGATGTGGGTGGCGGTCTCCCACCATGACGGCGCGATCAGCATCATCGCGGCCATGTTCGGCGCCGCAACGACACCGTTGATATGGACCGCCAGCTCATCCCTTCGTCGCGTCGCGATAGGCCAGGAGCCGCAGCGCGTTGACCACGACCAAAAGTGTCGAACCTTCATGGACAGCCACCGCTGGCCCGATGCCCAGCCCAAGGATAGTCGCTGGAACCAAAAAGGCGACGACGCCCAGGCTCACGAAAACATTCTGGCGAATGATCCATCGGGTATGCCGGCTGAGGCCAACGGCAAATGGCAGATGCGCAAGGTCGTCGGCCATCAATGCGACATCGGCAGTTTCGAGAGCGACGTCTGATCCGGCAGCGCCCATCGCAATTCCGACCGTGGCCGTAGCCATGGCTGGTGCGTCATTGACGCCATCCCCGACCATGGCGACTTTTGCCTGCGCCCTCAGTTTCTTGATCGCCTCAACCTTATCGTCGGGCATGAGGTCGCCCCACGCCTCATCGATGCCGACCTGCTTGGCGACGGCATCCGCCACCCGCTGATTGTCGCCAGAGATCATAATCATGCGCTCGATGCCGAGCGCCCGCAGCTTCTCAAGGGTAGCGCGTGCCGCCTCACGCGGCGTATCCAACAGCCCGATCGCACCGAGATCCTGACCATCCCGGCGCACGATCATCGATGTGAAGCCACCTTTGCGCAGTTCCTCGATCGCCTCTGCCATTTGCGCGGAAAGTGGCGGGATGCCATCGTTCCCGAACATTTCCGCCTTGCCGATCAACACCTCATCAACGTCCACCAGAGCCGAAACACCCCGCCCAGTCAGGCTTTTCAGATTGCTGGCCTCGGGAATCGGCCTGTTGCGAACATAGTCCTTGCCATCTCGCGCTATCGCCTGCGCGAGCGGATGATCGCTCAGCGATTCGACCGCCACTGCGATGGCCATCAGTTCTTCCTCTTCGACACCGGGCGCGGTGATGACTTTCTGAATGCGCGGTTCGCCTTTGGTGAGCGTCCCCGTCTTGTCGAAGGCTATGGCGTTGAGCGAACCCAGCAGCTCCAACGGCGCGCCACCCTTTACCAGCACGCCACCGCGCGCTGCCCTCGCCACCCCTGACAGAACCGCACTGGGCGTTGCGATGGCGAGCGCACAGGGGCTGGCCGCCACCAGCACCGCCATGGCCCGATAGAAGCTGTCGCGGAATGGCTCATCGACCACCACCCACGCGAACAGGAGGATGAAGGCCAGCGCGAGAACAGCCGGGACGAAAACACGCTCGAACTTGTCGGTGAATCGTTGGGTTGGCGATTTTTGCGTCTCCGCTTCGCTCACCATCTTGACCACCTTGGCGAGCGTGCTTTCGCTCGAAAGCCGTATCACCTCGATTTCAAGCAGCCCGCTGCCATTGATCGTCCCGGCGAAGACGCGAGACTCTGCATCTAGGCGATCGGCGTTTGCGCGCGCAGCAGCGGCGTCCGCGACCGGCTTTTTATCAACCGGCATGCTCTCGCCCGTGACAGGGGCCTGATTGATTGCGCTGGTCCCCTTGATGACGAAGCCGTCGGCGGCCACCCGCTCATCCGGCTTGACGACGATGACGTCGCCGATCGCTAGATCCTCCACCGGGACTTCATGGGTGCTTCCATCCTTGCCGCGAACCAGGGCGGTCCTTGGTGCCAGCTCTGCCAGAGCCTCGATCGCGCGCTTCGCGCGCCCCATGGCATAGTGTTCGAGGGCGTGACCCAGGCTGAAGAGGAAGAGCAGCAACGCGCCTTCGGCGAAGGCTCCAAGGGCGGCGGCACCGGCAGCCGCGACCAGCATAAGCGTATCGATTTCGAACTTGCGGAGTTTCAGATTGTCGATGGCCTCGCGCAGCGTGAAAAAGCCGCCGAAGAAATAACCTCCAACATAGCAGGCCGTGGGCAACCACGATGGCGCCCCGACCAGCAGCTTTTCGATGCCATAGCCTATCCCCAGCAGTGCACCGCATAGCAGCGCAAAGATCAGCTCGGTATTGGCGCCGAAAATGCCACCATGTTCATGGCCACCCTCTTCGCTGCCATGGTCGTGTCCAGCATGGCTTTCCTCAGCCTTCGCCTTTTCCGAGCCGTGGGCATGGCCTGAATGATCCTCTTGCGCCTTGGCGCGAGCGATCGGCCTGACGCCCATCCCAGCCAGCTCCGACAGGATGATCTTGTCGGAAGTCTCTTCCCGATCAAACTCGACCCGAACCTTGCCGGATGCATCCGCGCTGGCCTCCAGCACTCCGGGCAGACCGCGCAATTTATCGCCCACGGTCCTGGCCCGACGCTGATGCCCGATGCCTGTCATGTCCCAATGGGCATGGCCGTAGCGGTCGCTGATCGAGGCGCCCGCGCTCTGAACGAAGTCGCGGATGCGCTGCATCGAAAGCTGGTCGGGGTCGTAGTGGACGCACAGCTTTGCCGGCGCGCCATCGACGGCCGCGACGACATGCGTCGTTTCGACCCCTGCCCTTCCCTCGATGGATTTCACCAGACGACCGACGCAAGCATCGGCAGAGTCCGCTACCTCCGGCAGCACCAGCGGTATGTCGAGTTTCAGCTTCTCGGTCATGCGTCCATCTCCGATCTTTCGATTGTTTCATGCAGAGCAAATGGGTGGATTGAGCCGCGCCTGTTCATTTCTGCCGCTCATGATTGGCAAGCCAGGCGCGCATTTCTGCGATTTCCTGCCGCTGGGCTTTGATGACCTCACCGGCGAGGCGCCGAACCTCTGGGTCGCGCCCATATTTCAGTTCGACCTCGGCCATGGCGATCGCACCTTCATGATGGGGGATCATGGCGCGCATGAAGTCCACATCGGCATCACCTGAAAATGGGACGTCCATCGCCCCATGCATCTGGATGTTGATGGCGCGATATTCGGTGGTCGAAGCGGCCTCTCTAGGGGGAGGCGACGCGCGCTGGTGATCGGCATGCTGCGCCGCCGCCGGCGAGGATATCGCCATAATGGCCATGTTCAGCCCGATGAGCGTCATGCCCTTCATTCGATATGATCTCATTTCAGTCCGGCCTCTCGTTTTGCGCTCGCTTCATTCCCGGCGTCCTTGAGAATTTCGAGACCGCCCTTGATGGCTATGGCGGCCGTCAGAAATCCGACGATCAGGTCGGGCCAGTTGGTCTTCAGCCAAATGACCAAGCCGCCGGCGACCAATATTCCGCCGTTCGAGACGAAATCGTTGAAGCTGAAGGTTGTGGCTGCCCGCAGATTGACGTCCGGGGCGTCAAGTTTCTGAAGCAGTCTGAGGCAGACATAATTGACCACCCCCGCTATTGCCGACATGACCATCATATCACTGCCGATCGGCTCGCTGCCGTAGATATAGCGACGCACCACATCGGCAAGGATGCCCACGGCAAAGACCAACAGCATGATCCCTGACACAGAAGCAGCGCGGGTCTTCCACACCGGGCCGCGCGTCAAGGCCGCAATGCTGAGCGCATAGACGGCGGCATCTGAGAGATTATCGACACCATTGGCGATCAACGCACTTGAATCGCCTACCAAGCCAGTGACGAAAAAGGCCGCCGATATGGCCGCATTCAACAGCAGGACGATCCACAGCGTCCGCCGTTCGATTGCCGAAGGTCCATTGGGAGGGATGTCAGCCACCTGCATCCTCCTTCGTGGAGTTTCCGATCGCCTGTTCTGAGCGGATGCGAAGGCACCGCACAGGCTTGCGATCAGGACGGGTCATCGTCAGCGCGCCGCTGCCGGAGATGGCCACGTTGAGATTATGGCCCACATAGGTCAGGCCAGTTGCCGGCGCCGACAGTCGCACCGGCTTTTCGGCGGGTAGCCGAGCAATATCCAGGGTCAGACCGTCGGCAAGAAAGTCGGCATCATATTTGGAGCCGTCGTCACAGGCATAGATTTGCTCGCCGATCAGCGCCGGCAGCGAACTGCGATCATGCCTTCCGTCGGGATCATCGCCGGCGGATTGTTCGGAACATGCTGTCAGAACGGCTATCGCCGCTGCGCCGCCCAAAAAGAGCAAGGGCAGCGGCAACAAACCTTTAGTCCTCCACTTGCTCATCCTCCAACTCCGCTGTGCATATCTATCGCCATGGGCGCCCGAGGGGGCGCGGCGCCCATGGCGCGGGCCATCTCGCACGTCCCGAAAGGCTCAAATCGGTGCGGTGGCCGGTTCATATTCGATCAGTCGAACAGGTTGCGCAGGAAGCCTTTGCGCCCACCATGGCCGCCGCCGTGGCTGCTACCGTGGCCACCACCATGCTTGCCGCTCCGGCCATGCTTGTCGCCAAACATGCCCAATGTGCTGCTCGGTTCCTGATAAGCCGGCTGTTCGGCCATGCTACGTTCGATGATCTTGTCGAGTTCGCCGCGATCGAGCCAAACCCCCCGGCATTGCGGGCAATAATCGATTTCGATGCCTTGCCGCTCGCTCATGACGAGATCGACTTTGCAAACGGGGCAAGGCAGGCCTTGATGGGCAGCGTTATCTACCATGATGATTCCTTTCCTGTGGAGCGCGCCGACGGCGGCGCGCAGATGCAATCGATGTCGAGGAACGCGAATTCGACTCAGTCATTGGTCGATCCGCGTGTCGGTGCCGTCGATACGAGCTTGAGTTGCACCTTGCCGTGAGGTGGCCGTAGCCCACGCTTTTTGAGGGCTTTCAGCAGGGCGCTATCATGTTCCTGCATCTCTTCGCGTATGGTGCGACGTGAGAACCAGCCTAAGATACTGCCCAGTCCACCTCGCAGTTCAAAGATATGGCGCACCTCCGCGCCAGTCTTGGCGGGCAGGATTTCGTAGCGTTCACTGAACTTGAAAAGGCCGCTGACCTGGCCGCGCCAACCAAAACCTTGCGGCTTATTGATATGGTCGATTTCGATCCAGAGCCTGGCTCGCCGCCGATCGAACAGTTTCAACGAGAGTTCGGCATGGGTTGCCTGCGCATTGAGCTGGCTGAACCGATAGTTCGGATGCCATTGTCCATATCCGCCAAGCTCCGAAATGAAGCTCCAGCTCCTCAGTTGTGAGATCGGCGCCGTGAAAACGGTTTCCTCAATCATGTTCCATTTCCTCACTTTGTTCGAGGATGGGGAGACCATGATGCACATGCCCTCCCCCTCGCTCATCAGTGTTGAGGTTGCGGAAGCTGCTCGCCGCCTTGCGGTTCTTCATGCTCTTCGAGATCCTCGTAGAGAGGTATCTCGCGTCGACCGTAGCGGGCGTAGAGCGTCGGAAGCACAAACAGGGTGAGCAGGGTTGCCGAGATGAGACCGCCAATAACAACGGTCGCCAAGGGCTTTTGCACTTCGGCGCCAGCGCCTGTCCCCAAGGCCATCGGCACGAAGCCAAGGCTTGCGACCAATGCCGTCATCACTACAGGGCGGAGACGCTGGATGGCTCCGGTTCGGGCCGCCTCTGCCCTGTCCATCCCTCGTCGCATGAGTTCCTGAATGGAGGAGACCATCACGAGGCCGTTCAATACTGCGATGCCCGACAATGCGATGAAGCCAACCGCGGCGGATATGGAAAAGTCCATTCCCCGCAAGAACAGGAGCAGCACACCACCGACCAGAGCCAGCGGAACACCCGTGAACACGATCGCCGCGTCGCGAGCTGACCCGAGCGCCCCATAGAGGAGCATCAGGATAAGCACGAAACAGGCCGGGATCACGAGCTGCAACCGCTCGCGCGCGGAAGCCAGATTTTCAAACTGGCCGCCCCATTCGAGATAGCTGCCTGCTGGCAGACGCACGTCCTTGGCGATGGTAGCCCGCGCATCTTCCACGACGCTGGCGATATCGCGGCCACGAACATTCGCCTGTACCACGACACGGCGCTTTCCATTTTCGCGGCTGATCTGGTTTGGACCATCCACGATCCTGATGTCGGCGACGCTCGCGAGGGGAACGAACTTGCCCCCAGGAAGAGGAACCTGGACCTGCTGTAGCGTCGATAGGTCAGCGCGTTGAGCTTCCGATAGACGGATCACCACGGGAAAGCGCCGATCCCCTTCGAAGATCATGCCGGACTCGCGACCGCCCAAAGTTGCGGTCACGATGTCCTGTACGTCCTGCGCAGTCACACCGACGCGGGACATAGCATCGCGATTTACCCGGATATCGAGCATGGGCAGGCCCGTGGTCTGCTCGACCTTGACGTCCGCAGCGCCCTGAGTGCGCCTGAGAACGCTAGCGATTTTCTCTGCGGTGGCGTTCATGGCGTTGAAGTCGTCGCCGAACACCTTGATCGCTAGATCGCCTCGCACGCCAGCAATCAGCTCATTGAAGCGCATCTGGATCGGCTGTGTGATCTCATAGGCGTTGCCGGGGAATTTGTTCAGGTTGGCTTCGAAGCGAGCGACTAGATCCGCCTTTGTGAGACTCGGGTCGGGCCACTGGTCGCGAGGCTTGAGGATGATGAACATATCGGTGGCGTTGGGCGGCATGGGGTCCGACGAAAGTTCGGACGTGCCTGTTTTGGAGAAGACGAACTGCACCTCTTTTTGAGCCGTAAGCATCTTCTCGATGGGAACCTGCATAGCCTGGCTCTGCTGGACAGAGGTGGCAGGGATACGAAGGGCCTGGATGAGGAGATCGCCCTCATCGAGTTGGGGAAGAAAGACCTGGCCGAGCGACATGAACGCCGCGATGGCCAGCACGAAACCGCCGACACCCGTGCCTATGGTCAAGGTTGGCCGGTTCATCGCCTTATCGAGACCGGGTTCATAGCGGGCCTTCAGCCAGCTCATGATCCGACCATCCTTCTCATCGACACGATTGGACAGCCAGATAGCGATCGCTGCCGGCACGGCCGTCAACGAGAGAACGAAGGCGAAGGCGAGCGCGATGATGACGGTAAGCGCCATCGGCACGAAGGTCTTGCCCTCAACACCCGTCAGGGTGAGCAGCGGGACATAGACAAGGATAATGATGGCCTGGCCATAGACCGAAGGCCGGATCATCTCGCGCGCCGCCGATGCGACAACATTCAACCGCTCATGAAGGGTCAGCACGCGACCTTCATGTTCCTGGCGATGCGCCATACGACTGAGCGCATTTTCCACAATGATGACGGCACCATCGACAATAAGACCGAAGTCGAGAGCGCCCAAGCTCATGAGGTTGGCAGACACGCCGGCTTTGAGCATCCCAAATCCGGTCAGCAGCATCGTCACCGGAATGACCATCGCAGCGATGAGTGCGGCGCGGAAATTTCCGAGCAGAGCGAACAGCACGACGATGACGAGCAGCGCACCTTCACTCAGATTCTTCGCGACCGTCTTGATAGTTGAGTTAACCAGTTCGGTTCGATTGAGGACCGGTTGCACAACGACGTCAGGCGGAAGCGATGCCTGAATTTCCTGCAAGCGGTCTGCTACGGCCGTCGACACGGTGCGGCTATTCTCGCCGATACGCATGATGGCGGTGCCAACCACGACCTCCGTGCCATTCTCAGATGCCGAACCCATACGTATGGCCTGCCCGGTTTTCACGGCAGCAACCTGGCCAAGGGTAATGGGTGTCCCGTCGCGCGTAGCGACGATGATCCGCGACAATTCGTTGGCGTTGCGGATAAGGGCGTCGGAGCGAACAGCCAGCCCTTCACCATTGCGATTGACGAATCCGCCGCCGACGCTTGTGTTATTGCGTTCGAGCGCGGTGCCGAGATCGGTGAGAGTGAGGCCTAGCGAAGCAAGCCGCTGGACATCGGGGACGACCTGAAATTGCTTCACATAGCCGCCGATGGAGTCGATGCCGGCAACGCCCTTGGTGTTCTTCAGCAACGGGCTGACGATCCAGTCCTGCGTGGTACGCAGATATGTGGCCCGTTCAGTCTCATCCGTGAGGCGGTCGCCTTCCGGGGTGATATAACTTCCGTCGGGCTGCATGCCGGGTTCACCGGGCAGATGCTTGTCGTCCTTGCGGTGCTCAAGCTTGACGGTCCACATATAGACCTCGCCCAGACCCGTGGAAATCGGTCCCATCTCCGGAACCACGCCATTGGGCAGATTTTCGGAGACCCCTGTAAGGCGTTCTCCTACCTGCTGACGGGCAAAATAAATGTCCGTCGATTCATCAAAAACGGCCGTAACCTGCGCAAAGCCGTTCCGGCTAAGCGAGCGTGTATTCTCAAGACCGGAGATGCCGGCGAGTGCTGTTTCGATAGGGAAGGCTACCTGCTTTTCGACCAGTTCGGGCGAAAGGGCAGGCGCCTTGATGTTGATTTGGACCTGATTGTTGGTGATGTCCGGAACCGCATCGATCGGGAGCCGATACAGGGCAACGGCACCAATAACGGCGGCTATGGCGGTCAGAAGCAGGACGAGCCAGCGCTTGTGAACCGCCCAATTCACGATTGGGGCGATCATCGGCTCAATCCTCCGCCGCTTCGCTCTTGCCGAGTTCGGCCTTGAGCGTGAAGCTGTTGACGGTCGCGATCTGCTCGGTGCCCTTGAGGCCTGAGCGAACAATCACACTGGCACCGCTGGTATCGCCCAACGTGACGGGGACGGCCTGGAAGCCGGTTTTGGTCCGGACGAATACGACCGACTTCCCCTCGTCTGTTTGCACCGCTGTCGTGGGCACGCTGATCGCGCCATCACCACCGCTGCCGGTGAGCTGGACAGAGGCCGTCACCGGCTCACCCACCCGCCATTCCATATTCCGATTGTCGAGTATGGCGATGACCGGAACCAACCGGGTCTGTGCATCGAGCGCAGGAGACACGAAGCTAACCTTGGCGGTAGCCTGACGACCAGCGGCGGTAACGGTGACGGTGTTCCCTGGCTTGACCCGGCCCGCATCGGCGGGTTGTAGGTTGAGCGACAGCGAGACACTGGACAGGTTGGCGATCCGATAGAGTTCAGCATCCGCCGCGACGGTCTGACCTAGCACGACGCTGCGTGATATGACCTGACCGGAAACGGGCGCAGCAATACCCAGACGGTTGAGGCCACCCCCACCTCCACCGGCGGCGGAGACCTGTTGCTGCGCCTGATTATAGGCGATCCGCGCTTCAATGGCCGCAGTTCGAGCGGCGATGAGATCCTGTTCCGGCGAGACGCGCTGCGCGAAAAGCCGCTGTTCGCGTGCCAGATTGGAGTTCGCCAGCGCGAGACGTGCGCGAGACGCTTCGACTTCGCCCTTGAGCTGCGCCGCTTCTCTGCTCTCGATGACGGCCAGAGTATCTCCGCGACCCACGGACTGGCCAAGATTCCGGGTTAGCGATACCACACGCCCACCAATCGCAGCCGATACCACCTGTGTGCCTTGCGGATCACCCTCAATCGTCGCCGGCAGCTCTAGCGTTCCTCCTCCACCCACGGTCGGCCGAGCAATCTGGATTCCCGCCGACGCGATCTGATCCGTCGAAAGTGTAATCTTGCCCTCGACGGGGGAAGCATTTGCTTCCTGCTCATTGGCGGCAGCAGCCTCAGTGCTGGCTTCACCGCCCCCGCCACAGCCGGCGAGAAGAAAGGCCAGGGTCAATGGCAGCAGAAGCGCAGTTTTCTTTGTCAGTTTCATAGGATTAATTCCCCTGTTCCGGCGCGGGAGCGGTGAGACGCTGCAACCGCGCCTTGGCGTTTTGGTACGAGGCGAGGGCATCGATCGCGGCGACCCGCGTGTCGGCAAGGGTCCGTTCGGCATCGAGCAAATCGAGCTGTCCGAATTTGCCCTCACGATATCCGACGCGGGCGATGCGAGCGGCCTCTTGAGCCGCGACAAGCGCGGGACCGCTGGCGTTTCGCGCAGTGGTTGCGGCATTGTCTGCCTCCGCTTGGGCATCGGTAATGGCCTGTTCTACGTCGAGCGCGGTCATCCGACGCTGAGCTTCGGCACGACTGCGTTCCGCGCTCGCTTGCGCGACGGCCGCCCGACCAGAGTTGAAAAGCGGTATCGGGATCGAGACGGAGAACACCGCCGCGATATCCTTGCTGACCTCTAGACGGCGGATCGCCGGACCGACCGTTACATCGGGCACGCGCTGGGATTTAGCGAGCTGGACGCCGGCGTCGGCGATAGCAAGATCCGCATCGGCGGCCGCCATGGCCAGCGTTCCAGCGCTTTCTACCATGTTCGGGCCGTAAGAAGCCGGTGGCAGCAAATCGAGCGCGGCGGTATCCAGCGGCCCAATAATGGGCTTGCCGATCCGACGCGCGAGATTGGCACGCGCCGCATCCGCAAGCCTGGCTGCCCGCTCGGCACCCGCTTGGGCATTCAGCCGTGCAACATCTGCCCTTTGCTCTTCGATCGGCGAAGCCCGCCCCGCCTGAACCCTTACCTTGGCGGCATTAAGGGCATCTTGCGCGATACGAAGCTGATCGCGGGCCGTCACCACCCGGCGTTCCGCGGCAATGGCATCGATATAGAGTGCAGTGACCTGCACCCGAATGTCGGCTTGGGTAATCGCTGCGATCAGCACTGCCCTGTTCGACTGCGCATCCGCAACCGCGATGCGGGCCGAACGCTTCCCGCCCAACTCGATGGGGATGTTGACTCCAACAGTCGTTTCGGCTTGGCGGAAACCACCATAAGGCCCTGACCCGACGACGTTCTCGACCTGGCTCTGAACCGTCGGATTGGGACGAAGGCCAGCCACGGTCCGTCCCGCGCGAGCTGCATCGATCCCAGCCTGCGCCGCATCTGCTGCCGGGGCGCTTCCGCCTGCGGCCGCGACTGCATCATCGAGAGTGAACACAGCCCCTACAGACTGTTGTGCCGTTACATTGTCCTGTGCTTGCGCCACGGCGACGCAAGACGTGGCAGCCAGAAAGGCCGCAATGATCCTGTGCATGTAGAAATTCCTGATTGATAGGCATCAATCTGCGCACCCGGAATACGGGTGACAGTCAGTTGAGCTTCAATCAGGCGATAGGAGGCCGCAAATCAGGCCCGACGGTCCAGCGACCAGGAGCCGCCTCTTCGACGGACATCAGCGCTTCCGTAACGATAGCAAAGATGGTGGCCTCGGCGGCACGCGCAGGCAGGAAGGAGGCCGCACCATGGCAGCCATGGTGATGAGGGACACCCTTATCAGAATCGCCTTGCGATTGGTCCGCGTCCCCTTCGCTGTGGACCTTACCCGAACATTCGATGCTGGTCTGAGCTGCTGAGAGCGTCGGATTAGGCACTTCGTTCGCATGCACAGTTGCAACCGTCGTTAGCGACGCCACAAGCAGGCAAAGAAGGAGGAAGCTCCAGCGAAACATGGACACGCCTCTAGCCGATTTTTTCACACCTGTCATCGCAAAGTGCCTGATGGAAGCGGATCGGCCTTACGCCACGCTGGAATGGCTTCCGAAAGCACGCGCCACGAAGAGCGCAGAAAGATCATAGCGATGATCGCCCCGATGGCGATGTCAGGCCATGCCGAACCTGTTACACCCACCAAACCCGCTGCGATCAAGACACCGATATTCGACGCAACGTCATTGCGCGAACATTCAAAAGTGCTGGACATATTCACGTTGGCGCCCCGGAAGCGCCACAGCATCGCCAGACATGCGAGATTGGCGACAAGCGCAGCGGAACCAAATGCCAGCATCAGTGACGACGAGGGCGGCACGCCATTGACGATCTTGTCAGCTAGTTCCGCAATCACCGCTGCACCGAATAGCAGAATGATGCCGCCCTTTACGATCGCGGCACCGGCCTCCCATTTTGCGCCTTTATGAAGCGCATAAATGCTAAGAGCGTACACAAAGGCATCACCCAGCATATCGACAGAATCTGCCATTAGCGCTGATGAGCGCGCGATCACGCCACCACCAAACTCGGCGAAAAACATCGCGAGATTAATCATCATGACGACCACAAGGACGCGACGCTGCTCTTTCTTGGCGGCGAGTATCGCCAAGGTGTCGCCTTTCTTCGAGCAGCAATGATCCGCCATTTGTCCGGTCCGATTCGTCAGGTTGGACCTGTCCTATGCACCCTGAAGTGGCTATAGGGTCAATACATGAAAATCGGTGATCTAGCGAAACTGACGGACACCCGCGTCGAGACGATCCGCTATTATGAGAAGGAGGGGCTGCTGCCCGCCCCCTCTCGCAACAGTGGGAATTATCGCGTTTACGAACTCCAACACCTGAACCGGCTGTCATTCATTCGCCGCTCGCGCGATCTTGGTTTCACCCTGGAACAGGTGCGCAAACTGCTTAAACTCGCTGACAATCAGGATGCCTCATGCTCAGAGGTTGATGCGATCGCGACCGAGCATATCATCGAGATCGATCGAAAGATAAGCGATCTGACACTGCTGAGGGACCAGCTCTTGCTTAGCGTGGATTGCTGCCAAAGCGACACTATCGCCGATTGCAAAATAATCGAATCTTTGGCGCCGTTTAAAAACCACTGACCGATAAACTCAACAGCGCTGATGCCTTCCTCGCGAACCTATCATCGCCAGTCAGAGCCATCCCAGCATCAATCGTTGGAGTTTGAACGTGATCGTAGGAACCAGACCCCGATTTCGACAAATCCTTGCTGAAGTTTGGAAGCCCCTGACAGTGCTTTTCGCCTGGGACGTTTTGGTCACGGCTTTCCACTTCTACACGCCGTTTTCAGAACCTCCGCTGCCCACGACTCTGTTTGGGACCGCCCTCGCCCTCTTCCTCGGTTTCAGGACCAACGCTGCTTATGCGCGCTGGTGGGAAGCACGATCTCTGTGGGGCGCCCTCATCAACGCATCGCGGAGCCTCGCACGGGCGTCCAAAAGCTTCATGGCTCCCGACAGGCGGGCCAATGTCGCGGTGGATGATATCGTCCTTCGTCAGATTGCAATTGCCCATGCCCTTCGCTGTCAATTGCGAGGCCAAGATCCAATGCCGGAAATCGAGCGACTAATCGGCACCGAAACAGCAGCAACGATCGCAGCGAAGGCAAATCGGGCGAACGGATTGGCGGAAGAGATATCCGCCCTTGTTGCAGACGCACACCTCAGCGGAAGGATCGACACGATACAGCAAGCGACCCTCGAACGGCTGCTGATCGACATCTCGAACGCCCAGGGCGGGATGGAGCGGATAAAAAACACTCCCCTACCGAACGGCTTTCGCTTCTTCCCGAACCTTTTCACCCGCGTTTTCTGCGTGCTGGTTCCTATCGCACTGGTGGAATCCCTGGGTATATACACGCCCTTGGGATCGACATTGATCGGCCTGATATTCCTCGCTGCATTGAGCATCGGCGAAGACCTGACCGACCCCTTCGCAAATTCCGTCCACGACGTCCCATTGAGCGCAATGTGCCGGACCATCGAAATCGATCTTCTGCAATCACTCAACCGGGAAGCCCCGCCAAAACTTGAGCCGGTTCACGGCACCCTCTGGTGAGACTGCGATGGCGCTCTAGCTATCGCGACCTTGGCGGGCGATCTGGTGGGTGGTCCCCCCGCTCCCTCATCTGCTTCAAGCGAGATTGAGCATCTTTCAATACGCGGTCGGGGACAGTCTCAACCGACGGTCGGTCTTTCAGGAACGCACGCAAGTCCTTTGCCAGCTCCCTGTCACTAGCATCCCTGCTATTGTCCAAGCGATCTGCTGCCCGCTCGTATTCCTGCCGGGTGCTATCCCACCGTTCCTTTGCCCGCGTTACGAAGACAGGCGGCTGCGCCTTTCCGCTCGCGACCTGAAGCGCTTCACGGGCCTGCCGCAAGTCAGCTTCGGTAGGCTGGTGCGACACCCCACGCCTGATCTTCTCCCGCATCTGGGCAAGCGCCATGCTGGTGCCGGCCCTGCCCTGCCCCCGCGTCCAGCGTGGCGTTGCCTCGCATTCCACTCCGCGGCTGCGTAGTTCTTCGGCAAAAGCCTCTCTGAAATTGAACAGGTCTTCGCGACGCGGATCGAAACGCTTACCATTCAGCCCCTCAGCCTGGACGGTAAGATGAACATGAGGCCTGGGCGTGTCGGTGTGCAAGGCCATCACATAATCATGATTGTCGCCAATCATGCGATCGGCGGCAGCGCGCACAGCCTGACGGACGGTATCGGGATTGGTCCCCTGGGGCATGGAGAAGACCATGGCCACGCCGGAAACTGTTGCCCTTTCCCGCCAGTAGAGGGCGTCCGACCACTCTTGCGCTATCTGCTGAACCTCACTCTTGTCCGAAATGAGTTCGCCATCGCGCGTCTCAATCGCAATCTCGCCATTGCGACCGATGTAGCTCAGATGAGCGCCTAGATGCTCTGCGCCCTTTTTCCGACCTGTTACCTTGACCAGAACCTCCGGAGATTTGCGGACCACTCTCGCCAGCACGGCACGGGAGTCCTCGCGCGGCGCATGGGCATATGGGACCGGACGAAACGGACCAGTCTGGTTGAGAAGATGCTTGGCATATTTGATATTGGGGTCGCCCGATACGCGCGGTCGGAACATGGGCTTCAGCACGCCCCACAGCTCATCCTCTCGCTCGCCGAATGGCATCAGTCCGCCACCTTCCAGAACCCTAGATCGCCACGCAGCGCATCGCCGAGCGCGGCAATCTGCTCATTAATGTCCTCGCGCATCTCGGTGATCCGCCGCAGCTCCCGTTCGATCTGAAGGCCGCTGTCCGCCATCATCGCGGCGTTGCCAGCCCGCATGGCCTGATTGAGGTTTCGACCGATCCGTTGAAGCTGAAGACGAACCGGCGCGAGACTGTCCCGCAGGCCGTCATCTACATTGCCCTTCAGGCCGATATGGCGACGCATCAGCGCCTTTACCCACCCGGCCCTGTCCGTCCCCCGCTCAGCGGCTCGCGCGTCAAGAACAGCAAGTTCAGCCTCGGTGACGCGAAACGATATGCGATTGGTCGATGGCTCCGTGCGGGCTTGAACCTTCGGGGCATCGCCTGCTTGCCGCATTGCCTGATCCAGCAGGGATCGCAGGAGCGCGCTGCGCCCTCCCCTGCCCTCCGCAAGTGCATCGAAAGCGTCGAGCGTGGCCCGATCGAGACGGACCGTCATGCTGGTTTTGCCATCGGTGGAGGTTGTCGTGGTTGCCATCATCGTCCTCGTCTGCAAGGCTACTGTAAGACAATGGCAACCACAACCCCTATCCTGCCCTCAAACAACCTCCACAAAATGGCACTCGAATCTGTGGCTCGGGCCACAGTCTCCAATCATCTTTCAAAAGAGAAAACGCGGAAAAGAATGCGGTGCCGGGCTAGTTCGTAAACCGGACCATCCGTGGCTGCTCTTCGCCGTCGAAATGCACAAGCGCTTCGATCAAACGGCCCCGCTTGCCATCGACGTGGATCAGATGGCCCTCATCTCGCGGCTGAGCCATTGGCGCTTCCCGATGGTCCTCTGTCGCGCCCGACGAACGCGGGGCGACCGGCAAAACACTGGTCTCTTGCAATTTTGAGGCTGAACCGTCGTCGGCCCCCGCGACCGACCCGGACCCTCCCCGCAAGAAGGCCTCGCAACCCGCCACCGTTAGCGTGCCCGAGGGCGCTCGATCCAGGTACGCCCTTACGGCGGCCTCATCCCGTGCCGCCGCCTTCATCAAGGCCACGGCACCGCGGACAGGCAAATCATCCAATCGGTCAGCGATGAAGTCGGGGGCAGAAGACAATGCGTGTAAGCGTGAAAGACGCGCGCGTTCACGCCCTGTAGCACGCGCCAAATCCGCAATGCTCTGGCCCGACGCTACCTGCGCGGCGACGAAAGCAACCATGTCGCGAACGGAAAGCTGCTCACGCTGATCGTTCTCTATAAACTGATCGATCCGTACCTGCGCGGGATCGCCATGCTCGCGAATGATGGCGCGCACGTCGCGGCCGATCTGCATGCACGCGCGCCAGCGCCGCTCGCCAAATTGGATTTTATAGCGATCATCTTCATCCGCAGGATCGACAATGATCGGTTGCAGTTGACCGCGCGCACCGATGGTTTCGGCCAAGGCGTCGATCTCGCTCTGATCGATGGCGCGACGAACATTGTCAGGATCGGGATACACTCGACGCGGGTCCAGCGTCAGCACCCTACCCTGCTGTGCTACCTCATCCTTAGCGGCGAAAATATCGAAGTCCCCGAAATCCATCAGGCCTCGATCCTTTGCATCGCTTCATCGAGAAATGCGCGCATGGCGGGCAGCGATGATCGAACGTCCTTCTCAAAGCGCCACACTGGCACCCCGGCTTGTACAGCCTGGCTGTAATGCGCTCGGTCCGGCAGGTGAGCCGAAAATAGGTTTCGCCCTATCTTGGCCTTCAGTTCTTCCAGCATCGCAAGCTGGTTGCGATCGTTCGCCTTCACTCTGTTTGCGACCAGCCCGGCTATGCGAATGGGATGTCGCCGCCCACGTTGATTGACTGTCTGAATCGAGTTGGAGAGTTGCTTGGTGGAATCCGGGCCGAACGGTCCAAGCTCAACAGGCACGATTAAATCGTCGCACACCATCAGCGCCGCGAAATTGATCCAGCTCCAAGCGGGCGGAGTGTCGATCACACAATAGTCGTGGAACTCCGCCAGCTTCGGAAAATTCGCGCGGAAGGCGCTCAAAGCCTTCCCGAAATCCGCGTCAAATTCCCCGGTCATCCTGTTGGAGTATATGCCGCGCTGGCGACCTGCAGGGGCAACGAAACCTTCCTCGAAGAGCTGCTTGCAGGAACCATGGCTCTCGAAGTCGCGTAGGGCCGTGGAGGCATTGCACTGGCGGTCGAGGTCAAGCACCAGAACGCGGTGGCCGGCGTCCGCCAGATGCCATGCCAGATGGCAGGCAATGGTTGTCTTCCCTGCCCCGCCCTTTTCGATGTTGACCGCGATCGTTTTCACCGTCGATCATCCCACCAGTTGCGGCGAGAGAACCACCAAGTTTCCTCATCCTCGTTTCGGATGCGGTTCCGGGTCGCGTTATCCTTCGCGCTGAGGATCATCAGCACTATGATGACAAGGAATATGAGACCGGCTTGCGCTATGCCGCTCATGTCGCTGCACCTCCGCTTCTACTTTTTGTCGATCATGTCCCTAAACTCCGCGAGCGCTTGCCAATATGCGCGATGCCCGCGCTCGTTGCTGAACTCGATAAACCAGTCCAAAATTTCCTTCGGTCCCTTGATATAGACCGTGCTTTGGGGGGCGGGTTGCCGGCGCCGACGGACAACAGGTCCAGCCTCTTCCGCCTCCCCTGCCCCACGATCGACAAAGCCCAATTTTGCGCCTCGCTCGATCGCCGCCTGTTCGCGAACCGGATCGAGCGGCAACGGCGTCCTGGTGATGCCGGACAGGTCAAGCCGGCCCTCATCTTCGGGCGCTTCGGCGGGAGCCTTCGGCCCCGCCTTCTTTCCAAAGCCATAGCCGGAACTCACTTCTGCATCTCCGACTGAACCGCTTCGACAACGGCACGGGCCACCTCATGGGCATTCTTCTTTGCGCCTGCCAATCCTGAAGTCTGGCTATCGTCCAGTTCCTCCAGTGTCGCCGCGAAATCGAAAATGTCGCGGTAGGCCGCGCGCTCAACGAGACCAACGGGCAGCAAAGGTAATTCCGCTTCGTTGATAGCCGCCGTGATCCGCTGCGAACTTTTGGTCTGGATCGCCGCATTGTCTCGGCTCCTCACCAACCTAAATGGGATTCGGCGACCTAGAGCCTCCTGTTCTTCTAGAACCAGGGCAACCGCATTTGCGGCCAGTTCCGCGTCGATCGGCGAGAGATTGAACGGGATCAGCACAAGATGCGACCGCGCGAGAGCGCGTGACGTCATGCGCGAGGCCGTTCCTTCAAGATCGATGAGTACAAAATCATGCGACTGTGTGAGCTGGTCGACCAGCTTCATCAGGTCGGACTCCTTCGGCCCGGCAATAATCTCGAATGGTAGCGCCTTGTCCTGCTCCGTCCGCTTCCTGCCCCAGCCCGCGATGATCGCGTTCGGATCTGCGTCTATGACAGCGACCGAAGCACCGCTCCGGGCCAGCTCGCTCGCCAAGACGAATGTCAGGGTCGTCTTGCCCGCCCCGCCCTTCGGGTTCGCTACAGAAATTGCCGGCATCCGAATCTGGCCCTCTTTCATGAAATCGAAATTCAATCGATTTCCACACCAAATCCATATCGCAAGGCTATGGATGTCGAATGGCTATCGATTTGCCAATGGATATCCCAAGGCAATCGCTTTTGCAAGGCGCTCCAAATGCAGCCGATATCCATTGCCAATCGCAATGGATATCCATTTAGCAATCCTAATTACAATATAGGTCTTCTACCCCATCGCATCAGATGCCCGGAGTCTACTGGCGCGCTGTATGGCAAACGCAATTGCGATGATCGAACGGAGCGATAGATAGCCATGAGAAATCTAGGGGATATCCTTTAGGCTATCCCTTAGATTGCCGGAGAGGGGAGGGGGCCGCTATGCGGCCCCCGAAGTCTAGGCGTCCGCGTCACCGGCCTTGGCGAGAACCGCGAAGCCGTCAGCGATCAGCTCAACCGTGTATCGCTTGCCCTCCTCGGTATCGTAGGAATTCTGGCGAACCCGGCCGACGATATGAACCAGATCGCCCTTGTCGGCCTTGGCAGCACGCTCAATGTGTCGGCCAAACAACGTCACTTCGTTCCAATGGGTGTCGGTCGTCCACTCGCCGTTGTCCTGGCGGTTGTAGTTCGCCGCTACCGAAACCTTCGTCACTTTGTCATGCTCGTTGATCTTGCCGATGCGGCCGATGATGCGAAACTCAGCGATATTCTGCATGGGACGTACCTCATTCTCGATCAGGCTAATTCCTGATGGGGGCTTCAGGGGAGCGAGGCTGACGCGATCAAGATAAAAAACGGAGGGTCCGCGAAGTGGAAACCGTAGTCCTCCGGACGGTTTTTGACTTGATCGCACAAGGCAGCATCGCGGCCACACCCCATCGCAAACAGGGATTTGCCGATCGGGCAATAGGAGCAACCTGTACCAGTCGCTCGAAAGAATCATGTCGTCCGCGGCCCGTTCATCGCGCGCGACAAAAGGGGAGAGGAGGGGCACCACCGCCCAGCGCCGGCAACGATCGTCCTCCCCGTGACGAAAGCGACGCAACGTGCTATATTGTCAGTATGGCAAGTCGACTGAAACGATCTGAATCCCCGGACGCCGATCTTTGGCCGATCCTCGAAGCTGCCGCACGATATGACGACGGCGCCGCGGCTCGGTCGCATTTGGATGCTGGCCGCCCGATCTATTATGGTGAGAAGGATACGCCTCCCGGCCTGGTCGTGAAGGAATATCCTGACGGCCGCCGCGAGCTGGTCCGTTTCGATCACATGGGCGAACATCGCGTCCGCGACGCCGCGTGAAACCGCAACTATGGGTGTTTGCCGGCCCCAACGGGGCCGGAAAGTCGACGCTTGTCGATCGCTACGTCGCGCATCGCCTGCCCGTGGTAAACCCGGACAACATTGCGAAGACCTTACCTGCTGAATTGCTAGACACCCAAAGGGTGATTCATGCCGGCCGATCGGCTGTCACCGCGCGCAGAACCCTACTTGCTGAAGGCACAAGCTTCGCGATCGAGACCACATTGACTGGTCGAAGTGAACTTGACCTGATGCGGGCGGCGTCAGCCGCCGGCTACAAGGTCAACCTTGTCTATATCGGCCTGGGCGACGTGAGCTTTTCAATTGGCCGTGTCCGCAGTCGTGTTGCCAGCGGCGGTCACGACGTACCGTTGCAGGATTTGTTACGCCGATTTTCGCGCAGCTTGGGAAATCTCCCGACCGCCATGCAACTGGCCGAGCGGATCTTGCTGTTCGACAACAGCAGCAGGCGGCTTCAGCTCATTTTCTCGCGGGAGAAGGGCAGGGTGAAATACCGCTCCTCTGCCATGCCGCAATGGGTCGAGGATATCCTTTAGATATCCCTCCGCAATCTCGCATCCGATGACGCATGTGATCGCCTTCAACGCTTGAATCGACTTCTCCGCCAGCTCAACACCAGCAATTTGAAGCTGCCCAACCCGCCTGCTCCTCCTGGGGAGCATCGCGTCGCGAAGCGGCGCGTCCGACGTTTCCGGAAGCGCTGTCGTTGAGATTGTGCGTTTTGGGTTCGTTTCATCCCTTCGCCGTCAGGCGTTAGAGCGTTGGCCGACTAGGCCAACTCCGTTTCTCCCTATTATATATGAATCCATTAGCGGTTGCGGATCAGTTTGAGACTCACGCTCCTGCGCATCGATGGCAGCACCGAGACGAGCAAGGATCTTGCCCAACGGACCGTCGACAACACTTTCAGCCAATTCACGGCATGTCAGTTTGGAGCGCATATACTCGATCTCTTCGAGCCGATCGGTTTCCCGCTGAAGTTCATCGTCGGGAAGTGGGGCAGGGCGCATCCAACGTGGAAGATAGTCCATGAGCGATTTCGGCAGCAATGGCCGGTAGGCATTGGAGGTCTGCTCGTAGCGAGGGCCGGGGCCTTCTGCCTCGATCCGCTTGAACCGGCGCTGGCGTACCAGGAAACCGATCCGCTCTAGTATCCGCAGAGCGCGTGCGACCGTAGCACGCCCTAGGCTGGTGGCCTCTGCAAGATAATCATAGCTCGGGAAGACTTTGCCGTTGTTCAGGCGCGAGAGGGTAAGGATTTCCTCGAACACCCTCACGCTCGCGCTGGTCAACGTCGTCAGCAGGGCCTCGGTAGGAGACAGAACGCGGCCATTAAGTCGGGCCTCACTGCGTAGCTGGCGTCCTGCTTCAACAAGGCGTCGCGCCATGCGAAGCAGCTTGTCCGTTTCTCCCTTGGCAGGGGCCACGAAAAAGACATGCTCGAACGTGCCGGCCTCAACGCTGTCGCGCAGGACACGCGCACCAGTGGGGTGCGGCGCGCCCGATCTAGCCTTGCGCGCTGGTTGTTTGCGTTTAGAAAATGCGCCCGCGAGCGCCTCGCTTAGGGTAAACGTCCCCATTCGTCCCTCCCTGGAGAGGGCCGTCACCGGACAAAAAGATAGCGTGGCGCGAAGCGCGCATCCTTGAACCGACGATCGGAATGGAGTAGGGAGAAGGGGTAGTTGACCCGGTTCGACGTTTGGCGACGTCGCTCCACTATTCCAACGGGATGCCCGGCCTTCGTGCCGGGCTTTCCTTTATGAGGTCACAGCCTCCCCTTTCTTCCAAGCTGATCGACAGGATCATCGACTGCGAGATTTTCGCAGTATTGTCATGGAAGCGGAAGGACTTACGGTTCGTGCTATCGGGTAGGAAACGCCGTAAAAGTTCGTGCTATCGGGTAGGAATGGCTACCCGGATTCGTGCTATCGAGTAGCATTCAAGGCCGGTAATTCGTGCTATCGAATAGGAAATGCGCGGCGACACGCCGAATCGGAAACGTCCGATTCTCTCTCAATTGGCGAGCTGCTTGAGGCGGCGAGAGATGATGACGCGACTATGTTTTGCGCGCCGTCCAGCTTTCGGAGCCGCTGGATCAGCTTCAGCCTCAGTTTCGACAAGTCGCAATTGATATTCTGGAATCGTGTCAGCCGCAGCAATTGCCCGCAAGGCACTACGAAAATTGGCTAATTGGTTCTGATAGCCAATTTGTAGTCGGAATGTCGCCAAATCTATTTCAAGATCTTCGCCATCAACACAGGTCGAGCGTGCAACCTCATATATCCGCCGCTCGATCGGCCCGAGCTGGAAATATGCCGTGGCATAGTTGAGTACCTGGCGATCGTGGAGGATGGCACGAAACAGCCAATCGCAGAGCCGAACCTTCACGGCCTTCAGTCGTCGCTCGCCTTTGGTGGTTTTCGCGTATTTAAGCTGCGCCTCCGAAAGCCAGGAGAAAAAGCCATCCACGCCTTCACCGCCGGCCTCGATATTCGTCTTGATCTGCGTACCCTGCAGGCGCTCCAAGGCGTCCGCCAGCCGCTCATAGGAGCGTGATGAATGGTTGCTCCCTGTCACGCTGAAAAGATCATGAGCGGTAAACACGAAGTCCTGCGACACATCCTCGCCGTCCTCCATTTTGGAGGCCATAAGGCTCGCAATATAAAGGACAATTTCCTTATCGTAGATCGTCGCGACGCCCTTTGTGCTGGGGCGGACCTCGATTGAGACGCTTGGCGTGCTGTAGGCCAGTGACTTCATCCAGGCATTCTTGCTCAGGGCGAAAAATGGAAATGCCATAAGGGATCGCTCGCCCCGAACCTCTCCGGTGAGGGGGCTATCCAACAGGAAGAGTTCGCCTTGGGGGGTGCGAGTCATTGCGGCTCCATCATACCTTATTGCCCTACGCCCTTGGGCTACTTGGATTTCTACCCGAAAGCACGAACGGGCCACGCAAAACCATCGGTTAGGCGCTCAGAGGGACCGTATCAGCCCCAAGTTCGTGCTTTCGAGTATGAATCATCTGATCGCCCTCAACCGTGCCTGCGATACGGCCCAACGTCCGATAGACGGTCGGCCGCGATATCGAAAATAGCTCGGCAAGGTCGCTGATCGAATAATCACCAGTGTCATGCATCCGGCGCAGCTCTCTTTGCTGCCGCTCGGACAGCTTGGGCTTCTTGCCACGGAGCTTGCCTTTCGAACGCGCGACAGCCATTCCCTCCCGCGTCCGCATCCTGATAAGGTCTGCTTCGAACTCCGCAAAGGTGGCCAGGATGTTGAAAAACAGCTTGCCCATCGGGTCGGAAGGGTCATGCACGCTGCTACCCAGTTGCAGCTTCACGCCACGCTCCGCCAAGCTGTCACCAATCGCTCGTGCGTCAGGGACAGAGCGGGCGAGGCGATCCAGCTTAGGAACGACGAGGGTGTCGCCGCTGCGCACAGCAGCCAACGCCTGATCGAGGCCAGGACGTGCCCTATTCGTCCCAGAAAACCCATGGTCGGTATACACCCGCTCCGGCGCGACGCCCAACCGCAGCAGCGCGTCGCGCTGCGCGGCGAGATCCTGCTTATCCGTCGAACAGCGAGCGTAGCCGATGAGGGTCTGGGTCATGGCTGCGATTTGTAACGTATAGGGGGCCTTCAATGCAAAACAAATCGGACCAGTCAAATGAGACGCACCGACACGCCGCTAGCCGACGTTTGAGAACACCGAGAATGGGTGTCCGTTGAACGATCCTCCAACGGACACCGATCCCGCTTGATACACTTCGGCTGCACAGCAACTAGCATGAGCCTCAATTATCATCGGAAATTTACGATCAATCGTTGACGTGGCGATTTACATCGGATAAAACCGATACATGGAAACCGACTCTTCTCTCGCGATATTGGCGGCCTTGGGGCACCCCACTCGTCTCGACGCCTTTCGTCTGCTCGTTCGACATGAACCTGACGGGCTATCGACGGGCCAGCTCGTAGAAGCGTCGGGGCTGACACAAAGCACGTTTTCAACACATCTCGCTGTGCTTGTGAAAGCCGGGCTGGTCCTGCCTGAGAAACGCGGGCGCCAACAAATCCAGCGCGCGAACATAAAGGCGCTGAAGGATCTCATGCTGTTTCTGGCGAAGGACTGCTGCCAGGGCCGCCCCGAGCTTTGCGAACCGCTGGTTGCCGAACTCATCTGCTGCTGAAGGATTTACCGTGACTGATAAGGTCTACAATGTGCTGTTCCTGTGTACCGGGAACAGCGCCCGATCGATCCTGGGCGAAGCCCTAATGAACCAGCTCGGCGAGGGGCGTTTCCGGGCCTACAGCGCCGGGAGCCAGCCCAAGGGCGATGTGCATCCCATGGCACTGTCCGTGCTGACCGGCCTCGGCTTTGACACTGCGGGGATGCGGTCGAAGAGTTGGGACGAATTTTCCG
>DASVMZ010000045.1:0-119922 GCA_036384115.1 Sphingobium sp.
CCCGGTGCAACGCGCGCACGCTGCGGGTGAGATGCTGCCAGAGCGTCCGTTCTTCGGGGCTGAGCGGGCGCTCGCGGCGGGTCATGGCCGGTCGGGCCGCAGGCGCGCGGTTGCGGGGGCAGGCTCACTATGCCCGGAAGCGAGCCACGCGTCGTTCCGTCCCGCCTTTCGCTCGGCAGGATGTGGACGGTTGGCGGCCATGCCTATCGGCTCGACAGGCGGGTGGCCGTGCCGATGGGCAGAAGCAGCCACACGGACCCGCGTGCCGACATGCCACCTGCGATGGTCCGCGCCTCCGACCCGGCGCCCCAGAATGTGTCGAAACGGTTGGCCCCCTTGATCGCGCCGCCGGTGTCCTGCGCCACCCAGACGCCATTCGCCTCACCCCGGTCCACGGACAGCAGCAGCGGCGCGCCCAGCGGTACATATTTGGGATCGGCCGCGACGGTGACGCGGGGGCTGACCGCAATGCCGAGCGCGCCCAGCGGTCCCGCGCCGGTCACTTCCCGGAAGAAGATATAGCTGCGATTCTCGTTCATGATCTTGCGGCCATCCACCGGATTCGCGCGCAACCACTGCATGATGTCCTGCATCGACCCGGCCTTGATGAGGCCGCGATCCTTCATCAGCTTGCCGATGCCGGTATAGTCTCGCCCATTTTGCCCGGAATAGCCGACGCGCATGATGTCGCCGTTGGGCAGGCGGAGGCGTCCTGATCCCTGCACCTCCAGGAAGAAGAGCTCGATGGGATCGTTGGCATAGGCGATTTCCAGGCCGCGTCCGCTCAGCGACCCGTCGATGATTTCCGCCCGCTCGTCATAGGGGATGAAATTGGTGCCGGACACCTTGCCCCGGATGGTCTTGCCCTTGAGCGCATCGCTGAACTTGCCGAGATCGACGTCGATCAGATTGTCCGGGCGGCGATAGATGGGGGTGGAGCAAGCGCTGGTCGCCGTTCGGCAGCCCAATATTTCCGGCTCATAATAGCCGGTGGCATAGGCGCGACCGTCGCCGATCTGCACCGCCTCGAAATTGCGGCGGAAAAATTCGCGGGCCTGGTCGTCGCTCCAGCTTGCGGCGTTGCTGCATGCCGACTGCCAGTCGCTGCCCACTGTCAGGCCGGAAGCGTCGGTGCGGCGCAGCAGCGAGGGGCAGCTTGCGCGGAAAGCGCGCAGCGCGTCGGCCAATCGCGCCGAGTCGGCGGGCAGCAGGCTGTCGATATTCGGGCCGCCGGTCACTCCGGCGGCGACCGCCGCGCCATCCGTGACCGGCGCGGCGGTGCCTGGCGAGGGAAGTGGCACGGATGTGGTTGGCCGACTGGGTCGGGGCGGTGGCGTGCCGGGCACGCGCGCGCCCTCCGGGATCACGGTGCAGGCACTGATCGCAAAGGCCAGCGCAGACATCGCGGCCATACGGCTCCAGCGGCGCATGCTGTTCCCCCTCATGCTTTCAAAAGACGAAATTCAGGCATGTGGCACCATCGCGCCGATGCGCTCATGCCTCGTCGGTGGCGATGAGCATCCAGTCGAGCGAACGGCTCCGCAGGTCGCGCGCAAAAGTCCACATTTCCCGCGTCGGGATGGCGTCCTCCATCGAGCCTGCAATGACCACACCGTCCGCATCACGGGTGATGGCGGCGATGTCCGCCTCGAACTGCACGGTGATCTGCGCGGTGGTGCCGACCAGCGTGGCGTCGCCGATACGGGCGAGATCGATGCGGACCAGCCGGTTGTCGAGGGCATGGCCTGCGGCAACGCGCTCATCGATGGCGGTGGCGAAAGCGCCATAGACATCGTCGTCGCACAGGCCGCGCAGCCGGTCCTTGTCACCCTGCCAAAAGGCCTCCAGCGTCATGCCATAGGCCGAACGGGCGCCACCCAGAAAGCGGGTCACATCGAAATTGCGGTCGATGGCGATGATTGCGCGAATGCCGTTCTGCGCCTCCGGGGCCATCAGCGCATCGCCGATGCGGATCGGATCGGGCCGGGCATCCACGGTGGGTCGGGGTGCACCGAGCGTGACGGCCGGGCGGTCGTCCGCAGGCGCAGGCATCTGCTGCTCATGACCCGTGCGCTTGCCCAGCACCGAGTAGAGGCGCAGCGCCAGAAGCGCGAAAATCATGGCAAGAATGACGATGACGGTCACGACGCTCCCAAACCTTCCTGTGCTGCCAATCCGGCGACCGTCGGTCGGACGCGGACGCAGCCGTCAACAGACATAGGCAATTTATCCGCCGGATTCAAATGCGCGGGCACGTTAATATCCGTTTCGGCGATGATAAAGGGCGTGGAGGCGGCAGAAGGGGAGCGAAAAATGGGACTGGCTGGCATCATGGATACTGAAACAGGTGACAGCGGAGGTGGTTGCATGGAGCGTAACGATTAGCGTGACCCGCGGCCCTTTCCAAATGGCTGCCCCGGGCTAGAATAGCTGCGATCACCAGTGCAGGATGACATGTGATGGAAACTCAATGGCTCAGCTATGCCAAGCGTCTGCAAGCCATCGCATCGACCGGACTGCATTTCGGGCGCGACCCCTTCGACCGGGAGCGGTATGATGAAATAGCGTCCATCGCCAATATCATGCTGGCGACACTGGGAACCGTGCCCATTGAACGGATCGAAGGCCTCGTCTCTCATTCGGCACGGGGTTATGCGACGCCCAAGGTCGACGTGCGGGGTGCGGTGATCGAGGACGACCATGTCCTTCTCGTGAGGGAGCGCAGTGATGGTCTCTGGACCCTGCCCGGTGGCTTTGCGGACGTAGGGCGTTCGGCCGCACAAAATGTGGAGAAGGAAATGTACGAGGAGGCGGGCCTGCATGTGTCGGCTTGCCGCCTCTATGGCGTGCGGTACAAGGCTAGTGCCGCCTATTCACCCGACGTTCGCGATTTCTATAAGATGTTCTTCCTGTGCGGGAGGCTCGATGGCTTGCCGCCGCGACCCGGATCGGAAACCAGCGAGGTCGATTTCTTCAGGAGAGGCCGGCTGCCTCCCTTGTCACCGGGAAGGATCATGGCAAGCGACATAGAAGTCGCGTTCGCCTTTGCGGCGGACGCTCACCGCCCGGCTTTCTTCGATTGACGATGGTGTGTCGGGCACCCGGCTTGGTCCTCCCCGAATCCTGCTGCCCGTTCAGAGAAATTCGGCCAGCGAGGTGATGAAATCCTCGAACCTGTCATGATGGAGCCAGTGGCCCGCGCCGTCATAGACGATGGTGCGGCGGTCGGCGAAATGCGGGGCGCGGCCATCCTCCTCCGGGTTGGTCGTCCAGCTTTCGGTGCCATAATAGAGGAGGGTCGGCACGCGGACCTGTTGCCAGAAATGCGCGCCGCTCACCGCGAAGTCATGGGGTGTGAACATCTGGACACGGGGATCGAACTTCCATGACAGGCCGTCGGGATGCTGGCGCACGCCATGCACGGCCAGATGGCGGGCCTGCTCCGCGTTCAGGTGCGGATTGCCCTGGGCCATGCGCTCGACCATCTCCTCGATGGCGGTAAAGCGGCGTTGCGAGGTGGCGCGCGGATTGCGGCGCCTTTCCACCCACTCGCGCAACCGGGCGACGGGGCCGACCTTGTCCCAATGGGCGATGGTGTTGGGGGCGGGGCCGAGGCCGTCGACCACCACCAGCTTCTCGACCTTGTCCGGGTACAGCGCGGCGAACTGCCAGCTGATATTGCCGCCGAAGCTATGGCCCAGGATCGTCGCCTTGTCGGCGCAGCCTGCCGTTCCGATACCGAGATGATCGACCAGTTCGACCAGGTCGAGGACATGATAGGGGGTGAGGTATCCGCCATCCGCCGACCAGTCGCTGTCGCCATGGCCGCGCAGGTCCATCGCCACGACATGGAAGCGATCCCGCAGCGCCCGTGCCGTCCAGTCCCAGCTGCGCGCATGGTCGGCATTGCCATGCAGCAGGATCAGCGGCGGCGCGCTTTCATTGCCCCAGTCGAGATAATGGAGATTCAGTCCCTGCGATGCGAATGTGCGGGAGACGGGTTCGACATGGCTGTCGGTGGTGATGGTCTGGCTCATGGGGTGGAGCCTATCAGCCGCGGCGGGCGGGGCGCCAGTGATCGCGCACGATATAGCGCAGAGGCGATGGGGCAACATCCACCTCTGCGCGCGGGACACGCTCAAGCCCACTGGCATTTTGCAGAGAATCGTCTAATCGCGGGCCAGAACGCCCCGGGGCTTATGGTGCGACGTGGCGACCCTATAGGCAGGAAAGACGACTTCAATGACCGACGCAATCGAGAACATCCCCAATGGCGCGGACGAATTGCCGCAGGTCGGCCTGATCGCACAATATGTGAAGGATCTGTCCTTCGAGAATCCCAATGCACCCGGCGTCTACAGCTGGCAGACCCAGCCGCAGATCGACATCCAGTTCAACATCTCGACCGCCCAGCCAGCCGATGACGTGCATGAGGTCGCGCTGAAGATTTCGGCCAAGGCCGTCGCGGACGAGGGCACGACCTTCGCGGTCGAGCTGGTCTATGCCGGTCTCTTCGGCCTGCGGAACATCCCGGAAGACCAGCTCCAGCCCTTCCTGCTCGCAGAGGCGCCGCGCCTGCTCTTCCCGTTCGCGCGTCGCGTGCTGGCCGACACGGTGCAGGATGGCGGCTTCCCGCCGTTGCTGCTCGACCCCATCGACTTTGGCGCGCTGTATCTTCAGCAGCAGCAGGGCGTGGACGGCATCGCGAACGTCGAGCCGGCCGGCAACGCCTGAGTTTATTTTGTGGTTCAGCAAGCTGAACCAGAACGGCACCGGCCCACGCCTCCACCCGATCTCCCTGTCAGCGTAGGATGTGGGAGGTCCGGTGGAGGCGTGGGCCGGTGCCGTGATCCACGCAGTGGATCCAGCCGGAGAATGCCATGAACCTTCTCAAGGCCACCGGCACCATCGGCGGGCTGACCCTCGTCAGTCGCATCCTGGGCATGGTGCGCGACATGCTGATGGCACGCTATGTCGGCGCGGGCTTCGCGTCTGATGCCTTCCTGATTGCCTGGCGCCTGCCCAACCTCTTTCGCGCCCTGTTCGCGGAAGGGGCCTTTTCGGCTGCCTTCGTGCCGATGTTCAACCGGGTGATGGCGCAGAATATCGACCCGGACGATCCGCTGGCCGGGCAGAAATGCGCGGTGGCCTTCGCCGGGCAGATATTGTCCGTGCTGGTGCCCTTCCTGACGATCTTCACCCTGATCATGATGCTGGCCGCCGGGCCGGTCGTCTATGCGATGACGGGCGGTTTCCCGGAGGCGGGAGCAGGCGACGGCGCGGAGAAATTCGCCCTTGCCCGGCACCTGACGCTCATCACCTTTCCCTATCTGGGGCTGATCTCGCTCACCAGCCTGCTGGGCGGCATCCTCAACAGCCTGGGCCGTTTCTGGGTCAATGCGGCGGCCCCCGTGCTGCTCAACATCTGCATGATCGTCGCCATCGTCTTCTTTCGCGGCGATGGTGAGGTCGCGACGGCGATGACGCAGGCGGTGGCCGTGACCATCTCGGGCCTGATGCAATTGCTGTGGTTGATCTGGTCCTGCCGCCGGGCGGGCGTGGTGCTGCGCCTGCAACGACCGCGCCTGACGCCGGACGTGCGGAAACTGCTCGCCGTCATCGGCCCCGCCGCCATCGGGCAGGGGGCGATCCAGTTCAACCTGCTGATCTCCACCAGCCTCGCCGCGCGCTTCCTGCCGCAGGGCGCGGTCAGCTATATCTATTATGCCGACCGGCTGAACCAGTTGCCACTGGGCCTGATCGGCATCGGCGTCGGCACCGCTATCCTGCCCGCCCTGTCGCGCCAGATCGGCGGTGGCGATCCCAGGGCGGCCAGCCATACACAGAATCGCGCGATGGAACTGGCGCTGTTCCTCGCCTTGCCCGCCGCCATCGCCCTGTTCGTGTCGGCGGTGCCGATCATCCGGGGCGTGTTGCAGCATGGTGCCTTTACCGCGTTCGACACGATGGGCAGCGCGGCCGTGCTGGCCGCCTTTGCGCCGGGTGTGCCCGCCTATGTGTTCATCAAGGTGCTGACGCCGGGATTTTACGCGCGGCAGGATACCAGGACGCCGGTGCGGATCGCCTTCATCGCGATGCTGGTCAATCTGGTCGGCAATCTTGCGCTCATCTGGCCGCTGGGCGCGGTCGGCATCGCCCTCTCCACCGCCATTTCGGCCTGGGTGAATGTGGTGCTGCTCTACGGGGTGCTGCATAGGCATGGCCATTTGCAGATGGACGCGCGCTTCCGGGCCAAGGCGGTGCGGATCGTCCTGGCCGGTGTCGCCATGGGCGCGGCGCTGTGGGGTCTCAACATCCTGCTCGACCCCTATATGGTGGCGGGCTTCTGGGAACGGATCGTCGCGTTGGGCCTGCTGTGCGGCGGGGGTGCGCTCGTCTATGGGCTGGCGTCCTTCCTGTTTGGCGCGTATCGGCTCTCCGAACTGAAGGGGCAGTTCCGCCGCCCCGCCCGCAAGAGCTGAAGGCAGCACAAGCAATGCGTATCCTCTCCGGCATCCAGCCGACCGGCAATCTCCACCTCGGCAATTATCTGGGCGCGATCCGCAACTGGGTGGCCATGCAGGATGCGATGCAGCCGGGCGACGAGTGCTTCTTCTTCCTTGCCGATATGCACAGCATCACGGTGCATGAGGAGCGGGCGCAACGCATCGCCAATGTGCGCGACATGGCCGCCGCGCTGGTGGCATGCGGCGTTGACCCGGAACGGGCCACATTGTTCAATCAGGCGCGCGTGCCCGCCCATGCGGAACTGCAATGGCTGCTGAACGGCACCGCGCGCATCGGCTGGCTGAACCGCATGACCCAGTTCAAGGACAAGGCGGGCAAGAACCGGGAGGGCGTCTCCATCGGCCTATACGTCTATCCCGTGCTGCAAGCCGCCGACGTGCTGCTCTATCAGGCGACGCATGTGCCGGTGGGCGAGGACCAGAAGCAGCATCTGGAACTGACCCGCGACATCGCGGTCAAGTTCAACACGGATTTCGGCGTGGACCTGTTCACTCTGCCCGATCCGATCATCCCCAAGGAATCCGCGCGGATCATGTCCCTGCGTGACGGCAGCGCCAAAATGTCCAAGTCCGACCCCTCGGACATGAGCCGCATCAACCTGACCGATGACGACGACACCATCATGCAGAAGGTGAAGAAGGCCAAGAGCGACCCGGAACTCTTCCCGGAAACCGCCGCCGGGCTGGCGGCCCGGCCGGAGGTGCGCAACCTGGTCGGCATCTATGCCGTGCTGGCGGGCACTACGCCGGACGCCGTGTGCGCGCAGTTCGCCGGGCAGGGCTTCGGCGCGTTCAAACCCGCGCTGGCCGAGGTGCTGGTGACGAGCCTGCGTCCGATCCGGGAGCGGTATCAGGCCCTGCGCGGTGACGATGCGGCGCTTGACGCGATCCTCGTCAAGGGCGCGGCGCGGGCGGCGGCGGCGGCGGAGCCTACGCTGCGCGGCGCCTATGACGCATTGGGCCTGATGCGCTAGAATGTGATGAGATCAGTCCGATCCACCCGTCGCTGCGCTCGCCATGACGGTTCGGCCTGAAATCATCAGGCGCAAGGGGTATCGGGCGTCCGGCTTTCGCTATCCGGCATATCTATGTTAACGGCATCGCAACTCGGGGCTGGCATTGCCTGATCATGGAATGGCGCTGGAAAATATCGGCCAGATCGCTGGGCGTCAGCGATTATCGGGTGCCTTTGGTCGTCGTCGTCCTGTACGCGCTGCTGGCAGCCGCCACCATCCACCTCACCAGCGCCGAGCGGAGCGTCTCGGTCCTCTGGCCCGCCAATGCGGTGTCACTGGCGATGCTGCTGCTGCGGCCGCGGCGGGAGTGGGCGGGCATCATCCTGGCCACTTTCGTCGGATCGGTAACGGCGACCTTTGCCATGCGCGGACCATCGCTGGCGCCGGTGCTGCTGGGAATCGCCAATGCGGTGGAAATCCTGCTGGCGGGCTGGCTGACCCGGTTTTCCCGTGCGGAGGATGGCATCGGCGGCAATGCGCGCAGCATGGTCCGTTTCGTCATCGGGGCCGGCATCGCCGCGCCCGCGGCCAGCGCGCTGCTGGGCGCCGCCACATTCCTGCATTTCTTCGGGCAGAGCTTCTTCGAGGCCTATTTCATCTGGCTCTTCTCGGATTCGCTCGGCATCCTGATCTTCACGCCCTTCTTCTACGCTTTGTTCGGCGGCCAATATGACCATGCCTGGCGGGAAGCCAGTGTAGCGCGCCGGTGGGAGACGGCGGCGCTGATGGTGCTGACCCTTGCCGTCTCGGCGGGCGTCTTCTGGGCGCAGCGGCCGCTCGCCTTCCTGGTCATCATGCCCACGATGCTGGTTGCCTTCCGCCTTGGCTGGATGGGGGTGAAGGTGGCGGTGATGATCGTCGCGGTGGTCGGCACGGTCGCCACCATGTCCGGCAACGGGCCGATCGTCCTGCTGAGCCAGGATCCCGAACTGCGCGCCCACTATCTGCAAATCTTTATCGCTGCCCAGTTGCTGACCCAATGGCCCGTCGTGGCGGCGCTGGGCGCGCGTGACCGGCTGATGCAGGAACTCGCCAAGAGCGAGCAGTCGCTCCGCATTCTGGCGGCGCGTTCCTCCGTGCTGATGCTGACCTTCGACGTGGGCGGCACCTGCCGCAAGGCGCTCGGCGCGGTCGATCTGCTGCCCGGCCAGCTGGTCGACGGCATGCCCGGCCTGATGATCGAGGAACTGGTGACGGCAAGCGGGGCGGCGTTGCGCCATGCGCATGAGATGGCGCTCGACGTTCCCGAACAGCCGCATAGCGTCGAGTTCCGGGTGGGATATTTCCGGGTGGGTCAGTTTCCCACTGGCCATTTCCAGACGGTGCCGGGTGACGAACGCTGGCTGGAGGCGACCTTCCGCGCGCTGGAGGATGAGGGTGGCCGGTGCCCCGGAACGCTGATGACGCTGCACGACATCTCGGCCCGCAAGGCGCAGACGATCGCGCTGGCCCGGTCGGCGCAGACCGACAGCCTGACCGGCCTGTTCAATCGCGCAGGATTCATGGCGCGGCTGGAACGGGCGCTCGACAGTGCCCGGGCGGACGGGCTTGTCGTCGCGATGATCGACGTGGACCGCTTCAAGCTCATCAACGACAATCGCGGCCACCAGACCGGCGACGCCGTGCTGGAGGAGATTGCCCGTCGCATCGCGGGGCAGCTGCGGGCAACCGATTCGGTGGGCCGCATGGGGGGCGACGAGTTCGTGGTCCTGCTCGACACCATCGACTGGGACAGCGCGCAGGAGATTTGCCGGCGGCTGGTCGCCGCGGTCGGCAGCGTTCCCATCCGGCTGGAATCGGGCGAGACGATCACCGCCGCGATAAGCTGCGGCGTCGCGCGCCATCGTCCCGGCCTGAGCGCGGACCATTTCCTGCACGACGCCGACGTCGCTCTCTATGAGGCCAAGCGGGGCGGCCGCAATCAGGTGGTGGCGGCATAAGGTCGCCTACTTGCGCCATGGTTTCCCCGGCATCCGTCGCACCGGCCCTTGATCCGCCAGCCCCACCGCCATAAGCCAGCCGCCACACAGGCGCACATCGCGCTTCGCCTTTGGGGACATATGCATGAAGCGCGGTGAGAACCGATTTTTCGTGGCGCTGGTGATCGGCGTCACGCTCGCGCTGGCGCTGATCGTTCGGCCGTTCTTCGGCGCGATCCTGTGGGCGCTGGTCGCGGCGCTGATGTTCGAGCCGTTGATGAACCGGTTGGTCCGGCGGCTGGGCGGTCGGCGCACCCTTGCCGCATCGCTCACCCTGCTCGGCATCATCGGGGCGGTGGTGGTCCCCGCGCTGGTGCTCGGCATGTTCATGGCGCGGGAGGTGGTCGCCATCTATGGCCGCATGCAAACGGGCAACCTCGACATCAACCGCATCTTCGCGCAGTTCCAGAGCCTGTTGCCCGGCTGGGCGACGGAGATGCTGGAACGCTATGGCCTGTCGGATCTCGATACGCTGCGCCAGCGCGCGACGACGGCCATCGCGGGCAGTTTCCAGTCGCTGGCGGGCCAGGCGTTCAATATCAGCCAGAGCGCCTTTGGTTTCATCCTCGCGCTGGGCGTGATGCTCTATCTCGCCTTCTTCCTGCTGCGCGACGGACCGGCGATGGCGGATCGGATCGAACGGTCCATTCCCCTGCCGCCCTCGCTGCGCCGGCAATTGCTCGACAAGATGGTGACGGTCATCCGCGCCACAATCAAGGGCAGCCTGGTGGTCGCGATTCTGCAAGGGGTGATCGGCGGCACGATCTTCTGGGTGCTGGGGGTCGGCGGCGCGCTGCTCTGGGGCATCGCCATGGGGTTCCTGTCGCTGGTGCCCGCGATCGGCACCGGCCTGATCTGGGCGCCGGTCGCAATTTACCTGCTGATTTCAGGGTCCATCTGGCAGGGTGTGGTGCTGATCGCCTGCGGCATATTGGTGATCGGCATGGTGGATAATGTCGTCCGCCCCGTTCTGGTCGGTCGCGACACGCAGATGCCGGATTATATGGTGTTCGTCTCCACGCTGGGCGGACTGGAGCTGTTCGGCTTCAACGGCTTTGTCATCGGCCCGGTGATCGCCGCGCTGTTCATGGCGGTCTGGGAGATTTTCACCAAGGCGCGCAAGCGAGGCGAGGTGGGCGAACAGGAAGCGGGCGAACGGGCCGCCGGGGAGTTCGCGCCGCCGCCGGGCGTCTGAAACCTCGTCCCGGCATGAGGATGAGGGGATGCTCCTATGGCTCAACCGCGGTTCAGCGATGCCATCGCATTGCTCAAGGCCGACCATCGCACGGTGAGGGCATGTTCGCCCGGTGCCGCCGCGCCAATGTGGACTGGTCGCCGCCTGAACCAATCGTCGTTCGTCCCCGATTCTGGACGAGCTAACGGCGAATTGAGGGGAATGTTGGGGGACGGTCGCAACCTGCGACCGGCCGTGCGCGTTGATCGTTCAATTGCCGTTCACCCAACAGGCCCTAAGGTCAGTATTGAATTGCAATGGGTGCGCCCGCCCGCTGGCAGGTGCGAACGAACGGACAAGAGCAATGACCGGCATGAGAATATTGAAATTGGTCGCCGCCCCCGCCATCGCGCTGGCTTCGCTGGGTGGTTGTGCCACGGGCTTCAATGCCAATGTCGCCCGTTATCAGCAGCTTCCGCCCGCGCAGGGTGAGAGCTTCGTCGTGGTGCCGGAGGACAGCCGCAAGGCAGGTGGCCTCGAATTTGCCCATTATGCCGGTCTCGTGGCGCAGCAGATGAGCCGATTCGGCTATGTCCCAGCCGCCGATCCGGCCGCCGCGCAGCTCATCGTCCGCGTCGACTATGACGTCGATCAGGGCCGCGAGCGTGTCCGCACCACCGGTTATGCGGCCGATCCCTTCGGTTATGGCGGGTTCGGCGGGTATCGGGGCTATGGCTTTGGCGGCGGCTGGCGTGGCCGCTGGGGCTATGGCTTCAACGATCCCTTCCTGTTCGGCGGCTATCCGCAGGTGGACAGCTACACCGTCTATGGCAGCACGCTGAAGCTCCGCATCGACAGGACGGGCAATGGCAAGGCCCTGTTCGAGGGCACGGCGACCGCCCAGTCCCTCTCCAACAAACTGACCTATGTCGTACCCAATCTGATCGACGCGATGTTCACCAACTTCCCCGGCAATTCGGGTGAAGAGGTCAAGGTGACGGTCGCGCCGGAGCCGAAGAGCAAGGGCGGCTGAGGCAAGGCGCTTCCCCCTCCCGCCTACTGAAACCGGTCGGCATGGCGGGGGAGGAGGCCGGGCCTTGCACATGATCCCAAACAGGCAATTCCAATTCCCGTCCGACGCTCTATGAACGAACGTAATGGTCGAGGCGCTGCGAGACATGGATGATGAGCGTTTTGGCACCCGGCGCCATGTCGCGCTGCCGGGTCCGTTGCGGCTGGACGGCGGCGTATTGCTCAGTCCCGTCGAAATCGCTTATGAAACCTATGGCACGCTGGCTGCCGATGGCGGTAATGCGATCCTCATCTGTCATGCGCTGACCGGCGACCAATATGTCGCCTCCACCCATCCCCTGACCGGCAAGCCCGGCTGGTGGACCCGGCTGATCGGCGCAGGCCTGCCTATCGATCCGGCGCGGCATTTCATCGTCTGCGCCAATGTGCTGGGCAGTTGCATGGGATCGCACGGCCCGGCCAGCGTGGACCCCGCGACCGGCCACCCCTATGCGATGCGCTTTCCGGTCATCACCATCGCCGACATGGTCCGCGCGCAGGCGCTGCTGCTCGACCATCTCGGCGTCGAGCGGCTGGCGGCCGTCGTTGGCGGTTCGATGGGCGGCATGCAGGCGCTGAGCTGGCCGACCATCTTTCCCGACCGGGTGGAGAGCGCCGTCGTCATCGCCTCCACCTCGCGCCATTCGGCGCAGAACATCGCCTTTCATGAGGTCGGGCGGCAGGCGATCATGGCCGATCCCAAATGGCGCGGGGGCAATTATTATCTCGATGGTGACGCACCGGCGGACGGCCTCGCGGTCGCGCGCATGGCCGCGCACATCACCTATCTGTCCGAGGCGGGCCTGACCGAGAAATTCGGGCGGCGCTTGCAGGCGCGACCCAATAGCCCGGATGGCGCCAAGACTTTCGGCTTCGACGCGGATTTCCAGGTGGAGAGCTATCTGCGTCACCAGGGCATCAGCTTTGTCGAGCGGTTCGACGCCAACAGCTATCTCTATATCACCCGCGCCATGGACTATTACGACATTGCCGAGGATCATGGCGGGTCGCTGGCCCAGGCCTTTGCCGCGACGCGGGCGCGCTTCTGCCTCGTCAGCTTCGATACCGACTGGCTCTACCCCACCGCCGAATCGCGCCTGATCGTCCATGCCCTCAATGCAGCGGGGCGGGAGGTGAGCTTCGTCGAGCTGAAAAGCCCGTTCGGCCATGATGCCTTCCTGCTCGACGCGCCGGACATGAACCGGGTCATCGACGGTTTTCTGCGGGCGGGCAGGGCATGAGGGATGCGCTGCGCCCCGATCTGGAGATCATCGCGCGTCATGTGGTGCAGGGCGCACGTGTGCTGGACGTGGGCTGCGGCGATGGTGCGCTGCTCGCCGCTCTGCGCCAGATGAAGGGTGTCGACGCGCGCGGACTGGAACTGGACACGGACAATGTCGCTGCTGCCGTGGAGCGCGGCCTGCCGGTGGTGCAGGGTGACGCCGACACCGACCTTGGCTATTATCCCGATACCAGCTTCGACTATGCCATCCTTTCCCAGACGCTCCAGACGACGCGGCGGCCCGACCGGGTGGTGGAGGAATTGCTGCGGATCGGTGCGCGGGCCTTTGTCTCCTTCCCCAATTTCGCGCACTGGCGCGGGCGATTGTCGCTGTTGCTGGGCGGGCGCATGCCGGTGACGCGGCTGTTGCCCGAACGCTGGTACGACACGCCCAACATCCATCATCTGACCATCGACGATTTCCGCGCACTGGTGGTGGATCGCGGCTGGACGATCGAGGACCAGTGGTTCCTGAAGGGCGATCATGAGACCGGTGGGGCTAATGCAAACCTGATGGCGGAACATGCCGTCTTCCTGCTGAGGGCATGACAATGGGCGCCGACCATTCGCACGGGCATGATCATGGTCCCGATCATAACCACAACCATGATGACGGCCCCCGCCCCCGCAACGAACATGGCAGCCACGATCATGGCGGCCACAACAATGGTGGTCATGGCCACAGCCACGCCCCCGCCAGCTTCGGCCGCGCCTTCGCCATCGGTATCCTGCTGAACATGGCCTTTGTCCTGGTCGAGGGCGGCTTCGGACTGCTGAGCGGTTCTCTCGCGCTCGTCGCCGATGCGGGCCATAATCTCAGCGACGTGTTCGGCCTGCTCGTCGCCTGGGGTGCGGTGGCGCTGGGCCGGGTGCGCCCGACGGCGCGGTTCACCTATGGCCTGCGGGGATCGTCGATCCTCGCCGCGCTGCTCAACGGCCTGCTGCTCATGCTGGCGGCAGGCGCGATCGCGCTGGCGGCGGTGCAACGCTTCGGCGATCCCCAGCCCGTCATGGGCGGCACCATGATGGCGGTCGCGGGGGTCGGCATCCTCATCAACGGCGCGACGGCGCTCCTGTTCATGGCGGGGGCAAAGGGCGACATCAATATTCGCGGGGCCTTCCTGCACATGGCGGCGGATGCGGCGGTGTCGGCGGGCGTGGTGATCGCCGGCCTGCTCATCGGCGTCACCGGCTGGCTGTGGCTCGATCCGGTGACGAGCCTCCTGATCGTCGCGGTGATCGTGTGGAGTAGCTGGGGCCTGCTCAAGGAATCGCTGGCGCTGTCCCTGAACGCTGTCCCGGCGGGCATCGATGCGGCGGCGGTGGAGCGCCATCTGGCGACCCTGCCCGGCGTCACTGCGGTCCACGACCTCCACATCTGGCCGATGAGTACCAGCGAAACCGCGATGACCGCCCATCTGGTGATGCCGGACGGCAAGGGGCATGACGCCTTCCTTCTGGTCGTGGCGGAGGCGATGCGCGCCCGCTTCGGCATCGGTCACACCACCATCCAGGTCGAGCATGATGCCTCCGCCTGCACATTGGGCGCGGCGCGGCTGGTCTAAAGCATTTTCGAAGCAGATGGCATCATCTGCTGGCTCGGAAAATGCGGAAAACACAAGACAAGTAGAGCATGGGCCGATCCAGTGAGATCGAATCATGCTCCAGGCGCGGGCCAAGGCAACAGGCCGCGCGCCTCTCAAAAAAGAAAAGCGCCCCAGCCGGAACCGGGGCGCTTTCTGTTCGATCGGTTTCTGCCGTCTCAGTCCCTTGGCGTGATGCCCGTGATGCGGATGCCCGAGTCAGGCACCTTGTAGCGGCGGTTGAGGGCGATGAGGACGCTGGTCAGCGCCTCCGACACCACGGAGTTGGCCAGCACGCCCGCATTCCACGCGCCCAGCCCGATTTCCTTGGCGAGGCCCACGACATAATCGGCCGCCTCCGCATCGTCGGCGCACACCAGCACGTCGCAGTCGATGGTTTCGTCCAGATGGGTGAGGTGATGGGCAGAGATGTTCTGGAAGGCGGAGACGACCCTGACGCCATCGCCCAGCAGCGTCTGGATCGCCTCGACCGCAGAGCCGCCATTGGGGAGTTGCACGCGGCTCACCTTGGGGGGGACCAGCGGGACGGTGACGTCGATCAGTATCTTGCCCTGCAACGATGCGGCGACCGATTCCACGGTCAGGCGCTGGGCGGAGAAGGGGACGGCGAGGACGATGATGTCGGCCTGTGCGGCGGCGTCCTGATTGGTGGCGCCGCTGGCGTTGCCCGACCCGATCCTGGCGTTGATCTCGTCGGCCGCACCCTGTGCGCGTTCCGCATCGCGGCTGCCGATGATGATCCTGTGCCCGGCATGCGCCCAGCGCAGCGCGAGACCGCCGCCTTCCTTGCCCGCGCCGCCCAATACGGCGATGGTCTTGCGGTCACCAACTGCACTCATGCTTCAAGCTCCAATGTCTTCCGCACCTTCTTGGGCGGGGTCTGAATGACGGGGTCCAGCGGCGCGGCCTGGCGCGCACGCATCATTTTTTGCGGATCGGCGGCACCGTAGAGAGTTGTGCGCGGGGCGGGTGTGCGGCCGATCGCATGGATCAAAGTCTCCATCAGGTGCGGCGGATATTCCTGCCCATGGCTGCTGCCCGCCGCCTTGCTGATACTTTCGTTCATCAATGTGCCGCCCAGATCGTTGGCGCCGCTGGTCAGGCCGATGGCCGCACCGCGCGGGCCGAGCTTGGTCCAGCTCACCTGGATATTGCGGATCAACGGGTGCAGCACCAGCCGGGCGACGGCGTGCATCAGCCGGGACTCGCGGAAAGTGGGGCCTTTGCGGGTCAGGCCCCGCCGCGCGATCGGCGCCTCCATATGGACGAAGGGCAGCGGCACGAACTCCGTCAGGCCGCCGGTGCGGGCTTGCAGGTCACGGATGGTGAGGAGGTGCGCTGCCCAATGCCCGACCTGCTCGACATGGCCGAACATGACGGTGGCGGTGGTGGCAAGGCCGACGTCATGCGCGGTGCCGATGACGTCCAGCCATTCGGCGCTGTTCAGCTTGTCCGGGCAGATGATGTCGCGAATGTCGTCGGACAGGATTTCCGCCGCCGTGCCGGGGAGCGAGCCGAGACCCTCCGCCTTGAGCAGGATGAGGAAATCGCGGATCGAAATCCCCAGCGTGGTCGCGCCATGCATGACCTCCAGCGGCGAGAAGGCATGGACATGCACGCCCGATTCCGCCTGCTTCACGGTGCGCAGTATGTCGATATAGGTCTGGCCGGTGTAGCGGGGATGGATGCCGCCTTGCAGGCAGACCTCGGATGCGCCCCGCGCCACGGCTTCCCTCACCCGGCGGGCGATCTCGCCATGGTCCAGGTCATAGGGGCTGCCGCGCAGGTCTTCATGCGTCCGGCCCTTGGAAAAGGCGCAGAAGCCGCAGGTGAAGGTGCAGATATTGGTGTAGTTGATGTTGCGGTTGACGACATAGCCGATGGCGTTGCCACTGACCGTGGCGCGCAGGGCGTCGGCGGCGGCGCACACCCGCTCCACGTCGAGGCCGCGCGCGGAGAACAGGGTTTCGATCAGCCCGGCATCGGGTTCCACCCCCTCTGCCAGCGCGCCCAGCGCGGTGGCGACCCTCGGGTCGGCGGGGCCGTCCGTGATCGGGCGGGGCAGCGGCGGCAGCGCCTGCCCGCCCGAAACCCATGCATCCTCGCGGCCCCAGCCATGGGTGTCGCCCGACTGGCGAACGAGGGTCAGCATGGCGGGGTCCAGCCAGTGTGCGGACAGATGCGACGGATAGACCGGCAGGCGCTTTACCAGATGGCGCCCACCCGCCTCGGTGCCCGCTTCCAGCGCCGCGATCTCCGGCCAGGGCGCTTCGGGGTTCACATGATCCGGCGTCACGGGCGAGACGCCGCCCCAGTCGTTGATCCCGGCCTCCATCAGGCGCGGGAAGTCAGCGCTCGACAGGTTCGGCGGGGCCTGGATATTCATCGCCGGGCCAAGGATCAGTCGCGCCGCCGCGATGGTCCACAGCAGGTCGTCCATGTCCGGCTCGTCGGCACCCTGCATGGGGGTGCGCTCCTTGGCACGGAAATTCTGGACGATGACCTCTTGTATGTGACCGTATTGGAGGTTCAGGTCGCGCATCGCGAACAGGGCGTCGATCCGTTCGGCCCGCGTCTCGCCGATGCCGATCAATATGCCGCTGGTGAAGGGGATGGCCAGCTCGCCCGCCATGCGGATGTTGGTCAGGCGCACGGCAGGCACCTTGTCGGGCGAGCGATAATGGGCCTGTCCCTTTTCGAGCAGCCGGTCGGACACGCTCTCCAGCATCAGGCCCATGGAGCCGGAGACGGCGCGCAGCGCGACCATCTCGTCGCGTGTCATGATGCCTGCGTTGACGTGCGGGATCAGGCCGGTTTCCCTGACGACCATCGCGCACATCGCCGCCAGATAGGCGTTGGTGGAGGCATAGCCGTGGGCCTCCAGCCATGCGCGCGCGGCGGGATGGCGCAATTCCGGCTTGTCGCCCAGCGTGAACAAAGCCTCCGTGCAGCCCTGCGCCGCGCCTTCGCGCGCGATCGCCAGCACGTCGTCGGGGGTCATATAAGGCGCCTCGCCGCGCTCCGCCGGGCGCGAGAAGGTGCAATAATGGCAATAGTCGCGGCACAGTTTGGTAAGCGGGATGAACACCTTGGGCGAATAGGATTGCACCAGGCCATGTCCCAGATCGCGCGAGACGCGCGCCTCCGCCAGCAGCGCATCAAGGGGTGCGTGCAGCAGATGCTCCCGGAGCGCGGGATGGGGTCTCGACACGGGCGAAATGATGGTTTCGGCCGATCGGCCCGCCGGTATGCCGGAGGCTTCAAGATTCATGGATGTGTACAAAGCCCGTTTCACTCTCCCAACAATCGCCTAAAGACTCAGCACTATTCGGAGAGCAGTTCAATGATTCAAATAGAGGTCGTGCCGGGCATCGGCGAGGTGATGCCGGGTTGTGACATCGGTGCGATACTGGCCGAGGCACTGGCTCCGCTGGCGCCGCAGACTGGCGATATTGTCGTGGTGACGTCCAAAATCTGCTCCAAGGCGGAGGGACGGCGGCTGTCCCTCGCCACCATCGTGCCCGGCGCCCGCGCGACGGAAATCGCGGGAGCGATCAGTAAGGACGCGCGTCTGGTCGAATTGACCTTGCGGGAATCGACCGATGTGGTGCGGACCGGCAAGAATGTCCTCATCACCCGGCATAAACTGGGTCTCGTCATGGCCAATGCGGGTATCGATGCCTCCAACATCGGCACTCAGGACGCGGATATGGTGCTGCTCCTGCCCGAGGATCCCGATGCGTCGGCCGAGCGCCTTCGCGCCGCGATCCGGGAGCGGACCGGCGTCGATGTGGCGGTCGTCCTCTCCGACAGTTTCGGGCGGCCATGGCGCTATGGCGTCGTCAACGTCGCCATCGGTGCGGCGGGCCTGCCGGCGATCATCGACCGGCGCGGCGATGTGGATCGGGACGGGCGCGTTTTGCAGGTGACGCAGATCGCCTATGGCGATTTGCTGGCATCCGCCGCCGGGCTGGCGATGGGTGAGGGCGCGGAGGGAATACCGGCGGTGCTGGTGCGCGGCGTGACGTTGGGGAAGGGGGAAGCGGCGGCCCCCGCCACCCGATTGGTGCGGCCGCTGAACGAGGATTTGTTTCGATGAGACCCACCCTGAAAAATGCCGTTGTGCTGACTGGCGGCGTGGGCGGGGCGAAGTTCGTGCTTGGGCTGGAGCGATGCGGGCTGGCCGACAGCGTGACCGCCATCGTCAATACCGGCGACGATTTCCGGCATATGGGGCTGCATGTTTCGCCCGACATCGACACGCTTCTCTATACCTTGTCCGGCAAGGCCAATGCCGCGCAAGGCTGGGGCCGGGAGGGGGAGACGTGGAAGTTCCTCGCCGCGGTTCAGGAACTGGGCGGGCCGGACTGGTTCCGGCTGGGCGATGCCGATCTGGCGTTGCATTTGCTGCGTTCCGACCGGCTGGCGCGCGGTGACGCCCTGTCCGCCATCATCGCGGATTTCGCGCGGGGTTGGGGTATCGCCACCCGCATCCTGCCGATGAGCGACGATCCGGTGCGGACCTTTGTGGATACGGACGAGGGGGAGCTGGAATTTCAGCATTATTTCGTCGGGCGGCAATGCGCGCCACGGGTGTCGGGGATCCGCTTCGCGGGCGCGGAGACGGCGCGCGCCGCACCCGGCGTGGTGGAGGCGATCCTCTCTGCCGACGCGGTGTTCGTGGCGCCGTCCAACCCCTATTTGTCGGTCGATCCGCTGCTGGCGGTGGCACAGATCGCGGCCGCGCTGGAGGAGACGCGCGCGCCATTGGTGGCCATCTCGCCCATCGTCGGCGGCACGGCGGTAAAGGGACCGACTGCCAAGATCATGGCGGAACTGGACATCGCGCCCGACAATGACGCCATTGCCGACCATTATGCAGGCTTCGTCGATGCGCTGCTGATCGACGCCAGTGATGCGGCCCCGGCGGCGATGCCCGCGCGGGCGACACACACATTGATGAAGACGCTGGACGACAAGATCCGCGTCGCGGTCGAGGCGGTCGCGCTGGCGCACAGCCTGAAATCGGGCGTGGCCATCTGATGGACCGGGGCTGATGGACTGGACGGCGATCGTCCCCTTCAACTTCGGGCGGCCGTGCAAGACGCGGCTCGCCCCGCTGTTGTCGGAGGAGGAGCGCGCCATCCTCGCCCTTGCCATGGCCCGGCATGTGGTGGCGGTGCTGGCCGCCACGCCGGGCATCGATGCGATCAGGCTGGTCGCGCCCGCCGATCCGGCGCTGGTCCCTGCGACATGGGTCGCCGACCGGGGCCGGGGCCTCAATGCGGAGATGGATGCTGCGCGCGATGCGGTGGCGCCGATGCCCGTCCTGTTCCTCCATGCCGACCTGCCGCTGCTGGGCGGCGGGGAGGTGCGCGCGCTGCTCGACGCGGCGGAGGTGGCAGGCGCCGCGATCGCGCCGGACGGGCAGGGGCTGGGAACCAATGCCATCGCACTGGCGGATGGCCATGTGTTTCGCGCCGCCTTCGGCACCGACAGCCTGCGCGCGCATATCCGCCTGCTGCCCCATGCGACCCGGGTGGAGCGCGACGGCCTGTCCTGCGACATAGATGATGCCGCCAGCCTGAATCACGCCTTGGGAAAGGGCTTTGTCCTGCCTTTCGCCAGTCACCGCATCGCCCCGCCGATATGAAATAGATCGAATTTGTCGCTCTCGGCAATAGTCACGAGCGCCTGAGGGAAGAGATGCTGGCCGCGGGCGAGCATCTCCGCGCTTTGCAGATAAAGGCGGTGGAGCGGGCGTTTGAAAGCTCCGCCGTGCGGACGCATTATACGACGGCGGGGCTGGCGATGATGATCGCGGCCGTCGCCCGGACCATCGTGATGGAGGGCCGGCGCGGCATGTCGCTGGGCCATGTCGAGCTGCGCGCGATGATGGAAGGCATATTGGACGATATCGAACCGCGCACGGCACAGGACGGCGGCTGACATTCGCAGGCGTGCCGGATCAGGGTCTTGACCGGATAATCTGAGCGACGAAGAATCCGCACAGGATTGCAGCGGCGGATGCCAAAGCAGGGGCGGCATGGCCCGCTCTTCGGGCGCACGCCACCGGCGGCCTGGTTCATGTCATCACCCGCGATTCGGGCAGCGCCCCCACAGCAGGCGGACTTGCAACGCCTGCTCGAACCGACCGACGGGTTTTGCGAAATCAAAGCCATAGGCGATGATATTCTCCATCTCGCCTGACCCGAGACCGAGGATGAAGCGGCCGCTGGACAGATGGCCGAGGGTCAGCGCGCTCTGTGCCAGCATGCCAGCATGCCAGCATGCCAGCATGCCAGCATGGCGGGATCGCGGCGCACCCTGTCCATGACGCTGGTGGCGGTGCGGCGAGGGAGAGGGGGCGGCGAGGGAGAGGCGGCGGCGAGGTCTGTGAACTCCGGTGTCCGGCTCCGCGATGCTGTCGATGCCCAGCGGCAGGGTGGTCCGCAGGAAGGCGGCGGGCGGCACCTTCGTCCAGAGGGGCGGACGTCAGGGTCGCTGGCATGGGTGGCGGCATCCTCTATCCACCTGACAGGCGGCGTTGTTATGTGCCCGGCTCTGGCATATCAGACGCCAACCGGAATTTCCCATATGGGGATATATCCGGGCAGGAGCAGGGCCGTGTTGAAAGCCGAAGATGCCGCGCTGATCCAGTCGCTGATCGAGGGGTTGGTGGAGGAGCCATTATGGTCCAGCTTCATCGCCCGGCTGCGCGCGCGGATCAGGGCGGACTATGCCAGCATCGTGTTCCGTCCCCTGCCGGAGGACGCGCCCAACTACCGCGTGGTGCATCTGTTCTCCGGGCAGGATTCGCCGCCGATCATCGCGGCGCTCTATCGCGACGGCTTCTATCGCGCCGACCCCATGCCCTATCATGATCTGGTGGCGGGGCGCGTCTATGCGATGGACGAACTGCTGCGCGTCGGCGTGCCCGAGCATGACCTGTACCGCAGCCAGCTTCTCGTCCCTTCCGGCATGAACATGCTGCGGATGATCCGGGTGGAGGAATCGGGCGGGGTCAGCGCCTGGATCACCGCCTCCCGCCGCGATGGCGATTTCCGGACGGAGGACGACGCCGTCCTCGCCGCCATCGCCCCCTTCCTCAGCGCGGCGCTGCACAGCTATGTCAGCATCGAGCGGGAACGGACGGCGGCGCTGGTGGCCCATGAAGCGATCGCGCGCATGAGTTTCGGCTGGATGACGCTGGATGCCGAGGGTATCGTTCTCGACGCCGACCGGCAGGGCGCGCTGATGCTGGCCAGCACCGGCCTGTTGACCAAAAGCCGCAGCGGGCGGCTGACCGCGCGGCCCCGCGCCGTGGCGGACGAGATTGCGGGTGCGATCCGGGCGCTGGTTGCCGATCCACAAGGCCGCCCCCGCGCCATCGTGCTGTGCCGGGAGCCTTGGCTCGACATGCTGCTCGTCCCGGCCAATCTGCGTGCGGGGACGACGCGGCAGACGCCGACGCTGGTGGCCTATGTCCATGCCGACAACTGGTCGTCGGCGGATCGCTGCGACCAGTTGTGCCAGTTGTTCGACCTGATCCCCAGCGAGGCGCGGCTGGCACTGGCGCTCAGCCGGGGCATGTCGATCGCCGATGCCGCCGGGCAGATCGGCATCACCGTCGAGTCGGCACGCACCTATAGCAAGCGCATCTATGCCAAGACCGGCGCGCGCGGGCAGGCGGACCTGGTGCGCTTCATCCACCGCAGCGTGCTGGCCATCGCCTGACAGGGGAATTGTTCAGCTGGAAATCGCCCCCAAGGGCTAAACAATATACTCTTATTACCTTATCTGAATCGTACCCATTAGGGTCTGCACCAAGCAAGTTCCTGGAGAGGCGTCATGGGTTTTTAGCATCCAGACATTGCGGTCCTGCCGCGCCACAGCCTCATCATCGGCGACCGCCGGGCGGAGAAGGGCAACGGCGCCGCACATGGGCATATCTATCCCGGTCTCGACGAGCCGGTCGCGCCGCTTCATCACCGTCGTCGGCGTGTGCGACAGCGCCGCCTACACACCGATCCACAGCCATGTCTATGCGGCGATGAAGAGCGGCAATGCGACGGAGGCGGAGATGTACGAATTCGTGTTGCAATATGCCATCCACGCAGGCTGGCCCAAGGCGTCGGTCGCGCAGGGCGCGGTGCAGGAACAGGGCGGGAATGTGGCCGGTGGACTGGCGTTCAGCGTGAAGGGGCAGATGTGATGACGCCATCCGACATGAGCGGCAAGGCCGCACTGGTGACGGGCGCGGCTTCGGGTCTTGGCCGGGCGACGGCGATCGCGCTGGCGCAGGCGGGGGCGGATGTCTCCCTCGTCGATGTGAATGCGACAGGGCTGGAGGAGACGGCGGCGTCGATCCGCGCCCTGGGCCGCGTGGCGCATGTGCGGGCGACCGATCTCTCCTTGCCGGACAACAGCGGCGCTGCGGTGCGGGCGGCGGTCGCCGCGTTCGGTCGGCTGGACGCCCGGTGCAATGTCGCGGGGCCGATCAAGTTCAGCCCTATGCCACAGATGGCGGCGACCGATTATGCGCTGACCATCGCGGCCAATCTCAACGCGCCCTTCTTTCTCAGCCAGGCGGCGATTCCGCATTTGCTGGAGGCGAACGGCGCCATCGTCAACGTCACCTCCTCCGCCGCCACGGTGGGGGAGGCCTATGCCGCCGCCTATTGCGCCAGCAAGGCCGGTCTGGCGCACATGACCAGGGCGCTGGCGATGGAATATATCCACAAGCCGCTGCGTATCAACGCGGTGGCGCCGGGCGGCATGATGACCAATATCGCGGCGGGGATCAGCTTTCCGCCGGACCTCGACCGATCGCTGATCGCGCGCTTTTCCGGGCTCGCGGGCTGGTGGAAGTGGCGGACGTGGCGAATGTCATCGCCTATCTTGCTTCGCCCGCCGCGGAGGGTTTCCACGGCGCGTGCATCAACATGGATCGCGGCATCGCCGCTGGCTGACAGAGCGGCCAAGTGACACAGGGCCAAATAACACAGGAATTACAGTTATGAAGATCGGCTTCATCGGCCTCGGCAACCAGGGTGGCCCGATGGCGGGCAGGCTCATCGAGGCGGGGCACCAGGTCGTGCTATGGGCGCGCCGCCCGGAGAGTCTGGAGCCTTATGCGGACACCGCCGCCGAAACGGCGGCCAGCGTCGCTGCGCTGGGGGCGGCCTGCGGCATCGTCGGCGTCTGCGTGGTGGACGATGTGGGGGTGGAGGCGGTGTGCGCCGACCTGATCGGCGCCATGGCGCCCGGCGGGATCATCGTCATCCATTCGACCATCAATCCCGCAAGCTGCATCGCGCTGGCCCGGCGGGCGAATGCGGCGGGCCTGTCCCTGCTGGATGCGCCGGTCAGCGGCGGCGGCGGCGGTGCGGCGGCGGGCACGCTGACCGTCATGATCGGCGGCGACGCGGCGGATGTCGCGGCGGTGAAGCCGTTCCTGGAATCCTTTGCGGGCCTGATCGTCCATCTCGGCCCGGTCGGCGCGGGGCAGAATGCCAAGCTCATCAACAACACGCTGATGGCCGCGCACATGGGGCTGGCGCATAATGCGCTGCTCGCCGCCGACGCCATCGGCATGGACCGCAAGGCGCTGGCCGAACTGGTCAAGGCCAGCAGCGGGCGCAGCTTCGGCTTCGAGGTGGCGGCGCGACTGCCGACCCCCGGCGCCTTTGCCCATGGCGGCGCGCTGCTGACCAAGGATGTGCGCCTGCTCGGTGCGGTGATGGGGGACGACCCCGCCTACGCCGTGCTGCGCGATACCGCCCAGCCTTTCCTCGACCTTGTGGCGGATGGCGCGACAGCCTGATCCCGCGAATCTCCCGGCAGCCTGTTCATGACATTTTCGACGGATCAGTTTCGTCTCGACGGCAAGGTCGCCATCGTCACCGGCGCGGGCGGGCGTGGCAACAGCATCGGCGGCGCCCATGCCAGGGGTCTGGCGGCGGCGGGCGCATCGCTGGTCGTCGCCGACCTCAATCCCAAAGGCGCCAGGGCCGTGGCGGACGAGATCGTCGCTGCGGGGGCAGGGCCATCGCGGTCGGCGTGGACATCACCCGTGTCGATCAGGTGGCGAACATGGCCAGGGAAGCGATTGCGGCGTTCGGCGGCATCGAGATCCTCGTCAACAATGCCGCGCTGATGCTGGAGCTTGGCTCGCTGCACGTCGCGGATGTGATTTGGGAACGTGGGAGAAGCTGCTGTCGGTCAATGTCACCGGCGCGCTCAATTGCGGGCAGGCGGTGATCCCGTCGATGCGGGAGCGCGGCGGCGGGCGCGTGGATCACGGGCCAGACGATCAATGTCGACGGCGGCTGGGTGCTGCGGCCCTGACGCTCCTGTCCTGAATTATCCCGCCGGGCGCAATTCCCTGCACTGGGGCGCCCGGCTGTCCCACAGGCCGACCGCGAACAGCACGACGGTCGTCACCCAGCCCATGACCATCAGGTTCGCGGCAAGGCCGATGGGCGCGGACGCCGCCAGCAGGACCGCGCCCGCGATGTGCGATACCGGCACCCGGCCATAGACCATATGCTTGTAGATGGCGCTGCCCAGCAGATAGATGGCCGGTCCCGCGACGATCACCAGCAGTTGCGGCAGCGTGGCATGGTCGCCCGGATGCTCCATGGCCAGATCGTTCCCGACCGCCCCGACGATGATGCCGAAGATCAGCACGGCATGGATATAATGGAAGCGCGCACCGATCCTGCCGGGATCGTCTGACCCGGTGATGACCTCGGTGGCGTCCTTGCTCGACGTGCCGAAATAGAGCCACCAAAGCGCCAGCGTGCCGAAGAAGGTGGCCAGTGTCGCCGACAGCGTGGCCGCATCCCACCGGACCGCTTGCGACAGCGTGCCGCCGGTGGCGAGCAATGTCTCGCCCAGCGCGATGATGACGATCAACTGGCAGCGTTCGGCCAGATGCCCGCCGTCGATCGTCCATTCGCGGGTATGCGACCGGCCCATGAAGGGCAGGCGAAAGCCGATCATCGGCGAGACATATTCGCAGAGCACTGCCACTGCCCACAGGCCCAGGCCCAGGCGCAGCCCGTGCCCGGCCAGACCGCCCGCGATCCAGAAACAGCCCGATATGGCCAGCCAGACCATCATCCGCCGGTAATTGGGATAGAGGATATGATCCCGGCCGAGCTGGTGGCAGATGAAGGCCGTCCGCCCGAACTGGATCGCGACATAGCAGCCCGCAAAGATCAGGCCGGTCTCCTCGAACGCATGGGGGATGGCCGCCGACATGCCCAGCGCCGCCAGCATGGACGCGAACAGGACCATGCGGATGCGCGGCCGCTCCGGGTCGAACCAGTTGGTCAGCCAGGCGGTATATTGCCAGCCCAGCCAGACCCCGAACCACAGAACCAATGCCTCCAGCGCGCCCAATAGTGTCAGATGGTGGAGCAACGCATGGCTGATCTGCGTGACCGCAAAGACATAGACCAGGTCGAAGAACAGCTCTTCATAAGTGACTTTGGCATGATGGCCGTCGCGGTGGCGGAGCAGCGGATGATGCGTAATGCGCTGAGACTGTCCCGACATGCTGTTCCTTCTTGCCCCTCTTCGGACGGGATAGAGCTTCCCGCCACAGGGGGAAAGGCCGGATCATGACTGATGCGGAATGTAAAATCCTCTCCCACGCGGCGTCGGCCATGGCTGTCCCAATGGGGCGGTGGCATAAGGCGCGCATCGACGGTCGCACGAGACCCCGGACGGGCACGCCGCTCCTGACAGGGACGTATGGGAGGATGATATGAAAGAGGATGGTATGAAATCTGCCTTGCTTCGCGCTTCGCTGCGCGTTTCGGCCCTGTCGCTGCTGATCGCGGGCAGCGCCGCGCCTGCCCAGTTCCAATTGCCCAACCTCGGCGGTGGCCAGGGGATCGGCCAGGGGATCGGGCTGGGGAGCGGTCAGGGCGGGGGTGGCCTGCTGGGCCTGCTGCTGCCCAATGTCGTCTCGGTCGCCGCGCCCAATGCGGCGGGGGTGCTTGGCTATTGCGTGAAGAATAAATTCCTGGGCGCGCCCGGCGCTGCGTCCGTCATCGGTCAGCTTACCGGCAGGGCAGGGACGAAGGCCGAACCGGGCTATGCGGCGGGGCGGAAGGGCCTGCTCCAGATGGACGGGAACAGCCTGCCACTGGGCGACCTGAAGGCACAGGCCACCACGAAGGTCTGCGATCTGGTGCTGAAGCACGCAAGGTCGCTGTTGTAGGGCCGGGGGTAGCCCGCCGTCATCCCGGCAAAGGCTGGAATATCACACAGCCAAACCGTGCCCGCCGTCATCGCGCCCTGCGTCCGTTCGCCGCAGGGACGCGGGGCGCGACATGCCTGCCCCGCCCCACGCCGTGGATGACGCGCAACGCCTTCTTGTGCGGCTTGCCCACGGCAGTTTGCGGGATGGCGTCCACGAAGACCATCGATTCGGGCGCGCCGGAACCGCCTGTGACAGACGATCCGCTTCGATCAACGGTCGATGGGCAGGATGGTTTCGACCTCGATGCAATCGTCGGCGACCGCCATGCCCGTCACCCGCACGCGCTTCTCGACATGGTCGACCGGCGTGCGGAGGAGGTCGAGCCGCACCTGCCCGCCCCCGTCGCGCCGCAATGCGAAGCCGCCGCCATCGCGGACGAGCAGGCCGGTGGCGATGATGGAAGGACGGATGGTCATCATGCGGGCACGCTAGGGACCGGGTTGGGGAAAGGGAAGATTCATTGGCCAGGCTGCTGTGGTCGCCTGCCGCCCGCCTTCCCGGTGAAAGCCCGGACGGCGGCGCCTCACCGGCGTCGATCGTTGCGGGATTGACAGTTCCACCCCAGACCGGTTTCCCATCCCGCCCTCCTGCGCTATGCCCCGGCCATGTCCGATAAGCAGAATCACCTCTATCTCGTCGATGGCAGCGGCTATATCTTCCGTGCCTATCACCAGCTCCCGCCGCTGACCAACCGTCACGGGCTGAACGTCGGCGCGGTCTATGGCTATACGGCGATGCTGTGGAAGCTGGCCGATGCGCTGCACAAGGCGGACGGGCCGACTCATCTGGCCGTGGTGCTGGACAAGGGGAGCCACACCTTCCGCAACGACATGTACGACCAGTATAAGGCGCACCGTCCCCCCGCACCCGAAGACCTCGTCCCCCAATTCCCGCTGATCCGCACCGCGACGCGCGCCTTCTCGCTGCCCTGCATCGAGGAAGCGGGCTATGAGGCGGACGACATCATCGCCACCTACACCTGCCGCGCGGTGGAGGCGGGGTGGCATGTCACCATCGTCTCCTCCGACAAGGATCTGATGCAGCTGATCCAGCCGGGTGTGGACATGCTCGACACGATGAAGAATGAGCGGCGCGGCGCGGACTATGTGCTGGGCAAGTTCGGCGTGAAGCCGGAGCAGTTGGGCGACGTGCTGGCGCTGATGGGCGACAGCGTCGACAATGTGCCGGGGGTGCCGGGCATCGGTCCCAAGACGGCGTCGAAGCTGATTACCGAATATGGCGACCTGGAGTCGGTGCTGGCCGCCGCGCCGGGCATGAAGAAGTCGAAGATGCAGGAGAATCTGATCGCCAATGCGGAGATGGCGCGCCTCTCCCGCAAGCTGGTCGCGCTGTACTGCGACATGGAATTGCCCGCGCTCGATACGCTCAAACTGGACGGCATCCCGCCCGAGCCGCTGCGCGATTTCCTGGAGGATCAGGGGTTCAAGACGCTGCTCGCCCGGGTGACGGGCGTCGCCCCCGCGGCGGTGGCCGGCTCCCCGGCGCCCGGCGCCGCACCCACCGCCTCCGAACGGATCGAGAGCCGCACCGACCTCCCCGAATTGCCCGAGATGCCGCCCATCGATTGTGCGGCCTATCCGGCGATCACCACGCTCGACGCGCTGGATAGCGTCATTGCGGAGGCCTATGCGGGCGGCCTGCTCGCCATCGACACGGAGACGGACTCGCTCGACAGCGTGTCCTCCGGCCTCGTCGGGATCAGTCTCGCCACCGCGCCGGGCCGCGCCTGCTACATCCCGCTCGGCCATGTCTCCAGCGACGACATGTTCGGCGAAAAGCCGCCGCAATTGCCGCTGGGCGCGGTCATCGACCGGCTGCGCCCCGTGCTGGGCGACCCGTCGGTGCTCAAGATCGGGCATAATATCAAATATGACATGAATGTGCTGGGCCGCCACGGCATCGTCATCACCCCGCATGACGACAGCATGATCATCAGCTTCGATCTCGATGCGGGCAAGACGCTGGGCGGGCATGGCATGGACGTGGCGGCGACCACCCATCTTGCCCACACCTGTATGAGCTTCAAGGATGTGGCGGGCACCGGCAAGAAGCAGATCAGCTTTGCCCATGTGCCGCTGGACCGCGCCACCGCCTATGCCGCGGAGGATGCGGACGTCACCTTCCGCCTGTGGAGCCGCCTGAAACCGCGCCTCGCGCATGAGGGATCGACGCGGATCTACGAACTGGTCGACCGGCCGTTGATCCCCGTGGTCGCGGCCATGGAGCGGTCGGGCATCAAGGTGGACCGCCATGTCCTCTCCCGACTGTCCAGCCAGTTCACGCAGGAAATGGCGCGGCTGGAGGAGGCGATCTATGCCGATGCGGGGCGCAGCTTCATGATCGGATCGCCGCAGCAACTGGGCGCGATCCTGTTCGAGGAAAAAGGCCTCAAGGGCGGCAAGAAGGGCAAGTCGGGCGCTTACTCCACCGATGTCACCGTGCTGGAGAAACTCAAGGCGGAGGGGTCGGACCTGTCCGGCCTCGTCCTGGAATGGCGGCAGGTCGCCAAGCTGAAATCCACCTATACCGACGCGTTGCAGGCGCAGATCAATCCCCATACCGGGCGGGTCCACACCAGCTACAGCCTCACCGGCGCGCAGACCGGCCGCCTGTCCTCCACCGATCCCAATCTCCAGAACATCCCCATCCGTACCGAGGCGGGGCGGCAGATCCGCGATGCCTTCGTGGCGGAGGAGGGCAATGTCATCCTCGCGGCGGACTATAGCCAGATCGAGCTGCGGCTGGCCGCGCACATGGCCGATGTGCCCGCGCTGCGCGACGCCTTCATCGCGGGCGAGGATATTCACGCCACGACCGCGCGCGAATTGTTCGGCGAGGTGAACCGCGACACGCGCGGCCGCGCCAAGACGATCAACTTCGCCATCCTCTACGGCATTTCGCGCTGGGGCCTCGCCGCCCGGCTGGAGATCGGCGCGGACGAGGCGCAGGCGATGATCAGCCGCTATTATGAGCGGTTCCCCGGCATCAGCGTCTATATGAACGAAACCCTCGAAAAGGCGCGGGCCAAAGGCTTCACCGAGACGCTCTTCGGCCGCAAGACATGGTTTCCGCAGATCGGCGCGCCGATCCAGCATGTCCGCCAGGGTGCCGAACGCGCCGCGATCAACGCGCCGATCCAGGGCACCAGCGCCGACATCATCAAGCGCGCGATGGTCCGCATGGGACCGGCGCTGGTCGAGGCCGGATTGCCCCGCGTCAGGATGCTGCTCCAGGTCCATGACGAACTGGTGTTTGAATTGCCCGAGGGTGATGTGGAGCGCGCAAAGCCGGTGATCGAGCGGGTGATGGCGACGGCGGCGGAGCCTCTGGTCTCCCTCTCCGTGCCGCTGGGCATCGAAATCGGCACGGGGGCAAGCTGGGGCGCGGCCCATTAGGGCATGAGAGGCAGGTCTCCCCACCCGGTGCTGACTGAAATCCTGTCGACCTTCAGGTGCAGGCACTTGCGCGCGCAGGATATTCGGTCGGCTTGCCAGAACGTCGAAAATTGGGTGGTAAGCGGACAGTCCGGTTTAGGCGGGGCTTAACCACTTATGCATCTGTCCTTCACTTTCGGAGGGCGTGTAACCATTGGCTTCGTAGAACAAGCGTGCTGTCCGCGTGCTTTTCAGGGTGCACCGCTGTAACCCCATACCGAGCGCCTGCGTTTCCATGTGCACCAGCAGGGCTTTGCTTACGCCGCGCCATCTATCATCGGGTGACACATAGTTGAGCATGATGTTCCCAACGTGGTCCATCATGCTTACCCCCAAAATACGCGCTTGTTTCTCTGCAACGTACACGGTTGCATCTTTACGACCGATCCATAGCTTCCATGTTTCGGAAGTCTTATTTCCGATCCAATTACGAATTCGGTCTGGGTCGCCCTCATGATCAGCATGACAAAGCTCACTGATTGAGCGACGGAGAATTTCGCTGCCGCTATCGGCATCGAACGCTTGTCCGGCCCTTATTCTCATGCATCGCCACTCCTCACGCCTAACCTATCGATAACATCGCCATGAGACGGCTGTTAATGAGGATGGGAAATGGATGACGAAATGTCCGATAATGCTCGGTGGCAGACGGGCAGGTTTGCGGCGGCATCGACCGGACCATGGCATTGACAGCGAAGCCCCGCTAATTAAGGGCAGGTCTTTCGCCATCAGACTGGAAATCATTGTGTCCGCCAACATCAAGATCACCCTGCCCGACGGTTCCGTGCGTGAAGTCGCGCCCGGCACTACCGCGGGGGAGATCGCGGCGGCCATCGGTCCGGGCCTTGCCAAGGCCGCGCTGGCCGCGCGGGTGGATGGCGAGTTGTACGACATCGGCCGCCCCATCGACCGGGACGCGCGGCTCGCGCTGGTGACGGCGAAGGACGAGGCGGACGCGCTGGAACTGGCGCGGCACGATTTCGCGCATATCCTTGCAGAAGCGGTGCAGTCGCTGTTCCCCGGTACGCAGATCACCTTCGGCCCGTCCACGGACGACGGCTTCTATTATGATTTCGCCCCGCCAAAGGTCGACGGCCGGGACCGCCCCTTCACCGAGGAAGACCTGCCCGCGATCGAGGCGGAAATGCGCCGGATCATCGCTGCCGACAAGCCCCTGAAGCGGGAAGTGATCGACCGCGACACGCTGATCGCGCAATGGTCGGCGGCGGGCGAGACGTTCAAGGCCGAGTGGGCCGCCGAACTGCCGCAGGGCGAGGAGCTGACCGTCTATCATTCGGGCGCTCCCGGTTCTGCCGACTCCTGGTACGACATGTGCCGGGGGCCGCATCTGGCCTCCACGGGCAAGCTGGATCCCAATGCGTTCAAGCTGACGCGCGTGTCGGGTGCCTATTGGCGCGGCGACCAGAAGAATGCGATGCTCAGCCGCATCTATGGCACGGGCTGGCAGAACAGGAAGCAACTCGATGCCCACCTCTTCAAGCTGGAGGAGGCCGCCAGGCGCGACCACCGCAAGCTGGGGCAGGAGATGGACCTGTTCCACCTCCAGGCGGAGGCGCATGGCAGCGTCTTCTGGCATCCCAAGGGCTATATGATCTGGCGCGAGCTGGAGGCCTATATGCGCCGCGCCATCGACGGGGCTGGCTATCGCGAGGTCAAGACGCCGCAGGTGATGGACGCGCGCCAGTGGGAGCAGTCCGGCCATTGGGGCAAATATCGCGAGAATATGTTCGTCATCCCCGACGAGGTGCCCAATGTGGAGGACGAAGGCCCGGTGATCTCGGGCGAGGCGGACTGGATGGCGCTCAAGCCGATGAACTGCCCCGCGCATATCCTGATCTTCAAGCAGGGCATCAAAAGCTACCGCGACCTGCCGCTGCGGATCTACGAAAATGGCTGCTGTCACCGCAACGAGCCACATGGCGCGCTGCACGGCCTGATGCGGGTGCGCCAGTTCACGCAGGACGACGCGCATATCTTCTGCCGCGAGGATCAGATCGTCGAGGAAGTCCGTGCCTTTTGCGCGCTGGCCGACCGGGTCTACAAGCAGTTCGGCTTCACCTATGCGATCAAGCTGGCGCTGCGCCCCGACAAGCGCATCGGCAGCGACGAACTGTGGGACCAGTCGGAGGCGGAACTGCGCAACGCGGTGGAGGCCGCCGGTCTCGCCACCGCCGACTATGGCTGGGAGGAATTGCCGGGTGAGGGTGCCTTCTATGCGCCCAAGCTGGAGTGGCACCTGACCGACGCCATCGGCCGGACGTGGCAGGTCGGCACCATCCAGTCCGACCGCATCCTGCCCGAGCGGCTCGACGCCAATTATGTGGCGGAGGATGGCGGCAAGCATCGCCCCGTGATGCTGCACCGTGCCATCTTCGGCTCCTATGAGCGGTTCATCGGCATATTGATCGAGCATTTCGCGGGCAAGCTGCCCGTCTGGCTCGCCCCGGTGCAGGCGGTCGTGGCGACCATCGTGTCGGACGCGGACGGCTATGCCCAGGAGGTCGCCGCCCGGCTCAAGGCGGCGGGCATCCGCGTCGAGACCGACCTGCGTAACGAGAAGATCAACTATAAGGTGCGCGAGCACAGCCTGGCCAAGGTGCCCAACCTGATCGTCGTGGGCAAGCGCGAGGCGGAGGAGGGGACCGTCGCGCTGCGCCGCCTCGGCTCGGACCAGCATCAGAAGGTGATGACGCTGGACGAGATCGTCGCGATGCTGCGGATCGAGGCACTGGCGCCGGATCTGGTGCCGGGTCCGGCAGGCGCCGCCTAGGGTTCGCTTTGCCCCACTCCGCCATCCCGCACCTCGCCGGGATGCGGAGTGGATAAGGATAGCCAGCGCCACCATCCCCCTTGCACCCGGCACCGCACAGGCCCATATCGCTGGCCTCAGCCGACTCGCGCGCGCGTCGGCACTTTCCCGAATCTTCGTTTTTGGGTAGTCAGCGCGCATAATCGTCAACAACGACCAGGAGAAATTGCCATACGTCCCCCAATGATGCGCCGGCCCTTGGCGCCGCCACCAGCAAACGGCCCACGTTTCAATGAGTTCATCACCGTGCCCAAGGTGCGTGTGATCGACGAGGCTGGCGAAAATCTGGGTGTATTGTACACGCGCGAAGCGATTGAGCAGGCAGCCGAGGTCGGTCTCGACCTTGTCGAAGTGTCGCCCAACGCCGACCCGCCGGTCTGCAAGTTCCTCGACATCGGCAAGTTCAAATATGAGGCCCAGAAAAAGGCCAATCTTGCCCGCAAGACCCAGAAGACGCAGGAGATCAAAGAGATCAAGATGCGTCCCAACATCGACGATCATGACTATGATACGAAGATGAAGAAGGTCCATGACTTCATCGGCGAGGGCGACAAGGTGAAGATCACCCTGCGTTTCCGCGGTCGCGAACTCAGCCACCAGCAACTCGGCATGGCCCTGTTGCAGCGGGTTGCCGAGAATGTGCAGGAAGTCGCGAAGGTCGAAGCCTATCCGCGCATGGAAGGCCGCCAGATGCTGATGGTGCTTTCACCGAAATAAAAGGCGCCCGGGGTTCCCCATCGCTCTCTGACGGACCCGAACGGCTTCATTGTCGTTCGGGTCTTTTTCGTTGAGGGGGGCGGCTGGCGACCATTTGCGATCAGTCATCTCCATCGTCATCCCGGCGCAGGCCGGGATCGCTCGCGGCCATGTCGCGCCCTGTTGAGGGAGAGCCGGCCTGCGCCGGGATGACGGAATAAGCCTGGGACAACTGAAACCGGACCATCCGCATCTATCCCGAACCGACCTAACCTCTTATCCCCGCCGCCGCCGCCGGAACGGCCAGTCCACAACCCCGCCCACCCACAGCGCCGCCCAGATCAGCACTGGCTGAAACAACAGGCGCGGCCCATGATACCACCAGCTCAGATGCGTGCCGCCGATGGCGATGTCGTTGACGGCATGGTTGATGTTGGCGGGCCAGACGCACAGCGCATAGAGGGCAAGGCCGATGCCCGCCGCGGGACGCACCCCGCGCAGTACGGCGGTCGGCACGAGCAGCCCGATGGCGCCCGCAATCTCGCACCATCCGGTCAGCCGGATGACCAGCGCGGGGTCTGGCACCCATCCGGGCGTGATCGCGATGAACCCACCGGGCGCGGTCAGATGCTTGTAGCCCGCAAAAGCATAGCCGATCGCCAGCAACCAGCGCAGGATGGTGCGCGCCATGCTGTTTTCTCCGGTTATGCCCCCGGTTATGCTCTCTGCCCTGCCGTCCCGGTCCATCGCCGTCTCCCCATCCTGCCTGTGCGGCTATCGCCCCAACCTACGCGGGTATCGCCTCGCGGCACAAAGCGTTCGAGGGGCTGCAAAGGGTCCGTGCGGAATGCCCTGTCCTCCCCTTCACCCTATCGCGCGCGCGCCGATCCATGATAAGAGCCGCGCCAGGATTTACAGGATTCAAGAGCGCCGCTCGACAGAAAGGCCCGGCTATGAACGACCTCACCCAGACGCCCGAAATGCTGATCGGCATGATGGCGGCCCGCGCGCGCAAGGCGACGGCTGTCCTCGCCGACGCGAGCGACGCGGCCAAGGCGACCGCCCTGCGCGCCGCCGCCGCCGCCCTGCAGGAGGCGAAGCCGGCCATATTGCGCGCCAATGCCGCCGATATGGAACGGGGCAGCGCCAATGGCCTGACCAGCGCCATGCTCGACCGGTTGCGGCTGGACGAGGGGCGCATCACGGCCATCGCCGACGCGATGGATCAGGTCGCGGCCCTGCCCGATTGCGTGGGGCAACTGGTGGACGAGACGCGCCGTCCCAACGGGCTGGTGCTGCAACGGGTGCGGGTGCCGCTGGGCGTGGTCGGCATCATCTATGAGAGCCGCCCCAATGTCACCGCCGATGCGGCGGCGCTGTGCCTGCGCTCCGGCAATGCCGTGATCCTGCGTGGCGGGTCGGAGGCGCTGGAGAGCAATCGCGCGATCCATGCGGCGCTGGCGGAGGGCATCGCCTCCACCGGCCTGCCCGCCGATGCGGTGCAGCTTGTCCCGACGCCTGATCGGGCGCTGGTGGGCGCCATGCTGCGCGCGGCGGGGCTGATCGACATCATCGTGCCGCGCGGGGGCAAGAGCCTGGTCGCGCGCGTGCAGGAGGAGGCGCGGGTGCCCGTCCTCGCGCATCTCGACGGCATCAACCACACATATATCCATGCCTCTGCCGACCCGGAGATGGCCCGGACGGTGGCGGTCAATGCCAAGATGCGCCGCACCGGCATCTGCGGCGCGATGGAGACGTTGCTGATCGACCGCGCCTTCCCGGCGGCGGGCGACGTGATATCGGCGCTGCTCGACGCACGTTGCGAGGTGCGCGGCGACAAGGATGTCCGCGCACTCGACCCCCGTGTCGAGCCGGTGGACGACGACGACTGGGACACCGAATATCTGGAGGCGATCCTGTCCGCCCGGTTCGTGGACGGCGTCGATGCGGCGCTGGATCATATCGCGGCGCATGGCAGCCACCATACCGATGCGATCATCGCACAGGATGCCGCCGTCGCGGAGACCTTCCTGCGCCGCTGCGACAGCGCCATCGTGATGTGGAATGCGTCGAGCCAGTTCGCCGATGGCGGCGAGTTCGGGCTGGGCGCGGAGATCGGCATCTCCACGGGCCGCCTGCATGCGCGCGGGCCTGTCGCGCTGGAGGGGCTGACCACCTATAAATGGCTGGTGCGCGGCACGGGGCAGACGCGCCCATGACGGGTGCACGGATCGCGTCGGCGCCCCTGTCCGCCCTGCCCAGGGCCATGCCTCTCCTCGCCGCCTTCGCGGTGCTGGCCGGTTGCGCGCCCACCATCGTGCCAAGGGCGGGCGGCGGTCTCCCGCCACCCTTGCCGACTCCGGCGCCCGCGCTGGCGACACCGGGCGCTGTCGACTGGCTCGACTGGCCGCTGACGCCGGGCACATGGCGCTATGCACGGGGTACGGGGTCGACGATCGCCCGCTTTGGTACAGGCGGCGGCGCGGCGCTGGCATGGGTCAGATGCGACCTTGCGACTCGCGCCATTACGGTCGGTCGGTCGGCGCGTCCGGGCGAGTCGACAGGCATGATGGCGGTTCGCACCACCTTCGGGACGGTCGAATGGCCTGCCCATGCCGTATCGTCGGGCGCCGGACCGGCGCTGGAGGCGACCCGCAGCGCCAGCGATCCCGCACTCGACCAGATCGCCTTTTCGCGCGGTCGCTTCGCCCTGCTGCTGCGCGACCAGCCGCCGGTCGTCACGCCCGCCTGGGCGGAACCTGTCCGGGTGGTGGAGGATTGTAGGGGATAGGATGCAGTGAGCGCTTCCCGCGTCGGGCCGGTAAGTATGATTCCAAAAAAGAAAAATACAAGGCTTGATCGTAAGGCGGGAATGATTCACTTTCACTCTCAGAGGACGGGAAAAGCTTCCAGCAACCCCGGTCTCAAACGGTTTTCAACAGCACGAAAGGAGGTGATCCGATGTCTCATGGTTCAGTACTGGGGTCGGACAAGTCCATTCGGGGAACCCGCCGCTGATTGAGCGGTTCGGCCGCGCGAGGTCCGATAGGGCGATTGCCCCACGGCTGGCGCTGCGGATAGTCCCCGGAGGCGGACCTTTCGGCCGCTGACCATGTCGATGGGCCGCTCGGGTATATGCCTGGGCGGCCCCTCTCATTTGTGGGCCTGTCGTTTGCGGCCTGTCCATCAGCGGATGGCGGTCCGGCACACGCATCCTTGTCTCGTCAAGGTCAGTACGCGGCCGGCTCCAGCGCGAAGAGGCGATGGCCGCCAAGGGCCGGATTGAACGGCCAGCACCTGTGGGTGTGGCGACATCGGGCTGCCGCCTCTTTTGCAGGCCGCATCACCCGAGCCGTTCCTTGAAAAAGGGGCAAGGTTGCACGCGCTACATGGCAGGGGCAGGCTGCTCCCCGCTGATCCAACATACCGGGACACAGGTCGCTCGCCCTGTCCAACAGCCGGATATGTGCGCCGAGATGTGAAACCCCTGCAAACCTCCCTGCTTCTCACTCCCTCACTGCGCGGTCAGCCCGACCATTCCCCGCGCCATCTGCAAATGCATCGCGATGATCTCGTCCCGCTGGCGTGGACCGTGCCGATCATACCAGGTACAAACCCCGGTCAACATGGAGAGGATCGCAAAAGCGGTCACATGGCTGTCCGCCAACGCAAACAGTCCCGCAGCGATGCCATTCTCCAGTATCGCGATCAGTCGTGCTTCATAGGCCCGGCGAAGCGCGACGATGGTCGGCTTGTTTTCCTCGCTCAGGGACCGCAACTCGAAATTGGCGAGGGAGACCTCGCGCTTGCGTTCCATATGATAGGCCACATGAAAGATGACAAAGGCGTCCAGTCGCGCGGCAGGCGTCGCATCGTCGGGCAGCGCCTCGGACAGCGCAGCATTCAGCGCCTCCAGATGATCGCGCAGCAGGGCAAACAGCAGGCCCTGCTTGGTGTCGAAATATTTGTAGAGCGAGGCAGGCTGCACACCCACCGCCGACGCGAGCATGCGAAGTGTCATCGCTTCATAGCCATGGGTGTAGATCAACTCCACGCCCGCTTCTCGAACGGAGGCGAGGGTCTTGATACCCGATGATCCTGTCGTGCGTGCCATGCGGCTTGCTAGCCAGCGCGGGGCCTTGTGTCGATGGACCTTTGCCAAAGAGGATGGCGGTGCCTTTCTCGGGCATCCAGATGGAGATTGCCCTTGCCCTTATGTGCGGCGATATTCGTGCAGTGATTGCGTGTGATACAAGGGCGGGACATGGCCGACGAACGACAGACTGGAGCGCGGCTGGTCGAGATGGCGATTCGGCAGGTCGACGATGGCTCGCCGGGCTATCGCCTCGAAAACCCGTTTGGGGACAAGGTGCAGGTGCTGCCGACCCCGCCTGCTTTTCGCGCAATGGTTACGTTCAAGTGGGAAGGCGCGATGCCGGACGAGATTGTCGAGATGATCGAGCGGGCCCGGTCTTCTGGCGTAGAGGTGGCCAGCTAGGCATCGGCTGTCGCGAAACCGTCAAATTGTCTTATTTCGTCGCAGGCGTGCCTATGCGCTTGCATGCCCCGGCCCATATCTGAAATAGGGCTTCTCTCCTTCGCGAAAAGCCAGACAAAAAGAGCATCCCGTCTTCATGCTGCACGCGCGCACGCTTTTCCCGATCGCCCTGCTCTCCCTTGCGCTGACAGCGCTTCCCGGTTGTTCGGAGAAAGGTGCCGATGCGAAGAAAAAGCCCACCCCCCAAGTGGGCTTCGTGGTGATGCAACCGCAGGCGGTGCCGATCCAGGCAACCCTTTCCGGCCGCATTGTTGCCGCGGAAACGAGTGAGGTCCGGCCGCAGATCACCGGCCTGATCCGCAAGCGCCTTTTTACCGAGGGCGCAACTGTCCGTGCCGGCCAACCGCTCTTCGAAATCGACCCCAGCCTCTATCGTGCGTCGGTGAACCAGGCGAACGCCAATCTCGCCAGCGCCAGCGCCAGTGCGGAAGCAGCCTCCGCCAAGGCTGACCGTTATCGTCCGCTGGCGGAGATCGAGGCAGTGGCGAAGCAGGATTATGCCGATGCGCTGGCACAAGCGCGCGTCGCGCGCGCCGCTGTCGCGCAAAATGGCGCGCAGTTGGAGACGGCACGGATCAACCTGCGCTTTACCACAGTGCCCGCGCCAATCAGCGGCAAGATCGGTCGCTCTCTCTTCACTGTGGGCGCGCTTGTCAGCGCGAATCAGGCGGATGCGCTGGCCGTGATCCAGCGCCTCGATTCGGTGTTCGTCGATATGCAGCAGTCGAGCGCGGAACTGGTCTCGATGCGCCGTGCCCTGTCCAGCGGCGGTGCGCTGCCCGGCAGCACCGCCGTTCGCCTCCGTCTGGAGGATGGAAGTGATTATGCCCCGGTAGGCCGTGTCGAATTTTCGGAAGTGACAGTGAACGCTTCGACTGGGACCGTCACCTTGCGCGCGCGCTTCCCGAATCCCGATGGCGTGCTGCTGCCCGGCATGTTCGTGCAGGCGCGCTTCGATCAGGCGACGGATGCAGCGGCCTATCTGGTGCCGCAACAGGCGTTGCAGCGCGATCTGGGAGGGGACGCATTCGTCTTCCTCGTTGGTCCCGGCAACAAGGCCGTGCGGCGTACGGTGAAGGCAGATCGCACCAGCGGTACTAACTGGGTCGTGACAAATGGCCTTACGCGGGGGGACAAGGTCATCACCCAGGGCACTGCCGGCTTACGTGCCGACGCGGATGTCCGCCCGGTGGCCGCCGGCACGCCGCAACGCATTGCGCCTCCGGGCAAGAATGGTTCCGGTGGCTCCGATTCCGCCAAGCAGGGCGGCCGATAGACAGATATGTCCCGCATATTCATCGACCGCCCGATCTTTGCATGGGTACTCGCCATCGTGGTGATGATCGCAGGTGTCGGCGCGCTTTTCTCGCTGCCCATCGCGCAATATCCCGATATTGCGCCAACGCAGATCAACGTACGTGCCACCTATCCCGGCGCCAATGCCCAGACGGTCGAAAATAGCGTCACTCAGGTGCTTGAGCAGTCGCTGACTGGTCTCGACGGCCTCCTATATTTCAGCTCCCAGTCCAGTTCGCGCGGCCAGGCGAGCATCTCCGCCATTTTCCGTAAGGGCACTAATCCCGATATCGCGCAGGTACAGGTTCAGAACCAGGTTCAAGCCGCAATCTCTCGCTTGCCAACCCAGGTTCAGCAACAGGGTGTACGAGTCACCAAGTCGAACAGCGACCCCCTGCTCCTCGTCGCCATCTATGATGCGACGGACCGGCGATCCAATCAGGAAATCGCGGACTATCTGACCTCCAACGTGCAAGATACGCTCTCGCGTGTGCAGGGCGTGGGCGACGTTAACGTGTTCGGCGCGCCGCATGCCATGCGGATCTGGTTGAATCCGCAAAAATTGGCGGCGGTGGCGCTGATGCCGGGCGATGTCATCACTGCCATCACCGCGCAGAATACCGAGGTTGCAGCGGGCGACGTGGGCGGCCTGCCTTCACCCAAGGGGCAGATGCTCAACGCGACCGTCACCGCCCAGTCGCGCCTCCAGACGCCGGAACAGTTCGCCGTCATTGTTCTCAAGACGCTACCCGACGGGTCGAGCGTTCGGCTCAAGGATGTCGCACGGATCGAGGTCGGATCGGAAAACTACAGCAGCATGGGCCGCTTCAACGGCCATCCTGGCGCGGGCATGGCCGTGTCATTGGCCCCCGGCGCCGACGCGCTCAAGACTGCGGAACTAGTGAAGGCCAAGGTCGAGGAACTGGCGCCGGATTTCCCGGAAGGTATCAGCTTCGACTATGCCAACGACAGTACTGCTTTCATCAAGCTGTCGGTGGAGGAGGTGGTCAAGGCACTGGTCGAAGCGATTGCCTTGGTCGTCATCGTGATGTTCGTATTCCTGCAAAGCTGGCGCGCGACGTTGATCCCGGCGATCGCTGTGCCCGTGGTGTTGCTCGGCACCTTCGCGGTGTTCTACGTCACAGGCTTTTCGATCAATACGCTGACCCTGTTCGGGCTCGTCCTCGCCATTGGCCTGTTGGTCGATGACGCCATCGTGGTGGTGGAGAATGTCGAGCGGTTGATGCACGAGAATCCGGGCATGTCGCCGCGCGAGGCGACGATCCAGTCGATGAAGGAAATCCAGGTCGCACTGGTCGCCATCGCGCTGGTGCTGTGCGCGGTCTTCCTGCCGATGGCATTTTTTGGCGGATCGACCGGTGTCATCTACCGCCAGTTCGCAGTCACGATCATTGCCGCCATGGCGCTGTCCGTGCTGGTCGCGCTGATCCTCAGCCCTGCGTTGACCTCCACCCTGTTGCGCCGTCCCGATGAGGAGGCGAAAGGAGAGAGTTGGCTGGACCGACGCTTGCCTGTCGTGGGACAGGCGCTGCACCGAGGCGGCAAATGGTTCAATGAGAATTTCGACAGGCTCCAGCATGGCTATGCTGCCACGTGCGGCCGGGTGATCAACGGCAAGTGGCGCTTCCTGGGAATTTACGCGCTCATCGTGGTGGCACTGGTCGTCCTGTTCCTGCGCTTGCCCAGCGGTTTCCTGCCGACCGAGGATCAGGGCGTGGTGTCGCTTCAGACCCGCCTGCCTCCGGGCGCCACCTTGGAACGCACCTATGAGGTGCAGCGTGCGGTCGAACGCTATTTCCTGGAGCAGGAAAAGGCTAATGTGAAGACGCTCTTCATCGTCGCGGGCGGCGGCGGTGGCGGCGGTCCGACGGGGCAAAATACCGGGCAAGGCTTTCTCAACCTGGTGGACTGGAAGGATCGTCCAGGCAAGGAGCGCACCGCAGACGCGCTGGCCCTGCGCGCCTCGGCTGCGGTAAAGGGTCTGCGCGATGCCCAGATATTCGCGCTTGTACCCCCCGCGGTGCGCGGCCTCGGCCAGTCCGCAGGCTTTGTTATGGAGCTTCAGAACCACAGCGGCATGGATCGAGCCCAGTTCCTCGCCAAGCGTGATGCCCTGTTGCAGGAGGCGAACAATGATCCGCGCCTTCAGGCCGTCCGTATTACGGACCTCAGCGATCTGGCTACGCTCAAGGTGGATGTGGATCAGCAGCGCGTCACCGCGCTCGGCCTCAGCCCGGCGGACGTCAACACCACCCTTTCCACTGCGTGGGGCGGGCGATACGTCAATGACTATATCGAACTGGGCCGGGTGAAGCGGGTCTATGTGCAGGGCGATGCCCCTTTCCGTTCCGATCCCTCCGGCCTTGGTCAGTGGTTCGTACGTAATGGGGAGGGCGCAATGGCACCTTTCTCTGCCTTCTCGCGAATCGGCTGGTCGACCGCGCCGGCAAGCCTCTCGCGTTTCCAGGGACTCTCCTCGTTCGAGTTCCAGGGGCAGGCTGCGCCCGGCGTGAGTTCGGGCGAAGCAATGGATGCGATTTCCGGACTTGCGGCAAAATATCCTGGCACCAGCGTGGCATGGTCGGGCGTTTCCTATGAGGAGCGCCTATCCTCTGGGCAGGCGCCGCTGCTGTATGGCCTTTCGCTGCTCGTCGTCTTCCTGTGTCTCGCCGCCCTTTATGAAAGCTGGTCGATCCCGGTTGCGGTGCTGCTGATCGTGCCGCTGGGCCTGATTGGTGCTATCCTGGCGGTGATGCTGCGTGGGTTGGAGAATGACGTCTATCTCCAGATCGGGCTGCTCACCACCATGGGCCTGGCCGCCAAGAATGGCATTCTGATGGTCGAGTTCGCTGAACAGGCAGAGAAGAAGGGGATGCGTGTCCTCGACGCCGCGCTGGAGGCTGCGCGTATCCGTCTGCGTCCGATCCTGATGACCAGTTTTGCCTTCATCTTCGGCGTGCTGCCATTGGCTATTGCGACCGGCGCTGGCGCAAACAGCCGGGTGGCGATCGGCACGTCAGTCATTGGCGGCATGTTGACTGGCACTCTGTTGGCGATCTTTTACATCCCGCTCTTCTTCGTACTAGTACGCCGGGGGGTGCGGGATGGAGTGAGGGCGGTACACAATCGCTTCGGTCGCAAGGGAATTACATCATGAGGCGGTCTGCACTTTTGCTGCTGCTGGCGCTTCCGGCTTGTTCCATGGTGCCCCGCTATGAACGGCCCGCACCGCCTGTGCCTGCCTCATGGCCGGTTGGCGATGCCTATCTCGCACGGTCGGAAGCGACCGTTCCCGCCATCTCCTATCGCGAGATATTCCGTGATCCGCGGCTTCAGATGCTGGTCGAGCAGGCGCTCGTCAACAATCGCGATTTGCGGGCAGCCTCCGCCAATATTGCGGCCGCCCGCGCCCAGGTCAGTGTCCAGCGCGCGCAGCAGTTCCCGGAAATCGGCGTCGGGGGCAGTGGCAGCCGTTCGGAGGGCGGGACCGGCACGAATGCTGCGACAGGGGCGACCACACGTACCATATCTCGGTCGAGTTTTGCTTTGAACGGGGGCGTCACCGCCTTTGAGTTGGATCTGTTCGGTCGCCTTGCCTCCGCCACGGCGGCGGAGCGCCAGCGCGCACTGTCGACAGAGGCGGCCGCGCGGACGATCCGTCTGGGTTTGGTGGCCGATATCGCGGGCGCCTGGGCCACATACGCCGCCGATGCTGAATTTCTCCGCATCGCGCAGGATACGGCCAGCAGCGCCCGCCACAGCGTCGATCTGACCGGAGCGCGCCTCCGGGGAGGCATTGCCCCGCGCACCGACTTGCGGCAGGCGGAAACAATTCTCGCCACCGCCGAGGCCGATGTGGCCGCGCAGACGACGGCCCTCGCCCAGGATATGAATCTTCTCCAGTTGCTCGTCGGTGCGCCGGTGGACACGGCGCTCCTGCCCGCACGGCTGGATGAAGTGATACGCTCCATCGCAACCCTGCCGCCCGGCACCAGTTCTGAAGTGCTGTTGCGTCGGTCCGACGTGCTGGAGGCCGAATATAACCTTCGTGCCGCGAATGCCCAGATCGGCGTGGCGCGCGCTGAACTCTTCCCGCGTATCACGCTGACCGGCCTGTTCGGCTTTGCGAGCAATGCGCTCCGCACATTGTTCATGTCGGACAGCTTCACCAAATCTGCCACCGGCAATGTCAGCCAGGCAATCTTCTCCGCTGGCGGTGTCCGCGCGGGCGTGACGCTCAGCAAGGCGCAGCGGGACGCGGCGCTGGCCGCTTATGAAAAAGCGATCCAGACTGCCTTTCGCGAGGTTGCCGATGCCCTCGCCCGGCAGGGCACTATCGCGGATGAGATGCGCGCCTCCACCGCGCGCGTGACGGCATCGGCCGACACGGCCCATCTGAGCGAGGCTCGCTATCGCGGCGGCGTCGACAGTTATCTCGTCAATCTCGACGCGCAGCGTAGCCTTTACAGTGCACAGCAGCAGGAGATCACGACCCGCCTCATAATGGTCGCCAACCGTATCGCGCTCTACCGGGCGTTGGGCGGGGATCAGGCGAGTATGACTGTCGCCGACTGAAGGTCAGGCGGGGCTGTGCCGCCTGGCGAAGTCGGTGAAATAGGCACGCAGGGTGGGATCGCCGATCGGCGCGACGATTGCCGCCACCTGTTCCTCCAACGAAGCTGCATCGCCTGCAACGCCGCCTGTCTGAAACCCCATCGACCAATTTTCGAACGACCGTTCGCTGATTGATTTCTCACCCAGCTTGACGATCGCAAAATGCCGGGGATCGCGGGCGATACGTTCATATACCGCAGACACCGCATCCGGCGGTCCCTCCAGAGCCTGAAGGAAGCGGCGCCCACCCACGACCAGCAGGCCGGTGACATTCACGGCCGCATTGTTGCGGCGCGATGTTTCCAGCAGGATTCGGAGATCCCGATCCAACAGGGGCATGCGCGCGGTACTGATATAGAGAATGCGGTTCATGGCTTGCTCCCGAAGAAAATGTCATGCGCCGGGAAGCGAAAAGAAAGCGTTAAATCCTTGTTTAACCTGAGTTAGGTCATGGCATTTCTATAGTTGCCGGAGCGCCCGCGCCGGTCGTACCGACATCATCGGGATCGACCCTACCAGTCCGATGCCCAGCGTCAGCACCGCACCGCCCGCCAGCGTGCCAAGCACCACGCCCCAGTCCGGCGCCCAGCCAAAGGCGAAGACCTGCACGATCACGAACCATGCCGCCGCAGTGCCGAGCAGCAGCGACACGGCCGCCAGCATGAGCGCGAGCAATCCATATTCCAGCGCCTGAGTCCCCAGCACCTGCGCCCGCGTCGCGCCGAGAGTCTTGAGAATGACGCTGTCATAGGTCCGCGCCTGCCGGGATGCCGCAATGGCACCGACCAGCACGGCGACCCCCGCGAGGATGGTGATCGATGCGGCCCACAGGATCGCACCGGACATCTGGTCGAGCAGCCCGCTGATCTGGCCGATCATCTCCCCCACCGCGATGACCGATGCACCGGGGAAGGCGGCCAGCAGCACGCGCGTCATCGCATTCTCGCCCCCTTGTCCGGCATCGGCGGGATTCAGGGTGATCGTGGCCGTCAGGCTGTGCGGCGCGCTGGCCAATGTGTCGGGCGAGAAGACCAGTACATAGTTGAAACCCATCGTCTGCCAATTGACCTTGCGGAGCGATGCGATGCGGGCCTCTATCTCCCGGCCCAGCACGCTCACCGTCATACTGTCGCCGACGCCGACGCCCAGCGCCTTGGCTTGTTCCGCATCGACCGAGAGGAGCGGCGGGCCGCTATAGTCCTTTGGCCACCATCGGCCTGCGACGATGTCGCTGCCTTCGGGCAGGGTGGCGCTATAGGTCACACCGCGTTCCCCATGCAGAATCCACGCGCCCTCCGGCCGCTCCTTGAGGTCGGTGACGCGGCTATGGCCATAGGCGACCACCGTCCCGCGCAGGGTCGGTACGATGTTCAGGTCCGCGCCTTTGGCTTGCCGCTCCACCAAGGACCGGAAGGCCCCCTCGCTGGGTGAGGGCAGGTCGAGGATGAAGAGGCTGGGCGCCTTCTTGGGCACTGTCCGGTCAATTTCCGCATTCAGGCTGGTCTGGATACCAGCCAAGGTCACGAACAGCGTCAGCGCCAGCCCAAGTGCGACCACCAGCGTGCCGGTCTGCGCGCCCGGCCGATAGAGGTTGGCGATGGCGAGCCGCAACAGGGGTCTGCGCGGCCGGGGCACCCGGCGTGCAACCCAACTCACCACGCGTCCGAGCAGGAGCAGGAGCAGCAGCACTGCCCCGGTTGCGCCCAGCACCGCCGCCGCGAACAGCGGTTCCTGCGCCGTTCCCAGCACGATGGCGACCAGCGTCAGGCAGGCGGCGACGATGCCGGTGATGCTCCGCCGGTCGCGGCCATGCCGGGGGTCGACGGCTGAGCGGAAGATGGCGGCGACCGGCTCCGTCCGCGCCCTTGCGAGGGGGGAGAGGATGAAGATCAGCGCGATCAGCAGGCCGTAGAGGGCGCTGGTGAGGAGAGGTTGGGGGTGCAGCTGAAATCCGGGCTGCACTGGCAGCACGTCACCTGCCAGCGCGACGATGACCGATGGTGCCACCGCGCCGAGACCCAGTCCCAGCAGGATCGCCACGGCGGCGACCGCGCCAAGCTGCAACAGATAGATGCGTTCTATGTCGGCGGAGGTCGCGCCCAGCACCTTGAGCGTGGCGAGGCTGCCGCGTTTGAGCGCCAGATAGGAGCCGACGCCATTGCTGACCCCGATGCCCGCCACGATCAGCGCGGTCAGCCCGATCAGCGACAGAAACTGCCCCATCCGCTCGATGAAGCGGTTGGTGCCGGGGGCTGCGCGGTCGCGGTCCTTATATTCCCAGCCCTCGGCGGCATAGCTTTTCTCCAGCCGCTTACGCAGGGTATGGGCATCCTGCCCGGCGGGCAGGCGGATGCGATATTTGCTGCTGAACAGGCTGCCCGGCTGGATCAGACCGGTGCGGCGCAACCCGTCCATCGACACGATGCCGACCGGACCCAGGGTGAAGCCCTCACCCACCCGGTCCGGCTCGTCCGTGATGATGTCCGCGATGGTGAACTGTGCCTGCCCATAGCGCAGCCGGTCGCCGATCCTGACGCTCAGCCGGTCGGCCAGCGCCGGGCCGATCAGGATGCGGTCGGCAGGCAGGGGCCTGTAGGGACCATGCCGTAACGCCAATGAGCCGAACAGCGGGTAGGCGCCATCGACGCCCTTCAACTCGGTCAGCACGGCGGGCGGCGAATTTCTCTCCGTTGGGTCTGCGCGTCGGGCCATGGCCCGCATGCGGATGGTCTCGCTGAAATCGCCCAGTCTCGCCAGCGCGGCGCGCTTGCCTGCGTCCAGTTCCCGCTGGGTCATCTCCACCTCGATGTCGCCGCCGAGGATGCTCTGGCCGCGTGCGGCGATCTCGCCGGTGATCGACGCGGTCAGGCTGCCGATCGCGGCCAGCGTCGCTACGCCCAGGAACAGGCACAGGAACAGCAGGCGCAGGCCCCTGAACCCCGCGTGCAGATCCCGCCGCGCGATCCGCCAGCTCGGACCCCAGCCCAGAGTGCCGCCGACCGTGCCCCTCATGCGCGCCGTTCCGCCACAATTTGTCCGTCGCGCATCTCCACGATCCGGTCGCACCTGTCGGCCAGCGCAGGATCATGGGTGATGATGAGCAGGGTCGCTCCCGCCGCCCGCTGCCGCGCGAACAGCAGGTCCACCACCGCCGCGCCCGTCGCCGCGTCGAGATTGCCGGTAGGCTCGTCGGCGAAGAGTATGTCCGGTTCGGGCGCCATGGCGCGGGCGATGGCCACGCGCTGCTGCTCGCCGCCCGAAAGCTGCGTGGGATAATGGTCGAGGCGATGGCCCAGTCCGACCGCCGTCAGTTCTTCCGCCGCCCGTGCGAAGGCATCGGCATGCCTCGCCAGTTCCAGCGGCACCGCGACATTCTCCAGCGCGGTCATGGTGGGCAGCAGGTGGAAACTTTGCAGGATGATGCCGATCCGTCCCCGTCGCGCGCGGGCCAGCGCATCCTCGTCCAGTGTGCCGAAATCGACGCCCGCCACCGTCACCGACCCGCCGCTCGCCCGCTCAAGCCCCGACAGCACCGCCATCAGCGAGGATTTGCCCGAGCCGGATGCACCGAGGATGGCCAGACTCTCCCCCCTTGCGATGTCGAGATCGACGCCCTTCAATATCGCCGTCGTGCTGAGCGAGAGGGTGACATTGCGCGCCCGGATCGCAATATGGGCCTGGTCTATGGTCGCATGCATGAAGAAAGGACGCTCCTTGAGGATGACGGTCGGGGCGAGACTTCGCCAATATGGAGCGTGTGTGGCACTTGTCCAACTGGCAGCGGCCTGTTCGCCGTCCGCGCCGGAGCAGAATGTCGCGAACGGGACGGCGACGCAGGCTCCGGCGCCCGCATCCGGCGCGGCGATCCCGGCGGATGCAAGGCTGGTCGTCGTGTTCGGAGACAGCCTGTATGCGGGCTATAATCTCGGCCCGGCCGAGGGGTTTGCGCCCGTCCTGGAGCATGCGCTGACCACCAGGGGCCTCAAGGCGCGGGTGATCAACGGCGGTGTGTCGGGCGATACCAGCGCGGCTGGGCTGGCGCGCCTCGCCTTCACGCTGGATGGCTTGCCGCGCAAACCCGATCTCATGCTGGTCGGGCTGGGCGGCAATGACATGCTGCGCGGCCTCAGCCCGGAGGCGACCCGCACCAACCTCGACGCGATACTGGCGGAATTGAAGAAGCGGGGCCTGCCCGTCATGCTCACCGGCATGCTGGCCTCGCCCAACATGGGGCCGGACTATGCGGCGGCGTTCAATCCCATCTATGGCGATCTGGCGAAGAAATATGCTGTGCCGCTCTACCCCTTCTTCCTCGACGGGGTGATCGGGCACCGCGACCTGCAACTGCCCGATGGCATTCACCCCAATGCTAAGGGGGTGGAGACGGTCGTAGCGAAGGTCGCGCCAATGGTGGCGGAGGATTTGGGGGAGTAGGGGGTGGTGGTTGCGGGTTAAGCCTACAATGAATGGCTGCTCGTCTTGCCCTGACCGGATTGCGATGGGCGCATCTCTTATTCCGCCTGGTTCATCAATTTGTTATGAAGAATTTCTGGCCGGATGATGCGCTGGAGCCTTGGTGGCCAGCATGACGCTTTGTCCGCAGGCTATGTCGCGAACAAGCGACAGGCGCTCGACCGGCCACTCAGCCCATTGTAGCGGTGCAACTGCCCAGTCGGGACAGAAAAACGGCACCAGATTTACCAGCTGGCTTTCCTCGACGCGAAAACCGGCACGGTGAAGCCAGCGGCGAATCAGTGACGGCGCAAATGAGCGTTCTTCATGCTCCACGTGATAGCGAGAATATTTTTCGATCAATTTCAAGATAGGATTGGCGCCATTTGGTTCGACGATGAGTATCGCGCCATTAAAGTCGGCCAGGCCAGCGATGGCGCGTGCCGGATCGGGCAGATGGTGCAGTACCCCGCGCAGCACGATGCAGTCGATGTCTTGCGCGATCAGATGCTTGCCGAGATTATAGATGTTGCCCACCTCAAAGCTCGCGGTATCGCTGACCCCTTGCGAAGCGGCCCGGAGATTTGCCGCCGCGACCGCTGCGGCCGCAGGGTCTATTCCGACAATTCGCCTGACGCCGAGGGCTGGAAACTCGACCGTATATGCGCCATCCCCGCAGCCGATATCGAGCACCGACTTGCCTCGGAAGTCATAGATGTCAGAGATGCTACGGGATAGGCGCGCGTTGGCGGCGCGTGCAGATCGCCGCTCCGCCGTGTAGAGATATGAGCCCGCCGCCGTCACATCCGCGCCGAACCGATGCACATTCTGCTTGATCAGCGGCTGGTCGGGCTTCTGTATAGGTGGAGGTTGGGCGTCAAAGCCAACTTTAAGCATGAACTCATCTCCCGAGCGTTGGCTCGAGATATCGGAGTAATGCTTAATTTTTCCTTGTGGTGCGGCTATTTGTACCAGTGTTGCCAGTCGAACGGGTCATGGCATTTCAGGAATGTCTGTTGTTTGGTGCGCCCGTCTACCCCTCAACCCTTCGCCGCCTCATCCACCGCGAGCAGATCCGCGCGGATTTTGTGTTTCAGCACCTTGCCCGCGTCATTTTTCGGCAGGGAGGGCCAGATTTCGACGCGTTCGGGGATTTTGAACCGTGCCACGCCCTTGGCGTCCAGGAAGGTGAGCATGTCCTTGAGGGTGGGGGCAGGGTCCGGTCCCTCCACGATCACCGCGCAGGCCTGTTCGCCGGTCCGCTCATGAGGCAGGCCGACGATGGCGATCTCGGTCACGCCGGGATGCTCGATGAGGATGTCCTCGATCTCCTTTGGCGCGATATTTTCACCGAAGCGGATGATGATGTCCTTCTTGCGCCCTTCGACCACCACATAGCCGCCATCGAGCAGGCGCCCGGTGTCGCCGGTGCGGTAAAAGCCTTCCGCGTCGAACACTGGCGCCTCATGGTCGGCATGCATATAGCCCGCCAGCATCTGGGGTCCGCGCGCGCAGATTTCACCGTCCGGGGCGATCTTCACCTCCGCGATGCCGACCCGGCCATCAGTATTGGCGGCATGGTCCAGGTCGTCGCGGCTGGGCGCGCCCACCGTCGTCACCGGCACCTCGGTCGAGCCATAGACGCGCGTCACCGCCGTGTGGGTGAGATAGGCCGATGCCTCGCGGATGATCGACGGCGGCACCGACGCGCCGCCGCAGATAAAGACTTTCAGGTCGGGCAGGGTGGTGCCCGCTGCCCGTGCCGCGCTGAGCAACTGCTCCAGAAAGGGGGTGGCGCCCGCCAGATGGGTGATCTTGCGATCGACCATGATCTTTACCCCTTCGTCGGGATGCCATTGGTCCATCAGGATGACCGACGTGCCGAGCAGCAGCGGTCCCTCGAACGCATAGATGGACCCGCCGATATGGCTGATCGGGGAGGGGACGAGGAAGGTATCGCCGGGCGCGGCATGCCAGTGCTGGCCGATCTGGCGCAGCAACGCGTGCAGGCTGTTGTGGGTGTGCAGCACACCTTTGGGACTGCCCGTGGTGCCGGACGTGTACATGATCATCCGCACCGCGTCGGGGTCAAGCGTCGGCAGCTCTTGCGGCGGGACGTCATCGAACAGCGTGGCATAGCCGATGTGCGGCCCGGCCTCCCCGCGCAGCACGACGACCAGCGGCGGCGTATTGGTCGTCCCGGCGACGCGGGTCAGCATCGCGGCATAGTCATGTTTGCGGAATGTCTCGGGGATGAAGATCATCCGGCTGTCCACATCCTTGAGCAGGAAGCCGAGGTCATGGTCGCGCAGGGACGGCAGGATCGGGTTGACGACCATGCCGGCCAATGTCGCGCCGAGATAAATCTCCGCCGCCTCATGCCAGTTGGGCAGCATGAAGCTGATGACGCTGCCCATCGGGATGCGGGCGAGCAGGGAATGGGCCAGCGTGGTGGCGCGGGCGAGCAGGGTCGCGGCGTCGATTCGTACGTCACCCTCGGACACCAGTATGCGGGTCGGCTCCTCGTCAGCGGCGCGGCGCAGGGCATCCGCCAGCGTTTCCTTCACCCACAGGCCCTGTGCATAGGCGGCGTCGGCGCGGCCCTGGTCCCAGCGGATCGAGCGTCCCGCGACGATGCGACGGCCCGGTGCGGCCTCTTCACCACGCACTGCACTCATCTGGTCGCCGCTGCTCATGATCCGGTCCACATCGCTGTTGTCTATTTCTCGATGCCGTATCGCGCCCGCGACGGACGCACAATGTCGCAGAGGGGGAAGGGATGTTCATCACCGGGGCGAACAGACCCCTCGCACCAGAGGATAAGCACGCTATTGTGCGCCCCGTTCATCATGGGGGGAGCCATCAATGGCGTCCGGTAATTTCGCATCGATCCACCGCCACGGCTTTGTCCGCATCGCCTGCGCCACGCCGCGCGCCAGCGTGGGCAGCGTCGCCGCCAATGTCGACGCCATAGTGGCGCAGGCGCGGGAGGGCGCGGCGGCAGGCGCCGACCTCATTCTCTACCCGGAACTCAGCCTCTCCTCCTACGCCATCGACGACCTGTTACTGCAAGAAGCGCTGCTCGACGCGGTGGAGGCGGGGGTGGCCCGTCTGCTGGCGGAGAGTCGTGCGCTGTCGCCGGTGCTGCTGGTGGGCGCGCCGCTGCGCCGGGCGGGGCGGCTGTATAATTGCGCGCTGGTGATCGCAAAGGGCGTGCTGCTGGGCGTGGTGCCCAAGAGCTTCTTGCCCAATTACCGCGAATATTATGAGAAACGCTGGTTCGCGCCGGGGGCGAACATGACTGGCCTGTCCATCCAGGTCGCGGGGGTGGAGGCGCCGTTCGGGACCGACCTGATCTTTGCCGCTAGCGACCTGCCGGACTTCACCTTTCACGCCGAGATTTGCGAAGATTATTGGGCGCCGCTGCCCCCCTCCACTCTGGGCGCGCTGGCGGGTGCGCATATCCTGTGCAACCTGTCCGCATCCAATATCACCATCGGCAAGGCGCGTGAGCGGGCCTTGCTGTCTGCCGCCCAGTCCGCGCGCTGCATCGCGGCCTATGCCTATAGCGCCGCCGGATCGGGGGAGAGCACGACGGACCTCGCCTGGGACGGGCAGGCGATGGTGCATGAGATGGGCGAGTTGCTGGCCGAATCGACTCGCTTCGGGGATGAGCCGAAGATCGTCCATGCCGATGTCGACGTCCAGCGCATCCGGCTGGAACGTATGCGTAACGGCACCTTCAACGACAGCGCAGCGGCACAAGGCTACCCGGAGACGCGCTTTCGCCGCATCGCCTTCACCCATTGCCCACGTGCTGTCGACATCGGCCTCCGGCGCAAGGTGAGCCGCTTTCCCTTCGTCCCGGACGACGCGACCCGGCTGGACGAGGATTGTTATGAGGCGTTCAATATTCAGGTGGAGGGGCTGGCCAAGCGCCTGCGCGCGACGGGGGGCAGGCATTTCGTCATCGGCATATCGGGCGGTCTCGACTCCACTCATGCGCTGATCGTCGCGGCCAAGGCATGCGATCGGATGGGTATGCCCCGCTCCACCATTCTGGGCTACACCATGCCCGGTTTCGCCACGGGAGAAGACACGAAGGCGAATGCCTGGGCGCTGATGACTGCGCTGGGCATCACCGCCAGTGAGATCGACATCCGCCCTGCTGCGCGCCAGATGCTGGCCGACATGGCCCATCCCTTCGCCGATGGTGAGCCGGTTTATGATGTGACATTCGAGAATGTGCAGGCGGGCCTGCGGACCGACTATCTCTTCCGTCTCGCCAACCAGCATGGCGGCATGGTGGTGGGGACGGGCGACCTCTCCGAACTCGCGCTGGGCTGGTGTACCTATGGCGTTGGCGACCAGATGAGCCATTATGCCGCCAATTGCGGCGTGCCCAAGACGCTGATCCAATATCTCATCCGCTGGAGCGTGGAGAGCAGCCAGTTCGACGCCGGGACGGATGCGATACTGACCGCGATCCTGAACACCGAAATCTCCCCCGAACTGGTGCCCGCCGACGCGACCGGCGCGATCCAGAGCACGGAGGCGAAGATCGGTCCCTACGCGCTCAACGATTTTTTCCTGCATCATGTCGTACGCCATGGCCTGCCGCCCTCGAAGATCGCCTTTCTCGCCTGGCATGCCTGGCGCGATGCCGATGCAGGCGAGTGGCCGGTGGCATTTCCGGCGGCGAAGAAGGTCGGCTATGACCTCCCCACCATCCGCCACTGGCTGGAGAATTTCCTGTTCCGCTTCTTCCAGATCAGCCAGTTCAAGCGCTCAGCCGTTCCCAACGGCCCGAAAGTGTCGGCGGGCGGGGCGCTCAGCCCGCGTGGGGACTGGCGCGCGCCGTCGGACGGGACCGCGGGCTTGTGGCTGGACGAACTGGAGGCCGGTGTTCCGAAGGGCTGATCCCGCCAGGGGAGCGATGCCCCGTTCGGACAGCGATGGCACCTTTGTCCCTTACCGGGCGTTTGCGCTTTCTGACAGATAGGGAGTCGTGTGTGAAATCTGTTGCTGTGGTTGCCGCTACACTGCTCCTCGCCGGGTGCCATGTCGTGACGGAGAAGGAGAGCGGGGATAATGCCGCCTCTGCCGACAAGGCGGCGTCGGCTGACCCCACCTCTCTCCGCTTCATCGACATCAAGGTGCCCGGCGGCGGCTATCGCGACTCCCTCGTCCTCAGGGCGCAGGTACTGCTGGACCGTGCCGGCTTTTCCGCAGGCGTGATCGATGGCCGGGAGGGTGCGTCTTATGTGCTGGCGCTGCGCGGTTTTCAGGAGGGCAACGGGCTGCCGGTGACAGGCGCGCTGGACGCGGCTACGCTGGCCGCGATGCAGCGTTGGCGCGATGTCGCCGCGACGCGCACCGTCTCCATCCCCGCAGGCTTTGCGCGTGGTCCCTTCATCCCCGATTTCCCCAAGGATGCGGCCGAGCAGGCGAAATTGCCCGTGCTGGGCTATCGGAACCTGATCGAGGCGCTGGCCGAGCGGTTCCATACCACGCCGCAAATGCTGGCCGCGCTGAACCCGCGGCAGGGCCGCGCTTTCGGTACGTTGCGCGTTCCCAACATTCCCGACGTCGATCCAGCAACCTTGGGAAAGGATGAGCGCGGCTGGAACCGCACGCTCCAGTCGCTGGGCGTGGCGTCGCGACAGCCGGAAGCGGCCAGGGTGGTGGTGGACAAGTCGGATGGCGCCCTGCGTGTCCTCGATGCACAGGATCGGCTAATCGCCCAGTTCCCCGCGACGATGGGCAGCAACCATGATCCGCTGCCGCTGGGTCGGTGGAAGATTCAGGGGATCAGCCGCAATCCCGATTTCCATTATAATCCCAAACTGTTCTGGGATGTCAGCGACCAGAAGGCGCCGGTCCTGCTTAAACCCGGTCCCAATGGCCCGGTGGGCGTCGTCTGGCTGGACCTGTCGAAGCCGCATTACGGCATCCATGGCACCGGCGAACCGCAGACCATCGGCCGTGCGGAAAGCCATGGCTGCGTGCGCCTGACCAACTGGGATGCCGCGCGGCTGGCGCAGATGGTAGTGAAGCTGGGCATACCGGCGGTATTTCAGCAATAAGAGGAAAGGCCGGGCCTTACCGCTCGCGCGTGGCGCTGAACTTCAGGTCGGGATTGCGTTCGGCCTGATACCCAACGTCCCATGCCGAGCGGGCGAGGAAGACCGGGTTGTCGTCGCGATCCCGCGCCATGGCGGAGCGGTTGATCGAGCCAAAGGCGTCGAGCTTGCCCCCCTCGCCGGTCAGCCAGCGCGCGGTGTCGAAGGGGGCGGGTTCGAGTGCCGCCTCCACCTTATATTCCGCCTCCAGCCGCGAGATCAGCACCTCAAGCTGCAACTGGCCGACCACGCCGACAATCCACTGGCTGCCGATCTCCGGGTAGAAGACCTGGATGACACCCTCTTCGCTCAAATCGTCCAACGCCTTGCGGAGTTGCTTGGTCTTGGTCGGGTCTTTCAACACGACGCGGCGCAGGATTTCCGGCGCGAAATTGGGCAGGCCGGTGAACCGTACATCCGCCTTTTCGGAGAGGGTGTCGCCCACCCGCAGCGTGCCATGGTTGGGAATGCCGATGATGTCGCCGGGGAAAGCCTCGTCCGCAATCTCGCGATCCTGCGCGAAGAACAGGATGGGCGAGTGGACCGCGATGGGTTTGCCGCTGCCGCTGGGGGTCAGTTTCATGCCGCGTTTGAACTTGCCGGAACATAGCCGCATGAAGGCGATGCGGTCGCGATGCTGCGGGTCCATATTGGCCTGCACCTTGAAGATGAAGCCCGTCACGTCGGCACGTTCCGGGGAGACCGGGGCCGGTTCGGCAGGCTGCGGGCGCGGCGGCGGCGCATGGGCCGCCAGCGCGTCGATCAGTTCGGTGACGCCGAAACGTTTGAGCGCCGACCCGAAATAGACCGGTGTCAGATCGCCGTTGCGATAGGCCTCCACATCGAAGCTGGCATAGCCGCCCTGCGCCAGTTCAGCCTCGTCGCGCAGCCGCGCCAGGCCATCGGCGGAGACCAGCTTTTCCAGCCCCGCATCGTGCAGTCCGGTGAATTGTTGGGGATTGTCCGCATATTCCTTGCTCGGTCCCGTGGGTTGCATCAGGCGGTTGCGGGCGAAATCATAGACACCCTCGAACTGCCCGCCCATGCCCACCGGCCAGCTCATCGGGCAGACGTCCAGCGCCAGCGCGTCGGCCACCTCGTCCAGCAATGAGAAGGGATCGCGCCCCTCCCGGTCGACCTTGTTGACGAAGGTGATGATGGGAACGGAGCGGAGACGGCAGACCTCGAACAATTTGCGCGTCTGCGGTTCGATGCCCTTGGCCGCGTCGATGACCATCACCGCCGAATCGACGGCGGTCAGCGTGCGGTACGTGTCCTCCGAGAAATCCTCATGCCCCGGCGTGTCGAGCAGGTTGAAGGTGATCGTCTCGCCATTTTCCCCGGTCCGCTCGAACGTCATGACGGAGGAGGTGACGGAGATGCCGCGCTGCTGCTCGATCTTCATCCAGTCCGACCGGGCGCGCCGGTTGGCGCCGCGCGCCTTGACCTCGCCCGCCAGATGGATGGCGCCGCCCTCCAGCAGGAGTTTCTCCGTCAGCGTGGTCTTGCCGGCGTCAGGATGGGAGATGATCGCGAAGGTACGGCGGGAAGGGATGGTCATGATGTGCTTCTGGCTGGGGGCCGAGCAGTCCTATCGGCCCTGCGCTCGGCAAAATATCGGTGCCGCGCCTTAGCCCTGAACCAGCGTCACGTCCATGCGGAAGGCGCGGGCCTCTCCGGCGGCCAGGGTGACGATGCCCGGCTTGTCCTCCAGCACCCCGTCATAGCCCAGCGGATCGGCGATCCCTGCCCATGGCTCGATGCACAGATAGGCGGCGCCCGGTTTTTGCCACAGGCCCAGCATCGGCATTCCGGGAAAGTCGATCCGCAGGCTGGGTGTGTCCGGTTTGCTCCCCAGTGCCCCCCATGTCAGCGAGCGGCTTTCCAGCCGGTCCCAGATTATCGCGTCCGCCTCGAACATCGTCGTGGTGGGGATGAGGGTGCGGCCCGTGACGGGGGACGGTTCGCCCTCCGCCAGCAATTGCCCGGCACCGTCGAGGCGTCGGATGGGGGCGGTCTCCTTTTTCTCGAAGACGATCCGATGGTCTTCCTTTGTCGCGCCATAGGGCAGCGGCCAGGCGAAGGCGGGGTGATAGCCCAGGCTGAACGGCATCGCGTCGGTGCCTGTGTTGGTTACGGTCGCGGTAGTGAAGAGGGTCGCTCCGTCGAGTCGGAAGGCCATGTCGAGCTGAAAGGCGAAGGGCCAGACGGCCAGCGTCTCTGCACTGTCGGTCAGGCGGAACAGCGCATGATCCGCCCAGCTCTCGACCAGATCGAAGGTGGAGCGGCGGGCGAAGCCATGGCGGGGCAGGGTGAACGCCCGGCCGTCGCGCAACCTGTACCGATCCCCGACCAGCCCGCCGACGATGGGGAACAGCAGCGGCGCATGCCCCGTCCAATAGGCCGGATCGGCGTCGGTCATCAGTGATCGGCCCTCCGCATCATGGAGCGACCATAGTTCCGCGCCCGCCGGATTGAGCGTCGCGCGCAATGCATCCGAAATGATTTCGATCATCCAGTGGCCCCCCTGTGCGACGTTTTGGCGCGTGAAACGTTACGGGTATAAAGCGCGCACGCTACCCCGCAAGGGGATGCGGCTCGCCTTGCGCTTCGGGGAGACAAAGTCATGATTCTGCGTAACTGCCTGTCTATATTGCCGCTGCTTGCCTGCGCCGCTGCCGTCGGTGCCCAGCCCTCCAGCACGCCGCCAAGGGGCGAGCCGGGTAATGGTGCTGCCCGCGACCACAAAGACGAACCGGCGAAAAATGAGGATGGCACCGTGCGGCGGGCAGGTGAAATCGCCACCCAGCCGGTGCGCGATGTCGGCCTGTCGAAGAAGAAGATTCCGCCTATCCTCGTCTTCGCGTCGAACGCTCCCTATGGGCGGGCCATCGGCAAATGCGCCGCCATCACCGGAGAACTCGCCCAGTTGAACGACGCGCTGGGACCGGACTTCGACCAGCCGAAGAAAAAGAAGGGCAGCACTGGGGGCAATATCGCGGCGGCAGGCGGGGAGATGGTGGTCAATACCTTCATCCCGTTTCGCGGACTGGTGCGGGAAGTTAGCGGCGCGGCGTCGGCCGACCGGCGGCTGGCCGCAGCGGTGAATGCCGGTCTGGCGCGGCGCGGCTATCTGCGTGGCGTCGGCGAAGCACGGGGATGCCGACCGGTGCGCTAGACCGGCGCGGACCGGTGGTCGGCCGGACGCTGTGCCGACGATGAAGGGGACGATGTGCGGTCTTCTCCTTCGCTCGTCGTCAGCGCCTGCCCCCCCATTCCCGACGCGCGGGGTGGCGTGGCGCGCTTTTTATGCCTATCTAGCGGGCCGAGACACAGGCTAGTCAGGTGACATGACCTCTCCCCGCATACTCCTCATCATTTCCGGCGGGATCGCCGCCTATAAATCGCTGGAACTGGTGCGCCTGCTCCGGCGCAAGGGCGTGGCGGTGCGCGCCGTCATGACGGAAAGCGCGAAAGAGTTCGTCACGCCCCTGTCGCTGGGTGTGCTGACCGAGGATCAGGTCTATGGCGACATGTTCGACCTGAAGGAGGAGCGGGAGATCGGCCATATCCAGCTCTCGCGACAGGCCGACCTGATCGTCATCTGTCCCGCGACGGCCAATGTCTTGGCAAAGATGGCGGGCGGCCTTGCCGACGATCTCGCCAGCACCATCCTGCTCGCCACCGACAAGCGGGTACTGGCCGTGCCCGCGATGAACGTCCGCATGTGGCACCACGTCGCCACGCAGCGGAACCTCGCGCAGCTTCGCACCGACGGCATCACCATCATGGAGCCGGGCGAGGGGGACATGGCCTGCGGCGAATATGGCAAGGGGCGCCTGCCCGAGCCGGAGCAGATCGTGGAACAGGTTATGGCGATGCTGGCGGTGCCGCCGCCGGTGCGGACCGTTGCCGGGCACCTTCTCACCGATACCTCGCACACTATCGTCGCGCCGGACCTCAGCGGGGCCACCCTGTTCGGCAAGCATGTGCTGGTGACGGCTGGCCCCACGCATGAGCCGATCGACCCGGTGCGCTTCATCGGCAATCGCTCGTCGGGCTTGCAGGGGTTCGCCATCGCCCGGGCGGCGGCGGCGGCTGGCGCACGGGTGACGCTCGTCTCCGGGCCGGTGTCGCAGCCCACCCCGCCGGGCGTGACGCGCATCGACGTTGAGACCGCGCGGGAGATGCTGGCGGCTGTCGAGGCGGCGCTGCCCGCCGACGCCGCGATCATGGTCGCCGCCGTGGCAGACTGGCGCGCAGCCGACAGCGCTGAGCAGAAGATCAAGAAGGACGGCAGCGGCAGTGCGCCCACGCTGATCTTGCTGGAGAACCCGGACATATTGGCGACGCTGGCCAGGCATGACCGGCGGCCGCGGCTGCTGGTCGGCTTTGCCGCGGAAACCAACGATGTCATCGACCATGCCGTCGCCAAGCGGGCGAGCAAGGGAGCGGACTGGATCGTCGCCAATGACGTATCCACGGGCGCAGGTGGTACTGGCGTGATGGGCGGCGCGGACAACCGCGTGCATCTCGTCACGCAGCAAGGCGTCGAAAGCTGGCCGCTCCTGCCCAAGGACGCGGTTGCCCGCCACCTGATCGAAAGGATTGCCGATGCCCTTTGAAACGCCTGTCGATGTCGCGGTGAAGCGCCTGCCCCATGGTGAGGGTCTGCCCCTCCCGGCCTATGCGACGGAGGGCGCGGCCGGGCTGGACGTGGTCGCGGCGGAGGCGGTGACGCTGGCGCCGATGGGCCGCTATGCGGTGGCGACCGGCTTCGCGCTCGCCATTCCCATGGGCTATGAGGTGCAGGTGCGGCCCCGCTCCGGCCTGGCGCTGAAACATGGCATCAGCCTGCCCAACTCGCCCGGCACCATCGACAGCGACTATCGCGGCGAACTCAAGATCATCATGATAAACCTGGGTGCCGAGGATTTCGCCATTGCGCGCGGCGACCGCATCGCGCAACTGGTGGTCGCGCCTGTGCAGTCTGCCCGCTTCCGCGAAGTCGCGGAACTGGACGAGACGGCGCGCGGCGCGGGCGGATTTGGTTCCACAGGGGTGAAGACCGCATGACGCTCAGCGACGACCAGCTCGAACGCTATGCGCGCCATATCGTCCTCAAGGAAATTGGTGGCGCGGGGCAGCAGCGATTGCTGGGCGCGCATGTCGTGGTGGTGGGAGCGGGCGGCATTGGCTGCCCGGCCATAGCCTTTCTCGCGGCGGCGGGCGTCGGGACCATCCGGGTGATCGACCCGGACCATGTGTCGCTCTCCAACCTCCAGCGCCAGATATTGTTCGGCACCGCCGACATCGGTCGAGCAAAGGCGGAGACGGTGCAATCCGCAGTCGCCCGGATCAATCCCGATGTGCATCTCGTTGCGATCAACCAGCGCATCGAAGCGGACAATGCCGCTGTGCTGCTGCGCGATGCGGATGTGATCCTCGACGGCTGCGACAATTTCGAGACGCGGCTGGCCGTGTCCGACGCCGCCACCCGGCTCCGCACGCCCTTGGTCAGTGCCGCCGTGGGCGCTTTCGACGGGCAGGTCGGCGTATGGCGCGGCTGGGAAGATGGGCAGGCCTGTTATCGCTGCCTCGTCGGCGCGGACCCGGCGCTGCCGGACCTGAACTGTGCGGATCAGGGCATCATGGGCGCGGTGACGGGCATAATCGGCAGCATGGCCGCGCTCGAAGTCATTCGTACGCTCGTGCCCTTTGGCGAGGATGCGGTCGGCCAGATGATGATCGCGGACTTCATGGCTCGCCGTTTTCGCACCGTGCGCGTGGCGGTCGATCCTGTCTGCCCCGCCTGTGCGGTGGAGAGTGTGACCGCGTGAGGCCCCTGTCGTGACGGACATTCGCCCGCCGCTCCTGCTGATCGCCACCACCGACGATGCGGAGCGGCTGCGCGGGGGACTGTTGCTGGCCTGTGCGGAGGCGGCGCTGGGCGGGACGGTGCGGCTGTTCCTGCAACTCGATGCAGTGACGCTGCTCCGGCCGCCCCTTTCGGCTCCGCGCGATGTGGCGCATGGCGCCCATGGCCTGCCTACGCTCGCCGCGCTGCTGGACGATGCGTTGGAACTGGGTGTGGCGGTGATCGCCTGCCAGAGCGGCCTTGCGCTGGCGGACCTTACCCCCGCCCTGCTGGATTCGCGAATCGCGGTGGGCGGGCCGGTCGGCATCCTGGCGGCGGCCGGGCCGGGCGAGCGGATCATGATCGCCTGAAGAGCAGACTCTCACCGTCAGCCGTCCCATCATCTGCCGCCCACGCTGACAGATGACAGGCGCGCCCGGCAATGCTAGCGAGCCTCAATGTGACTGACAGTTATTTAGGTTGTCCCCGATGAATGCTTTCGCCACCCTGACCCACAGCGCCCTCACCAGCGATGAAGACCGTGCTGCTCTGCTCGCCGAGCCGGGCTTCGGCAAGGTGTTCACCGACCATATGGTGACGATCCGCTATACCGAGGGACAGGGGTGGCATGATGCGACGCTGGGGCCGCGCGGTCCCATCGCGCTCGACCCGGCCGCGGCGGTGCTGCATTATGCACAGGAAATCTTCGAGGGGCTGAAGGCCTATCGCCTGCCCGACGGCGGCATCGGCAGTTTTCGTCCCGACGCCAATGCGCGCCGCTTCAACCAGAGCGCCAAGCGCCTCGCCATGCCGGAAATCCCCGAGGAGCTGTTCGTCGAGAGCATCCGGCAGATCGTGGCGGCCGATGCGGGCTGGACCCCGGCGGCGGACAAGGGCAGCCTCTACCTGCGCCCCTTCATGTTCGCGGACGAAGCCTTTCTGGGCGTTCGCCCGGCCAAATCCTATCTTTATTGCGTGATCGCATCGCCGGTCGGCGGCTATTTCAAGGGTGGCAAGGAGGCGGTCACGCTTTGGGTCAGCCATGATTATGTCCGGGCGGTCCCCGGCGGCACCGGCTCCGCCAAGTGCGGCGGCAATTATGCCGCGTCGCTGCTCCCGCAGGCGCACGGGATCGAGGAGGGCTGCGACCAGGTATTGTTCCTGGACGCGGTCGAGCGCCGCTATATCGAGGAACTGGGCGGCATGAACATCATGTTCGTCATGACCGACGGCAGCATCATCACGCCGCCGCTGGACGGCTCCATCCTGCCCGGCATCACGCGCGACTCGCTGATCGCGCTGGCAGGCGAGGCGGGTTATCGCATCCGTGAGGAACGCTACAGCTTCGAGCAGTGGGAAGAGGATACCCGTTCCGGTGCGCTCCGGGAGGCTTTTGCCTGCGGCACGGCGGCGGTCATCACTCCCATCGGCGAGGTCCGCTCACGCAAGGGCAGTTTCGTGATCGGCAATGGCGCGGGCGGCGATGTCGCGCGGATGCTGAAGGAAAAGCTGGTAGGTATACAATATGGCCGTGTCGAGGACACGCATGGCTGGCTGGAACGGCTAGCCTGAGGGCTGGGAGCCTTCGGGTTCCTCCTTGTCGATAGTCTTCTGGTTGGAAGCAGGCCTATGACGTCCTGACAAAAAAAGGACCGGCACCTTCATGGGGAGCCGGTCCAAACCCATCGGCAATCAAATCAAAACGGGACGGCATCACCCCGGAGAGGAGAAGGGTGCTGCCATCCCGCATTCCCCCATCGCCGTTCAGGCGGCGACGGAGGACGCCATCGTTCAGGCGATGGCGTAAGTGAGAGCCGCCGAGAAAGCGACGACATGTGCCACCGCAGCAAAAGCGACGGCGAAGAGGAGTTCGCGGCTGTTGAAAGTCTTGGTCATGAGCATGTCCTTTTCAATGTCTGGCGCCGGTGCAGGAGCGGCTTCGCATCTGCGGTACGGCTTTGTTGCAGTGCGGATGGCAGATGGCGGTTCGCGGACAAGGGGGAATGCGTGACGCAGGACGCCCCCTTGCCAAAGTGCCGGAAAAGCTGCTTATTCCCGGTTCGCGCTTCGCGAATGGGTGAGGGGATTGCGTGAAACGGTTACGCCGCACGCTGTTGGAGATATGGATCATTCCGCTGTTGGCGGCGGTGGTCGGCTTCATGGGGCCGTTCGGCACCTATCTGATGGGCGATTTCCTGAGCCGGGCAATTCGCTGGGAGGTGCTGCTGATGGGCGCCTATATATTGGTGCGCCCGACCATGTTCTTCTGGAACTGGGTGGCGGAAGTGACGCGGCTGCCGCGGGGCACGGTGATGATCTGGGGTCTTGCGGTGTCGAGCATCCCGATGGGGCTGATCTGGCAGGCAGCGCGAGCGGCCGAGATCAAGCAACTGGGTGGTTACTCGGGAATGCTGCCCTTTTCCCTACTTTGCGCGATGACCATCCTGTTGGTGGCGTGGCTGGCGGATCGGGCGGACGAGCATCTGCTGGCCAGCTATGGCGATCCGATGCAGCGGTTGCGGGGCAGCGACGGTAACGGTCAGCCGCTGGTGGCCGAATCGGTATCGCCGACAGCGCCCACGGCATCCCCATCCCCTCCGACAGGCGTGGAGGGAAGCCGGGCGCGGCTCTACGCACGGCTTGGTCCCCAGTTCATCGGAGAGGTTCTCGCCCTGGAGAGCGAAGATCATTATGTGCGGGTGCATGGCGTGGGGGGCAGCGAGCTGCTGCTCATGCGGTTGCGCGATGCGATTGCGGAGATGGACGGTGCGCCCGGCGAACAGACCCACCGAAGCTGGTGGATCGCCCGCGACACTATTGCCGAGATCGTCCGCACGGGGCGCACGCTGGAGATCGTATTGCTGGATGGCACCCATGCGCCGGTCGCGCGTGATTCGGTGGATCGGTTGGAGCGCAGTGGTTTTCTGGTCGCACGAACCGCGCGGGAGGGGCGCTGAACCTATCCTGGTTTCGTACACAGCGGCAGGGCGCATCGCACCCCGCCGCTGTGTACCGGATCAGGCTCTGAAATTGCCGGGATAGGCGACATCTTCCAGCGGCTTGCGGTCGCTGGGCACTTCCCGCTCGCGCAGGCCATCGGGAAGGGTCGCCGGATCGCCGATCTTGCCGATGGCGATCGCCGCCTCGAAGCGGAAGCCGTCCGGCAGGGCCAGTTCGGTTCGGGCCTTGTCCTGATCGACACCGACCATGCCATGGCTATGATAACCGCTGAGATGTGCCTGGAGAGCCAGCTGCGCCCAGGCTGCGCCCGCATCAAAGCTGTGCGAGTGGCTGGGCTTGTCGGGCGCACCCATCGTGTCCTCGCTGACGATGAAGATCAGCGCGGCCGAATCCTTGGCCCAGCTCTGATTGAAGGGAATGAGTATGTCGAGGAAGCGCGCCCAGTCCGCGCTTTCGCGCTTGGCATAGAGCAGCCGCCACGGCTGATAGTTATAGGCGGACGGCGCCCAGCGTGCGGCGTCCAATATCGTCCGGAGGTCCGCGTCGGGGATGACCGAGCCATCGAAGGCGCGGGGCGACCAGCGGTCGAGGAACTGGCGGTCTAGGGCGGTGTCGGTCTGGCGGTTGGTCATGCTGCGGAATTTCCTTGAGCGGCGCCCAAGGGGGCAGGGCGCCGCGCCGCACCATAGAGCGCCCGCCCCGCGATCCAACCCCGTCCAGTCATGGATCGTTTCGATCAGCAACCGGGAGGGAGGCGATTACAAACCGCCCCCTCCCGCACTCCTCCACCCTAATGGGCGATCAGCAAGGGCACCGGCGTTTCCTCGATCAGCGTCCATGTCGTGCCGCCGAACAACCGTTCGCGCAAGCGGCCATGGCCATAGCTGCCGATGACGCCCCAGTCCGCCGCGACCAGCGCATCGCGCAATTGCGTGCCGATGGCGCCGCCAGCGTCCCGGGCGCGGGTCACGACCTGGGCCATCACCCGGCAGCCGTGGCGTGCCAGATAGCGGGCGGCATGTTCCGGGTTCGCCTGCGGGTCGTTGCCTTCGATGGTCAATATCTCCACCGACCTTGCGCGTTTCAGCAGGGGGAGCGCGGCGCGGATCGAGGTTGCGGCGGTTGCGGAACCATCCCAACCGACGATCGCCTTGCCGCCGATGTCGAACCCGTTTTGCTCTGGTGGCACCACCAATATCGGGGCCGTCACCGACTGCGCGACTCGGCCGGGCAGGTCGCCCTGGTCGATCAGGCCGGGCGCACCCTTGCTGCTCATCACGATCAGGTCGACAAGCCGCGCGGCGCTGGTGAGGCTATGGCCGAAGTCGCCCTGCACGCGTTCCCATTCATGGGCAACGCCCTCCCCCTCCAGCCGCTCCTGGAGGCGCCGGACATTGCGGTCCTCCCGGTCGTGCTCCAGGGTCAGGACGGTCGCCTGCGCGCCGCCATTGCCATAGGCGTCCAGCACCACCGGCATGCGGATCAGGTCGAGACAGACGAGATGGCCCTGCACCGCGCGGCAGATGTCGAGCGCGCATTGTAATCGCGCTTCCTGGCCGGGATCGTCATGCACCATCAGCAGGATCGTCTTCATGGCATCTCTCCTCTTGCGCCCGCACTCCCCCGGTAGCCGATGATAGCAGCAAAGCCCGGGCCAAGGGAGCAAATAGCCTTGCCTTCCCCGGCCTTCGTCCTTATAGGCGCGCGTTCCCGCTGCCATGTCGATGGTGGTGGGATCAGATGGAATGGGCCGGCCAGTAGGGCTGCCGTGTTCGTTCGCAAAATCGTCTGCGGTGCCTCTCCGGTGGCATCGCATCAGACAAAAGGAGACGAAAATGCCCAAGCTCAAGACCAAGAGCGGTGTGAAGAAGCGGTTCAAATTCACCGCTACCGGCAAGGTAAAGCATGGCGTCGCTGGCAAGCGTCACCGCCTTATCAGTCATAACGCGAAATATATTCGCCAGAATCGCGGCACTTCCGTGCTCGCCGACGCTGACGTTGCCCATGTGCGCCTCTGGGCGCCCTACGGCCTGAAGTAAGGAGTAGAGAAGCATGGCACGTGTAAAACGCGGCGTAACGACGCGGGCGAAGCATAACCGCATCCTGAAGGCGGCAAAGGGCTATTATGGCCGTCGCAAGAACACCATCCGCATTGCGCGCCAGGCCGTCGAAAAGGCCGGCCAATATGCGTATCGCGACCGTAAGGTTAAGAAGCGCAGCTTCCGCGCCCTGTGGATCCAGCGCATCAACGCAGCTGTCCGCGCCGAAGGACTGACTTATGGCGTGTTCATGCACGGCCTGAAGCTGGCGGGCGTCGAACTGGACCGGAAGGTTCTGGCCGACATCGCCATGCATGAGGGCGAAGCCTTCAAGGGCATCATTGCCCAGGCCCGCGCCGCGCTCCCCGCAGCCTGAACGGCACAACATATCTAAATAAGGGGGCGCCGGGCGAAAGTTCGGCGCCCTTTTTTGTCCTGCGCTATGAGGGGACATGATCATGCCGATGATGGGATCAAGGCTAGTGCGAACCGGCGTGGCTATGCTGCTGGCGTTTGCCCTTCCTGGCCCTCCCGTCCTGTCCCAGAAACCGCAGCCGCAACCACTGTCGCAGGATGATCCGGCGGCGCTGAACAGGCTCGCTTCCCAAGTCCTTGGCCGCACGGTGTCCGAGTCGGATGTTCCCGCTTCGCCGTCCTCATCACCTGCTCTCACTCCTTCAGGCGGAACGGTCCCTGACGTGGTGGAGCAGATCGCGCCTGCCGATGGGCAGGGCGCGGAGCCGCCTGCCACCGCTTCGGTCGAAACTGTACCCTCCGCCGAAGCCATGCCTTCTGACGTTGCGCCCGCCGAATCCCTCGCCACTCCTCCCCAGCTTACGGCTTTGCCGCCGCTTCCCGCGCCGGACATCAGCGTCATCGAGGCACAATTGCTGTCGGTCCTGTCCGACGCAGCCGGAGGCAGCATAACCACGCCAGCGACCGCCATGCCTTACCTCGTCGGGCGGAGTTGCTACCTGTGGTCAATCAAATTCACCCCGGTCGAGGGCGACCTGCTCCTGACCGAGGAACTGCGTCTGCCCGGCCCTGCACGCAACTGGGCGCGCAACTGGGGTGGTGAAGGCAGCGCAACCGAGGTCAATCCGCAAGGTTCCGCCGCCGTCACCCAGCGGCATTTCGATGCAGCCAAGGGCGTGGCCAAGGCGGGCTGGTGCGTGGCCAAGGACGACCCGGTGGGCAGCTATCGCTACATACTGCGCCAGGGCGACCGGGAACTGGCCCGGTTCGATTTTACCGTCGGCGATTTGCTCTAGGCGCGACAAAGCCCTATCGGCGCTCCCAACATTCGCGTCACCCCGATCGCATTCAGAAGAGTAGACCATGAGTGAAGTGGAAGCATTGAAGGCCGGTCTCGTCGCCGACATATTGGGGGCAGACAGCCTCGACGCGCTGGAGGCGCTGCGGGTCGGCGCGCTGGGCAAGCAGGGCGTGGTAACCGCACTGCTCAAGACGCTGGGTGGCATGTCCCCCGAGGATCGGTTAGACAAAGGCCCACCGATCCAGAACCTGCGCGAGGCTGTGACCGAAGCCATCACGAACCGCAAGGCGGCGCTGGAGACCGCCGCGCTCGACGCGCGCCTCGCATCGGAGCGGGTCGACATGACGCTCCCCGCTGCCGATGGGCCGGTGGGTTCCATCCACCCCGTCAGCCAGGTGATGGACGAACTGGCGGAGATTTTCGCCGATCTCGGCTTCTCCGTAGCCACCGGGCCGGAGATCGAGGACGACTGGCATAATTTCACCGCGCTCAACATCCCGGAGACACATCCGGCGCGCGCGATGCACGATACCTTTTACTTTCCGGACAAGGATGCGGAAGGCCGCTCCATGCTGCTCCGCACCCACACGTCCCCGGTGCAGATCCGCGAAATGCTCAAGAACGAGCCGCCGATCCGGCTGGTGGCGCCCGGCCGCGTCTATCGCTCGGACAGCGACGCGACCCATACGCCGATGTTTCACCAGATCGAGGGACTGGTGATCGACCGGGACATTCATCTCGGCCATCTCAAATGGACTCTGGAAACCTTTCTCAAGGCCTTTTTCGAGCGTGACGATGTGAGCATCCGCCTGCGCCCGAGCTTCTTCCCCTTCACCGAGCCGTCGATGGAGTTCGACGCGAGCTATTCGCTGGTCAATGGCCAGCGCGTCATGGGCGGCACCGACGGCTGGATGGAGTTGGGCGGGTCCGGCATGGTCCACCCCAATGTCATCCGCAATTGTGGCCTCGACCCGGCGGAGTGGCAGGGCTTTGCCTTCGGCATCGGTATCGACCGTCTCGCCATGCTGAAATATGGCATGAACGATCTGCGCGCCTTCTTTGACGGCGACCTGCGCTGGTTGAAACATTATGGATTTTCGGCGCTCGACGTGCCCACGCTGTCGGGAGGAGTCGGCGCATGAAGTTCACCTTGGGCTGGCTCCGCGAGCATCTCGACACGCGCGCATCGCTGAATGAAATCCTGATCGCGCTCACCGACATCGGCCTTGAGGTCGAGAGCGTTGAGAATCCCGCCGAGAAGCTGGCCGGTTTTCGCGTGGCGAAGGTGCTGACCGCCGAGCGCCATCCGCAGGCGGACAAGTTGCAAGTGCTGACCGTGGATCAGGGAGATGGCGCCCCGCTCCAGGTCGTGTGCGGCGCGCCCAACGCCCGTGCGGGCCTGATCGGCGTGTTCGGAGTCGAGGGGGCGGTTGTGCCCTCCAACGGCATGGTGCTTCGCAAGGCGGCGATTCGCGGCGTCGAATCCAACGGCATGATGTGCTCCACGCGCGAGCTGGAACTGGGCGAGGATCATGATGGCATCATCGAACTGCCTGCCGATGCGCCCGTGGGCGCGGCCTTCGCCGATTATGCGGGGCTGGACGATCCGGTCGTCGACGTGTCGGTCACGCCCAACAGGCAGGATTGCATGGGCGTGCGCGGCATCGCGCGCGATCTGGCCGCCAAGGGCATCGGCACGCTGAAGCCGCTGGCGGTTCCCGCCATCGCGGAAAGCGGTGCTGGTCCCGATGTCCGCACCGAAGATGCCAACGGCTGCCCGGCCTTCTTCGCGCGGTCCGTCGAGGGCGTCACCAACGGCGCGTCGCCCGACTGGATGCAGGCGCGGCTGAAAGCCATCGGGCAGAAGCCGATCAGTGCGCTGGTGGATATCACCAACTATGTCATGTTCGATCTGGGCCGCCCCTTGCACGTCTATGACAGGGCGACGGTGAATGGCGGTCTCGTCGCGCGCAGGGCCGTGGCGGGCGAGGAGGTGCTGGCCCTCAACGGCAAGAGCTATGCGCTGCCCGAGGGCGCCACCGTCATCGCGGACGCAGACGGCGCGCACGACATTGGCGGCATCATGAGCGGGGAGCGGTCGGGCGCGCAGGCCGGGACCACCAGCGTCCTCATCGAATGCGCCTATTTCACGCCAGAGAGCATCGCGCGGACAGGGCAGGCGCTTGGCCTGACCTCCGACGCGCGCCAGCGGTTCGAGCGTGGGGTGGATCCGGCGTTTCTGGCCGATGGCCTCGACATTGCGACCGACTATGTTCTGCGCCTGTGCGGTGGCACCGCCAGCACCATGACCCGCGCGGGCGAACCACCCGTGGCGGCGCGGACGATCGCCTACGATCCCGCGCTCAGCGCGCGGCTGGGCGGCATCGACCTTGCACCGGCCCAGCAGCAGGCAATCCTGGAACGACTCGGCTTCGTGGTCGGAACGGACTGGAGCGTAACGGTGCCAAGCTGGCGCCGCGACGTGGATGGCGTGGCCGATCTGGTGGAGGAGGTCATCCGTATCCACGGACTTGGCGCCGTCGTGCCGGTGCCCTTGCCACGCGACCCCGGCGTCGCCCGCCCGACCGCGACGCCGGAGCAGTTGGTGGAGCGTCGCATCCGCCGTGCTGCCGCCGGCCGCGGCCTCAACGAGGCGGTGAACTGGTCCTTCCTCTCCCAGAAGGAGGCGGCTGCCGTGGGTGGTGGCGACTGGACTCTGGCCAATCCCATCTCGGAAGACCTCAAGGTCATGCGGTCCTCACTGCTGCCCGGCCTGTTGTCGGCGGCGGCCCGCAATGTGGCGCGCGGTGCGACGGGTATCCGCCTGTTCGAGATCGGTCGCCGCTATTTCCGCAACGAGGACGGCACGAGTCGCGAGCGGCTGACCCTCGGTTTCGTGCTGGCGGGCGACAAGGCACCGCGCGGCTGGCAGGTCGGCAAGCCGGTGGGCTTTTCAGCATTCGACGCCAAGGGGGAAGTGATGGCGCTGCTCGCAGCCGCTGGCGCGCCGGTCCAGAATCTCCAGATGATGGGCGAGGCCGGGACCAATTATCATCCCGGCCAGTCGGGCACGCTGCGGCTCGGTCCCAAGACCGTGCTGGCCGCCTATGGCATAGTGCACCCCAGCCTCGCCAAGGCGTTCGACCTGTCGGGCACCATCGTCGCGGGCGAGCTTTATCTCGATGCCATCCCGCTCAAGCGCAAGACCGGCTTCATGCGTCCGGTCTATGCGCCGCCTGCCTTGCAGGTGGTGACGCGCGACTTCGCCTTCCTCGTACCGGAGACGATAGAGGCCGATTCGCTGGTGCGGGCGGTGAGGGGCGCGGACAAGGGCAGCATCGTTGCGGCACGGCTGTTCGACATGTTCGCCGGGCAGGGCGTGCCGGAGGGGCAGAAGAGCTTGGCTGTCGAGATCACGCTTCAACCGGGTGAGAAAAGCTTCGCCGAGGATGCGCTGAAGGCCATTTCCGACAAGGTCGTGAAGGCAGCGGAAAAACTGGGCGGTGTATTGCGCGGTTAAGGAACGGGGGCGGCGCGCCGTTGCGCCGTCCCATCCTGTCAGTCCGTGCGCGGGCCGACGGGGGTGCTGAGTGCGAAGGACAGGATCGAGGACTGGACGCTCGATTGCTGGCCGTCCTCATGAATGAGCGTGGAGCGGCCGAAGGCGGGGGTGAGCGCAACCGCCGTCACCGTATCGACCCAGGCGTGCAGCACAGCGCGGACACGAGCGACGGCATCGTTCCCCACGACGGCGGTTCCCGAGACCTCCAGTTCCGCAGCAAGTTCCAGCACATGGTCGATCGCCGCCTGAATCTTGCCTAATTCGCCGCTGCTCATGATCGCTCCTCGCTTGATTATGGGGCCGATGTGGGCCGGGGAGATGCATAAGGCAAGACGCGGGAGCGATCTATGGGCCGGACCTGTCGCCGCAGGTCGTACCGGACACACGCTATGCCTTGGGCAGGCTCAGGCGCACCAGCAGCCCGCCCAGATCCTCGCTTTCGTCCAGAATGACATCGCCGCCATAGATGCCCGCCACGTCGCGGACGATGGCCAGTCCCAGCCCGGTTCCGGGCTTGCCCGTGTCGAGCCGCGCCCCCCGGTCGAAGATACGCTCCCGCTCGTCGGGGGGGATGCCGGTGCCGTCATCCTCCACAAGGATGTCGATCATCTGGCCGCGCGCGGCGACGGTCACGAAGACGCTGCCACCGCCATATTTGGCGGCATTCTCGACGAGGTTGCCCAGCATCTCTTCCAGATCCTGCCGTTCGACCCGAACGGCCACATCATGGTCGCCGTCCCGGTCGATGCGGATGTCGGGATAGAGGCGGGCGACGGCGCGCTCGACCGCTTCGAGGGATGGCCATACCTGTGCGCGGGCCTGCGCCGCGCCGCGCCGCCCCACGGCGCGGGCGCGGGCGAGATGATGGTCGATCTGGCGCCGCATCGTCGCTGTCTCCCGCATCACGGTGGGTGCGAGGTCGGGCGCATTGGCCCCGGCCGCGTTCATCACCACCGTCAGCGGGGTCTTGAGCGCATGGGCGAGGTTGCCCGCATGGGTGCGTGCTTCCTCTGCCTGTTGCTCGACATGGTCCAGCAGGCCGTTGAGCTCGTCCACCAGCGGACTGACTTCGCGGGGCAGGGGTTCGGTGATCCGCGACTTTTCCCCGTCGCGCATCCGGGCGATCTCCTGCCGGATCTTGCGGAGGGGGCGGATGCCGAGAAAGACCTGGAGACCGGCAAGGATGATGAGACCCAGCCCAAGCAGCGCGAAACTCTGGATCAAGGTGCTCCGCAACGCCTTGATCTGCGCGTCCAGACCGCCGCGCGCCTGCGCCACGATGAACATCCAGCGGGTCTTGCTGCCGGGCAGGACGACCTCCTGCTGCATGACGCGCAATGCCTCGCCGGGAAATTCCGCGCTGTCATAGGCGCTGAAATCCGCAGTGCCGGGCGGTGAAACCCGCAATGCCCGGTCCCAGAGCGAGCGCGAGCGCCAGTCCTCATGAGCCTTGCCGCTGATCTGGTAATAGAGGCCGCTGGCCGGTTCGAGGAAACGCTGGTCGGCGAGGGGGCGATTGAACAACACTTCCCCCTCCGGCCCGATCTCGGCGGAGCTTATCATCGCGGTCAGCACATAGTTGAGGCCGTCGTCGAAGCTTCGCGTCACCGCGCTCACCAGAATGCGGTCGAGCGCCACACCGCCTCCGACCAGCAATATGCCGATCCACAGCGCCGCGATGCCGATCATGCGCCGACTCAGCGAGCCGGTGGACCGGACGGGCGGGGTGGAATGCGGATCGGTCATCTATCCCCGGTCGGCGAACGGTAAGGGCAATAGCGTCGGTGTATCAGTGCGCCGGCTCGTCGAGGCTGTAGCCAAGGCCCCGGATGGTCGATATCACGTCGGCGCCCAGCTTCTTGCGGATGCGCGTCACGAATACCTCGATGGTGTTGGAGTCGCGGTCGAAATCCTGATCGTAGATATGTTCGATCAATTCGGTGCGGCTCACCACCTTGCCCTTGTGGTGGAGAAGATAGGACAGCAGCTTATATTCCTGCGCGGTCAGCTTGACCGGCTCGCCCTTGAGCGTGACGCGACCGGAACGGGTGTCGAGGCGAACGTCGCCCGCGATCAGTTCGCTCGACGCATTGCCCGAGGCGCGACGGATGAGCGCGCGCAGGCGGGCGATCAGCTCCTCCGACTGGAAGGGCTTGGCGAGATAATCGTCCGCGCCCGCATCCAGGCCAGCCACCTTGTCCGACCAGCTGTCGCGTGCGGTCAGAACGAGGACGGGGAAGTCGCGCCCCTCCTTGCGCCAGCGGTCGAGGACGGTCAGCCCGTCGACCTCCGGCAAGCCGAGGTCGAGGATGATCGCATCATAATTTTCGGTGGAGCCGAGGAAGTGTCCATCCTCGCCGTCGGTGGCGAGGTCGACGGCATAGCCGGCGCCTTCCAATGTGGCCTTGAGCTGCGGTCCGAGGGTGGGTTCATCCTCGACAATCAACAGACGCATGCGTCCCTACTCCCAAATAATCTGATTAGCGGCCTGTCCAGCCGATTATGTCGCCCGTCCGGCCGTCGACATCAACCCACACGACGTTGCGGTCGCGCATATATTTCAGGCGATAGCGATTGCGGTCGGGCAGGAATTCCGAGCCGAGATAGTCGGCGTCGTCGCCCATCTGCGCCTCGACGCGGCGCTTGAGCACGGAGAAGGGCATGACATTGCCATTAAGCATGGCCTTGCGCGCTGCATCCTGGTCGCCGCGAAAGCGACCGGGTGGCTGGCCGGCTGGTCCAGCGCCGGATTGGGCCTGGGCTATGATGGGGATCCCGTCCGCTGCCAGCATGGCGGCGAGCGCCAGGATCGCGAGACGCTTTTTCATCATGATCGTCATGACATAGCCGCTCCGCATTGAACAGCCGGTGAATGGAGCGGATTGCGCCTGTTCAGGAAGGAGATGGTTCCCAGCGGCGTGCCGGGGCCAGACCGATCGTCAGACGGTGGCTTCGCGGATGGTCGTCACGTCCGGCAGGCTCTCGCCGATCGCCAGCTCCCGCCGGGCGTGGCGGATGGCCATCGCCGCCATATAGGGCGCGCAGAAGAAGCGGAACGCCATGGTGGCGAAGCCGAAGCCGATCAGCAGGGCCAGTTCGGCGCCCAGTGCAGGGGCGAGGAAGAGCGCGCCCAACGTAAGAAGCACGCTCGCGCCGCCCAGCAATGTTTCGGGAACGGTGGATGCGAAAGGGGATGGCTCGGCCGTCTCAAGCGCAAACTTGGGCGTCCGGCGCCATGCCAGCGGCCGGGTCGACAGTCCGGCGACGCCAGCGATCAGGACGACATAGGTCAGGGACATGCGCGCCACTTCGCCATGGACGATGTCACGCACGGATGTGCTGCCCGACAGTTGGTAGCGCAGCCGCGTGCGAATCCACCATGTCACCGTGCCGATCATCAGCAGGAGCCAGGTCACATTGGGAATGTCGACCGGTTGCATGCTGTCGGTCGCCAGCGCGAAACCCATGGCACCCGCGCCTGCCAGCGCACTCAGCACGCCCAGCAGGGTCTGGATCGGGTAGATGCAGCGCAACACCTCCAGCACCTTGGTCCAGCCCGGCATCTCGGGCGCGAGCGGCGCGGGCAGGAACAGGCGCCAGTGCCGACGAAGCTGCTGCACGGGACCGGCAGTCCAGCGGAAACGCTGCTTCTTATAATCGTCGAAGGTGTCGGGGATCAGGCCGCGACCGAAGGTCTCGCCCAGATAAATCCCCTCATAGCCATGGGCGCGCAGGCGGACGGAGACTTCCGAATCCTCGGTCAGGCACCATTCTGCCCAACCACCCGCCTTACGGAGCGCCTCGGTTCGCAGGATACACATGGTGCCGATGGTGAAGGCACCGCCATATTCGCTGACGCCGGGCATATCGATCTTGTTATTGGGCATATATTCCCAATAACAGGCGCTCAGATAGTCGCTGTTTTCATAGTCCCGATAGTCGTGCGGTGTCTGGACATAGCCGATCGCCGGATCGTCGAAAAAGGCCACCAGACGGGACAGGAAGTCGGGTCGCGAATAATAGTCGGCGTCGATGACCGCGATCAGTTCCGCATCATCCGCCATATGGTCGAGCAGATAGTTGAGCGCACCCGCCTTTGCGCCGGGCAACGGGGCGACATGGAAGAAACGGAAATGCTCGCGGCCAAGGCGACGGTTCAGGACGGCGCAATGCTCTTCCAGTGGGCGCCACAACGCCTCGTCCTTGGTGTTGTTGTCGCAGACCAGCACTTCGTAATTGTCATATTGGAGAGCGGCGAGACGGTTCATCGTCTCCTTCACCACTTCCGGCGGCTCGGCATAGCAGGGCAGCTGGATCGACACCTTGAAACGCTGTTCGGCGGAGAAGGGGACAGGGGCTTCGGTCGGCAAACGCCACAGATGATGGGTCAGCAACGCCTCGCGCGCAACGCGGGAGGACAGGCCGACAGCGAACATGGCGATGGAGCCGAGCAGGCCCAGATTGGCGATCTGCTCGATCCAGAGCGGAAATTCCGCTTCCTTGATGAAATGATGGGTCCATAGCCCGCCGAAGACGATGCCCAGCGTTTCCGCGGTCAGCCATATGGTGCCGGGCATGCTGAGCCGGGGCACGAAATAGCACAGGAAAGCCGCCGTAGCGAGGAACAGCGCATAGATGGGCAGCAGGTTGACGACATCGCCGAACAGCAGTCCAATGCCCAGGAGCGCGGTGGTGGATGCACCCGCCAGTTCCACCGCCTCGTCGATGACGGGGCGATCGCGTCCTTGCCCGGTTCCGAACGTTCGGGACATCAGCCATGCGGCGATCAGTCCCATCATGGCGAGGAACATAAGCGACGAATCGAAGGTTGATCTGGAAAAGTCGAACAAGTGCTGACCCACTTCCTGTTTCAGAGCTGCGAGCCGCTGCTCTGACGGAGCGGTTACGCGATGAAATACCTCACAGGAGAAATTGTCTCCATGGTGCAACAGTGAATGCGGTAAACGGAGCGTTTCGCATCCTGCGTCGAAGCGATGCTGCATTGCAACTCAAAAAACAGGCGATCCACCGTACATGCGCCGGGTAAACATCGTGCGCCGAATCGCCCGGCGTCAATGCCTGGCCTAATGGTCGTGGCCGCCATGGTGGAGCGCCTCCAGCACATCATCGAGGCGTGCGGGATCGCCCAGCGCGATGACACGGCCATCGCTTGCATCGGTCATCGGATCGCCATTCCAGTCGCACATGCGCCCGCCCGCGCCCTCCACGACAGGCACGAGCGCAGCAATGTCGTGCAGCTTAAGACCGCTCTCGACCACGATGTCGACGTGTCCGGAGGCGAGCAGGGCATAATTATAACAATCGCCGCCCCAGACGGTGTCGCGGCACTGGCCCGCGAGAATGGCGAAATGTTCGCCGGTGCAGCCCGCAAAATATTGGGGTCCAGTGGATGCGAGAATCGCCTGGTCGAGGTCGCGGCAGCGCCGGGTGCGGGCAGGCTTGTCGCCCAGCAGCGTCGCCGTGCCCATCGCACCTATCCACCGTTCGCCCGAGATGGGCTGGTCGATGATGCCCAGAATCGGCCAGCCATCCTGCATGAGGGCGATGAGCGTGCCGAAGATGGGTCGCCCGGCGATGAAGCTACGCGTGCCGTCGATCGGGTCGAGAACCCATTGGCGGGTGGCATCGCCGCGCGTCTCGCCAAATTCCTCGCCGATGATGCCGTCTTTCGGCCGCTCCCGCTCCAGCAGCGCGCGGATGGCGAGTTCCGCCGCGCGGTCGGCCTCCGTCACCGGGGAGGCATCGGCCTTGTCCTCGATCCGGTAGGGTGCGCGGAAGAAGGGGCGGATCGCTGCGCCTGCCGCATCGGCAAGGGCATGGGCGAGGGCGATGTCGTCGGAAAGGGCCATGCCGAAGCATTGGCGGAGGTCGTCGCGGGGCGCAAGCGCCCAAGGGCACTTCATCAAAGTGATGGCGCGATGATTTTGAAAGGCGCCATTCATCTTGGAAATCTATAGAGGCGCGCGCATGCGTTTGCCTCTCCTGACGAGACTCGCCCTCCCCCTGACCACTCTGGTGCCGGACCGTGCCCGGTTCAACCGGAGCAGCATCGCCTTGCTGGCGACCATTCTGGTCCATATTCTCCTTTTACTTCTCCTCTTGCTGACCCGTGCGCCTGTGGAGCCGAAAAAGGAGGAACGTGATCTCGCCACCTTCTCAGTGATGCCCGATCCGGCGCGCAAGGCTCCGGGCGAGAAGGTGAAGAAGGCCGAGAAGAAAGCCGCCGCCCGGTCCGCGCCGCCACCCACCACCAAGCCCGTTCCCACCCCCGATCCGCCGCAAGTGGCTGCCCCGTCGATCATTCCGGTGCCGAGGGATGTGTTCGCCGCGAGCAACATCGCCAACCTGCCCTCCCATGGCAAAAGTTCCGGGACGGCCGGGACGGGCAGTGACAGTGCGATGGTCTCCGGGCCGGGCGAGGGGCCGGGTGGCGTGCAACTTTATGAGGCGGAATGGTATCGTCGGCCGACCGACATGGAATTGTCCGGCTATATGCCGCCCAATCCGCCATCGGCTGGCTGGGGGCTTGTCGCATGCAAGACCATCGAGAATTTCCATGTCGAAAATTGCCAGTCGCTGGGCGAATCGCCCCCCGGTTCCGGTCTCGCCCGGGCGGTGCGGCAGGCAGCCTGGCAATTCCTCGTCCGGCCACCCCGCATCGACGGCAAGGCGCAGGTCGGCGCATGGGTCCGAATCCGCATCGACTATAGCCAAAGAGCCGCGCCGCCGGGCTAGTTTTTCGGGTGCGACCCTATAGTTCCATTTAACCGGAGCCGTGCGATACCGTTCTCATTCGCGATGCAAGACGCCCTATCCCGATGCGACTGATCGCCTGGTTCCTGACACTCGTCTTCGGACTGGCGGGCATTGCCTTTCGCATACAGGGTGGAATTCCGTTCGCCTTTCAGATCGGGACGGGATTGATGCTGCTGGCGGCGCTGGCATGCCCCCTCGTCTGGGCGCCCGATACGGGATTGCTGTCGTCCCTGTGGCCAACCCGCAAGTTCAGGGTCATGTCCGGCCTCGCTCTGATTCTCTCGGCGCCGCTGCTTCTTCCCTGGCCTTTCTGACGGTGGCGGGTCGATAGAAGTCAAGGCAAAAGCTGGTCCCGATCCTTCCGGCCCCGCTTGACCGTCTCCCGCCCTCCCGCTATAGGCCGCGCCTGCCTTACGGCCCGACTCCGGGTCTTGTGAGACGAAGCAGAGCTTGAACATTGCCTATGTGCTCGTGGGTTTGGGGGTTTCCATTCGGAAACTGCCCGGCTTTTGCCGTTTGGGGATTGGCTCCTTTCGGTGCGCGTACAGAGGGTAAAGTAACTGAGAAGGTGAAGGGCTTCATGCCAACGATTAACCAGCTGGTCCGCAAGGGCCGCGAGCCGCAGAAGGCCAAGTCAAAGGTCCCTGCGATGGAAGCGAACCCGCAGAAGCGCGGCGTTTGCACCCGTGTCTATACCACGACCCCAAAGAAGCCGAACTCGGCTCTGCGTAAGGTGGCCAAGGTCCGTCTGACCAATGCCCGTGAAGTCATCACCTATATTCCGGGTGAAGGCCACAACCTGCAAGAGCATAGCGTCGTCCTGATTCGCGGCGGTCGTGTGCGAGATCTTCCCGGTGTTCGTTACCATGTCCTGCGCGGCGTGCTCGACACACAGGGCGTCAAGGATCGCAAGCAGAGCCGTTCCAAATATGGCGCCAAGCGTCCTAAGTAAGGGAGACTAGAATATGTCACGTCGTCGTCGCCCCGAAAAGCGCGTCATCCTGCCCGATCCTGTGTACCACGATCAGGTTCTTTCCAAGTTCATGAACAGTGTCATGCTCGACGGCAAGAAGTCCGTCGCAGAAGGCATCGTCTATGGCGCCCTCGAAGTTGTCGAGAACAAGGCCAAGAAGGATCCTATCGGTCTCTTCCATGACGCCCTCAACAATGTGAAGCCGGGCATCGAAGTTCGCAGCCGCCGCGTCGGTGGTGCGACCTATCAGGTTCCTGTCGAGGTTCGTCCCGAGCGCGCACAGGCGCTGGCGATTCGCTGGCTTATCACGGCTGCGCGCGCGCGGTCGGAGACGACCATGGCGGCCCGCCTGTCCGGTGAGTTGCTCGACGCAGCGAACAACCGCGGCAATGCCGTGAAGAAGCGCGAAGACACGCACCGCATGGCGGAAGCGAACCGCGCCTTCTCGCACTACCGCTGGTAATCACGACTATAGGGATGAGGGCTTTGCGGTCCTCATCCCCTTACCGTTTCTCCCGCGCATGTCGCGGAACTGTCACCCTTCTAGCGGAGGGCGCGTCAGGGGGCTGAAAGGCCCGGACGGACTGAATTCCAATATACTCAAGAACGCACCGCCGGACATCGGCAATGGAGTAAGACCATGGCACGCGCTCATCCGCTCAGCTTGTATCGTAACATCGGGATCATGGCGCACATCGACGCTGGCAAGACGACGACGACCGAGCGCATCCTTTTCTATACCGGCAAGTCCTACAAGATTGGTGAAGTCCATGACGGCGCCGCCACCATGGACTGGATGGAGCAGGAGCAGGAGCGTGGCATCACGATCACCTCCGCTGCCACGACCTGCTTCTGGCGCCCCGAAGAGGGCAAGGGCCCCGAGCATCGCATCAACATCATCGACACCCCCGGACACGTCGACTTCACGATTGAAGTCGAGCGTTCGCTGCGCGTGCTCGACGGCGCGGTTGCCTGCTTCGACGGCGTTGCCGGTGTGGAGCCGCAGTCGGAGACGGTGTGGCGCCAGGCCGACAAATATGGCGTGCCGCGCATGTGCTTCATCAACAAGCTCGACCGCACCGGCGCGAACTTCAAATATTGCGTACAGTCGATCATCGACCGCCTGGGCGCCAAGCCTGCGGTGCTGTATATTCCGATCGGTCTCGAAGCCGATCTGAAGGGCCTGATCGATCTGGTGAACAACCGTGCGATCATCTGGAAGGACGAAGCGCTGGGCGCCGAATTCTTCTATGAAGAGATCCCGGCCGATCTGGCCGACGAAGCTGCCGACTATCGCAGCCGCCTGATCGAGCTTGCCGTCGAGCAGGACGACGAGGCGATGGAGGCCTATCTGGAAGGCAATGAGCCTGACGTCGCGACGCTGAAGGCGCTGATCCGCAAGGGCACGCTGAACCAGTCGTTCGTTCCTGTCTGCTGCGGCTCGGCGTTCAAGAACAAGGGCGTGCAGCCCCTGCTCGACGCGGTTGTCGACTATCTGCCTTCGCCGCTCGACATTCCTGACGTGCAGGGCGTCAAGATGGACAGCGACGAGCCGGACAGCCGCCCCGCCACCGACGATGCGCCATTCTCGGCGCTCGCCTTCAAGGTCATGAACGATCCTTTCGTCGGCTCGCTGACCTTCATCCGCATCTATTCCGGTACGCTGACCAAGGGCACGTACCTGAACTCGGTGAAGGACAAGAAGGAAAAGGTCGGGCGCATGCTCGAAATGCATGCCAACGAACGTAAGGACGTCGACGAGGCGTTTGCGGGCGACATCATCGCGCTTGCAGGCATGAAGGAAACGACGACCGGCGACACCATTTGCGCCGAACGTCAGCCCATCGTGCTGGAGCGCATGGAATTCCCCGAGCCGGTCATCGAGCTGTCGGTGGAGCCGAAGACCAAGGCGGACCAGGAGAAGATGGGCGTCGCGCTCAATCGCCTGTCGGCCGAGGATCCCTCGTTCCGCGTGTCGACCGATCACGAATCGGGTCAGACGATCATCAAGGGCATGGGCGAGCTTCACCTCGATATCATCGTCGATCGCATGAAGCGCGAGTTCAAGGTCGAGGCCAATGTCGGCGCGCCGCAGGTGGCTTACCGCGAATATCTCGGCAAGCCGGTGGACGTGGACTATACCCACAAGAAGCAGTCGGGTGGTACGGGCCAGTTCGGCCGCGTGAAGATCAAAGTCAATCCGGGCGAGCGCGGATCGGGCATCATCTTCAAGGACGAGATCAAGGGCGGCAATATTCCCAAGGAATATATCCCCTCGATCGAAAAGGGTATTCGCGAGACGGCGGCTTCCGGTTCGCTGGTCGGCTTCCCGATCATCGATTTCGAGGTTCTGCTGTACGACGGTTCCTACCATGACGTCGATTCGTCGGCGCTGGCGTTCGAGATCACCGGCCGTGCCGCAATGCGTGAAGTCGCACAGAAGGCAGGCATCAAGCTGCTCGAACCGATCATGAAGGTCGAAGTCGTTTCTCCGGAAGAATATCTCGGCGACGTCATCGGCGACATGAACAGCCGTCGCGGCCAGATCCAGGGCACTGACACCCGCGGCAACGCACAGGTTGTCGAGGCCATGGTGCCGCTGGCAAACATGTTTGGCTATGTGAACCAGCTTCGCTCGTTCACCCAGGGCCGGGCAAATTATTCGATGTTCTTCTCCCACTATGACGAAGTCCCGGCGAATGTCGCGGCTGAGGTCAAGGAGAAGCTGGCCTGATCGGGCGAGGGGCGTCGGCATTCGACGTCCCAAAGCCCAACTACAGGCTGGATTTATGGAAATTAACTGCTATGGACGCGCCTTCGCAAGGCGCGGCCTTGGCGGTCAGACCCAAGCTGTATGGACAGAAGGTAGAGAGAAATGGCGAAAGCTAAGTTTGAGCGGACGAAGCCGCATTGCAACATCGGCACCATCGGTCACGTCGACCATGGCAAGACCTCGCTGACCGCAGCGATCACGAAGGTGCTGGCCGAAACCGGCGGCGCAACCTTCACCAGCTACGACAATATCGACAAGGCTCCCGAGGAGCGCGAGCGCGGCATCACCATCTCCACCGCACACGTCGAGTATGAGACCGAAGCCCGTCACTATGCGCACGTCGATTGCCCGGGTCACGCTGACTATGTGAAGAACATGATCACCGGTGCTGCCCAGATGGACGGCGCGATCCTGGTCGTGTCCGCCACCGACGGCCCGATGCCTCAGACCCGCGAGCACATCCTGCTCGCCCGTCAGGTCGGTGTGCCGCAGATGGTCGTGTTCATGAACAAGGTCGATCTGGTGGACGACGCGGAAATCCTCGAGCTGGTCGAGCTGGAAATCCGCGAACTGCTCAGCTCGTATGACTTCGACGGTGACAACATCCCCGTCATTCCGGGTTCGGCTGTCGCTGCCCTTCAGGACAAGACCCCTGAAATCGGCCATGACGCCGTGCTGAAGCTGATGGCTGCCGTCGACAGCTGGATCCCGCAGCCTGATCGTCCGATCGACAAGCCTTTCCTGATGCCGATCGAGGACGTGTTCTCGATCTCGGGCCGTGGTACGGTTGTGACCGGCCGCGTCGAGACCGGTATCGTCAAGGTTGGCGAAGAAGTCGAGATCGTGGGTCTGAAAGACACGCGCAAGACCACCGTCACGGGCGTTGAAATGTTCCGCAAGCTGCTCGACCAGGGCCAGGCTGGCGACAACATCGGTGCGCTGGTTCGCGGTGTTGGCCGTGAAGACGTCGAGCGTGGCCAGGTTCTCTGCAAGCCCGGCTCGATCAAGCCGCACACCGAGTTTACCTCGGAAGTCTATGTGCTGTCGAAGGATGAGGGTGGCCGTCACACGCCTTTCTTCGCCAACTATCGCCCGCAGTTCTACTTCCGCACCACGGACGTCACTGGCGAGGTTCTCCTCCCCGAGGGCACCGAGATGGTCATGCCCGGCGATAACGTGCAGCTCGGCGTCAAGCTGATCGCACCGATCGCCATGGAGCAGGGTCTGCGCTTTTCGATCCGCGAAGGTGGCCGTACGGTCGGTTCCGGGGTTGTGGCTTCGATCACAAAGTAATATACGCGCCCGACCGGCGGATCGCTCAAGTGATTCGCCGGTCGGTATTTCACCGCTTCGCGCAGGGATATGATGGCCGGGTGCCGCAGTCCTGCTGAGCGAAGCGGTTTTGTTTTGGCTCTTTCGCATCGGTAGTGGACATGGAAACGCAGAATATCCGCATTCGCCTGAAGGCCTTTGATCACCGCGTGCTCGATCAGGCTACTGGCGATATTGCCGACACCGCCCGTCGCACGGGTGCTCTTATTCGCGGTCCTATTCCGCTGCCGACGCGCATCGAGAAGTTCACGGTCAACCGTGGCCCGCACGTCGACAAGAAAAGCCGCGAGCAGTTCGAGGTTCGTACCTATAAGCGCATGCTTGACATTGTGCAGCCTACGCCCCAGACGGTCGACGCGCTGATGAAGCTGGATCTGGCTGCTGGCGTGAACGTCGAGATCAAGCTGGCCTAACCGCCGCTCCCTGCTTCGGCAGGACAAGTTTCCCGGAGGGTTCTGCCCTCTGTCGATATGGGATACCGCACAGTTCGCTGTGGTCCTGGTCCCCCGTCGTCTTCCAGTTGATGGAAGGCATCCGACCCGGACGGGGTGATCTAAAATTTGGGTTGGCCGCTTTGGAGATTTCTCCGGGCGGTTTTTTCGTTGGATACGCCCGCGCATCATGTTGCGGGCCTCTGTGGGAGAATTGATCATGCGTACTGGCGTGATCGCGAAGAAAGTCGGGATGACCCGCCTGTTTCAGGATGATGGCCGCCATGTGCCGGTTACCGTTCTGGCACTTGAAGGCAATCAGGTCATCGCGCGTCGCGAACTAGATCGTGACGGCTATGTCGCCGTCCAGCTTGGTGCAGGTGTTGCCAAGGCCAAGAATGTTGCCAAGCCTCAGCGTGGGCATTTCGCGAAGGCGGAAGTTGAGCTGAAGGCAAAGCTGGTTGAATTCCGTGTCGCCGAGGACGCGCTTCTCGATGTCGGTTCGGAAATCTCCGCTGACCATTTCATCGCCGGCCAGCTGGTCGACGTTTCGGGTCACACGCAGGGCAAGGGCTTTGCGGGTGCCATGAAGCGTTGGGGCTTCGGCGGTATGCGCGCCACGCATGGCGTGTCCGTCAGTCACCGTGCTCATGGTTCGACGGGTAACCGCCAGGATCCGGGTCGCGTCTTCAAGAACAAGAAGATGGCCGGACACATGGGTGATCGTGAACGTACGCAGCAGAATCTCGAGATCGTCCGCACGGACGTCGAGCGCGGTCTGCTGTTCGTCAAGGGCAGCGTTCCTGGTTCCAAGGGAACCTGGCTGGTCGTTGCGGACGCCGTCAAGGTCGCCCGTCCCGCCGACGCTCCCTATCCCGCCAGCCTGAAGCAGGCTGCGAACAACAACGCCGCTGTGGTCGCCGATACGCCTGCTGAAGAAGCTGTGGCGCCCGAAGCGACCGAAGGCCAGGAGGGTTAAATGGTGAAACTGTCCGTTCAGACCCTCGACGCTGCGAGCGTTGGCGACGTGGAATTGTCCGATGCCGTATTCGGTATCGAGCCACGCACCGACATCCTGCATCGCGTCGTCACATGGCAGCTCGAAAAGCGCCGCCATCCCGCTTCGGGAACGCGTGAGCGTAGCGATGTTGCCCGCACCGGCAAGAAGTTCGGTCGCCAGAAGGGTGGCGGCACGGCTCGTCACGGCGATCGCCGTGCCCCGATCTTCATTGGTGGTGGTAAGGCTCATGGCCAGCGCACCCGCGATTTCGGTCATAGCCTGAACAAGAAGATCCGCGCTCTTGGTCTCCGCATGGCGCTTTCCGCCAAGGCTCAGGCCGGCACGATCACCATTCTCGACAATCTTGACGTCAAGGACGGCAAGACCAAGGAACTGGTTGCGCGCCTGGCTGGATTGAACCTCGGTCGGGCATTGTTTATCGACGGTGACGCCGTGAACATCAGCTTCGCCAAGGCGTCCGCCAATATCGTCGGTGTCGATGTGCTCCCCGCAGTGGGTGCCAATGTCTATGACATCCTGCGTGCAGACAGTCTGGTGCTGACGCGCGCGGCTATCGAAAAGCTGGAGGCGCGCTTCAATGGCTAAGAACGAGATCAAGGCCGTGGACAACCGCCACTATGACGTGGTGCTTGCCCCGCACATCACGGAGAAGGCGACGCTTCTCTCCGAGAATAACGCGGTGGTCTTCCGTGTCGCGAAGGATGCGTCCAAGCCCGAGATCAAGGCTGCGGTCGAAGCGCTGTTCGGCGTGACCGTGGTCGGCGTGAATACGCTGATCGCCAAGGGCAAGACGAAGCGCTGGAAGGGCAAGCCCTACAAGCGCACCGACGTGAAGAAGGCTGTCGTCCGTCTGGCTGAAGGCCAGTCGATCGACATCACCACCGGTATTTGAGGCGCGAGATAGATGGCACTCAAGCATTATAACCCGACGAGCCCGGCCCGGCGTGGCCTGATTCTCGTCGACAAGTCGAGCCTGCACAAGGGAAAGCCCGTCAAGGCGCTGACCGAGGGCAAGCATCGGACTGGCGGCCGTAACAACAAGGGTCATGTGACCTCGCGTGGTATCGGTGGCGGTCACAAGCAGAAGTATCGTATCATCGACTTCAAGCGTCGCAAGTGGGACGTGGAAGCGACGGTCGAGCGTCTGGAATATGACCCCAACCGCACCGCGTTCATCGCGCTGATCAGCTATCCCGACGGTGAGCAGTCGTATATCCTGGCTCCGCAGCGTCTCGCTGTCGGCGACAAGGTGATCGCTGCCAAGAAGACCGACGTGAAGCCGGGCAACTCGATGGAACTGGGCCAAATGCCGGTCGGCACGATCATCCACAATGTGGAGATGAAGCCAGGCAAGGGTGGCCAGCTTGCCCGTTCCGCAGGCACCTATGCCCAGCTCGTCGGTCGTGACCGCGGCATGGTCATGGTTCGTCTGAACTCTGGCGAGCAACGCTACATTCGTTCGGACTGCATGGGTACTGTCGGTGCCGTGTCCAACCCGGACAATGCCAACCAGAACCTGGCGAAGGCAGGCCGCAATCGTTGGTTGGGCAAACGCCCGCTGACCCGCGGCGTTGCCAAGAACCCGGTCGACCATCCGCACGGCGGTGGTGAAGGCCGGACCTCCGGTGGTCGTCACCCAGTGACGCCATGGGGCAAGCCGACCAAGGGTGCGCGCACGCGCTCCAACAAGTCGACCGACAAGTTCATCATCCGTTCGCGTCACGCGAAGAAGAAGAGGTAAGCGATGGCTCGCTCCGTATGGAAGGGTCCGTTCGTGGACCTTCATCTGCTCAAGAAGGCAGAAGCCGCGCAGGACAGCAATGGCCGTGCACCGATCAAGACCTGGTCGCGTCGCTCCACCATTCTGCCCCAGTTCGTTGGCCTCACCTTCAACGTCTATAACGGCCGCAAGCATGTTCCCGTTTCGGTTAACGAGGACATGGTCGGCCACAAGCTGGGTGAATTTGCGCCGACGCGCTACTTCCCCGGCCATGCCGCCGACAAGAAGGGCAAGCGCTGATGGGCAAGGAAAAATCTCCCCGCCGCGTCGAGGCCAATGAGGCTCTCGCTGTCGGTACGCAGATTCGCGGTTCGGCCCAGAAGCTGAACCTCGTTGCGACGCTGATCCGCGGCCGCAAGGTCGAGGACGCGCTGAACGTACTGACCTTCTCCAAGAAGGCCATGGCGGCAGACGTCCGCAAGGTGCTCGCCTCGGCGATCGCCAACGCGGAAAACAACCATAACCTCGACGTCGACTCGCTGGTCGTCGCGGAAGCATCGGTTGGCAAGAGCTTCACCATGAAGCGCTTCCACACCCGTGGCCGTGGCAAGTCGACCCGTATCCTGAAGCCCTTCAGCCGCGTTCGCATAGTCGTTCGTGAAGCTGCTGAAGAAGCGGAGGCGTAAGCACATGGGTCATAAGAGCAATCCGATCGGTCTGCGTCTTCAGATCAACCGCACCTGGGACAGCCGCTGGTATGCGGAAGGCCAGGACTATGGTCGTCTCCTTCTTGAGGATCTGAAGATCCGCAAGTTCGTGATGAAGAGCCTGCCGCAAGCCGCGATCTCCAAGGTCGTGATCGAGCGTCCGGCCAAGCTGTGCCGCGTCAGCATCTATGCTGCGCGTCCCGGCGTCATCATCGGCAAGAAGGGCGCGGATATTGAAAAGCTGCGCCGCAAGCTTGGCGAGATGACGACGAGCGACGTGTCGCTGAACATCGTCGAGATCCGCAAGCCAGAGATCGACTCCAAGCTGGTTGCACAGGGTGTCGCCGATCAGCTCGAACGTCGTATCGCTTTCCGTCGTGCCATGAAGCGTGCAGTTCAGTCCGCACTGCGTCTGGGCGCCGAGGGTATCAAGATCACCTGTGGTGGCCGTCTGGGCGGCGCGGAAATCGCGCGGACCGAATGGTATCGCGAGGGTCGCGTTCCGTTGCACACGCTGCGCGCCAACGTCGATTATGCCGAGGCCGAAGCCCACACCGCCTATGGCGTGTGCGGGATCAAGGTCTGGATCTTCAAGGGCGAGATTCTCGGCCATGATCCGCTGGCACAGGACCGTCTGATGTTGGAGGCACAGACCTCCGGTGTTCGCCCGGCGCCTAACGACCGCCGTCCGCAGCGCTGAACGAATTGAAAAGGTAGGCAAAGCGTCATGCTGCAACCGAAGAAGATGAAGTTCCGCAAGACCTTCAAGGGCCGTATTCACGGCCTGGCAAAGGGCGGCACGGACCTCAATTTCGGCTCCTATGGTCTCAAGGCCATGGAACCGGACCGTTTGACTGCGCGTCAGATCGAGGCGGCTCGCCGCGCGATCACGCGCCACATCCGCCGTCAGGGCCGTTTGTGGATCCGCGTGTTCCCCGACGTGCCTGTGTCCAAGAAGCCTGCCGAGGTCCGTCAGGGCAAGGGCAAGGGTTCGGTCGAATATTGGGCAGCCCGGGTTAAGCCAGGTCGTATCCTGTTCGAGCTGGACGGCGTTCCCGGCCCCCTCGCAGCGGAGGCCTTCAGCCGCGCAGCGATGAAGCTGCCCATCAAGACCAAGGTCGTTGCCCGTCTGGGTGACACCTCGCACCTGGGAGCATGAGCGTCATGAGCAACGCTGCAGATTTTCGCGCGAAGAGCGATGACGAACTGGCGAACCAGCTCGGCGAGCTGAAGCGCGAGCAGTTCAACCTCCGTTTTCAGGCGGCGACTAACCAGCTCGAAAAGGCCAGCCGCGTACGCGAAGTGCGTCGTGACATCGCCCGTATCAAGACGTTGCAGGGCGAACGCGCCCTCGCAGCGAAGTAAGGAGGACACGATGCCCAAGCGCGTGCTGACGGGAACCGTGGTTTCCGACAAGGGTGACAAGACGGTGGTGGTTCAGGTGGAGCGCAAGGTCAAGCACCCGCTCTACGGGAAGATCATCCGCCGCTCGAAGAAGTATCATGCTCATGACGAGGCTAACGCCTTCCATGAGGGTGAGACGGTCCGCATCGAGGAGACTGCGCCGATTTCCAAGCTCAAGACCTGGAAGGTCATCGAGCGGGTGGATACGCACAAGTCGCCCGAAGTCGCGGCCTGAGCCAGTCACTGGCCCTATGGGTCGAAAGTGTGAACGCGGGGCTGGTCTTTTCCTCTGGAAGAGGCTAGAGGCCCGCGCTTCATGCATTCGCATCTTCCGGGTCGAGGCATGAAATTCGGAACCGTCGGGGATCGTCCCGATAGGCCAAATGAGAAGGAACCGGATCAATGATCCAGATGCAATCCAATCTCGACGTCGCTGACAACAGCGGCGCCAAGCGCGTTCAGTGCATCAAGGTGCTGGGCGGATCGAAGCGTCGCTTCGCTGGCGTGGGCGACATCATCGTCGTTTCCGTCAAGGACGCCGCGCCCCGTGGCAAGGTGAAGAAGGGCGACGTTCATCGCGCCGTGATCGTGCGTACCGCCAAGGACGTTCGTCGTCCCGACGGCAGCGTGATCCGCTTCGACGGCAACGCGGCCGTGCTGGTCAACAAGAATGCGGAGCCGATCGGTACGCGCATCTTTGGCCCCGTGGTTCGTGAGCTGCGTGCGAAGAACTTCATGAAGATCATCTCGCTCGCGCCTGAGGTGCTGTAATGAGTGCCGCAAAGATCAAGAAGGGCGATAAGGTCGTCGTACTCGCAGGCAAGGACAAGGGCCGTACCGGCAATGTCCTCCAGGTTCTCCCTAAGGAAGATCGTGTCGTGGTTGAGGGCGTGAACGTCCATGCCCGCCATCGGAAGGCCGACCAGGCGAATCCGCAGGGCGGTATCGATCGCAAGCCTGCGCCGCTGCACATTTCCAACGTTGCCGTCGCCGGCGCAGATGGTAAGGCCACCCGCGTTCGCTTCGAGGAGCATGACGGCAAGAAAGTCCGTGTGGCCGTGAAATCCGGGGAGGTCATCTAATGACTGACAAGTATATCCCGCGCTCCAAGTCGCTTTACGACGACAAGATCGTCGCGGCGATGACCGAGAAGTTCGGCTACAAGAATGTGATGCAGATTCCCCGGATCGAGAAGATCACGCTCAACATGGGCGTGGGCGAAGCGACCCAGGACAAGAAGAAGGTCACGCAGGCTGCCGAGGAAATGGAGCTGATCGCCGGTCAGAAGCCGGTCATCACCAAGGCGAAGAAGTCAATCGCACAGTTTAAGCTGCGCGAAGGCATGCCCATCGGCGCGAAAGTCACTCTTCGCCGCGAGCGCATGTACGAGTTCCTCGACCGTCTGGTGACGATCGCAATGCCCCGCATCCGCGATTTCCGTGGCCTGAATGCGAAGTCCTTTGATGGCCGTGGTAACTATGCCTTCGGTATCAAGGAGCAGATCATCTTCCCGGAGATCAACTATGACCGCATCGACAAGGTGCGCGGCATGGACATCATCGTGACGACGACGGCCCAAACCGACGATGAAGCGCGCGAACTGCTGCGCCTCTTCGGCTTCCCGTTCCCCGTCGAAGAGGAAAAGCAGGCGGCCTGAAACGGCTGCCGGGCTTCTCCTTCCACTACTTAAGAGGAAGAGAACTTAAGTCATGGCGAAACTGAGTTCCATCAACAAGAATGAGCGTCGCAAGCTGCTGGTCAAGAAATATGCCGGCAAGTATGCGAAGCTGAAGGCGATTGCGGCTGATACGTCGCTCGACGATGGCGAGCGTCTGATCGCGCGTCTCAAATTGGCGGAAATTCCGCGCAACGGCAATCCAACCCGTATCCGTAACCGGTGCGAGTTGACCGGCCGTCCCCGCGCTTATTACCGCAAGTTCCGGCTGTGCCGTATTCAGCTGCGTGATCTGGCCAACAAAGGCCTGATCCCGGGTGTTACGAAGTCGAGCTGGTAAGGAACCCGAGATATGGCATTGACCGATCCCCTGGGTGATATGCTCACCCGCATCCGTAATGGCCAGCAGGCAAAGAAGGACAGTGTTACGTCCCCTGCGTCCAAGCTGCGTGCACGCGTTCTCGACGTGCTCCAGCGCGAAGGCTATATCCGTGGCTATACCGAAGAGACGCTGGGCGCCCATCCGGGCCTCCGCATCGAACTGAAGTATTTTGAAGGCCAGCCCGCTATCAAGCATGTCGCGCGCGTTTCAAAGCCTGGCCGCCGCGTCTATTCCGGCTCGAAGGATCTCCCGGTCGTTCGCAACGGTTTGGGCATCACCATTGTCTCGACGCCTCGCGGTGTTCTGTCCGACGCCGAAGCGCGCGAGCAGAATGTCGGCGGCGAAGTGCTGGCGGAGGTATTCTGATGAGCCGTATCGGTAAAAAGCCGGTCGCGATCCCCGCAGGGGTGACGGCGACTATCGAGAGCGGCCAGCTCTCGGTCAAGGGTCCGAAGGGCACGCTGGCGCTGACGCTCCGCGATGAGATCAGCTACGCGGTTGAGGACGGCAGCATTTCGGTGCAGCCTGCCAACGCCACCAAGGCTGCTCGCGCATTCTGGGGTATGCAGCGCACGCTGGTTCAGAACCTGATCACCGGCGTGACCGAGGGCTTCTCCAAGAAGCTGCTCATTACGGGTGTCGGCTACCGCGCCAACTCGCAGGGCAAGACGCTCAAGCTTCAGCTTGGCTACAGCCATGACGTCGATTTCGACGTACCCGAAGGCATCGAGATCAAGACCCCGGATAACACCACGGTCGAGATCAGCGGTATCGACAAGCAGAAGGTCGGCCAGGTAGCTGCCGAGATTCGTCGCTGGCGTAAGCCCGAACCCTATAAGGGCAAGGGCATCAAGTACGACGGCGAGTTCATCTTCCGCAAGGAAGGGAAGAAGAAGTAAGATGGCAAAGCTTTCTGGATTTGACCGGCGTCGTCGCCGGGTTCGCACCGCCCTCAAGGCACGTGCAGGCGGTAAACCCCGTCTGTCCGTCCACCGTTCGGGCCGTCACATCTACGCTCAGGTCATCGACGACGCGGCTGGCCGCACTGTCGCTGCCGCCTCGACGCTCGACAAGGATGTGCGTGGCACGACTGGCGCGACGGCTGCTGCCGCCGCTGATGTCGGCAAGCGCGTTGCCGAAGCGGCGACCAAGGCAGGCATCAAGGCTGTCGTGTTCGACCGCGGCGGTTTCCTTTTCCATGGTCGCGTCAAGGCGCTGGCCGATGCCGCTCGTGAGAGCGGACTGGAGTTCTGAGCATGGCTGACGAAAACATCACCGAGGGCGCAGCCCCCGCCGTTGAGGCAGATGCCGCAGCCGCTCCCGCAGCGACCGAGGGCCGTGGCCCCGGCCGTGGCGGTCGTGGGGGCCGTGGTGGCAATGATCGTGGCGGCAATAACCGTGGCGGTCGTCGTGACGATCGTCGCGGCAATCGCAACGACGACGACGGCGGCGAAGAGTTCATCGAGAAGCTGGTTCACATCAACCGCGTCTCGAAGACGGTCAAGGGCGGCAAGCGCTTTGGCTTTGCAGCACTGGTCGTCGTCGGCGACGGCAAGGGTCGTGCAGGCTTCGGTCATGGCAAGGCTCGCGAAGTGCCCGAGGCGATCAGCAAGGCGACCGCCGCTGCCAAGAAGGCCATGGTTCGCGTTCCCCTGAAGGAAGGCCGCACGCTGCACCATGATGGTCTCGGCCATTTCGGCGCAGGCAAGGTGACGCTGCGTTCGGCTCCTGCCGGTACGGGCATCATCGCAGGTGGCCCGATGCGCGCTGTCTTCGAGAGCCTGGGCGTGGCGGACGTCGTGACCAAGTCCAATGGCACGTCAAACCCCTACAACATGATCCGTGCCACCTTCGAGGCGCTCACGGAACAGACCAGCCCCAAGTCGGTGGCCCAGCGTCGCGGCAAGAAGGTTGCTGACCTGCTGCGTCGTGGCGGTGCCTCTGCCGAGGTCGCTCAGGCCGACGCCGAAGCGATTGCGGAGTAACTGATATGGCGAAGATCAAGATCAAGCAGATCGGTTCGCCGATCCGCCGTCCCGAGAGCCAGAAGAAGATTCTGATCGGCCTCGGTCTCGGCAAGATGCATCGGGTGGTCGAGCTGGAAGACACTGCGGAAGTCCGCGGCGCCATCCGCAAGCTGCCCCATATGGTGCAGGTGGTCGAGGGCTGAACGCCCCGGCATAATGAAATCGAGCGGGAGAGGGGGAAACCCCTCTTTCGTTTTTTCTGCAGGGGCGCTATCGGCGCTTCCTGGTCGCTCCACGGGGGCGATATTCATCGCCCTTTCGGGGGCCGCGCGACAAAAGCGAAAGCGAGTGCATGACATGACATTCAATCTGAACGAACTGCGGGACAATGATGGCGCTCGCAAGGGCCGGATGCGCGTTGGACGCGGCATCGGCTCGGGTAAGGGCAAGACCGCCGGTCGCGGCCAGAAGGGCGCCAAGGCACGTTCGGGCGTTGCGATCAACGGCTTCGAGGGTGGCCAGATGCCGCTCCACATGCGGATCCCGAAGCGTGGCTTTAACAATATCTTCGCCAAGGATCATGCAGAGGTGAACCTCGGCATGGTGCAGAAGGCGATCGATGCGGGCAAGATCGAGGCTGGCGCTTCGCTCGATCAGGCGGCGCTGCGCGCTGCTGGCCTTTCGCGCGGCGGCAAGGACGGCGTCCGTCTCCTCGCCAAGGGCGAACTGACCACCAAGGTCAGCTTCACCGTCGCTGGCGCGTCAAAGGGCGCGATCGAGGCAGTCGAGAAGATCGGTGGCACTGTCACCGTGATCGAGACCGTTTCGGCAGCCGACAAGGCGAAGGCCAAGAAGGGCACGACTCTGGCCGCCGCAAAGGCTGCTGGAAAGCGCTGATCGGTCGTCCAGACTTGCAACGCCGACCCCGCTGCCCGATATGGGCCAGCGGGGTCGTGTGTTTCCGGGGTTCTGGTTTCGACGGAACTCTGCGCGTAGGCAGTGACACGCATCCGCTGCCCCGCTAAGGGGCTGGGGCATCGTGCGGAATCGGCACGCTTGAATTTGAAGGTAGCGTAATGGCATCGAGAGCCGACCAGCTTGCATCCAACATCAGCCTGGCGAAATTCAGCCAGGCGACGGAGCTTAAGAAGCGCCTTTGGTTCACCATCGGCGCGCTGATCGTGTTCCGCTTCCTGAGCTTCGTGCCGTTGCCGGGCGTCGACCCCACGGTGCTGTCGCAGCTCTATTCGCAGACGAATGGCGGTGTGCTCGACATCTTCAACACTTTCTCGGGTGGTTCGCTGTCGCGCATGAGCCTGATCGCGCTCGGCGTCATGCCCTATATCACCGCATCGATCGTGGTGCAGCTGGCTGCCTCGCTGTCGCCGCAACTCGCTTCCATCAAGAAGGAAGGCGAAAGTGGCCGCAAGAAGCTTAACCAATATACCCGCTATGGCACGGTAGGGCTGACCGCCGTGCAGGGCTATTTCATCGCAGTCGGCCTTGAGAGTTTTGGTGCGTCTTCCGGCATGCAGGCAGTGGTCGATCCCGGCATGCTGTTCCGCGCGGCGGCGGTGGTCTCGCTGATCGGCGGCACCATGTTCCTGATGTGGCTGGGCGAGCAGATTACCAGCCGGGGGATCGGCAACGGCACCTCGCTCATCATCATGGCGGGTATTGTGTCGCAGCTTCCGATCACGCTGGCCAAGCTGTTTGAATCGGGCCGTGAAGGCTCGATATCCGGGCTGTTGATCTTCTTCGTGATGATCGTGGCGCTCGGCCTCATTGCCTTCATCTGCTTCATGGAACGGGCGCAACGCCGGGTGCTGATCCAATATCCCAAGCGCCAGACCCGCCAGGGCCTGATGCAGGCGGACCGCAGCCATTTGCCGCTCAAGGTCAACACTGCCGGCGTCATCCCGCCGATCTTTGCCTCATCGTTGCTGTTGATGCCGCTGACGATCTCGCAGTTTGCGGGCAACAAGGTGGCGGGCGAGAGCAAGTGGGGTGATTTCCTGCTCAGCCTTAACCAGTATCTGTCGCACGGTAGCCCCGTCTATATGGCGCTTTACGGCTTCGGTATTCTCTTCTTCTGTTTCTTCTACACGGCCGTCGTGTTCAATCCTGAAGAGACAGCCGACAATCTCAAGCGCAACGGTGGCTTCATTCCGGGCATCCGTCCGGGCAAGAATACCGAAAATTATCTCGATTATGTGCTGACGCGCATCACGGTGATTGGTGCGGGTTATCTGGCGATTATCTGCCTGCTGCCGGAATATCTCATCTCGCGGGCGGGCATTCCTTTCTATCTGGGCGGCACCAGCCTGCTGATCGTGGTCAATGTTACCGTCGACACGGTGACGCAGATCCAGAGCCATTTGATCGCGCATCAATATGGCGACCTTATCAAGAAAGCGCGGCTGAAAGGCCGGATTCGCTAACATCGCTGAGGCGGGCTGGACGGGGGCGGTCAGGGCCGCCATTGTCCGCGCCAATATGTACATAGAATAACAGGGGATACAGGGCCATGAACATCATTCTTCTTGGGCCGCCGGGGGCAGGCAAGGGCACGCAGGCACAGCGGCTGGTCACAGAGCGCGGGATGGTGCAGCTTTCCACGGGCGACATGCTGCGCGCAGCCGTCAAGGATGGCACGCCCACGGGCCTCAAGGCCAAGGCTGTGATGGAGGCGGGGCAGCTCGTCTCCGACGAGATCGTGTCCGGCATCATCGGAGAGGCGCTCGACGCCCTTCCCGCCGAGACAGGCGTCATCTTCGACGGCTATCCACGTACGGCGGCGCAGGCAGAGTCGCTCGACGGCATTCTTGCCGATCGCAAGCGCAGCCTCGACCATGTGATCGAGCTGGAAGTGAATGAGGACAAGCTGGTTGAGCGCATCACCGGCCGCTTTACCTGCGCGTCCTGCGGCAAGGGCTATCATGACAGGTTCGAGCAGCCCAAGCTCGAAGGCGAATGCGACAAATGCCATGGGCATGAGTTCAAGCGCCGCCCCGACGACAATGAGGAGACGGTGCGGACCCGTATGGCGGAATATCGCGCCAAGACCGCGCCGATCCTGCCGATCTATGAGGAGCGCGCGATCGTTAGCCGCGTGGACGGCATGGCGGACATTGCCGAAGTGACCAAGCAGATCGAGGCGATCCTCGATCAGTGAATATATTTAGTCGGGCCTCATGGTCCGATCAGGTTGAGAGACTATAAAGACGCGGAGGCGCCGGGCGGCGTTCTCCGCGTCTTTGCGTTGGGCTTGTGCCGGGCATGCGGGATGGGCGGAGTGAGAGCCTTCCGAGGTAGGGCGCCGACGGTGGGCAGGGCGTGAATTCGGCGGCCAGGCCTCGCCGAATCAGAGCCGATGGGGTATCCATCGCTGTGATCCATTCTCCGTATTTTGTGAAAAATATCGAAGTGCCAGCCAAATATGGTTGCCGGATCCTTGGGTGTTTCGGACGGATTCTCGTCGGATATGGGGCGGGCTGTCCCATCAGGAGACGGCCTCGCCGTTAACCAGTTATTAACCTTTTGCGCCCGTTCGCGATTTCATTAGTTTCTGGGGGCATGAAAAGATCACTTGTCCTGACCAGTGAAGGTGCCCGCCACCCCTTCCGCCGTGCCTTGCCGGACCATGTGACGCGTGGGACGGTCGAACTGCAACCCGTACAATCCTCGGACAGCGACTGGCGGCTTTTCCTGCTGAGTTTCGTGGCCTTCTTTACAGCCGCCTACAGCTTCATCGCCTGACGTCCCCTATCGCCTGACCTTGGCCATGGCTCGACCGGGCTATCGCGATGCGGCTTGCCCGCGCGCGTGGCTCTCACAGGCGCGGTGCAGGCGCCAGGCCAGCACGGCGGTGACGATGCACAAGACAGCCACGATCAGCAGCGCCTGACGGTTCGACAAGCCCATGCCCATGGCGACGATGATGACGATCGCGCCGATCACCATGGCGCCGGAGTTCACGACATTGTTGGCCGCCACGGTGCGTGCGGTCTCGTCCTTGCCCACCGTGGTCGTCAGGAAGGCGTAGAGCGGAACCACGAACATGCCGCCGAACGTAGCGACGCCGAACAGGGCGAGAAGTACGCGCCAGCTGTGCGCCTGGGCAAGGAAGGCGGATACGTCGTAGAGACTGCCGGCGGGGGCGGGCGTCCATGTGACGGTGCAATATTGGAAGAACCAGACGAAACCCGCCATGATGACCACGGAGACTGGCGAGTAGCGTGCCGATACCTCGCCCTGGAGCAGCCGATTGATCGCGACCGATCCCACGGCGATGCCGATAGAGAAGATGGCAAGGAACAGGCTGGCGACTTCCTTGGTCGCGGTGAAGTCATTCTTCACCAGCGGCGGGAAGATGACGATCAGCACGGTGGCGACCATCCAGAAGAAGCTGATCGACATGATCGCCAGGAACAGGCGCGGAATGTGCATCGTGCCGCCGATCAGGCGCCATGAGGAACGCAGCACATTATAGTCGATGGTCAGCGGCGGGCCGACGCGCGGCGCGGGCGGGATCATCCGGCCGGAGAAGAAGCCGATGCAGGCGACCGATACCACCGCCACGGCCGATGCCATGGGGCTGATCCAGCCTGCCGCGATAGTGCCCGCGAGGATGGCGATATAGGTGCCAGCCTCGACCAGCCCTGTGCCGCCCAGCACTTCGTCCGCATGGAGATGCTGCGGCAGGATGGCATATTTGATCGGGCCGAAGAAGGTGGAGTGGATGCCCATCGCGAAGACGGCGCCCAGCATCAGGCCGATGCCCAGCACGGGCCTGGCCTCGCACAATAGCAGCCCGGTGGCGCCCAGCCCCATGATGAAGATTTCCGCCAGCTTCACCCAGCGGATGATTTTGGCCTTGTCCATATTATCGGCAAGCTGACCGGAGAGGGCGGAGAGCAGGAAGAAGGGCAACACGAACAGGCCGGTGGCGAGCGCGTTGAAGTTCGATTCCTGCTGCGGGTCGCGATAGACCGCATAGGTGGCAAAGAGGACCATGGAGGTCTTGAACAGATTGTCGTTGAAAGCGCCAAGAAACTGGGTGACGAACAACGGCAGAAACCGGCGATTGCCCAGAAGTCGCAGGGAAGCCTGCATATAGGACGTATCTCTTCTTGCCATGGCGGAACGGGTGCCGCTCGGCGGGCCTTCTAGCGCGTCGGAGCACGCGCGAAAAGCCCTCCACTGTCGGATCGTCATGACCGGCACGGAGCTGGGTGCCGGGAGAGAGGTGTCGCGGGAATGCTTCAGCGCATTTCCCGGCGATCTGACCCATCGCTCCCTTGTGCGCCGTCCGGCTCTGTGGCAGGCACGGCCCGTGCAGTGGTTGCCCAATCTCCTGACGTTGTCGCGTATCTTCGCGGTCCCATTGCTGGTCGCCCTGCTGTGGCCGGTGGAGCAGGGTCATGAGTGGCGCATCGGCTATCTCCTTGCCTTCGGCCTCTATTGCCTGATGGGCATCACCGATTATTTCGACGGCTATCTGGCGCGGGCGCAGGGCACGGTGTCGAAGATGGGCGTCTTCCTCGATCCCATCGCCGACAAGATCATGGTGGCGGCAGTCGTCCTGATGTTGTGTGCGACGCGCGATATTCATGGCTGGCATATCATCGCGGCACTGGTGATCCTGTTGCGCGAGATTGCAGTCTCGGGCCTGCGCGAATTTCTGGCGGGGCTGCGGGTGTCGGTCCCGGTCTCCCGCCTCGCCAAATGGAAGACGGGATGCCAGCTTGTTGCGCTCGGTGCGCTGATCCTGGCGGGCGGCGTGCCGCAATTCCCCTTCGTCCACGCCGTCGGCCTCATCACCCTGTGGCTTGCCGCGCTGCTGACCGCCCTTACCGGCTGGGATTATCTGCGGGTCGGCCTCAAGCATATGGATGCCTGAAGGGAGGGCGGGCCAGATGGCAGAGCAACTCACTATCGTCTATTTCGCCTGGGTGCGGGATCGCACCGGGCTTTCCGAAGAAATGATCGCCCATCCGGGCGCCGACTGCACCATCGCCACCCTGCTCGACAGGCTGGCGGCGGGCAGCGCGGGCCATGCTTTCGCCTTTCAGGACCGGGCGCGGCTGCGCGCGGCGCTGGACCAGGACTATGTGCCGCTGGACGCGATCATAGGCGCGGCGCGGGAGCTGGCGATCTTTCCGCCGGTGACGGGCGGCGGCGCGACATGATCCGCGTCAGCGTGCGGGCGGAGAGTTTCGATCCCGGCGCGGAACTGGCTGCGCTGGAGATGCTGGGTGGCGGGGGCATCGCCAGCTTCACCGGCGTCGTCCGTGCGGATGGCGGGCTCAGCGCACTCCACCTCGACCATTATCCGGCGATGACGCAGGCGCAGATGGAGCGGGTGGCGGCACAGGCTGCCGGGCGCTGGCCCTTGCTGGGGCTGACCGTCATCCATCGGTTTGGCACGCTGGCGGTGGGTGAGCGCATCGTGTTCGTCGGCACGGCGTCGAAGGGCCGGACCCCGGCGCTGGAGGCCTGTGCTTTCCTGATCGACTGGCTCAAGGTCGCCGCGCCCTTCTGGAAGCGGGAAATCCATGCGGACGGCAGCGGCGAGTGGGTAGAGGCCAAAGCGGCCGACGACGCCCAGGCCGCACGCTGGCGGTAAAGCGCGTCAGGTCAGGATGGGCATCCTGTCCGGCTCAGCCTTCTGCATAGCCGTGCGATAGGCGGGACGTTCCCCGATACGGCGAAGCCAGGCGAGAAGGTTGGGCGAATCCGATATGTCTCGCCCGAGCAGAGCCGCATGGTCGTCAGCGCAAAGGCCATCATGATGTCGGCCGCGGTGAACACGTCCCCCCGCGAACCATGGCGCTTCGCCCAGCCGCTCCTCGACAAGCCTGTAGGCGGTTTCCACTGCGGCATTCGGGCCGGTCGCGCCAAAGCGTTGCCTGACGAGTTCCATCATCAGGGCGGGCATCATCGAGCCATTGGCATAATGGAACCGGAAGAGATATTGGGCGAAGGCAGGATGCTCCGGCCCCGGCATCAGGCGACCCTCGCCATATTGTGGTCGATATAGTTCATGATCGCGCCGGTCTCCGCCAGCGTCAGCGCGCCATCGGAAATGATCGGCGCGGTCCCGGCAGGGTGCAGCGCCTTATATGCGGGTGGTGCGGCACGGGTCAGCGGGTCGCGATCATACGCGCTACCGCTCCAGCTCCTCGCAGTGCCAGACGATCCGCTCCGATTGGGAATTGCCGAGATGATGGATGGTGAGCATATGTGTTCGCGATCCCAGATGGCTTTGGCAGGATTGTCCGCCGGTTCGGGACGCGGCGCAATGCCTGCGACTTCATAAGCGATAGGCTATGGCCGTCATCCAGCCTGTTCCACAATCAGGGGGCATAGTGATGGGCGGGGCGGGCAGCCAATGTCCGCCCACCCGCCAGCCCTCAGAAGTCGAGTTCCGCCCGTGCGCCCACCACGTCCACGCTATAGTCGTTGCGGGTGCCCGCCAGAATCACCGCGTCCATATAGGACATATGGGCATAGTTCAGGTTGAAGCGCAGATATTGGATCGGCGTCCAGATCACTGCCGCGATGATGCCATTCTGCTTGCCGCCATTGACCCCCGCATTCCTGTCGTCGAGCGACAGATAATCGTAGCGCAGGTTGATCTGGATCGCGCCCGGTCCACCCTTGCCAAAAGGATTGGCGGGCTTGGGGCTGCCGAGGATGCCGTTGGCATAGGGGCGGCTGTCGCCCTTGGTCAGGAAAAAGCCCGCCTCGCCATAGGCGCCGAAGAAGGTGGGGTCGGCAAGGCCGGGCCGCCCGGCCTTCAGCCAATGTGCCTCGCCCGCATAATGAAAGCGGCCAAAGACGCCTGCGGCCTCGACACCATAATGGCTCTCGGACGACACCTGCATCCGCGACGTGCCGATATAGCGGTCGTTGACGCTGTGGAGGAATGGACGAACCCGATATTGCTGCATGCCCTCGCGCAGGCGGTTGAGGTCGCGCCAATGGTAGGATGCGGCGAAATGGAGTTGCCCGCCCTCCAGCCTGGGTGCGAAGACGATGCGGCCATCCACGCCATAGCTGTCATTCTTGTCGCCGCCATTCACCTCGGTGCTGTTGTCTGCGATGGAGTCGATGCTGTCCGTGAACAGCCCGCCCTGGAGCAGCCATGGGCCGTTCTGATATTGGGTGGACAGGCCCAGGCGGCGTTCGAAATTGAACGCGGTGGTGAAGGCGGCGCGCTCCATCACCGAGCCTGAGGTATCGCTGATGAGTTCGTCCAGCGACTGGAAGGCATTTTGATTGCCCAGCGTCACCAGCCATTTGCCATTCTGATAGGTGATGAACGTGTCCACCAGTCGCACCGCATTATCCGAAAGCTCGGTCTCCAGCTTGTAGCCAAAGCCGCTGCCGAGCGTACCCTCACCGCCGAGGCGGATGCGGCGGAACTCGTTGGAAAAGCCCTTGGCGCGTGTATTGGCAGGTGAAGCGAGATAGCCCGCGTCGAGCTGGATACGGCCTTTGACCTTGAACTTGGCATCGCCCTGGACGAACTGCGGCGAGCCTTTCCAGAGGATTTCCGCGACGGACTTGGGCTTTGCGGCGGCAACTGTTGTCACGGGCGCAGGTGCTGGTGCGGCCGTCTGGGTAAGTTGGCTCTGGCCAGGGCTGGCAAGAGCGTCACTGGAGCCGCCGCCCGCCGCTGCCACGCCGCCAGCGCTCTCCACCTTGTCGAGCCGGGCCTCCAGTGTTGCCACGGCGGCTCTCAGCCGTGCAATCTCCGCGCGCATCTCCATGCGCTCGTCGCTTGTCCCTTGCTGCGGCACAGCCGGAGTCTGGGCGTGCAGCGGTGAAGCGGCGAGAAGAAGGGCGGTGGTGCCGGCCCGGAGAGTCGCTTTGGTCATATGGCTTATGTCCCATCGAGGATGGGCGCGCATATGACACTCGCGTGACACTTATGTGACAATATATTGCTAATTTGTGACAAGCTGCCCCGCTGCCGCCCGCGAACGCCGAAATTCAGTCGTTTACGAGCTTCACCAGTCGCCGTTCAACCGGGGAGAGAACCGGGCCCAACTCATGGCCACGGCGCAACACGGCGCCATTTTCGGAGAAAAGCGTCCACATCCCCTGTCGGTTGCGGAGCGCAGGGCGCTTTTCGATCCGAAACTCCGGCCGTTCGGCGGACCGGCGAAAGGCGGAGAAGATCGCCACGTCGCGATGATGGTCGATAGCATAATCGCGCCAGTGACCCGCCGATACCATGCGGCCGTACAGGTCCATGATACGGGTCAGTTCCGCGCGAATGAAGACGGTCTGGAGCGGCGGGGGCGTGGAATCCTGGCCCGTTTTCTGGCCCGGAGCCGGGAACTGCGCGACGCTTCCCATCAGGCGATGGTTCGCCTGTCCGGGGTAGCGAGCGTTGCCGCGGCGGCCTGCTGTTCCGCGCGCAGGGTCGCCACCTCCTTGTGAAGACGCTCCAACTCGCATTGCAGCCATTCCAGCTTCTGGGTCTGCGGATCGGGGCTGTCGCCACAGGCAGTGCCATAAGGCAGGAAGCTCTTCTGATATTCGGTGGCGTCGACCAGGGTCGGCTTGGCGGGGATGCCGACCATGATCGCGCCCTCCGCCACATCGCGCGTCACCACCGCATTGGCGCCGACACGCGCGCGCGCGCCGACGATGACGGGGCCTAGCACCTGCGCGCCCGATCCGATGATCGCGCCATCGCTGATTGTCGGGTGCCGCTTGCCCGCTATGCCATTGGCGGGGTCCGTACCGCCCAGCGTGACGCACTGGTAGATGGTGACGTCATTGCCGATCTCGGCCGTCTCCCCGATCACCGTGAAGCCATGGTCGATGAAGAAATTGCGCCCGATCTTGGCGCCGGGATGAATGTCGATCGCGGTCAGCATGCGGGAGACATGGTTGACGAGGCGGGCGAGGAAGAAAAGACGGCGGCGATATAATGCATGCGCGACACGGTGAAAACCGAGCGCCCAAACCCCGGGATAGAGCATGATTTCCGCACGAGAGCGTGGCGCGGGGTCGCGCATCTTCACGGAATCGAGATAGTCCGACAGTCGGCCCATAGCCGCACCTTTCCTGCCAATATCCACTCCAGATAAGGCAATGGCGATGTAAATTCCAGTGGAACTAAGCATTTGCCCGTTGCGCTAAGCATTTGAATGGCGCGGCTTCCATGCCATTGTTGAATATCTGCCAGGTGCGATCCAGAAAAATAGACTGGTATTGCCCATAAAATCTGCTGATAGGGATGGAATGCTCGATTCTCTACTCATTCACTTGGAAAATATCTGGCCTTATATCGCCGTTGGTTTTGGCGCCCAGATGATCGATGGCGCGCTGGGCATGGCTTATGGCGTGATTTCCAGTACTTTCCTGCTTGCGCTCGGCGTTCCGCCCAGTGCCGCGTCGGCCGGTGTGCATGCGGCAGAGACTTTTACCACCGCTGTTTCCGGCATCAGTCATATTTATCACCGCAATGTCGACTGGAAGATATTCTTCCGGCTGGTGATCCCCGGCGTCATCGGGGGCGTGCTGGGTGCCTATGTGCTGTCGAATATCGACGGGTCCATTATCAAGCCCTACATCCAGCTCTACCTCGCGGCCATCGGCTGCTGGCTGCTATACCGTGGTTTCCACTTTCCACCGGAGCAGAAGTCGCCGCGCTTCATCGCACCGCTGGGCCTGCTGGGTGGCTTCATGGATGCGTCCGGCGGCGGCGGCTGGGGGCCGATCGTGACGTCCAACCTTCTGGTGCAGGGCGCCAGTCCGCGCCACACCATCGGCACGGTCAACACGGTCGAGTTCATCCTGACCCTGGCGATCAGCATCACTTTCCTGCTCCATCTCGGCTGGGAAGTATTGACACAGGCGACGGTCGGACTCCTGATCGGCGGCGTCGTCGCCGCGCCCTTTGGTGCGATGCTCGCGCGGCATATGAAGCCCAAGGTGCTGCTGGTGGCGGTGGGTGTGGTGCTGGTGACGACATCGGCGTTCGGTCTTGCCAAGGCCCTTGGATTTATCGGATAAACCGATTATACCGACCGTATTGGATTACGGAGCCGATTAATGTCCAGCTATATGCCCACCCTCAAGCAACTCCAATATCTGGTGGCGTTGAAAGAGCAGGGGCATTTCGGCCGGGCCGCAGATGCCTGTTTCGTCACCCAGTCCACCCTGTCGGCGGGTATCCGCGAACTGGAATCGCTGATCGGCGTGACCCTGGTCGAACGGACACGGCGGGTGGTGCGCTTTACCGCCCTTGGCGATCGCATCGTGGACAAGGCGCACCGGGTGCTGCGCGAGGCGGAGGAACTGGCCGCCATCGCCCAGGCTTCGGGCAAACCCTTGTCCGGTGAGCTTCGCATGGGGGTGATCCCCACCATCGCTCCCTTCCTGCTGCCGCGCCTGCTGCCCCGGCTCCGCGCCGAGCGCCCGCAACTCAAGCTCTTCCTGCGCGAGGAGATGAGCCATGCGGCCATCGAGTCCCTGCGCCATGGTCATGTCGACTGCGTGTTGCTGGCCCTGCCATTCCCGACGGGTGACACGGACTGCGAAGTCTTGTTCGCCGATCCGCTGCATATCGCCTTTCCCAAGGACGATCCGCGCGACCCGCCCAGCGAGATCACGCCCGACATGATCGACAGTTCGCGTCTCCTGCTGCTGGAGGACGGCCATTGCCTCAAGGAGCATGCGCTGGCCGCCTGTGCCCGGCCGGAAATCCGTACCGAGGCGATGATAACAGGCACGTCGCTCCATACGCTGGTGCAGATGGTGGAAAATGGACTGGGCCTGACCCTGCTGCCGGAGATGGCGATTCGCGGCGGGATATTGGCGGGCACGGAGATTGCGGTGCGGCCCATCGAGTCCGAGTTCGCCCACCGCGACATCGCGCTGATCTGGCGGCGCAACAGCCCGCGCGAGAAGGAGTTCCGCATGATGGCGGGGATATTGCGCGATGCGGCGGAGGTGCAGGATATTGTCGATACGGTGGTGGCTGCGGAGGCGGCCTGAGCGGCTGCTATCGATTGGCAGCGCTCCCTCACAGGATGATCACCTATGCGTCGCATCGTCATCGTCGGCCAATCGGGCGCAGGCAAGACGCGATTGTCCCTGTTGCTGGCACAACGGCTGCATTTTCCTGTTTTGCATGCGGACAAACTGTTCTGGCGTCCCGGCTGGGTGGACCCCGAGGATGAAGACTATCGCTCTCGCATCCATGCACTGACCGAGCAGGATAGCTGGATTTTCGACGGCATACCGGGACGGGTTTTCGACATCATATTGCCGCGTGCCGACACGGTGATCTGGCTCCAGCAGCCACCGTTCAAATCCATGGTGCGCGGCTACTGGCGAATGCTCCGCTACTGGGGGCGGACGCGGCCCGGCATGGCGGATGGTTGCCCTGAGAGACTGAACCTCCAGCTCTGGAGATATGCCGCCCGGTTCGAGAGCATTCAGAGACCGCGTATCGAGGAATGGATCAAAACCTATGCGCCCTCGGCAACCGTGCTGACATTACAGGGTGACGAGGGCGTGGTCCGCTTTCTGGACAGAGATTTTACTCAGCCCACCGCATCGCTATCCAGCGAGTAACCCGCCGACCGCACGGTGCGGATAATATCCGGCCGCCCGTTCACATTGATCGCTTTGCGCAGCCGGCGGATATGCACGTCCACCGTCCGCAATTCGATGTCGCTGTCCTGCCCCCAGACGCTGTCCAGCAACCGCTCGCGGGAGAATACCCACCCCGGATGCTCCAGCAGATGGCGCAACAGGCGGAATTCCGTCGGGCCGAGCTGCACGGAGGCGCCCGCCCGGCGTACCTTGTGGCCCACCGTGTCCATCTCCACGTCGGAGAAGGTCAGCACCTCGCCCGCCAGCGCGGGACGCACGCGGCGCAGCACGGCGCCCACGCGCGCGATCAGTTCGCGCGGGGAGAAGGGCTTGGTCACATAATCATCCGCGCCCGTTTCCAGCCCGCGCACCCGGTCCTCTTCCTCGCCACGCGCGGTGAGCATGATGATGGGCACATTGGCCGTCTCGCTCATCCGGCGCAGGCGGCGGCAGACCTCGATGCCGGACAGATTTTCGACCATCCAGTCGAGCAGAACAATGTCCGGCGTCTTCTCCTGCGCCAGGATCAGCGCCTCCTCGCCATCGGGCGTATGGGTGACGGAGAAATCCTCCCGACGGAAATGCCAGACGAGAAGCTCCGCGAGCGCGGCGTCATCCTCGACCAGCAGCATTTCGGCGCGTGCCATGCTCAGTTGTCCTGTCCCTGAAGGAGGTCCGGGCCACGTTCCCGCTCGGGTGGGTGGCTGCCGGTCGCTGCGTAATAGACCATTTCCGCGACGTTGGTCGCATGGTCGCCGACCCGCTCCAGATTCTTCGCGATGAAGAGGATATGGGCGCTTTCCGAGATGGTCTTGGGATTTTCCATCATGAACGTGACCATGGTGCGGAAGATGCTGTTGTAGAAATCGTCGACCGCCCGGTCGCGCTCCATCACCCACAGCGCCTTTTGTGCGTCCCGCGCAGCAAAGGCGTCGAGCGCACCCTTGACCATCTCGCGCGTGATCTGGCCCATGGCAGGCAGCAGGGCGAGGGGTTCATGGCTGGAGCGATGGCTGATGAGGGGAACGCGCTTGGCGATATTCTTGCCATAATCGCCGATCCGTTCGACCACGCCTACGATTTTCAGCGCGGCGATGATCTCGCGCAGGTCATCGGCCAGCGGGGCGCGCAGCGCGATGATCTGCACCACCTTCTTCTCGATGATCGCTTCAAGTTCGTCGATGGCCTTGTCACCACCCACGACCCGTTCGGCTAGCGCATTGTCGCGGCGGCTCAGCGCGATGAGGGCGTCGTCGATGGCCGCTTCCGCACGACCACCCATTTCTGCGATCAGTGCCCGCAGTTCACCAATATCCTGGTCGAAGGCTTTCAGCGTATGTTCTGCCATTATCCTGCTCCTGCCGGGTAGCTGTTCAGTTGTCGCGATTTCCGAGCCGGCGACCGACCGGCCGCCCTGAAAATCGCTCAGCCGTAGCGACCGGTGATATAATCCTTGGTGCGCTCTTCGCGCGGATTGGTGAAGATATCCGACGTCACGCCATATTCCACCATCGTGCCGAGGTGGAAGAAGGCCGTGCGCTGCGAAACGCGGGCCGCCTGCTGCATATTGTGAGTCACGATGACGATGGCGTAGCGACCGCGCAGTTCGTGGATAAGTTCCTCGATCTTGGCGGTCGCGATGGGGTCGAGCGCCGAGCAAGGCTCATCCATCAGGATGACTTCCGGCTGCACCGCGATGGCGCGGCCGATGCACAGGCGCTGCTGCTGCCCGCCGGACAGGGCAGTGCCGCTGTCCAGGAGACGATCCTTGACCTCCTCCCACAGGCCGGCGCGGCGCAGCGACTGCTCCACGATCACGTCCATGTCGGCCTTGCTGTTCGCCAGCCCATGGATGCGCGGGCCATAGGCGACATTCTCGTAAATGGATTTGGGAAAGGGGTTGGGCTTCTGGAAGACCATGCCGACCCGTGCCCGCAATTGCACCACGTCCATGCCGGAGGAGTAGATGTCCTCGCCATCGAGCGTGATCCGGCCCTCGACGCGGGCGCTGGCGACGGTGTCGTTCATGCGGTTGAGCGTGCGCAGGAAAGTGGACTTGCCGCAGCCCGACGGGCCGATGAAGGCCGTCACTTCGTCCATGCCCACGTCGATGGAGACGTTCCTGATCGCCTGTTGGTCGCCATAGAAGACGTTGACGTCATGGGCGGCCATCTTGACGGGTCCGATGACTGGGGAATCTGTTGCCGTGGAGGCCATGGTTTGATTTACCACCGTGTTTCAAACTTGTTGCGAAGATAGATGGCAATCCCGTTCATCGCGAGCAGGAAGACCAGAAGGACGATGATCGCGGCCGAGGTTTTCTCGACGAAGCCGCGTGAGACCTCGTCCGACCAGAGGAATATCTGGACGGGAAGAACGGTCGCGGGATCGGTGACTCCGCCGGGAGGGGTGGCGATGAAGGCGCGCATGCCGATCATCAGGAGCGGGGCGGTCTCGCCCAGCGCACGGGCCATGCCGATGATCGTGCCGGTCAGGATGCCGGGCATCGCGAGCGGCAGGACATGGTGGAAGACCACCTGTATGGGCGACGCGCCGACGCCCAGCGCGGCATCGCGGATCGACGGTGGCACCGCCTTCACCGCGTTGCGCCCGGCGATGACGATGACCGGCATGGTCATCAGCGCCAGCGTCAGGCCGCCGACGATGGCGGCGGAACGGGGCAGCATCCAGGCGTTGAGGAACACGGCGAGGCCCAGCAGGCCGAAGATGATGGAGGGCACCGCCGCCAGATTGTTGATGGACACTTCGATCAGGTCCGTCCAGCGGTTGCGGCCCGCATATTCCTCCAGATAGATGGCGGTCATCAGGCCGATGGGGAAGCTGAGCAGCAGCGTCACCGCCATGGTCAGCAGCGATCCCTTGAGCGCGCCCCAGATGCCGACCTGCGTCGGATCGGTGCCATCGCTCATCCTCAGGAAATCGAGGTTGAAGGCGGTGGAGAGTGCACCCCTCTGGCGCAGGGCCGCCACGGTGGCCTCCGCCTCGGCCGTGCCCTCACGCTTGGCGGCAAGATCGATGGTGCTGGCGGCGGGCACCGGAATGACGGCGCTGCGCTCCAGCAATGTCGGATCCTTGAGCAAGGCGTCACGCACCGCGACCCATGCGGATTCGGACAGCAGCTCGTCACCCTTTGGGCCGAAGGCGGCGCGTGCGGCGGCAGTCGTCACGGCGGGCAGATTGGCGTTGGCCAGCGCCTGCGGGGCGTTGGGGCCTTTCAGCATCGCCGGCTCCAGCATGATGGGCGAGCGGGGAAAATCGATGGGGATCGCCACGTCGGTCCGCAGGAAACCGGTCAGGCCGCCGGACAACATGGTGACGAGCAGGAACAGCAGGAAACCGGCCGACAGCGTCACCGCACCCAGCCCCAGCAGGCGGAAGCGGCGCTCCTGCGCATAGCGCCGGGCAATGCGCTGGCGCATGACGGGGCTGGTCCAGTCGGTGGGCGTGCGGTCCTGGGGCATGGTCGTCCTGGCGTTGGCGGGCATCGCGGTCGAGGGGGCGGTCAAGGGGGCGGTCGAGGAAAGGGTGGCGGTCACTCGTAGGCCTCCCGATATTTCTTCACGACGCGCAGGGCGACGATGTTGAGGAGCAGGGTCACGATGAACAGGACGAGGCCAAGCGCAAAGGCGGCCAGCGTCTTGGGGCTGTCGAACTCCTGGTCGCCGGTGAGCAGCTGGACGATCTGGGTCGTCACCGTGGTCACGCTGGCAAAGGGATTGACGGTCAGGTTGGCGGCAAGGCCAGCGGCCATCACCACGATCATCGTCTCGCCGATTGCCCGGCTGACGGCCAGCAGCACGCCGCCGACCACGCCGGGCAGCGCGGCCGGGATCAGCACCTTTTTGATCGTCTCGCTCTTGGTCGCGCCCATCGCCAGGCTGCCGTCGCGCATCGCCTGCGGCACCGCATTGATGCTGTCGTCCGCCATGGAAGAGACGAAGGGGATGATCATCACCCCCATGACGAGGCCAGCGGCCAGCGCGCTCTCCGACGAGGCGCCGCTGATCCCGACGGCCACCGCGAAGTCGCGCAGCAACGGGGCGACGGTCAGCGCGGCGAAATAGCCATAGACCACCGTGGGGACGCCCGCGAGCACCTCCAGTATCGGTTTCATCCACTGGCGCACGACGGGGCGGGCATATTGGGTGAGGTAGATGGCGCACATCAGGCCCAGTGGGATGGCTACCAGCATGGCGATGATCGCGCCGATGAAGATGGTGCCCCAAAAGAGCGGCACCGCGCCGAATGCATGCTCGCTGCCATAGCCCAGCGCCGCCGACTGCGGCGACCATTTGGTGCCGAACAGAAAGTCGATGGGGTTGACCATGGAAAAGAAGCGCGCGCTCTCGAACAGCAGCGACGATACGATGCCGACCGTGGTGACGATGGCGATCAGCGAGGCGAAAAGCAGCGTGCCCATTATCAGGCGCTCGACGCGGGTGCGCGCGGTGAAGCTGGCCTTGACGCGGGTGAAGGCGAAGGTGCCCGTCGCAAAGGCGAGGATGATGGTCAGCACCGCACCGATGATGTCGTAGCGGGCGATGGCGGTGCGATAGGGTTCGATCAACGCCTGGCTTTGCGGGCTGAACGCGCTCTGCTGATGCCCCATGGCGATGGACCGGGCTTCGCTCAGCACGGTGCTGCGCGAGAAGCCGTCGAGCGGCAGGCTCGCCGCCTGTGGGGAGGCCAGCACGCTGTTCGTCACCAGCGCGGGCGAGACATTCTGCCAGACGATCAGGAAGAGCGCAGCGGGCAGGATCGTCCAAAGGGCGACGTACCAGCCATGATAATGGGAGCGGCTGTGCGTCGCGAGACGGCCTGCCGACTTTTCCATGAGGGTGGCGCGGGCGCGGGCGCTGAGCCACGCGATGGCGGCCAGCCCGATGATGAGAAGCCAGACGGAGGCGGCGTTCAAGTCCATTACCTTATCATGCGCCCCCGCAGGGACTGGTCCGATACGCCCCGGCATAAAGGGCGGGTAGAGAGTGTGGGCGCGGGCGGCGAACTGGGCCGACCGCGCCGGATCATTATTTCAGGCCGTCTGCGCTCAGCGTCGGCAGGCTGGTGGCGACTTCGGCATTCTTGGTGCGAACGTCCTCGGTCGCCGCGACCATGCCGCGCTTGGTCAGCGCGCCGTCGGGTGCCCAGTTCTTGGCAAAGGTCTCCACATAGAGCTTGAGGCCCGGAACCGCGTTCAGATGCGCCTTCTTGACGTAGATGAAGAGCGGACGCGCGCCGGGGTAAGTGGCGTTCGACACGGTCTCATAGGTCGCCTGGATGCCGTTCAGCGGCACGTCCTTCAGCTTGTCACGGTTTTCCTCGAAATAGCTGAAGCCGAAGACGCCGATGCTGTTGGGGTTGGCGGTCAGCTTCTGGACGATCAGATTGTCATTCTCGCCCGCATCCACATAGGCGCCGTCCTCGCGGATCTGGTGGCAGACCTGCTTGAATTTCTTCTCGTCGGCTTTCTTCAGATCCTTGATCGCGGGATCGGTGTCGCAGCCCTTTTCCAGGATCAGTTCGGCCAGCGAATCGCGGGTGCCGGAGGTGGACGGCGGGCCGAAGACGGAGATGTCGGTGGCAGGCAGCGACGGATCGACATCCTTCCACGTCTTGGCCTTGTTCGGACCCTTGCCATAGGGGTTGGCGGCCAACGCCTCATAGATGATCTTGGGCGTCAGCTTGAAGGTTGGGCCGTCCTTCGATTCGGCAAAGGCGAGGCCGTCGACGCCGACCTGAATTTCGGTGATTTCCTTGACGCCATTGGCGACGCACTGGTCGAACTCGGCCTTCTTGATGCGGCGCGAGGCGTTGGCGATGTCGGGATGCTCGGCACCGACGCCCGCGCAGAACAGTTTCATCCCCGCGCCAGTGCCGGTCGATTCGATGATCGGCGACTTCATGCCGGGGTTGCCCTTGACGTACAGCTCGGCGACGGCGGTGGCGAAGGGGAATACGGTGGACGAGCCGACCGCACGAATCTGGTCACGCGCGCCGCCCGATGCGCCGCCGCCGGCCTGATCCTGGCACGCGGAAAGGGCGAGGGTGGAAACTGCGGCAATTGCCAGGACTCTGTACATGGTGGCTCCCCGAATATGACGCGATCGCCATGATCGCTTGGCGCCCCGATAGGCGCGCTTCATCGCGCCAATGTGACACTTATGTTGCGGTTATATGACAATGACCCCGGAAGCTGTCCGAAAGCGGGTTAGGCGGAGGCGAGCAGAGTGTTTTGCGCGGGGATGGGCAGCATGATGCGGACGCTGGTGCCGCGTCCCACCACGCTGTCGATCTGGAGTCGGCCGCGATGCCGCTCGACGATATGCTTGACGATGGCGAGGCCCAGGCCAGTGCCGCCCATGGCCCGGCTGCGGCTGGAATCGACGCGATAGAATCGCTCGGTCAGGCGGGGCAGATGCTCGGGCGCGATGCCGTCCCCCTCGTCAGCGACGCTCAGGCGAATCGCATCCGGCCCGTCGCGCAGCAGCGTCACCGTAACCGGCGTCCCTGGTCGGCCATATTTCATCGCATTGCTGACCAGATTGTGGATCAGCTGGCTCAGCTGTGCCTGATCGCCACGAATCGGCGGGCAACCCAGATCGAGGTCGAGTGTTATGTCCTCGGCGCGCGGGCCGCTTCCCCTCGCCAGCACGTCCGCCGTTTCCTGTACCAGCGCGCACAGGTCGACCCGATGTTCGGGCTGGCGGAATTTCTCCGCCTCGATGCGGGACAGTGACATCAGGTCGTCGACCAGTCGCTCCATGCGGCGGGCTTCCCCCTCCATGATCGACAGGAAGCGTTCGCGGGTGGCCACGTCATTGCCTGCTTCGCGGTCGTTCAGCGTCTCGATGAAGCCCAATATACCCGCCAGCGGCGTGCGCAGTTCATGGCTGGCGTTCGCGACGAAATCGACGCGCATCTTTTCCGCCGCGCGCCGGGCGCTCTGGTCGGTCAGGAGGACGAGCTGGCGGACGGGCGACAGCGGGGTGATGCGGATCTCCCAGCTCTGGTCGCCGGTGCCGATGCCGACCAGTTCCATGCTGAAGGCTTCTGTTCCCGCATGCTCGCCAACCAGATGCTGCGTCACCGCCGGGTGCCGGATGGCGAGGCGCACGTCCTGCCCCAGCACATGATTGCCAAGCAGGGTGAGCGTGGCCCGGTTGGCGCGGGCGATGCGACCGTCCGAGACCAGAAAGGCGGGCTGGGGCAATGCCTCGATCAGCGCGTCGACTTCCGGTTGGGCGAGCAATGGGACGGCTTCCGGCAGGATGTCGGGGCGTGGCGGTTCGGCACGGTCGGCCGGTTGAAGGACACCATGGGCCGCGCTGTCATACATGATCGCGGTCGCGAACAGCCCCACCAGCCCGCAGGCAGCGGCCGCATAGCTGGACTGGCTCGCCAGTGCCACGAAGAGCGACCCCAGGACGGTCGCGATCACGCAAAGCGATACGGGGCCGAGAATACGGAACGACATGGTTAGCCCGCCTAGATTATTTCGCGATGGTCTGCGATGGGTAATATGCGGCGCTAGACTTCAGGGGCTACAGATGGATGACAATGGCAAACAACAGCCTGATGGCGAGGAGCGGCAGCCGTCCGCCACGCCGGAGGCTGCCAGCCCTGACGTTCTGGCTCCTGACGTTTTGGGACGCCGCCATGTGCTGATGATCGGTGCCGCCACCGCGACGACGGTGTTGAGCGTTCGCCCGGCGCTGGCCCAGTCGGCCGCGTCGGTCCTGAACTGCTCCATCCCCGTGCCCGATGTCGCTGGCAAAGCGGTCGCCTCCGACGGTTCGCTCGTGGCGCAGGGGACGGTGGGCGCCTTTCCAGGGGGCAAGAGCTTCAAGGGGCAGGATGTGAAGAATGCGCTGAACGGCGGACGCAGCCTGCCTGGCACCAGCTATTCGCAGAGCCAGGCCTACATCAATTATATCCGCCGCCTGCAATATGGCCGCAGCGGCTTCACCTGCTACGCTTCGCTCCAGATGCCGCGCTGATCGCGGGACTGGCAGGTGACGGGACAGGGTGGAGCCAATAACGCAGGGCGTACCCGGTTTCGCGCGGAGCCGGCGGCGCTGCGCCTCGGCCATGACCTTGGCCTCATGACCCTGATCTATCATCGTCGTTCGGGCATCACCCATATGGTCAGCGAGCCGGTGCCGCAGATATTGGAGGCGCTGGATGCGCTCGGCACGGCGGATGCGGCGGCGGTGGCGCGGCACCTGTTGGGCAGATTCGACGTTCAGGCCGACGATGACAACGACCCGGCATGCGGCCCGGAAGACAGCGTGGAGACCGTGATCGCCGCACGGCTGGAGGAACTGGCGGCTCTGGGCCTCGTCCTGCGCGAGGCGGCGTGAAGTATCATCTGACCCTGCGCGTCGGCCCGGCCATGTTTCGTATCGGGTCGGCATGGGCTTCGCCCGTCGCGGCGCTGAAGCAGCTTTATCGCGATTATCCGCAAGGTGCCGATAATGTGGCCGATTTCACCGTGCGGTTGCAGCCGGTGAAGCCGTGGCGGCAATGGCTGCGGCCTTCCATCTTCATCGCGGGCGATCATATGCTGGCCGATGCAGCGCCGATGGCGCTGGCGCACGGGCTGCTGGCCGCCGAGATGGGAATGAACCTTCAGATGGCGCTGGGCTGGCGGCGGCACCTGCTGCTCCACGCCGCGACCGTGGAGAAGGACGGCCGTGCCATCATCCTGAGCGGCGAGTCCGGCAGTGGCAAATCCACGCTGGCGGCATTACTGGGTGAGCGCGGCTGGCGGTTGATGGGTGACGAGTTCGCGCTGGTCGATCTGCTGGACGGCACGCTGGCGCCCTTTCCGCGCCTCGTCAGCCTGAAGAATGAAGCGGTCGGTGCGGTGCGCTCCCTGGTGGGCGAGGGGCGACTGGGGCCACTGATGGCGGGAACGGCCAAGGGCGACATCCGTCATCTCATACCCCGGACGGAAGCCGTGGCCGCGATGGACGTGCCCGCGAAGCCGGTGCTGATCCTCTTTCCCCGCTTTGGTGCGGAAGGGGCTGCCCGGCCGATGGACAGGGCGGAAACCTTCGTCCGGCTGACGCAGGCCTCCACCAACTATGTCGCGCTGGGCGAGGTGGGCTTCCGCGCGCTGACCGGGTTGGTCGGCCATGTCCCTGCGGTGGCCATCGACTATGCGAGCGGCGAGGAGGGCATCGCCATGGTCGAGACCCTGTTCGGTGAAGTCGCATGAGCGCCGCTCTGCTGGTGCAGGTGCTGCGCGATCCCTCCGCCGCGCCGGTGCTGTCCGGTGAGGGGTGGAGCGCGCTGTTCGCAGCGGCGCGGGCGGAGCGGCTGATCGGCGCGCTGGCGCATCGGTTGAACGGGCTGGCGGTGCCGGAACGGGTGGCGCCCATCCTCGCCGATGCGCGTTTCGATGCGGAAAGTGAGCGGCGGCAGGCGCTGTGGGAGGCGGACCGGGCCAGGGCGGCGCTGGCGGACCTGCCCAACCTGCGGGTCGTCCTGCTCAAGGGCACCGCCTATGTCGCGGCGGGCCTGTCGGCGGGGGTTGGGCGGTCGATCGGTGATCTGGATATTCTGGTGGCGCGGGACCGGCTGGATGCGGTGGAGGCGGCGGTACTGCATGCGGGCTGGGAATGGGTGAAACCCGATCCCTATGACGACGCCTACTACCGCCGCTGGATGCACGAACTGCCGCCGTTGATCCATCGCGAGCGCGACCGGATGATCGACGTGCATCACACCATATTGCCGCTGACCGCGCGGCCAAAGCCCGATCCGGGTGGGATGATCGCCGCGGCCAGGCCGTTGGAGGATGGCCTGTTCGTCCTTTGCCCGGAGCATATGGTCATCCATGCCGCCGCCCATATGCTTGCCGATGGCGGTCTGGAGGGCGGGCTGCGCAATCTCTGGGATATCGACCGCCTGTGCCGCCAATTCTCCGAGGAGCAGGATGATTTTTTCCCGAGCCTTTGCGAGGAGTCGCGGAGGCACGGGCTTCTTGCCCCCGTTCTGCGAGCCTTGAGGCTGGCGCATGCGGTCTATGGGACGCCGCTGGTGGCCTGTCGCACGCCGATCATGGTCGATTACCGCCCCCAATGGAGCGACCGCCTCTTCATCGCCCGCCTGCTCTCACGCGACGGCTGGGGGCGGGAAGGACGCTGGCTGCTGGGACAGGCTTTCTATATCCGCTCGCACCTGCTCCGCATGCCGCCACCCATGCTGGCCCGGCACCTGTGGATCAAATGGCGTAAGGGCTACCGACCGATAGGGTAGGCGGCAGGTCGAATATACGCCCCTAGAAGAGCGTCGTGACTCCATAGAATAGCGCGCCCACCGCCGCCGAGGCGGGGATGGTGATGACCCAGGCGGTCACGACCGTGCGCGCCACGTCCCAACGCACCGCCGAGGCTCGCCGTGCGGTGCCCGCACCGATGATCGCGCCAGTGATCGTATGGGTCGTAGAGACGGGGATGCCCAGTGCTGACGCGCCGAACAGCACGATCGAGCCAGCCATCGAGGAGCTGAACCCCTGATGCTGGGACAGTTTGGTGATGCGCGATCCCATGGTCTCGATGATCTTCCACCCGCCCGTCATCGTGCCCGCCGCAATGGCGAGGTAGCAACTGATCGCCACCCAGTGGGGCACCTGGAAATCGCCGGTCAGATAGCCGGTGGAATAGAGGAGGACGGTGATGATGCCCATCGTCTTCTGCGCGTCGTTGAGGCCGTGGCTCAGCGAATAGGTGGCGGACGAAAGCAGGTGCAGCGCCCGGAAGCCCCGCTCCGCCTGCGAGGCCGAAGATTTGCGGAGCGCCCAGCTCGACAGCAGCATGATGAGCATCGCCAGCATCATGCCCAGCATCGGCGATAGGATGATGGCGATCAGCGTCTTGTTGAGGCCGAACCATTTGATGCTGCCCATGCCTGCATGGGCCACGCCCGAACCGATCATCCCACCGACCAGCGCATGGCTGCTGGAGGAGGGAATACCCTTGAGCCATGTCACCACATTCCAGAACATCGCCCCGCCCAGCGCGCCGAAGATGACCGCCGGTGTCACCAGATCCTTGTCGATCAGTCCCTTGCCAATGGTATCCGCGACCGCATGCAGCGCGGGAAAGGCGATTGTCAGGAAATAGGCGGCGAAATTGAATGTCGCGGCGAACAACACGGCCTGCACTGGACCGAGCAGCCGTGTCGCGACCACGGTGGCGATGGAATTGGCGGCATCATGCAGGCCGTTCAGATAATCGAACGCCAGCGCGATGAAAATCAGGCCGACCAGCAACGGAAAGGCAAGTTGATGCATGGATCAGGCCCGGCGCGCACGCAGGGGCGATGGTCTCTCGAAGCTCATCGTCTCAGGCCCCATCGTCTCAGCAGGCCCTATCGTCTCAGGCGCCATCGTCTCAAGCATGGTCGATGACGATGCCGTCAATCTCGTTGGCCACATCCTCGAACGCATCCACGATGCGCTCCAGATGTTTGTAGATTTCGCGATCGACGATGAATTTCAGCGTGTCGGGCTGGCTCTGGGTCGCGATGAATGCCTTTTTGAGGCCCGCTGCGTGAATTTCGTCGGCATGCCCTTCCATGCGGACCAGCCGCTCGGTCAGTTCGTGCAGGCGCGCCCCGTTGCGTGCAATGTCGCGCAGCAGCGGCATCGCCTCGCCCGTGATGCGCGCGGCGTCCACGATGATCGCGGCCATGTCGCGCATTTCCGGCTCGAAGTGGGAAACTTCATACAGGTCGATGGCCTGCACCGCCGCCTGCATCTCGTCGATGCTGTCGTCCAGGGAGCCGATCAGGCTGGTGATCGCGCTGCGGTCGAAGGGTGTCAGGAAAGTCTTGCGCACGGTCTGGAGCACCTCATGGGTGATCTCGTCGGCGTCCTGCTCGCGCTCGATGACCTCGCGGATATGGTCCTTGCGCGCGGTGCCCTCGTCGAACAGGCGCGCCATCGCGTCCGCCGCCGCCATCACGCTGACCGCATGCGCCTCGAACAGGTCGAAGAAATTGCCGCTCTTGGGCAGCAGCCGCTGAAACCAACCGAACATCACGCCAACCCCTGTCTTTTGCGCCACGGCATTCAACATGCCCGTGCGCCGCGTCGCCTTCGTAAACCCGCTCGCCCCGAACGAACGGATGAGGTAGCGCAGATCCTCTTCCTCGACCGCATTCGCCGCCTCAGCCAGGCTGAACCAGCGGCGATCGCGCTCCTTGTCTTCCTTCCATTGCGGATATTCGCGCGTCACCGCCAGTGGATAGACATCCACGTCCAGCATCAGCGAGGCGCCATTGCCCTTGCGCTTGCGATAGCGATAGGAACCCAGCGGGGTCGGGCAGATGGGTCCATAGACACCAGCCTCTTCCTCCGCCTCCTGCGCGGCCGCGACATGCGGCGCCATGCCCGAGGGCAGATTGCCCTTCGGGATCACCCAGCGCCGCGATTCCCGCGATGTGACCAGCAGAATGCGGACAGGCGCGTCGCTCGCGCTGGTATCGGCGCGGTACGGCAAGGCTGCGATCTGACGAATATTACCCTCCCGGCCTCAAGCGAAGCGACTTGCCTGATCTCAATAGAAGCGGCGCGCTTAATCGATTTTCCCGGCGAGCCATAGTGCAAACCGTCGTCATGATACCATCGTCGGACAGGGGCGGGAGTGTGCGGGCCTTCGGGACGTCGCGATGCGGAAATCCGTGCGCCTCATCCGCCCGGTGACGAACCGCCGGAGCGGGACGCAGGAATCGGATCGCCCGCACAAATTCGGGCGGTGGGCCGCCCTATGCCAGCCGCCATTCGCCGGGCGCGATACCCTCCAGGGTCCAGTCACCGATGCTCCACCGCACCAGTCGCAATGTCGGATGGCCGATGGCGGCCGTCATCCGCCGGACCTGCCGGTTGCGCCCTTCCCGGATGGTCAGGCGGAGCCAGCAGTCGGGTACGCTCTTGCGAAAGCGGATCGGGGGATCGCGGGGCCACAGCTCGGGCGCGTCGATACGCTCGACCTCGGCGGGCAGGGTCGGGCCATCCTTGAGCCGGACGCCCCGGCGCAGGGACGCAAGCGCCGCCTCGTCCGGTTCGCCCTCCACCTGTGCCAGATAGGTCTTGGGCGTCTTGAACCGGGGATCGGCGATCCGCGCCTGGAGCTTGCCATCGTCGGTGAGCAGCAGCAGCCCCTCGCTGTCGAGGTCGAGCCGACCCGCCGGATAGACGCCCGGCAGGTCGATATGCGCCGCCAGCGTCGGGCGCACGGGACCAGTGCTTTCATTCGTGAACTGGCACAATACGCCATAGGGCTTGTTGAACAGGATCAGCCGCGACATCGTCCTTATTCCTCTTCGTCGAACGCGATGCTGCCCTGATTATAGAGCGCCGCGATCAGCCTCGGCACGCTGTCCAGGGAGAGTTGGCCGGGGGTAAGGGGGATGCTGTCCTGCGCGCACAGTCGCTCGGCGAGGGTCGCGACCTCACCGCTGCACGCAAAGGACTGACCATCGACGAACAGCAGGACTGCCCCCTCTCCCTGCCGGACGAAGGAAAAGCGGCTGGCCGGGTTGCGGCACAGCGGCAGGCCGTCTGCCAGCAGGCTGCCTATATCTTCTGCCGCGACAGGCTCCTGCGGCCGCCAGTCGGCCTCGGAATATTTGCGGGCGCTGTTATATTCCCCGAACCAGCGGGCGAAGGCGTCCCGGTCGAGCAGTTCGGCCGTCACCATGGCGTGCAGCCGCGTAAGGGCCGTGTCACTGATCTCCCCCGGATTGTCCTGCGCCTGCAAGTCCGGGTCGGTGTAGCGGTCATCGTCCGACAGGCGCTCCAGCAGGTCGTCGCACCAACCGCCGATCAGGTCGCTGCGCGACGGTGCGCGAAAGCCGACCGAATAGGTCATGCAGTCGTCGCCCACCGCCACGCCATGATGGGCGATGCCCGGCGGTACATAGAGAATGTCGCCCGGCTCCAGCACCCATTCCTCCGCCGCATCGAACGTCGCGAGCAGGCGCAGGTCGTCATGCGGCAACAGCGGCGTCGACTCGTCGCAGCGCCCGCCAACCTGCCAGCGCCGCCTGCCCAGGCCCTGGATCAGGAACACGTCATACTGGTCGAAATGCGGCCCCACGCTGCCCCCGTCCACGGCATAGCTGACCATCACATCGTCGATCCGCCAGTTGGGTACGAAGCGGAACGGATCGACCAGCGCGGCGACGTCCGGCGCATGATGATCGACCGCCTGCACCAGCAAGGTCCAGTGGCTTTGGCCCAGCATCCCGAACCGCGCCTCGGGCAGGGGGCCATGCTCGACGGCCCAGCTATCGCCCGCATGGGTTATCAGCCGCGCCTCCACATCCTTTTCGCAGGCCAGCCCCGCAAGCTCGTCCGGGTCGAGCGGATTGCGCCAGTCAGCCCAGGGATTGCGGATCAGCAATGGCTTCTTCTGCCAGCTGTCGCGCAGGAACAGGGCGATGTCGAAATCTTGAAGGTGCATGGATACTCGCGGGCGAAGGGCGGCAGGATAGGGAAAGGCGGCGCAAGGGGGAAGGGTGCTATGATAACCGGCCCGTCCTACGCACTGCGGTGCCCGCTCGCCAGTGGCAAAGCGCGCAAGGCAGGTGCCGGACCGGAGCGATAATAGGGCCTGACGGACCAATATGATCGGCTATAGGACGCCCTGCCTGCCGCCTCTCCCGATGGCGGCGGTGCCAACCCCCTGCGATCATCCCCGTGCGGAGCAGTGAAACCCATGACCATTCCCCGCACAGCACCCTGGCCCAGCATCCTGCCGCGCGCCGTTATTTTCGACATGGACGGGCTGCTGCTCGATACTGAACGGCTTTATTCCCGCGCGATCTTCACGACGTGCGAGGCGCTGGGCTATGCGATGACGGACCCTGTGCACCGGTCGCTGGTCGGCGGACCGTGGGAGGCGAATATGGCGCGGCTGACGGAGGCATTTGGCCCCGCCTTTCCCGTGCTTGACTATCGGTCACAGTGCGAGCGGCGGTACAGGGAATTGTGCGCCGATGGCATCCCCCTGCGGCCAGGCGTCCGGGAACTGATCGGTTTTTTGCACGACCGTGCCATTCCGATGGCGGTGGCCACCTCTACCCAGCGCGACCTGGCCCTCCACCATCTGGAGGAAACCGGACTGATCGAGCGGCTGGCGGCGGTGGTGACGCGCACCGACGTGACTCATGGCAAGCCGCACCCGGAATCCTATCTGACGGCGGCCCGGCATCTGGCCACCGACCCGGACCATTGCCTCGCGCTGGAGGATAGCCACACCGGCGCGCGCGCGGCCATCGCGGCGGGCATGGACACGATTCTCGTCCCCGACATGCTGCCCGCCACGCCGGAGATTGCGGCGCAATGCGCATTCGTCGCCCGTGACCTGCATGAGGTGCATGCCATGCTGAAAGCGCTATGACACCCGGCAGGGCTACACGCCCCGGCGCTACAG
>DASVMZ010000046.1:0-20681 GCA_036384115.1 Sphingobium sp.
GCTGCGGCGGCGCCATGGCGGCAGGCGGCACCGGCGGGGTCGGCGGCGCAGGCGGTTGCACCGCATGGGACGGGGCGGGAGACGTGTCAGCCGGTTCCGCCGTCGCCGGGCTCTCCTCCCCCGCCTCGCTCCCCTTGAGCGCAGCCAGCGACAGCACATTGAGCGGATGCCGGTCGAGCACCCGCTCCTGTCGCGCCGCGCCCATCGTCAGCAACAGGGCGAGCAGCAGCCCGTTGACCAGCAGCGACGCCACCGCTGGCATGCCGGGCCGGAGCAACCCGGGGCGAAGCAGGCCGGGGCAAAGCAGGCCGGGGCCAACGGAGAAACGCATGGCCGTCATTCCATCAGCCCCCGCCATCAGAAGCTGTTAGCGATGGTGAACTTGAATGTCTGCCCCTCCCCTGCGAGGTAGGAGAGGTGCCGGCGATAAGTGCGGTCGAAGATATTCTCCGCGCTGATGCGGAACTCCACGCCCTTGGCCGCGCCGCTCAGTGGACGGAAGGTCAGAAACAGATTGTGGACGGCATAGCCCGCCGTGGACAGCCCCGACCCCGCCTGCACGAAGCCGGTCCCGGCCACCTTGTCCTGCGCCTCGGCAAACTCGCCGGTCCAGCCGCCGGACAGGCCCGTCGCCGCATCGGCATAGCCCAGCGTCAGGCGATAGTCGTTGGCCGGGATGGTGTTGAGATAGCGCCCCGTCAGCCGGTCCTTGCCCTCGATGAAGGACGCATTGCCGCGCGCGAAGAAGCCGCCGATGCCATATTCCGCCTCGACCTCGACCCCCTTGAAGCGCGAGCGACCGATGTTCACGAAATAGGGCGTGCTGCCGTTCACCCCGACGGTCGCGCTGTTGGTGATGATGAGGTCTTTCACATCATTCTGGAACAGGGTGGTCTTGGCGCGAAAGCGATCCTTGCCCAGCAACTTGTCGAAGGACAGGGTGAAGCCCGCCTCGATATTGTTCGACTTCTCCGGCCGCAGATTCGGGCTGAAGGAGCGTGCGGCGCTGAGCGTGAACGTCTCGTCGATATTGGGCAGGCGCACGGTATGCGCCGCCGATCCGAAGATGCCGAACCAGTCGGTGACGTTGAACAATGCCGCGATCTTGGGCGATACGCCGCTATGTCTGGTCCGCAGCGGCACGGCCGCGCCCGCCGCGCGGGTATCGCCGGGTTCCAGATCGGTCCAGTCGACACGGACGCCGGGGATGATCGTCAGCCGGTCCGACCAGACGATCTCCAGCTGGCCGAACAGGCCGGTACGGGTCATCCTGCCCTCCGGGTGGGTGCCCGCGCCGGGGATGACGACACCGGCGGTCGTCACGCGCGGATTGGTCCGCTTCTGCTGGCTCCACTGGCCACCCAGCGTCAGGAACGTCGTCCAGTCGCCGCCCAGGTCGAATTCGCTGACATTCTGGACCTTGCCCTGCCAGCTTTTGTAGCCGAAATCGGTATAGAGATAGGCCGCGCGCGTGGCGTCGGTCAGAAAGTCGCTCTCGGTCTGGTGGACCAGCGTGTCGCTGTGCGCGATCTGCGCCTCGATATTGAACAACTTCGATCCGTCGAAGTCATTCTCATAGCCGACGACCGCCGTCTTGTCGTGGACCTTGCGGCGCATGAAGGCGGTGCCGCCCGCGCCCGTCACCTGATCATAGACCTGCGGCGCGTCGCTGATCCAGTCCTGATAGGAGGCCCAGATGGCATGTTTGCGATTGCCCGCGACGGTCACGCGGCCCTTGACCAGCCAACTGTCGGACTTGGTGGCCGATGCGGGTACGATCTCGTTCCGACCGTCGCGATAGCTGCTGCTGGTGCGATAATTATAAGTGCCGAGCAGTTCGACGCTTTCCACCGGGCGAAAGGCGACGATGCCGGACAGCGTCTTTGCCTCGGCATTGGTCTCCGTCGCCGCTTTCAGGCGCACCGCGATGGGATCGGTGGGCGACGACAGGAAGTCGGAGGCGTCCTTGGTCGTGAAGTTGATGACCCCCGCCAGCGCGCCCGCGCCATACAGGGTGGACGATGCGGGGCCGCGCAACACCTCGACCCGCTTGTACAATTCCGGCTCCGAGAAGAATGCCCCCATACGATATTGTTCATAATATTTCTGCACACCGTCGACGGTGATGACGACGCGATTGTCGCTGTCGCCGATCGCCGTGCCCAGCCCGCGAATGTTGAACCCCTGCCCCAGCTGGCTGACGCCGCCCTGCACGTTCACGCCCGGCATCGCCTCCAGCAGGTCGCCGATGGTGCTGGCCTGCGTCTGGTCGATGTCTTCCTGATCGAGCGCGGTCACGGCCTGCGGCGTGTCCAGCGCCACCTTCTCCTGCCCCGCCGACACCACCAGCTTGTCGAGCGAGAATTGCGTGCCACCCGCCTGTGTGCCCGTCTGGTCGCCGTTGCCCGTCGCTGCCTTGCCCTGCGCATTCAGCAGGGTCGGCGCGGTCATGAGTGCGGTGCCGAGAAGCGCAAGGCGCCTGATGTTCGTCATCTGAGAAATGCCCCCGATTTGCGATGGTCGAGCGGCCCGTTCGCCGCTGGTTGAGCGTCACCTAACGAAACGAATTTATATTGCAAGTGATTCTCAATATCTATAATTGACGACAACAGCAACGATTGGGGAATGCTTAATGAAAATGGTTCGCAGCTGTCGCATGGCATGGACGGGGGTCGCAGGCGCGGTTTCCGCCCTTGCCGGTGCCGGGCTTTTTGCAGGTGTGGCAAGTGCGCACATGCCCTATGTGCTGCCCACACACTTCGACCTGAACAAGGCCGACCATGTCACGGTCGAGTCCGCCTTTACGGAGGATGCCTTCGTCCCCGATGTCGCGATGCGCGATGCGCCCTTCCACCTGATCGGCCCGGATGGCGCACGTCTGCCCACCGGCACCGTCGCCTATTTCCGCGACCTGTCGCTGTTCGAGGCGGATACGAAGACGGACGGCACCTATCGCATCACCACCGGCCAGCGCGCAGGGCGCAAGGGCAAGATGGTCCGCGAGGGCGACGCATGGGTGATGGGCGGCGAAGGTGCCGCTCCGCCCAAGCCCGGCGCCCAGACGGTCGAGGTGCAGAGCATGACGCTGGCCGACGCCTATGTCACGCGCGGCGCGCCGACCACCACCGCCCTGAAACCGCGCGGCCAGGCGCTGGAGGTCGAGCCGGTCACACATCCCAACGCCATCACCGCCGGGTCCGACGCCACCTTCGTCCTGCTGTTCGATGGCAAGCCGCTGGCGGGCGCCGACGTGACCCTGTTTCGTGCCGCCGGTGTCTATGACGGGCGCAAGGTCGCAGGACAGGTCAAGAGCGACGCGGCGGGCCGCTTCACCCTGAAACCGGGCGATGCGGGCACCTATCTGCTCCTTGTCCGCCACCGCGCGCAGGCCCCGGCCGGAGCCGAGACGCCCTGGCGCAGTTATAGCTATACGCTCGCGTTCGACGCCACCTGACCTCCCCCCTTCCCGCGGATGGCCCGGCCATCGCCCACTCTCAACCTTCTGGAGAATCCCGATGAAACCCGTGCTTATCCTCGCCGCCGCCGCAGCTCTCTCGACCGCCACCGCCGCCAGTGCAGCACCCCATGGCGGCAGCGCGTTCATCCATGACTATGACACCAACCATGACGGCACCGTCTCCCGCGCCGAATTCGATGCCGAGCGCACCGCCCGCTTCAAGGCGACCGACGCCAACAGGGATGGCACCGTGTCCGAAGAAGAATATGTCGGCGAATATTCGGCCCGGCTGGAGCAGCAGCTCGCCGCATCGACCGACGGCGCGGAGGCCAGGACGGAGGAGCGCCAGCGCCAGATCCGTCAGGCGCATGTCCGCTTCGGCATCCTCGATACCAACAAGGACCAGAAGTTGCAGCAGGCCGAATATGACGTGTCCGGCGCGCGCGCCTTTGCCCAGCAGGACGACGACAGGAACGGCATAGTGACGCAGGCGGATGCCGATGCCACCGCCGCCAGGCAACTCGCCGCCCGTGAAGCCCGCGACCAGAAATAAGCCTGCCGCCAAATCGCCCGGACCGATGCACCAGTTCCGCATCGGTCCGGGTGAACCCGGCCATCATCATGCCCGGCCATCGTCATGACTGCGGCGCATCGCCCCAGCCTGCCCTCACGATCAGCCAGCGGGACAGGCCAGCGAACGCCGATTTCCACCCCGGCATGATGCGGGGGATATGTGCTGGTGCAGATCAAGGCGCAGGCACCCCTCCGCCGCACCGGGCCTCCATTCCCCTCGACCTTCCTACCGTCCCTCGCTAGCCATGGCGTAAAGGGAGAGACGCATGGCTGGCACCGACACTGGCACCGACACTGGCAATATGGTCGAGCGCATCCGCATCCTGGAAGCACGCGCCGCCATCGCCGATCTCGTCCACCGCTATGCGCTGAACATCCGCAATCGCCTGCCGGAAGCATGTGGCGCCCTCTTTACCGACGATGGCGTATTCGAGATACGCGATGCCGATCCCGCCGGGGAACCGGGCTTCACCACCCGCGCGCACAGCATCGGGCGGGAGGCGGTGATGGGCTATGTTCTGGGATCGACCCGCTCCGGCTTCCATGTCTTCCCGATGATCCGCTGCTCATCGCCATCGACGGCCCTACCGCGACCGCGACCAGCCTGATGACCAGCCGCACATGGCCTGCGGGCGCGGCGGTGTTCGGCGAATATCAGGACAGCTTCCGGCAGGATGCGGAGGGCTGGCGCTTCACGAAGCGTATCTTCACCATCTACAGGCGCCCGGAATGATCGGGCAAACCCGCTTCCTCACCTCCCGGCGACATCGTCCGTAACTGGCTCCACCACCGGTTGCTCCACCTCCTCCAGGACGCGGGTGAACTCGCGCCACCACCACATCACGTCCTGGCTGCCGACCGTCTCGTACAAGGCCCGCCAGCGGCGGCGGCGCTCCTCCAGCGGCATGGCCAGCGCCTGCGCGATGGCGTCGGCGATCTCCTCCGGGCTGTGCGGGTTGATGAGCAGCGCGTCCACCAGTTGCTCCGCCGCACCCGCAAAGCGCGAGAGGATCAGCACGCCGGGGTCTTCCTCGTCCTGCGCCACCACATATTCCTTGGCGACCAGATTCATCCCATCGCGCAGCGGCGTGACGAGGCCGATGCGCGCGGCGCGGTACATGCCCGCCAGTTCCTCGCGCGGATAGCCGCGATTGACGTAGCGCAACGGCACCCATTCCACGTCGGAGAATTCGCCGTTGATCCGCCCCGACATATTATCCAGGCTGGCCCGTATCTCCTGATAGCTTTTCACATCCCCGCGGGATGGCGGTGCGATCTGGAGCAGGAAGACCTTGCCATGCATTTCCGGCCGGGAGGACAGGAACCGCTCATAGCCGAGGAACCGCTCCTGCAATCCCTTGCTATAGTCCAGCCGGTCCACGCCGATCATCATCGTCCGGCCATTGGCGCTGGCCGTCATATGCGCCCGCATCTTCGCGGCGGCCTCCCCCTCCGCCGCCGCGCGGAACGGCTCGAAATCGACGCCGATCGGGCAGGCGATCAGCCGGACGCGCCGTCCGAGATATTCGACAAACCCATTGGCATCGACGCTGGTGTCGAGTTGCCCGGTCACATAGTCGATGAACGCCTCCAGCGAATCCTTCGTCTGGAACCCCACCACATCATAGCTTAACAGCGATTCCACCAGTTCGCGGTGGCTGGGCAGCGAGACGAGCAGCCGCATCGGCGGCCAGGGGATATGCAGGAAAAAGCCGATGCGGTTGGCAAAGTCCCGCCGCCGCAACTCCCGCCCCAATGGCATCAGATGATAGTCATGGACCCAGATCAGGTCGTCCTTGTCGAGCAGGGGCGACACCGTATCCGCAAAGCGCGCATTGACCCGCTCATAGCCGCCCGCAAAGCCGCGCTCGAACTCGGCCAGGTCGATACGATAATGGAACAGGGGCCACAGCGTCTGGTTGGCGAAACCATTATAATATTCGTCGATGTCCTGCGCTTCCAGGTCGATGGTGGCGGTCGCCACGCCATCGGTCCGCTGGAAATTGATCGCGCCGGTGAAATTCTCCGTCTCCTCGCCCGACCAGCCAAACCACAGGCCATTGCTCTCGCGCAGCGCGGTCGACAGCGCGACCGCAAGCCCGCCCTGATTGCCGCCCCCTTCACCCGTCGCGGGCGACACCCGGTTGGAAATGATGATCAGCCTGCTCACCGCACCGCGCTCCACGGCTTGCTCAGCAGGGCGGCGCAGTTGATGAGGCCGACCAGCGAATAGGTCTGCGGATAATTGCCCCATAATTCGCCATCGGACAGGTTGATGTCCTCCGACAGCAGGCCCGCCGCCGTGCGCCGCGACAGCATCTCCTCGAACAGCACCCGCGCCTCTGTATCCCGCCCGGTCGCGTGCAGCGCCTCGATCAGCCAGAAGGTGCAGACGTTGAACGCGCTCTCCGGCAGGCCGAAATCATCCTCGCTGGCATAGCGCAGCATATAGGGACCACGCCGCAGCCCCTGCTCGACGGCGGTCAGCGTATCGCGGAACCGCTCGTCCTCCGGCGTCAGGAAGCGCAGGTCGAGGAGCTGGATCAGGCTGGCGTCCAGATCGTCCCCGCCGAAGGTGGCGGAGATGCGCCGCGTCTCCGGCCGCCATGCCCGCTCGATGATCATGACATGGATCTGTTGCGCCCGGTCGCGCCAGAAATCGCGCCGGTCGTCGAGGTGCAGCGCCTCCGCCGCATTGGCCAGCCGGTCGCATGCCGCCCAGCACATCGCACTGGAATAGGTGTGGATATGGCTCTTGGTCCGCAGCTCCCACAGGCCAGCGTCCGGAGTTTCCCGCGCGGCCCACGCCCGCTCGCCCACCTTCTCCAGCGCGCGAAAGTCATCGAGACCCGCCATGCGATAAAGCCGCTGGTCGAAAAAGGCCTGCGCGGTGGTCAGGATGATCTGGCCATAGGCGTCATGCTGTATCTGTTCGGCGGCCTGATTGCCGACGCGCACCGGACCCATGCCGCGATAGCCGGGCAGGTCGGGCGCGATCCATTCGGGCAGGCTCGCCTCCCCGCCCACGCCGTACAATGGCTGGATATGGCCGCCCCGGGCATTGTCCACGATGTTGCGGAGAAAGGCGAGATACCCCTCCAGCACGTCCAGCGCGCCCAGCCGGTTGAGCGCCTGCACCGTGAAATAGGCATCGCGTATCCAGCAATAGCGATAATCCCAGTTGCGGCCCGACCCCGCATGTTCGGGAATGGAGGTGGTCAGCGCCGCGACGATGGCGCCCGTCTCCTCATGCTGGCACAGTTTCAGCGTGATGGCGGAGCGGATCACCGCCTCCTGCCATTCGACCGGCGTGGCGAGGCCCCGGACCCAGTGCCGCCATTCCTTGATGGTCAGTTGCAGCATCTCCTCGACACCGCGCTGGATGTCGCCCGAAAAACTCTCGTCCGGGCCGAGGAAGAAATAGAGCGGCGTCTCAACCCGGAACATGCGCTCATCCTCCACCCAGCCGACGGGGGCCGTGGTGCTGAGGCGCAGGGTCATGTCGTCGAGGATATAGCGGATATGGTTGGAACCGCGTGTGCACTGGGCATCCGCCCCGCCCCATTTGCGCGCCGGACGCAGGCGGATGCGGACACGCGGGCTGCCGCTGACCGGCCGCACGATGCGGGCGAAGGCGACGGGCCTATACATGCGCCCCATGCGGGAAAAGCGCGGGCAAAAATCCACGACCTCCACCGCATTGCCTTCCGCATCGGCATGGCGGGTGACAAGGACCGGCGTGTTGCGCTCATAATATTGTTCGGTGGTGACGCCATTTTCCAGGTCGATCTCCCAGAATCCCCGCGCGCCCTCCGCGCCGCCGCGCGGGCGGTCGTCCAGCAGGGAGCAGAACACCGGCTCGCCATCGACGCGGGGCACGCAGCCCCAACTGAAGCGCCCCGCCTTGTCCACCAGCGCGGAGACCTGGCAATTGCCGATCGGCCACAGTTCGAGGGTGCCGGTCATGCGACCAGCCTCCCCAGCCAGTCCCGCACGGCCGCAGGGCCAGCGAGCGCGAACCCGGCGCTTGCGGATCGGCGCGGTCCCACCGCGATGGCCATGCCGCCCAGCGCCACCGTCGCGGCCAGCCCGGCCTCGTCCGTCTCGTCATCGCCCAGAAAGATGGGCACCGTCCCCGCCATCGGCACATGCTGCATCAGCGATGTGACGGCAACGCCCTTGTCACTGCCCGCCACGCGCACCTCCGCCATCATGCTCCCCCCCTGATAGGCCAGCCCCGTGTCCGCCGCGATGCTGTGCGCCAATATTGTCGCCGCGGCGCCATATTCCGGCACGCGGCGGTAATGGAGGCCGACGCCGAAGCTCTTGGTCTCCAGGATGACGCCGGGGTGCAGCTTGACGAACTGGTCCATCCGCGCGGCGGCGACATCCAGTTGCGGCGGGCGCACTGGGTGCGTCTCGACCCCGTTCAGTCGCTGCTCGGCTCCATGGCTGCCGCTCAGCGCGAACCTGTCCGACACCGGCCCCAGCATGGAGACAATCCCCGCCAGCGACCGCCCCGTGACAAAGGCGACCCGCCCCTCGAACCGATCCGCAAGCCGGGTGAGCAGCGCCACCAGCGCGTCGTCGACCAGTACGCCATGGGGATCGTCCTCCAGCGGGACCAGCGTGCCGTCGAAGTCCAGAAGGAGGCTGGCAAAGCGAATATCGACCGGCCCCGGCGGTGGCAGGCTGGTTGCCCGCGCCTCCATCGTCATGCGTTTCTCCAAGGATTATCGGGATAGGGATTGCCGATCATTGAACCAGCGGAACGGCTGAAAGTTGCATCATAAATTGCTGCACTGCCACAGGAAACCCATCCCCGCTCTGCCCGGACCCCCGCCCTGGCCTCACCGTGGCCGGCGCGGCACCGGGGGCCGGTGATAGCGCACATCGTCGCGATCGCGCGTCGCCGGGCAATAGGACAGGCACCCCATTGCCGCCGCAGAACCATTCTCCCACCCGCAGGGAACAGTGGCTCGAAGGCCACGCCCCTCTGGACGACGCCAGCCTCTGTCCCTAGCATGGGCCTCGTGACCACTGCCCAACCCACCAGATCCGCCATAGACACCGCCGCAACCCGCCTCCGCCAAACAGTTCTGGCGGGCGAGGATGGCGCCTTCCTGGGCAGCGAGGAGACGTTCCTGACACAGCTTGGCGTGTCGCGCGCCACCGTCCGGCAGGCCGCGCGCCTGCTGGAGAGCGAAGGGCTGCTCCGCGTCCGCCGCGGCATGAACGGCGGCTATTTCGCCCCGCGCCCCAATGCGGAGACGATCGAGAAGAGCGTCAGCGCCTATCTGGAGATGCTGAACGTCGCGGGTGAAGACCGCATCACCCTTGCCTCCATATTGTGGATCGAGGTGATGCGAAAGGCGGCGACGGCACCTGCACCCGGCCGGCATGCCCTTGTCGCCCGCTATCGGGAACAGTTCACGGCCCTGCCGCCCGACGCCAGCTATCAGCAGGTGCAGGACATGGAACAGGATTTCCGCACGGACCTTTTCGACCTGATCGACAGCCGCTACATGGAATTGATATTCCACATCAATATGACCTTCGCTCACCGCCGCTTTCCGGCTCTCGACCTGGACGAGGACAGCGAAATATATCGCGCCTTCGTCTACAACTGGCGCGAGGCCCGGCATATGGAACTGAACGCCCTGACGCATGACGATGCGGAACTGGGGGCCTTGTCCGCCCGGCACATGCGAAATGTGTGGCAAAACTTCATGCGGAGCAGAATTTCTTGACCGACGTAACGCCTCCCTCCGGCACGACCCCGCTCGTCGCCCTCGACATCGGCGGCACCAATGCGCGCTTTGCGCTGGCTCAGGTCAGCGGTGGCCGCGTGGTCTCCCTTGCCGAGCCTGTGACGCTGCACACCGCCGACCATGCGACCTTCCGCACCGCATGGGAGCATTTCGCGCAGGTGGTGGGCCAGCCGCTCCCCCGCGCCATCGCCATCGCCATCGCCGGGCCGGTGCATGGCGAGACGATCCGCTTCACCAACAATCCATGGGTGATCCGCCCCGCGACGCTGAAGCAGGAACTGGGCATCGACCAGTTCACCTTGGTCAATGATTTCGAGGCAGTGGGCCATGCCGTGGCACAGGCCGACGACGCGGACTTCGCCACGCTGTGCGGCCCGGACGTCCCCCTGCCCGTCACCGGCACGATCAGCATCGTCGGGCCGGGCACCGGCCTTGGCGTCGCACATGTCTGGCGCGACAATGGCAGCTACCGCGTACAGGCGACGGAGGGGGGGCATACCGACTTCGCTCCGCTCGATCCCATTGAAGAATCGATCCTTTCGCGCCTGCGAAAAAAATATCGCCGCGTGTCGGTGGAACGGGTTGTTTCGGGGCCGGGAATAGTGGAGATTTACGAGGCATTAGCGGTCATCGAGGGGCGTCCTGTGCAACTGCGTGATGACAAGGCGATCTGGCGGATGGGCATGAATGGCGAGGATAGTCTCGCCGCCGCCGCTGTCGAACGTTTCTGCCTGTCGCTGGGCAGTGTCGCGGGCGACATCACGCTGGCACAGGGCGGATCATCCGTCGTCATCGCGGGCGGGCTGGGCCAGCGCCTGAAGGACATACTCATGACGTCGGGCTTCGCCGACCGTTTTCGTGCCAAGGGCCGGTTCGAGGCCATGATGGCCGCCCTGCCGGTCAAGCTCATCACCCATCCGCAACCGGGCCTGTTCGGCGCCGCTGCCGCCTTTGCAAGGGAACAGGCATGACCGCCGTCAAGCCCATCGAGTTGATCATGCGGACCGCGCCGGTCATCCCCGTCATCGTGATCGAGGATGTGTCGCACGCCATTCCCATGGCGCAGGCGCTGGTCGCGGGCGGGCTGAAAGTGCTGGAGGTGACGCTGCGTACCCCCGCCGGGCTTGAGGCGATCAGGGCGATGAGGTCCGTTCCCGGCGCCATCGTCGGCGCGGGCACCGTACTCAACGCCGCCGACCTCGACGCCGCGCTGGAGGCGGGGGCGGAGTTCATCGTGTCCCCCGGCCTCACCCCCTCGCTGGGCAGGGAAGCGGTGGCGAGCGGCATTCCCTTCCTGCCCGGCACGGCCAATGCCAGCGACATCATGCTCGGCCTCGACCTTGGCCTGAACCATTTCAAATTCTTCCCGGCGGTGACGAGCGGCGGCATTCCGGCGCTCAAGGCACTGGCGGGGCCGTTCGGCGGCATCAAATTCTGCCCCACCGGCGGCATCACCCCACAAACCGCGCCGGACTGGCTGGCGATCGAGCCGGTGCTGTGCGTGGGGGGAAGCTGGCTGGTGCCCAAGGGACCGCCCAACCCCGTGACGATAGAGGCGGCCGCCCGCGCGGCGGCGGGGCTGGCACGATGATCGCGGGTCTGCGCGATCGCCTCCAGCAATTGCATGCGCTGACCACGCAGACCCCGCTCTACAATCCGGTTTTCCAGTTGGGGCTGGAACTGTCGCGCGATCTGGAGGCGGGCAAGATCAGCCTCGCGGAGATGGGCGATCTGGTCAACATACTGGAGCAGGAGACGCTGCGCGACCGTGCCGCCACGCTCCGTGCCAAGCTGTCGCCCATCGCCTGGGACGATAATCTCGCCGCCTTCCGCACCGTGGCGGAAAAGGAAACCAATGGTTTCTCGACCTTTGCGCGCAAATGGTCGCACCCGATCCTGCATGCCGTCTACACCGGGCACCCCACCTTCCTGCTGACCGAGGCGCAGAGCGACGGCGTGGCCGGAGCGGTCCTGTCCGGCGCGCCCGATGCGGCCATGCCCGCCTCGGACGGTCCCCGCCCCGCCATCGCGCTGGAGGACGAGCATCGCCAGGCGATGGCCGCGCTCACCAACGCGCACAAGGGCCGCGATGCGCTGCTCCGCGTCCTGTTCGACGTCGCCGCCGCCAAATGGCCGCAGGACTGGCGCGACCTCAAGCCGATGCCGTTCCGCTTCGCGACATGGATCGGCTATGACATGGACGGCCGCACCGACCTCAACTGGCAGACCAACACGCTTTTCCGCCTGCGTGAAAAGATGATGCGCCTGACCAGCTATGCGGCCGGCGCCCGGCTGCTGGATCTGGAGGAGATCGCCGCACGGCTGGAGGCGGCCGCATCCTACAGCGGCGCGATGGCCGCGCATTTCGAGGGCAATCTCGACGACTCCCGCGCCTTGTCCGACGCCGCCAACGCCCTGACCGCCCCCCATCCCGACAAGCTGCTCTCGCTCGAACCCATCATCGACCTGCTGTCGGAACGTGCGAAGCATGCGGAACTGGACGATGCCAAGGGCATATTGACGCTGGCCGCGTCGATGCGCGCGGACGGCCTCGGCATGGGCTGGATTCATTTCCGCATGAACGCATCGCAACTCCACAATGCGATCCGCACCCGCATCGACCCGGACGGCACGCTCGACCTCGCCAGCGGCACCGCGCTCAGCCTGTTGCGCGACGAGATCAAGAAGGTGAAGCCGCTCCGCTCCAATTTCGCATCGCTGGCGCTGGAGAACACCACCGCCGTCCGTCAGTTCATCACCATGGCGCAGATCCTGCACCATATCGACGGTGACGCGCCCATCCGCCTGCTGATCGCGGAGTGCGAAGACCCGCAGACGGTGATGGCGGCCCTCTATTTCGCCAAGCTGTTCGGCATCGACGACAAGGTGGACGTGTCCCCCCTGTTCGAGACCCAGACCGCGCTGGAACATGGCGGCCGCTTCCTCGACGCGCTGCTCGCCGAGCCGGTCTACCGCGACTATGCCCGGCTGCGGGGCCGCGTCGCGATCCAGACCGGCTATTCCGATGCCGGGCGTTTCGTGGGGCAAATCCCCGCCGCGCTGGCGCTGGAACGGCTGCAAGGGCGCATGGCCCGCGCGATGGAGAAGAATGGGCTGGAGCGCGTCTCCGCCCTCATCTTCAACACCCATGGCGAGTCCATGGGCCGTGGTGGCTATCCGGGCACCATAGCGGACCGGCTGACCTGGCCGATGAGCCATTGGGCGCGCGACCAGTTCGCCCGCCGCGCGGTGCCGCTTGAAACCGAGGTCAGTTTTCAGGGCGGCGACGGCTTCCTCTATTTCAAGGCGCCGGAGATTGCGCTGGCGACGCTCACCCGCATCGCCGAAGCGCATTTCGCGATCAAGGCGCCCGCTTCCGATCCCTTCTACGAGCGGACCGACGTCTCCCTCGACTTCTACCGCACCATCCGCACGGTGCAGACAACCTTCCTCGAATGGCGCAGCTATGCGCGGTCGATCACCGCCTTCGGCCTGTCGCTGCTGCCCACCACCGGATCGCGCAAATCGCGGCGCCAGTCCGATTTAGCGGCGGAGCGGGAGATGGGCCTGCGCCAGATTCGCGCCATTCCGCACAATGCCATCCTCCAGCAACTCGGCTATCCGATCAACATCATCGCGGGCGTCGGCACGGCGTCGGGCGAGGAGACGGAACTGATCGCATCCCTGCTGGGCGAGTCGGTGCGTGGGCGGCAGATCATCGGCCTGCTGCGCTCCGCCAACCGTCTGTCGAGCATCAAGACGGTCGCGGCCTATGGCGAATTGTTCAACTCCGCCTATTGGGCCAGCCGCCCCTATCGCGACATGGAGCAGCATCTGTCCTCCGCCTGCCTGGCGCTGGCCGAGCGGCTGGAGTCGGACGACCGGGCGGGCGAATATCGCCGCCTCGCCTCCCGCCTGCGGGTGGACGGGACCAAGCTGCACAGCCTGCTCGCGCTGCTGCCGGTCTATGAACCGGACGAGGCGCGGGAGGCGACGCGCCGGTCGCTGGGCGTGCTGCATGCGCTGCGCCTCGCGCTGATCCAGCATATGTTTCTGCACGCGGTGCAGGTGCCGCAATTTGCCCGCTCCAACGACATCAGCCGCGACGATGTCATCAACATGGTCTTCGCGCTGCGGACAGAGGAAGCGGTGGCGCAGCTGCGCCGCGCCTTTCCCGTCTCCGCCCCGGAACAGGCCGATTTCTCGGTCAACGAACCCAGCGATTATCCCGACCGCCACGGCCAGCCCTATTCGGACCTGCGCGCCCGCCTGATCGACCCGATCGAGCAGGCCGACATGCTGGTCCGCCAGATCACCAGCGCCGTCGCCAATGTGTTCGGAGCGTTCGGCTAAAGCATGATGATTTCCGGCTGATGGACCGGACTGATCATCGCCCTCTAAAGCGCGGTTGCCGGCTCGTGTGCCGGTGGCGCCGGATGAGAAAGCGCCCATCCGCTATATCTGCACCTGTTCGTCCTGAGTAGCTGCCGAGCGTGTCGAAGCCGCATATCGGAGGATGCAAGATCGCCCGCCGGTCCTGCGATCGGGCCTTCGACAAAGCCAGTCTCCCGCCCTGACGGCAGCCACGCTCTCCTGCGAAGCCCCCTGCCTGCCCGCTATTTCAGCCGAGCTATTTCAGGATAACCGAATCGCCCAGCTTGCCCTCGGACACGCCCAGTACGGGAACACCCGCCGCCTGATATCCGACGCCCTGCACGGGCAGCGCCGCCGGGTCGAACGGCACCCAGCCATCGCGGCTCAGCCGCTCCAGCGGGCGATAGCGCACCTTATAGGCCATGCGTTGCGACCCTTCGACCCAATAGCCGAGATAGACATAGGGCAGGCCGGTATCATAGGCGCGCCGCACATGGTCGAGGATGATATAGCTGCCCAGCCCCTGCCTGTCCTCCAGCGCGGGGTCGTAAAAGCTGTAGATCATCGACAGGCCATCGCCCTGCTTGTCCATCAGGCAGGCTCCGACCAGCTGCCCCTGCTGCCCCGGCACCCTGGAGGGCAGGCGATATTCGACGACATAGGTATCGACCGGCGTCTGTTCGACCATGTCGGTATAGTCGACGTCGTCCATCTCGGTCATGCCGCCACCGGGATGGCGGACGGAGAGATATTTCTGGAGCAGCTCGAACTGTTCGCTCGTGGACCATGGCCTGCACGCGCTCGTGATAAGATCGTCGTTCCGGCGCATCAACCGCCGCTGCGTCGCATTCGCCTTGAACTGGCCCGCGACGATTCGCACCGACACACAGGCGGAGCAATCGGAGCAGCTCGGGCGATAGGCGACATTCTGGCTCCGCCGAAAACCGATACGGCCCAGCGCGTCGTTCAGCTCCCCGGCATGCTGGCCGGTAAGCTCCGTAAAGACCTTGCGCTCCGTCTTGCCCGGCAGATAGGGGCAAGGACTGGCATTGGTCATGAAGAAGCGCGGGAAACGAAAGGCGGCGCTCACACTCTCTCCATCTGGCCGGTCCTGGCCTCCTGAATCACGTGGCGGTTATGCAGGCGCGGCCACCCGGTGAAAAGCGAGTTTACCACGGCATGACCCAACCTCAAACCCAAAGGGGTTGGAAATCGGGCTTCGTTGCACCTGCCAACCTATGCGGCCTCGACCGGGGCCACATCGAACCCCGCCTCGCGCAGGGCGAGGATCAGCCGCTCCAGATGCCCGGCGTCGCGCGTCTCGCACTCGACGTCCAGCGTCAGGCCCTTGGCGGGCAGGCTGGTGAAGATGCGCTGGTGCGACAGTTCCAGGATGTTGGCGCCCTGTTCGCTGAAGATGCGGCTGACGTGGAAAAGCGTGCCCGGCCGGTCCTGCAAACGGATACGCAGCCGCGCCAGACGGCCCGACCGCGCAAGATCGCGCAGCAGCACATTGGCCAGCAACCGCGTGTCGATATTGCCGCCGCACAGGATCAGCCCGACCTTGCGGCCCTTGAACATCTGCGGATGGCTCAACATGGCGGCCAGGCCGGCGGCGCCCGCCCCCTCGACCACCGTCTTCTCGATCTGGAGCAACAGGCTCACCGCCTGCTCCAGAACGCGCTCGTCCACCAGCACGATGTCGTCGACATTCGCCTCGACGAAGCGCCGCGTGAGTTGCCCCGGTTCCTTGACGGCGATCCCCTCGGCCAGCGTATCGCCGTCGCACGGGAAATGCGTACCCTTGATATGGTCGTACATCGACGGATAGAGCGCCGCCTGCACGCCGACGACCAGCATCTCCGGCTTCAGCGCCCGCGCCGCCGTGGAGACGCCGGAGATCAGGCCGCCGCCGCCGATCGGCACGATCAGCGTGTCGATTTCCGGCGCATCCTCCAGCATTTCCAGCGCCAGCGTGCCCTGCCCGGCGATGATGTCCGGCTCGTCGAACGGATGGACGAAGGTCAGCCCCCGCTCCTGCTCCAGCGTGCGAGCATGGCCATAGGCATCCTCGAACTTCTCGCCATGCAGCACCACGGTCGCGCCATGCCCCTCGGTCTGCATCACCTTCACCGTCGGCGTGGACACCGGCATCACGATGGTCACAGGCACGCCCAGCCGCGCGCCATGATAGGCGACGCCCTGTGCATGATTGCCCGCCGACGCCGCGATGACGCCGCGCGCCCGCTGTTCGTCGGTCAGCGTCAGCAGCCGGTTGAGCGCGCCCCGCTCCTTATAGGCGGCGGTGAACTGGAGATTCTCGAACTTGAGCCACACTTCGGCGCCCGTCATCGCGGACAGCGTCTTGCTGTGCAGCGTGGGCGTGCGGACGATCGACGCGCCGATGCGCCCCTGCGCGCGCACGATGTCGTCCAGGGTCACGGGCAATTGTTGCTGCCCGGCGGCGAATGTTTGGTGTGTTGGCATGATATTGTTGCCCCTAACCGATCTGGCAATCCTATGAAACAGGCTCTATGCCCGCCCAATGGCAAAAATCGCGTTTATCGGTCTTGGGGTGATGGGCGGTCCGATCGCGGGCCATCTTGCGGCGGCGGGGCATGAGTTGTCGGTCTACAACCGTTCCATGGGCAAGGCCAGGGCATGGGTGGAACGTTATGGCGGCACCGCCAGCATCAGCCCGGCACAGGCTGCGGAGGAGGCGGACATCGTCATCACCTGCGTCGGCACGGACGATGATCTGGCGGCGGTGACGCTGGGCCGCGACGGGGCGTTTCGCTCGCTGCGCGCCGGGGGATTGTTCATCGACCATACCACCGTGTCGGCCCGGATCGCGCGGCAATTGTCGGTGGAGGGCGAGAGCCGCGGCATCCACAGCGTCGATGCCCCCGTCTCCGGCGGGCAGTCGGGCGCGGAGAAGGGCACATTGTCCATCATGTGCGGCGGCGCTGAACCGGCGGTGGAGACCGCGCGCATCGTGATGCAGAGCTATGCCGCGCGCATCGTGCATGTCGGCGCTGCGGGTGCGGGGCAGACCACCAAGATGGTCAACCAGATCGCCATCGCGGGCGTGATACAGGGCATGGCGGAGGCGCTGCGCTTTGCCCAGGCCGCCCATCTCGATCTCGATGCGGTGTTCGAGGCGATCTCGGGCGGCGCGGCGCAAAGCTGGCAGCTCGTCAACCGCTGGCAGAGCATGGCGGAGGATCGCTTCGACTTCGGCTTTGCGGTGGACTGGATGCGCAAAGATCTCGGCCTCGCGCTGGACGAGGCGCGCAGCAATGGCGCCACCCTGCCGCTCGCCGCGATGATCGACCAGTTCTACGCCGATGTGCAGGCGATGGGCGGCTCCAAGGAGGATACAAGCGCCCTGGTCAGGCGTATTGCCAAGCGATGAGGATGGGCTGGCGGTTTCTCGCCGGAGCATGGCATCGTCCCGTCCAATGGCATCGCCCAGTCTATAGGTCATATCCCACTCCATGATACTTTCTCCCAAGATTATCGCGACCCTGCTCGCCCCTGCGGCGCTTGCCCTCTTCCAGCCGACGGCGGCATGGTCCAGCGGGCTGATCGACAATGTGAACGGCATCACCACCGCAGCCGATGGCCGCATCGCGCGGTTCAACGGCCTGCTGATCGCCCCTGACGGCACGGTGGAGAAACGGCTGGCCGAGGGCGAGAAGCTGCCGAAGAAGCAGCGGCTCGACTATCGCCTCGACGCCAAAGGCATGACCCTGATCCCGGGCTTCGTGGATGCCCGCGCGGACGTGATGCGCCTCGCCATCGCGCTCCTTTCGCTGGACCTGAGCGGCGCGACTTCCGCCGATGACGTCGCGACGCGCGTCGCCGGCTACGCGGCCGAGGGACGCCGCTGGATATTGGGCTATGGCTGGGACGCCAGCCGCTGGCCCGCCTCCCCTGCCGCTTTGCCCACCGCCACCGCGCTGGATCGCGCCGCGCCCGACACGCCCGTCTGGCTGGTGGACGCCAGCGGGGAACAGGGCTGGGCCAACAGCGCGGCGCTGAAACTCGCGGGCATCACCGCCGCCACGGCCCAGCCTGCGGGCGGGCGGATCGTCATGGCCGGGGGCAGGCCGACCGGCATCCTCACCGGCACCGCCATGGACCTGGTCGAGAAGATCGTCCCCAGGCCTGCGCCAAAGGATCTCGACGCCGCCTTCCTCAAGGCGCAGGCCGCCTATCTGGCACGCGGCATCACCGCGGTCGGCGACATGGCGACCAGCATGGCCGACTGGCAGACATGGCGGCGCGCGGGCGACCGGGATGCGCTGCGTCTGCGCATCATCGGCTATGTCGGCGCGATAGAGGATCTGCCGCTGATCGCAGGGCCGCAACAGACGCCATGGCTCTATGCGGGCCGCCTGCGCCTCGCCGGGGTCGACCTCGCCATCGACGGCGGCCTCGCCACCCGCCGCGCATGGCTGTCCGCCCCCTATGCCGATGCGCCGGGCACCAGCGGCGAATCGCTGCTCGGCGACACGCGCCTGCGCAACCAGATGAGCCGGGCGGCGATGGACGGCTTCCAGATCATCCTCGCCGCCCATGGCGACCGCGCCACACGGGAAGCGGCGGACGCGATGGCCGAGATGGGCGGCGCCTATCTCGCACGTGGCCGCTGGCGCATCGACGGTGCGGACCTGATCGGGACCGGCGACCTCACCGGCCTCCCCGCCGACCGGCTGAGCATCACCATCAGCCCGGCCGCGCTCAGCGATGCGGGCGCGCTGGCCAGCGACCGGCTCGGTCCGCTCGCCACCTCCCGCGCCTATGGGTGGAAGGGTCTGGCGACCAGCCAGATCGGCCTCGCCTTCTCCGGTGCTGGCCCCTTCGCCCCCCTCGCGCCGCTGGAGGCGATCCGCCTCGCCATGACGCGCGAGACGGTGGCGGGCCAGCCCTTTGGCGGGTTCCGCCCCGACCAGCGCCTCAGTTTCGCGGAGGCATTTCGCGCGGCCACGGCGGGCGGCGCGGCGGCGCTGGGCGCGGGCGGTCGCTTCGGCACATTGGCGCCGGGCGAACAGGCCGACTTCATCCTGCTTGACCGCGACATCGAACTCGCCCAGCCTGCGTCCATCCCCAACATTCGAGTGATCGAAACATGGATCGGCGGCCAGAAGATCGTGCTGGAAGCAAAGAAATGAGCGCGCGCAGGCTCGCCACCAAATATGTCGAGAAGCCATGGGGCAAGGACGCCCTGCCCTCGCTGTTCCCCGACGGCGGCGACCGGCGCATCGGCGAAGTCTGGTTCGACGGGCCGGAGGGAGAGCATCCCGCCCTCCTCGTCAAATATATCTTCACCAGCGAGCGCCTCTCCATCCAGGTCCACCCGACCGACGCACAGGGCGTCGCGCGCGGCCTGCCCGGCGGCAAGAGCGAATGCTGGTATATCCTTCATGCGGAACCGGACGCCCGCCTGGGCGTCGGCACGCTGGAGTCCCTGTCGCCCGATCAACTGCGCGCCGCCGCGCTGGACGGCTCCATCGAGCGGTTGATGGACTGGAAACGGGTCGCGCCGGGCGATTTCTACTATGTCCCGGCGGGCACCGTGCACGCCATCGGCGCGGGGATCAGCGTGGTCGAGGTCCAGCAGAATGTGGACGTGACCTATCGCCTCTACGACTATGGCCGCCCGCGCGAACTGCATCTGGACGATGGCGTCGCGGTCAGCGTCGCGCAGCCCTATCCCCGCGCCGTGCCCCATCTGGCCACGGTCGACGCCGCCGACCTGCTCGACAGTGGGCAAGCGCCCTTCACCCTCCTCCTGCGCAGCCATGGCGCGGGCGAAGCTGCCCAAATCGGCACGGATGGCCAGCCCGGCTGGTTCGTCCCCCTCACCGGCAGCGGCGAACTGGACGGCCAGCTCTGGGCCGCGGGCGAATGCTGGCTGCTGGACGGACAGGCCCGGCTGACTTGCGCGGAACCGACGAAGATGCTGCTCGCGACGGTGCCGTGAGGGAAGGACTGATACCGACCATTTTATGCCGTCAAAGCAGGACTGACGGCTCCCCAGTTGCATACAGTCGCCTAAGCCCATAAACTAGTGGGATGAAGCTGACGATGCGAACCTTCGCGATCACGATTATTCTGCCACCGGCCGCGTTCCTGATATTGGCGCATGTGCTGCCCGCTCTGTTAGAGGCTGAATGGGTGATGTGGATGATTTCGCTCGTCCTATGGCTGGGGGGTTTAGCAGCAATAGCCACGTCAAAATGGAAGCCGCCCGTTCAGATCGTAGCGGGCGTAATTTATGCTTTGCTCGCGATGCCGCTTATTCCACTGACGGCCCTTTTTGCCGTGTGCACAACCGGGAACTGCATCTAGGCAGCATCCGACCATTTTTGGTCATTTGCGACACGATCCGTTGCGCCAAATAGCGGACATTGGCGCTTGGCGTTTTGAGGGCAGCCCGTCATATATCTGTTATGACTTTTACCCTCTTCTGCGTGTTGGCATTCACGTTCGTTGCAGGA
>DASVMZ010000047.1:0-52804 GCA_036384115.1 Sphingobium sp.
CGGGCGTACTGGTGCGAGGACCGCTCGCAGGCTTGGTGCGGGCGACACTGGCGGGCTTCTTGCGCGCGCCGCTTTCCGATCCACTGCGCGATGCCGGGCGCGGCCCCTCGCTGGTCACTTCACGCGAACGCCGCTCACCGCGCCGACCCTTGCGGAGTTGCTTGCTATGTGCTTTCGCCTGCTGCTTCTCGACCAGCTTGCGCGGCGCCTTGGGCAGTTCCTCGTCCAGCAGCATGTCGCCCAGGTCGAGGTCGAAACCCATGTCGATCAGCGTTTCCATGAAATGCGACGGCGGCTCGGCCCGCACGTCCAGCGGCGACCCATCGGGATGGTCGATGCGGATGCGGCGGGCGTGAAGGTGCATCTTGCGGCTGATCGTGCCGGTCAGGAAAGCATTCTTGCCGCCATATTTGCCGTCGCCCACGATGGGATGGCCGATCGCCGCCATATGCACGCGCAACTGGTGCGTGCGGCCGGTATAAGGCTGCAACTCCACCCAGCAGGCGCGATTGCCGGCGCGCTCGATGATGCGATAGCGGGTGCGGGCAGGCGCGCCCTCCTTCTCGTCGACATGCATCTTCTCGCCACCGGTGCCGGGCTGCTTGGCGATGGGCAATTCGATGATGCCATCCGCGACACTCGGCACGTCCATGATGATCGCCCAATAGACCTTGCGCGCCGTGCGGGACGAGAAGGACTTGGCGAAATGCGCCGCCGCCCGCGCCGTGCGGGCCAGCAGCAGCGCGCCCGACGTATCCTTGTCGAGCCGGTGGACGAGGCGGGGACGGTCGTCCCGCTCGAACGCGAGTGCATCGAGCAGGCCATCGACATGCTCATGCATCTTGGTCCCGCCCTGCGTGGCCAGACCTGGCGGCTTATTGATGACGATGGCTTGCGCGTCGCGGTGGATGACCATGTTCTGGGCATATGCGGTCTGCTCGTCGGTCAGCGGCTCGCGCACCCGCTCGCCCTTGACCACGATGCTGCGTGCCGAATCCGCAGGGGGAACGCGGATGGTCTGCCCCTCTTTCAGATGGTCGCCCGGCGTGGCGCGCGCACCATCGATGCGGAGTTGCCCGGTACGTGCCCAGCGCGATACGGTGGCGAAGGTCACATCCGGCATGTTGCGCTTGAACCAGCGGTCGAGGCGGATGCCGTCATCGTCGCCATGCACCTTGAACTGGCGGACGGACGTGGGATCGGTGCTTTTATTCATGTTCATGCGACAGTCCTCATTGCAGTCCGCGCAATGCCGAGGCCCAGGGCCAACGCGCCGATCGACGCGATGACCGAAACCAATATGTAAGAGAGTGCGGACGCCAGCGCGCCGCGTTCGATCATCGTCATAGCCTCAAGGCTGAAGGTGGAGAAGGTCGTGAAGCCACCCAAAACCCCGACTGCGACCAGCAGGCGCACCGGCTCCCCGCCGCTCCCGCGCAGCGCCAGCCATCCGGCGAACAGGCCCATGGCCAGCCCCCCCAAGACATTGACGAACAACGTCCCCCATGGCCAGCCGGAGCCGAACAGGGCTAACCCAAGTTTTCCTGCATGATAGCGCAGCGCGGAGCCGATCGCGCCGCCCACCATGACCAAAATCGTTTGAAGCATCGCAACGCCCTAGCGGTTTTGCGTCTCCGTGGAAATGGCTGTGCGGCAATGGCTCTGGCGATGGGCGCAACAATGCATTAGCCAGCGTCCCAAACCCGTGCAGGATAAAGCCCAACAGGCACCGGCACATCAGAGGATATGAAGGGAAGACCATGGTAGACATGACGAATGCTTCGGCCATCGTCACCGGCGGTGCCGGTGGTTTCGGCGGCGCGACCGCGCGGCGGCTCGCCAAACTTGGCGCGAAGGTGGTGATCGCCGACGTGGCTGACGAGCGCGGCGAGACCCTGGCCAGGGAAATCGGCAATGGCGCCGTCTATGTCCGCACCGACATCACCGATTTCGATTCCATCGCCCATGCCGTGAAGACCGCCGTCGGCCTCGGCCCGCTGCGCGCCGCAGTCATCACCCATGGCGGTCCGCCCCCGCCGGATCGCGGTGGCCGCCTGATCGGCCGGGACGGATCGCGCCTCTCCTATGCCCATTTCAGCCATATGGTGAACATCTTCCTCAACAGCGCCTTCGAGGTGACGGCACAGGTCGCCGAAGCCATGGCGAAGACCGATCCCATCGCCTCCAACCAGCGCGGCGTCATCATCAACACAGCCTCCATCGCCGGGTTCGAGGGACAGCCGGGACAGGTCGCCTATGCGGCGGCCAAGGGCGGCATCATCGGCATGACGTTGACGCTGGCGCGCGACCTCGCGCCGCTGGGCATCCGCTCCATGGCGATCGCACCGGGCACCTTCCTGACGCTCGCTTATTCCCGATCGATGACCGACGAGGAAGCGCAGGCCAAGTTCGGCACGACCGTGCCCAACCCCAAGCGCATGGGCGACCCGGACGAATATGCCACGCTGGCGCAGCAAATCGTCGAAAATGATTTCCTGAACGGCACCACCATCCGCCTGGACGGCGCCCAACGGTTCCAGTGACATGTCAAGAGCGGGGCTGCGGCAATGCGCCCCCCGCTCCGGCATCATGCCGTGGGACCGGCGCTGGCGATGATGTCGACCTCGGTCAGGCCGTGCGCCTTGCGCCGCGCGAACAGCATATAGGCCGCATCGTCGCCCTTGCGCGTGCCACCCAGACGGATTTCCGTCCGGCATGGCTGGCGTTCCGCATCGAAGCCCGCCTGGCGCACGATGCTGGTGTAATGCGCCGCTACCGCCTGGGGGCTGTCGGCGGTGGTGAAGCTGATCACGCGCAGCGCACAGCGGCCCGTGTCCGTCCCTGCGGCCTCGACCAGATGCGCGCCGGGATAGAGGCCAAGCCCTTCCGGCATCGCCGACGCCCACTGCTCCCCATAGCGAAGATCGCGGCCCGCGCAGCCACCGACCGCGCGGCCGTTTGCTGCGGCGAGTGATCGAACCGCGCCCTTGGCATGGGAACGCAGCACCTGCTCCGATTCACTATCGGCGATGATCGCCTGATGCGCCGCCAGCACAGCATCGCCATTGGCCTGAGTCGCGGGGGCCTGCATGGCGGGGGCCTTAACCATGGGAGTCTTGGCAGACGGCCCGGCCTTGGCAGGAGCCGCTCCATTGGCCGGGGCCGCGCTGTTGGTCAGCCGGGTATCCAGCGAGGCCAGCGCGCTGGCATTGCCCTGCGTGCCGCCCCCGCCGCAACCGCCCAGCGACAGCAGGAGAGCGAACGTACCCATGGCATGCGGAACAGCGAAATGGCGCATCGACCCGGCCTCCAGTCGTTAACAAAGTCTTAAGAAGCATCACTGCCCCGCAGAGGTTAATATTTCGTAAGGAGATATGCTTAACCAACAATCTCTTGTTTCGCGGATTTCCGCACTCTGTCCCGCACGGGGACGCTTGACGGACGGGTGGTCCCGCGCGAAGGATACGCATGCAGCATGAGAGCAGCGAACACCGGCGGGGCCTGATCTACGCCTTTCTGGCTTATGCCACCTGGGGACTGTTCCCCATCTATTTCCGGCTCGTCGGATCGGTCGGCCCCATCGAGGTGCTGTCACACCGCGTGCTATGGTCATGGTTCTTCATTCTGATCATCCTGTGCGCGCGCAAGGAATTGCGCGCCTTTGTCGAGACGATGCGCGATGGCCGCATCCTGGCCGCGCTGACGACCAGCGGCATCCTGATCGGCCTCAACTGGCTGGTCTATATCTGGGCGGTGCTGCACAATCATATCGTCGCGGCCAGCCTCGCCTACTTCCTCAATCCACTAGTCAATGTGCTGATCGGCGTGGTGTTGCTCGGCGAGCGGCTGCGCATGGTGCAGTGGTGCGCCATCGGACTGGCGGCGGCAGGTGTGGTGGTGCTGGGCGCCGGTGCACCGCAGACGCTGGGGATCAGCCTGTTCCTCGCCATCACCTTCGCCATCTATGGCCTTGTCCGCAAGCTGACGCCTGTATCCCCCTTGACCGGCCTCGGTATCGAGACGCTGGCCCTCCTGCCACCCGCGCTGACCGGCTTTGCCTGGACGGCGGGCCATGGCGGACTGGGCATCGGCAAGGACGTCGGCGTGACGATGCTGCTGATTGGCGGCGGCCTCATCACCTCCATCCCGCTCATCATGTTCGCCATCGCCGCGCGGCTGCTGCCCATGGTGACGCTGGGCCTCATCCAATATATCACGCCGACCATGTTGTTCCTGTGCGGCGTGGTGCTGTACGGCGAGCATCTGTCGACCGCGCAATGGGCCAGCTTTGGGTTGATCTGGACAGGGCTGATCCTGTTCGCGGGCCATACGCTGCGGGCAGGGCACGTGGCGCGGGCGCAGGGCAAAGAGCTTCCCTCCCCGCCATCCTGACCAATGCCGGGATGGCGGGGAGGGACAAGACTAGGCGAACTCGGTCGCCTCGAACCGCAACGCCTCGCCGGTCGCTTCATTGGCCAGGCTATCCTCCCACATCACCCGCCGCCCGCGAATGACCGTGCCGATCGCCTTGCCGGTCAGCGTATCGCCTTCGTACGGCGACCAGCCGCAGCGTGAGGACAGCCAGTCCGCCTCCACCGTCCAGCGTTTCTTGAGATCGACGATGGTGAAATCCGCATCATAGCCCGGCGCGATCCTGCCCTTGCCGACCAGGCCGAAGATACGCTGCGGCCCCGCACTGGTCAGGTCGATGAAGCGTTGCAGCGTCAGTCGCCCCTCCGCCACATGGTTGAGGAGCAAGGGCACCAGCGTCTGCACGCCAGGCATGCCGCTGGGCGAGGCGGGATAGGTCTTCGCCTTTTCCTCGATGGTGTGCGGCGCATGGTCGGAACCCAGCACGTCCGGCACCCCCTGCCGCAGCCAGTGCCACAGGCCATCGCGATGCGCCTGGCTGCGGATCGGCGGGTTCATCTGCGCGTAGCTGCCAAGGCGCGGATAGGCATCCTCACCCGCCAGCGTCAGATGCTGCGGCGTAACCTCGCACGTGGCGATGTCCTTGTGCCGGGCCAGAAACTCCAGCTCCGCAGGCGTGGTGATGTGCAGCACATGGATGCGCCGCCGCGCCTTGCGGGCCAGCGCCACGATCCGCCTCGTCGCCAGCATCGCACTCTCGTCATCCCGCCAGACGGGGTGGCTGGAGGCATCTCCCTCGACCCGATAGTCCTTGCGCGCATTCATCCGCGCCTCGTCCTCGGCATGGATAGCCACCCGGCGGGTGCCACTGGCGAGGACGGCGGACAGCGCGCCATCCTCCGCCACCAGCAGGCTGCCGGTCGACGCGCCCATGAAAATCTTGACCCCCGCCGTGCCGGGGATGCGCTCCAGCTCCTTGAGGTGCGGCGCATTGTCCGCCGTCGCGCCGACATAGAAGGCATGGTCGCACCACATACGGTGGTGGGCGCGGGCCAGCTTGTCCGCGACTCGCTCCGCCGTGTCGGTGTTGGGGTTGGTGTTGGGCATCTCGAACACGGCGGTCACGCCGCCCAGCACCGCCGAGCGGCTGCCCGATTCAAGGTCTTCCTTATGCTCCAGCCCCGGTTCGCGGAAATGGACCTGGCTGTCGATCACGCCGGGCAGCACGTCGAGGCCGGTACAGTCGATTCGCTCGCCGGCATCCCCCAGCGATATGCCGACCGCGACGACCTTGCCGCCGGTCACGCCCACATCGACCTGTGCAGGGCCACCGGGCAGGTGGACGGTGCCGCCCGAGAGGATGAGGTCGAATGTCTGGCCCATGATGACGATCCCTTTGCGCGAAACTGGGATCGGTCCTACCTAAGCCCGATGACGGAAACCACCCCCCGCGACACATCCGGCCCCATCGACCGGGCCACCTGGCTGTCCGACCGCGCGCTGATCCGCGTCGGCGGGCAGGAAGCACGTGCCTTCCTCAACGGCCTCGTCACCAATGACGCGGGCAAGCTGGTCGCGGGCGAGCCGCGCTGGTCCGGGCTGCTGACACCGCAGGGCAAGGCGCTGTTCGATTTCTTCCTGTGGGCCGACGGGACGCCAGAACACAAGGAGGATGTGCTGATCGACTGCGAGGCGGAACAGGCCGATGGCTTGATCCGGCGCCTCACCCTCTATCGCCTGCGCCGTCCGGTGACGATCGCACGCGAATCTGCGCTGGCGGTCCACTGGTCTCCCGACGCCGTGGACAAGCCCGTCGATCCGCGCCTGCCCGCGGTCGGCCACCGCTGGCTTGCTCCGGTGGAGGAGGGCGCGACCCATGCCGACTCCGTGTACCGCATCTGGCGTCACAGCCATGGCGTGGCCGAGGGCGTGGCGGAACTGGGCAGCGACCAGACACTCTGGCTGGAGGCCAATGCCCGCGAGTTGAACGGCGTCGATTTCACCAAGGGCTGCTATATCGGGCAGGAGAATACCGCGCGCATGCATTATCGGTCCAAGGTCAACCGGCGCCTGCTCTTCGTGCCGCGCGACCGCTCCGACCCCAAACGGCAGCGGCTAGACCTGCCGGATGAAAATCTGGCTATCGACTTCCTGCGGATGGAGGATGTAGGCGACCTGCCGATCCCCGGCTGGCTGCGCGAGGCACTGGCGGGGGAGGACAAGGCATGAGGCTGATCGCCCTTTTGACTCTGCTGCTATTCGGAGCGATCCCTGCACGGGCGGACACGGGATGGACGCTGGTCGGCACCCTGCCCCATGATCCGACCGCCTTTACCGAGGGCTTGCTGGTCCATGACGGCCTTCTCTATGAGTCGACAGGTCTGGTCAGCCGCTCCGAGATCAGGATCAGCCGCCTCGCGGACGGAAAAATCCTGCACCGGGTCAAGGTGCCCTCGCCCTATTTCGGGGAGGGTATCGCATTGGCGCGGGACAAGGCGGGCAAGGATCGGCTGATCAGCCTGACATGGCGGCATCAGAAGGGCTTCACATGGTCGCTGCCCGACCTCAGAAAGACCGGCGAGTTCCGCTATCCGGGCGAGGGCTGGGCACTGACCAGCGACGGCAGGCGCCTGATCATGAGCGACGGGACGGCGGACCTGCGCTTCCTCGACCCGGAAACGCTGAAGCAGACGGGGCGCATCACCGTTCACACCGCCGACGGCAGGCCGGTGACGATGCTCAACGAGCTGGAATATGTGGAGGGCGAGGTGCTCGCCAACATCTGGCTGTCGACGCGCATCGCCCGGATCGACCCGGCCAGCGGCCTGGTGATCGACTGGATCGACCTGTCCGATCTGGTGGAAAAGGCGCGGGCGCTGGGCGGCAATGGCGAGGATGACGTGCTGAACGGCATCGCCTGGGATGCAGCGCACAAGCGGCTGTTCGTCACCGGCAAGAACTGGCCAAAGATTTTCGAGATCCGCCTCAGGAAATAGCGTGCGCCGGTCCAGCCGACGACATCCACGAGAATCCCGGTCATCCGCCCCTACTCGCCACAATCGAGATTGACGGAAGATTTCTGCACGGCCTTGCCCATGCGGACGGTGATGGTCAGGCGCCCTGCGCAGCCGATGCCGTGCAGCATCATGGCGACATGAGCGCGGCCGTTGATATCGGTGAGGTCCGGCGTCGCCTCGCGGGCGCCGACCACCTGCCCCTTGCCGTTTTTCGCCTCGATGAAGACGGGCGGGAAATGGCCGCTTTCCGGCGTACCGCGCAGGCGCACCGTCACCAACATGTCCTCGGCGGCTTCCCGCGCATCGCCCTCGCCGATGATGGTGTTCCAGCCGGTGAAGCTGGCGGGCGGCGCAATGTCGCCGGAAAGGGTGCCGCTGTAGATATAGAAGAGCCGCATCGAGACATGCTCGATCATAGGAGGCGCGGGCGTTTGCGCACCCAGCGGCATAGCCGTGAACAACAGGCCAGCGAGCAACAGGCATGAAAAAAGCGCGGGGACCAGCGGGCAAAGCCACGCCGGTCCCCGCGCCGTCATATTCGTCAGGCCGCCAGCTTGCGCAGGACGTAGGGCAGGATGCCACCATTGAGGAAGTAATCCAGCTCGTTGACCGTATCGATCCGGCAAAGCGCCTGGAAAGTGAAGGTCGAACCATCGGCACGCGTCACGGCGACGTCCACCTGCTGGCGCGGCTTGAGGTCGGCGACGCCGGTGATGGTGAAGCTCTCGTCGCCCGTCAGGCCCAAAGTCTCGCGGCTCTCGCCATTCTGGAACTGGAGCGGCAGGACGCCCATGCCGACCAGGTTGGAACGGTGGATACGCTCGAAGCTCTCCGTGATGACCACGCGCACGCCAAGCAGGTTGGTGCCCTTTGCCGCCCAGTCGCGGCTGGAGCCGGTGCCATATTCCTTGCCGGCGACGACGACCAGCGGCGTCCCGTCCTGCTTGTGCAGCATGGCGGCGTTGTAGATCGGCATGATCTCGCCCTTGTAGCGGGTCATGCCGCCCTCGACGCCGTCCAGCATCAGATTCTTGATGCGGATGTTGGCGAAGGTGCCGCGCATCATCACTTCATGATGGCCACGGCGCGCGCCATAGCTGTTGAAGTCGGCCGCAGCGACCTGATGCTCCTGAAGGTAGATGCCGGCGGGCGAGGATGCCTTGATATTGCCGGCGGGCGAGATGTGGTCGGTGGTGATCGAATCGCCAAAGATCGCCATCAGCTTGGCGTCGACAATGTCAGCGACGGGCGCCGGGGTCATGCCCATGCCCTCGAAATAGGGCGGGTTGGCGACATAGGTGGAGCCTGCGCGCCATGTGTAGGTGTCCGAACCCGTGACGTCGATCGCCTGCCACTTGTCGTCGCCGGTGAAGACCGACGCATAGCGACCGACGAACATGTCGCGGGTCAGCGCGCCGTCCATGACCGAGCGGACCTCGTCATTGGAGGGCCAGATGTCCTTGAGATACACGTCCTGGCCATCGCTGCCCTGGCCGATGGGGGTCTCGACGAAATCGGTCGTGACGCTGCCCTTGAGCGCATAGGCGACGACGAGCGGCGGCGAGGCCAGGAAGTTCGCGCGAACGTCCTGCGACACGCGGCCCTCGAAGTTGCGGTTGCCCGACAGCACCGACGCGGCGACGATGTTGTTGCCGTTGATCGCGTTGCTGATCGGCTCGGCCAGCGGACCGGAGTTGCCGATGCAGGTGGTGCAGCCATAGCCGACGAGGTTGAAGCCAATGGCGTCGAGATATTGCGTCAGGCCCGCCTTGTTGAGGTAATCGGTCACGACCTGCGAACCGGGGGCCAGCGAGGTCTTGACCCATGGCTTTGGCTTCAGGCCGAATTCGACCGCCTTCTTCGCGACGAGACCGGCGGCGACGAGGACGCTGGGGTTCGACGTGTTGGTGCAGCTGGTGATCGCGGCGATGACGACGTCGCCGTCACCGATGTCATGATCGCGGCCCTCGACGGCGACCCGGGTCGGCGCCTTCTGATAGACCTTGTTGAGGTCGGCGTTGAAGACATCGTCCACCTGGCTCAGGATGACCTTGTCCTGCGGGCGCTTGGGACCGGCGAGCGATGGCTGGACGCTGCTCATGTCCAGCTCGATGAAGTCGGTGAAGATCGGATCGGCGGCGGCGGGGTCGATCCACAGGCCTTGTGCCTTGGCATAGGCCTCGACCAGAGCGATATTTTCCTCGGTACGGCCGGTGAGACGCAGATAGTCGATCGTCTTGTCGTCGATGCCGAAGAAACCGCAGGTCGCGCCATATTCCGGCGCCATGTTGGCGAGCGTCGCGCGGTCGGCCAGCGACAGCGAGGCGAGGCCGGGGCCGAAATATTCCACGAAGCGGCCAACCACGCCCTTTGCACGGAGCATCTGGGTGGCGGTCAGCACCAGGTCGGTGGCGGTGATGCCCTCGGCCAGCGTGCCGGTCAGCTTGAAGCCGACGACTTCGGGGATGAGCATGGAGACTGGCTGGCCGAGCATGGCCGCCTCGGCCTCGATGCCGCCCACGCCCCAGCCCAGAACGCCGAGACCGTTGATCATCGTCGTGTGGCTGTCGGTGCCGACGCAGGTGTCGGGATAGGCGATGGTGGTGCCGTCGGCGGCTTCGCTCGACCAGACGGCCTGCGCGATATGCTCCAGATTGACCTGGTGGCAGATGCCGGTGCCGGGAGGGACGACCTTGAAGTTATCGAGGCTCTTGCTGCCCCACTTGAGGAAGTCGTACCGCTCCGCGTTACGCTGATATTCCAGTTCGACATTGTCGTGGAATGCCTTGGGCGTGCCGAACTCGTCGACCATGACCGAATGGTCGATGACGAGATGGACGGGCACCAGCGGGTTGATCTTGGATGCGTCCGCGCCGAGCGCGTTCATCGCGTCGCGCATCGCGGCGAGGTCGACCACGCAGGGAACGCCGGTGAAGTCCTGCATCAGCACGCGGGCGGGGCGATACTGGATCTCGCGCTCCGACTTGCCCTTGTCGTTCTGCCAGTCGATGATCGCCTGGACATCGTCAGTGGTGACGGTCACGCCGTCCTCGAAACGCAGCAGATTTTCCAGCAGCACCTTCATCGAGAAGGGCAGGCGCGATACGTCGCCCAGCTTCGCCGCAGCCTTTGCCAACGAATAATAGCCGTATGCCTTGCCACCCACATTGAGTGTTTCACGCGTGCCGAGCGTGTCCTGTCCGATTGCGGTCATTGCCCATTCTCCCTTTCACGACAGCCTCGCCGGTCGGCAGGGGAGAAAGCGAGACGCTGCGACGGGGGCGAAGAAGCGTCCGTCGCAAAGACCCGCACCCTTTTTGCCCTCCAGAAGATAGAGCATGAGGGCCGGTCCGGTCAGCTCAACCAGCGGCCAAGGCGGTTTCGTCCGATGCCGCAGCGCAATAACGGTTGGGCGCGCGCTGTCAACATGCATGGCTCACCCTTCCCGCTATTCGGGTCGATACCGCGCGCCCGCCGGACAAGGAATTGCTGGCAAACGTCAAGGTCCGGCATGCGCTGGAGGCATCGCAGACCGTCCGCTTACCGCCCCGTTTTAGACAGCCATAAGACCGGCTTCATTTGAACAGGCTCCCCAGCACCCCCCGCACCAGCGACCCCACGATCCCGCCGCCCGACGATTTGCGCGTCGATCCGAACACCGCCTTGCCCAGCTCGTTGGCGACCTGACGCCCTACCGACGATGCCGCCGAGCGCGTGGCGGACTCCACCGCCCTGCCGATGGCGGAGGGCTTGGCGGCATCCCGCGCAGTGGCTGCGTCCAGCCTCGCCTGTTCCTTGAGTTGCTGCGCCTGCTGCTTTGCCTCGGCCTTGGCCTGCTCCGCCGCGGCTTTGTCGCTGGCGACCTGTGCCTTGGCGGCATCCGCCGCGGCCACGGCCGCGGTGCCGCGCGCCCGGAGAATCTCGGCCGCCGACTCGCGATTGATCGCCTCATCATATTTACCATCGACCGGGGAGATGGAGCGGATGATCGCCCGCTCCTTGGCCTCCAGCGGCCCCACCCGCGAGCGTGGCGGGGCGATCAGGGTCCGTTGTACCGGGGACGGCGAACCATCCTCCTGTAACAGGCTGACCAGTGCCTCGCCGACCTTCAACTCCGTGATGGCCGTGGCCACATCCACGCCTGCATTGGCGCGGAAAGTATCCGCCGCCGCCTTGATCGCCTTCTGGTCGCGCGGGGTGAAGGCGCGCAGGGCATGCTGCACCCGGTTGCCGAGCTGGCCCGCCACATCCTCGGGAATATCGATGGGGTTCTGGGTGATGAAATAGACGCCGACCCCCTTTGACCGGATCAGGCGCACGACCTGCTCGATCTTGTCGGTCAGCGCCTTGGGCGCATCGTCGAACAGCAGGTGCGCCTCGTCGAAGAAGAAAACCAGCACCGGCTTTTCCGGGTCGCCAATCTCCGGCAACGTCTCGAACAGTTCGGACAACAGCCACAGCAGGAAGGTCGCATAGAGTTTGGGCGACTGCATCAGCTTGTCGGCGGCGAGAATGTTCACATAGCCACGCCCCTTTTCGTCCACCGCGATGAAATCATGGATGTCGAGCGCCGGTTCGCCAAAGAATTGCGCGCCGCCCTGGCTGTCCAGTTGCAGCAATTGCCGCTGGATCGCACCGACGCTGGCCTTGGTCACATTGCCATATTGGGTGCTGAGCGTATCGGCATTTTCCGCGCAATAGGCCAGCATCGACTGAAGGTCTTCAAGGTCGAGAAGCAGCAGCTTCTGCTCGTCGGCATAGCGAAAGGCGATGGTCAGAACGCCTTCCTGCGTCTCGTTCAGCCCCATCAACTGGGAGAGGAGCAACGGTCCCATTTCGGAAACGGTGGTGCGGATCGGATGGCCTTTTTCGCCATAGAGATCCCACAGGATCGCCGGATTGTCGGCAAAGCTGTAATCGGTGATGCCGATTTCCTTCGCCCGCTCGATCAGCTTGTCGGCGTTTTTGGCGGTGGGCGATCCCGCCATCGCAATGCCCGCAAGATCGCCCTTCACATCCGCCAGGAACACCGGCACGCCGCGCGCGGAAAAACTTTCGGCAATGCCCTGCAACGTCACCGTCTTGCCGGTGCCGGTGGCGCCTGCGATCAGGCCATGCCGGTTGGCGCGGCGCAGGACGAGGCGCTGCTCCTCACCCTTGCCCGACTCCAGGCCGCCCAGGCCGATGTAGATGTCCGTGTCCGCCATGATCCTGTCCCCGCGCTCCATACGGGGCATATCCTATCTCCATGATGTGTGAAGTCGAGAGAGGATCGAAAGGGGGAATGAAGGTCCGGGTGCGTGAATTGGGACAGTCCCTTCCTGATGCCCCCATCCCTGCGAAAGCAGGAGCACGAAACACGCACCTCAGTGCCCGGCAGGCGACACCCAACAGAAAGGGCGCGGAAGATGTCCCCCGCGCCCTTCTCGGTTCGTCCCTCTCGGTCCTCAGTCCCCACGCAGCCTGATCGGCACGAAGGCGGCGGGCTGGCCGCGGCGCAGGATCTGGAGCAGGATGGCGTTGCGCCCGGCGGTCTTGGCGGCCTTCACCGCGCCGTTCAGTTCCGCCTCGCTCACCACCGGCGTACCGTTGGCGGTCAGGATAACGTCGCCACGGCGCAGGCCCTTCTGGCCCGCATCGGTGGAGGCATCGACGCCCGAGATGACGACACCGCGCGTGGTTGCGGGCACGCCCAGCTGCTGGGCGATGACGGGGGTCAGCGGCTGGACGGCCAGGCCGAGCTGCTGTTGCCCCGCCTGCTCGCTGCTCTGCGGATCCTGGTCGGAGAAGTCGTCGTCGCCCTGCTGGCCGAACTTGGCGAGTTGCTCCTCGGGCGGGCGCTCGCCGATCGTGGCGGTGACGCTGATCGGCTTGCCGTTGCGGACCAGTTCGATCGGCACCTGCGACCCGATCGGCAGGGCGGAGACGATATAGGACAGCGTATCGTCCGGCGTCACGTCGCGCTTGTTGACGCGCACGATCACGTCGCCCGCCTTGATCCCGGCCTTGTCCGCACCCTTGCCGGCTTCCACGCCCTGCACGAACTCGCCGTGATTCTTGGGCAGGCCCAGCGAGTCGGCCATGTCGTCGCCCAGCTGACTGATCTGGATGCCCAGATAACCGCGCCTGATCGACTGGCCCTTGCGGAGCGTGTCGATGATCGAGCTCGCCTGTTCGGACGGAATGGCGAAACCGATGCCGACATTGCCACCCGATGGCGACAATATCTGCGAGTTGATGCCGATGACATTGCCCGCCATGTCGAACATCGGGCCGCCGCTGTTGCCCTGGTTGATCGAGGCGTCGGTCTGGATGAAACGGTCGGTGCCGCCGCCGGTGTTGCGGTGGAGGGCGGAGATGATGCCCGCCGTCACCGTGCTGCCAAGGCCAAAGGGATTGCCGATCGCCACCACCCAGTCGCCGACGCGTGCCTTGGTCGAATCGCCGAACTTGACGAAGGGCAGCACCTTCTTGGGGATGATCTTGAGGACGGCGAGGTCGCTATTGGCGTCGCGGCCCACCAGCTTGGCCTCATATTCCGTGCGGTCGGGCAGGATGACGGTGATGCTCTCCACCGTGGCGCCCGCCGCGCCGGGGGCGACGACATGGTTGTTGGTCACGATATAGCCGTCGGCGGAAATGATGAAGCCCGAACCGAGCGACTGCGCCTGCCGGGTCTGCGGCTGGCCACCCTGCTGGTCGTCGCCCATGCCGAACATGTTGCCGAAGGGCGTGCCCGCGAACGGGTTCTGCGTCTGCACCTTCACCCGCTGCTTGGTGGAGATGTTGACCACGGCGGGCTGGAGCCGCTCGACCATGTCGGCAAAGCTGCCCGGAGCGCCGCGCGGCGCGGCGGCCAGCCCCTCGTTCTGGGCGGTCTGGGCACTGACGTTGGTGCCCGTGGTCAGGCTGAGAGCGGTGCCGCCCAGCAGCAGGGCGGCGGTGATAGCATAAGCATAACGCACTATAGTCATTCCTCTCTCGACGCAGGCCAGCGAGTTTCCGGGCCATAGGCCCGCCACTCGCCGAACTCCCGAAAAGCGCCTTTAGCGCATGCCGGGTGCCGGATTAACCGGCATTGAATGGAACGCCCGCGTTCCCGGGGCGGAAGAAAATCCAGGGAACAGCGGCTTTGATCATGACAGGCGCACCGGCAGGATTACCGGCCACCCTTGAACTCGCGCAGGAAGTCGTTGTCCGCCGACAGGACAACGGACGTCTGGCCGCGCGCATTGGGACCGAACGTGGTCTGATAGGCCTGCATCGCCCGATAGAAATCATAGAATTTCGGGTCTTGTCCATAGGCCTTGGCATAGATTTGCGAGGCCGACGCATCGGCATCCGCGCGGAGCAGGGCGGCCTGCTTGGCGCCCTCCGCCCGGATCGTGCGGGCTTCCTGGTCGCGGGCGGACCGCATCCGCTCGAACGCGCTCTGGAGCGGCGTGCCGTCGGGCAGGTCGGCCCGCTTGATCCGCACGTCGATGACCTCCGCGCCATATTGGGCGGCGACCCGGTTCAGGCTGATACGGATATTATTCATCACCGCGCCCCGCTCCGGGCTGAGCAAGGAAGCGAAAGGCCGCTTGCCCAGTTCGTTCCTGAGCGACGAACCCAGAATAGGCCTCAGCGCGTCCGACACCCGCTCCTCGCTACCCGCCACGATATACATGCGCAGCGGGTTGGTGATGCGATAACGGGCAAAGGCGTCGACTTGCAGGCGCAGCTGGTCGGTAGACAACACCTGCTGCCGCTCCATCTCGACCGACTGGATGCGCTTGTCGATCCACACCATCTGGTCGACGAACGGCAGGCGACCGTAAAGGCCGGCGCCGCTCCGCCCGAAAGCCTCGCCGGGCTTGTAGGCGTTGACGATCCAGACCGGCTCGCCAAAGCGCACGACGACAGCCTGCTTGGTCTCCGGCACGATCGAGAAGGTCGATCCGATGAGGATCAGCAGGAAGGTCGCGATCACGGCGAGCGCGATGGCGTTGCGGGGAACGAGGCCGTTCATGGCTGGGTCTCCGCTTCGGGTTTCGGCGCGGCGCGCTTGCCGACTTCGGACAGCGGCAGATAGGAGGTCACGCCCTTGGCGTCGACGATCGTCTTGTCCACGCCCGCCAGCACCTGCTCCATGGTTTCATAATACATGCGGCGGCGCGTCACCTCGGGCGCCAGCTTGTACTGGACATAGACCTTGTCGAACGAGGCCGCCTCGCCCTGTGCCTTGGCGGTGAGCTGCTGGGCATAGGCACGCGCCTCGTTGAGATACGTCTGCGCTGTCTGCTGCGCGGCCGACACTTCCTTGAACGCGTCGTTGACCGCGTCTGGCGGGTCGGCCTGCTTGATCGCGATGCCCTGCACCCGCACGCCGGCCTGATAGCCGTCGAGGATGTCCTGCATGCGGCCGCGCACCTGCTCCTCTATGGTGGTGCGGGCGGTGCCCATGGCGTCGTTGAGCGTCACGGTGGCCAGCACCGCGCGCATCGCCGACTCGGCCACTTCGCCGATGGTGCGGTCCGGGTCTGCGATCTGGAACGCATATTGCTCCGGTCGGCTGATGTTCCAGCGCACGGAATAGGCAAGGTTGATGATATTCTGGTCGCCGGTCAGCACCAGTTTGCCGGTCTCGCCGGTCGAGCCGATATCGATCGTGCGGATTTCCTCCACGTCGATGACCTTCACGCTCTCCAGCGGTTCGGGCAGGGTGATGCCGATACCCGGTGTCAGCGTGCGGCTGAAACTGCCGAAGAAGGTCACGATGCCGCGCTCCTGCGGCCCGATGCGGTGGATACAGGTGGTCGCCAGCCAGATCGCCAATACGCCCAGCGCCAGATAGAACCACAGCGCTCGCTTGTCCGGTCCGTTCTGCATGCCATCGCCAAAGGTGGAGCGCGCGCGGCGCATCAGCTCCTCGACGGCGGACGGCCCGCGTGGATCGCCGCCACCGCCACCCGGCGGCTCGTCACCCGGTGGACGGCTCCATGGGTTCCGGGGACCACCGCTTCCGCCGCGGCCACCACCACCCGATCCTCCGTCCGAACCTCCCGATCCGCCCCAGGGACTGTTCTCGTTCATCAGCGCGATTGCTCCGCGCCGCCAGCGTTCCACAAGCGTCATAACACCACTATAGGGAGCGGTTGCCGCCAAGAACAGGTGCAAGGGTCATTTTAGACCCGAAAAGTCTTTCGTCCTCGTTTCACCTCGCTTCCCGCCGCCCTCCGGGGTCGTTAAGAGGCAGCCCTATGACAGACAGCAGGCCCTCCCCCGTTTCGCCCGACATACTGGACCGGCTCAACGCCGCGAGTGGCGGCCGCGCCTCCTCGGCCAAGGTAAAGGATAGTGTGCTGACGCTGGCCCTCGACGTAAACGGCCTCGATACGGCGACGCGCGCGGGCATGGAGCAGGCGGTGCGCGCCGTCGCCGCAACCCTGCCGGACATCACCGACACCCGCATCGCCATGACGGCGGAAAAGGTCGCCGGGCCGCGCATCATCGCGGTCGGATCGGGCAAGGGCGGGGTCGGCAAGTCCACTCTCTCGGTCAATCTGGCGGTCGCCCTGGCGCGCCTCGGCATCAAGGTCGGCATGGTCGATGCGGACATCTACGGCCCGTCGCTTCCCCGTCTGCTGTCCAGCGAGGGCACCAAGCCACGCGCGGAAAGCAGCCGCATGATCCCCATCGAAAACGGTTTTGGCGTGCCGATGCTGTCCATGGGTCATCTCATCGAACCGGGGCAGGCGATCGCATGGCGCGGACCGATGGCCAGCAACGCGCTGGGCCAGTTACTCGACGCGCACTGGCAGGGGACGGAGATATTGGTGGTCGACCTGCCGCCCGGCACCGGCGACGTGCAACTCACCATGCTCCAGAAGCACAAGCCCGCCGGGGCGGTGATCGTCTCCACGCCGCAGGATCTCGCGCTCATCGACGCGACCCGCGCGATCAGCCTGTTCGAGCAGGCGGGGGTGCCGATCATCGGCATGATCGAGAATATGTCCGGCTATGCCTGCCCCCATTGCGGGGAGCTGAGCGATCCGTTCGGACAGGGCGGCGCGGAAGCGGCGGCGGCGGAGATGGGCCTGCCCTTCCTCGGCCGGGTGCCGCTCGACATCACCATCCGCCGCGCGTCGGACGCGGGCGTGCCCCCCGCCTCGGGCAATGACGCCCATGCCGCGCCCTTTGCCGCGATTGCACAGAAGATTGCGACGTGGATCAGAGGCGGCACGCCGCAGGGCTGATCCCCCTCTCACAGCCGGAGGCTCACCTCCCCAGAGGGTGGGCCGCACGCCCGAACGGACAGCTATTCAGTGGGGATCTATTGGCCGTCATCCTGTCCTGTTCCCGGCCACCCTCGGTCCGACCCGTTCACGGGAGGCGTCTTCCTCCCATGGCCGAAAGGGATCGCGGCGGATGACACGCAGCGACAACCGGCATCGCACGGCTCCCCCGACAATCTTTCCTCATGCGCAACGAACCCCTCGCGCCTTTCGGAAAGCCGGGTTAGAAAGATGGGCCTGACGATGGTCGGTCGGGGTGTCGATTGGGGGTTTCGCTGACCGGCGATTAGTGCATTAATGGTGCAGTGCGGCATGGGGCAGTTTCGCTCCCTGTCCGCTGGTTTCAAGGCTGCCCACCGTCGTGCATGGCACGGGCTGGGCGCCGCGCGAGGAGGTCGAGCAAGATGCAGAACACAACGGTCGCCCTTCCCACCCTGTCGCCGAGAGAAACCGATCCCGATGCGCTGGCCGCGGTGATCGTGGAGCGGCTGACCCACCGGATCGGCAAGAACCCCTCCGCCGCCAAGCCGCATGACTGGCTGGCCGCGACCATCGCGGCCATCCGCGACCGGGTGATCGACCGCTGGATCGCATCGACCAACAAGACCTATGAGGAGGGCGGCAAGCGGGTCTATTATCTCAGCCTGGAATTTCTGATCGGCCGCCTGATGCGCGACGCCATGTCCAATCTGGGCATCATGGAGGAGGTGCGCGCCGCCCTTGGCAAGCTGGGCGTCGACATGGAGGTGATGGCGGAACTGGAGCCGGATGCGGCGCTGGGCAATGGTGGCCTCGGCCGCCTCGCCGCCTGCTTCATGGAGTCGATGGCGACCGTGGACGTGCCCGCCTATGGCTATGGCATCCGCTATGTGAACGGCATGTTCCGGCAGGAAATACATGACGGCTGGCAGGTCGAACTGCCCGAAACCTGGCTGGCGCACGGCAATCCCTGGGAGTTCGAGCGGCGCGAGGCCAGCTATGAGGTCGGCTTCGGCGGGCTGGTGGAGCCCACGGCCGCGGACGGCAGCGGCGACGACGCCCGCGTCTGGAAGCCGCAGGACCGGGTGATCGCAACCCCCTATGACACGCCCGTCGTCGGCTGGCGCGCGGACCGGGTCAACACGCTGCGCCTGTGGACCGCCGTGCCGATCGATCCCATCCTGCTCGATGCGTTCAACGCGGGCGACCATATCGGCGCGCTGAAGGAGAGCAACAAGGCGGAGAGCCTGGCGCGCGTCCTCTACCCCGCCGACTCGACCCCGGCGGGGCAGGAACTGCGCCTGCGGCAGGAATATTTCTTCTCCTCGGCCTCGTTGCAGGACATCGTCCGGCGCCACGTCCAATATTTCCGGGACATCCGCACCCTGCCGGACAAGGCGGCGGTGCAGCTGAACGACACCCATCCCGCCGTCGCGGTGGCGGAGCTGATGCGCCTCCTCCTCGACGAATTCGCACTGGGCTTCGACGAGGCGTGGGACATCACCCGCCGCACGTTCAGCTACACCAACCACACGCTGCTGCCCGAGGCGCTGGAGACATGGCCGCTGCCCCTGTTCGAGCGGCTGTTGCCCCGGCACATGCAGATCGTGTTCGCGATCAACGCCAGGCTGCTGATCGAGGCGCGGCGCGAAAGAGGTTTCGACGACCGGCAGATCGGCGCGATCAGCCTCATAGACGAGGGTGGGGAGCGGCGCGTCCGCATGGCCAATCTCGCCTTTGCAGGCTCGCACAGCGTCAATGGCGTGGCCGCGCTGCACACGGAGCTGATGAAGGAAACAGTGTTCGCCGACCTGCACACCATGTTCCCCGACCGCATCAACAACAAGACCAACGGCGTCACCCCCCGCCGCTGGCTGATGCAGTGCAACCCGGAACTGACCAGCCTGATCCGCGAGACGATCGGCGACAGGTTCCTGGACGATACCGAGGCATTGACCGACCTTGTCCCCTTTGCCGATGACGCCGCTTTCCGCGAGAAATTCCGCGCGGTGAAGCAGGTGAAGAAGGGCAAGCTGGCCGATGTGCTGAAAGAGCGCATGGGCCTGCGCGTCGACCCGTCCGCCATCTTCGACGTACAGATCAAGCGCATCCACGAATATAAGCGTCAGTTGCTCAACATCGTCGAGGCGGTGGCTCTGTACGACCAGATTCGCAGCCATCCCGAACGGGACTGGCAGCCGCGCGTAAAGCTGTTCGGCGGCAAGGCGGCGTCCAGCTATCATAATGCCAAGCTGATCATCAAACTCATCAACGACGTGGCGCGCACGGTGAACCATGACCCGGCGGTGCAGGGCCTGCTCAAAATCGGCTTCGTGCCCAACTATAATGTGTCGCTGGCCGAGATCATGATGCCCGCCGCCGACCTGTCCGAACAGATTTCGACCGCGGGCATGGAGGCATCGGGCACCGGCAACATGAAGTTCGCGCTCAATGGCGCGCTGACCATCGGCACGCTCGACGGCGCGAACATCGAGATCATGGAGCATGTCGGCCGCGACAATATCAAGATTTTCGGCCTGACCGCGCAGGAAGTCGCCGACAAGCGCAACAATGGCTATAACCCGCGCGAGATCATCGAGGGATCGCGCGAACTGGGCCAGGCGCTCAACGCCATCTCCTCCGGCGTCTTCTCGCCCGAGGATCCGACCCGCTATCGCGACCTGATCGGCGGCATCTACGACCATGACTGGTTCATGGTCGCGGCCGATTTCGACAGCTATCATGGCGCCCAGCGGGAGCTGGACACATTATGGGCGGACAAGGCACAATGGGATGCACAGGCCGTGCGGAACACCGCGCGTGTCGGCTGGTTCTCTTCGGACCGGACCATCCGGCAGTACGCGCGGGAAATCTGGAAGGTACTGCCATAAACTGTTTGAGAGGGTCGTCGTGAACGCCCACGAAGCCGACGCCCTGGTGACAGGCACCCATGCCGATCCTTTCTCGGTGCTGGGCATACATCGTGACGGAGGCGCGTTCGTCGCACGCTGCGTCATACCGGGCGCCGAGCGGGTCACTGCCTTTGCGCGGGAGGGGAGCGGGGTCGCGAAGACCGGCACCGCCCTCCCCCGCATCCATGATGGCGGGCTGTTCGAGGGCGTGGTGAAACTCCGCAAGGCACGCCCGCTGCGCTATCTCGCCGCCAATGACGGTGGCGAGTGGTGGGTGGACGATCCCTACAGCTATGGTCCCGTCCTCGGCCCGATGGACGATCATTATATGGCGGAGGGGTCGCATCTGCGCCTGTTCGACAAGATGGGCGCGCATCCCATCAACCATGAGGGTGCGGACGGCGTGCATTTCGCGGTCTGGGCGCCCGATGCGCGGCGCGTGTCCGTCGTCGGCGACTTCAACGACTGGGACGGACGGCGCCATGTCATGCGCCTGCGCCGCGACACCGGCATATGGGAAATCTTCGCGCCCGGCGTCGGCGTGGGGCAAGGCTATAAATATGAGATACTGGATGCGGCCGGCACCGTCCTGCCGCTGAAGGCCGACCCCTTCGCCTTTCGCAGCGAATATCGGCCCGCCACCGCCTCCGTCACTGCCGGTCCGCTGGCGCATGACTGGGGCGATGCCGCGCACCGCGACTATTGGGGCACGGTCGATGCCCGCCGCCAGCCGATCTCCACGTACGAGGTGCATGCCGGGTCATGGCGCCGGGACCCGGCTGGCGCGTTTCTGAGCTGGGACGCACTGGCCGACCAGCTCATCCCCTATGTGGTCGACATGGGCTTCACCCATATCGAATTCCTGCCGATCACCGAGCATCCCTATGACCCGAGCTGGGGATACCAGACCACTGGCCTCTATGCGCCCACCGCGCGTTTCGGCGAGCCGGAGGGATTCGCCCGCTTCGTGGACGGGGCACACCGCGCCGGGATCGGCGTCATCCTCGACTGGGTGCCCGCCCATTTCCCGACGGACGCGCATGGCCTTGCCCGCTTCGACGGCACGGCGCTTTATGAACATGCCGATCCGCGCAAGGGCTTCCACCCCGACTGGAACACCGCCATCTTCAACTTCGGGCGGCGGGAGGTCGTCTCCTACCTCGTCAACAATGCGCTGTTCTGGACCGACCGCTATCATCTCGACGGGCTGCGCGTGGATGCGGTCGCCTCGATGCTCTACCTCGATTATTCGCGCAAGGCGGGCGAGTGGATACCCAATGAGAGCGGCGGGCGGGAGAATTGGGAGGCGGTGCGCTTCCTCCAGTCGATGAATCGCGCCGTCTATGGCCAGGCGAACGAGACGGCGCGCGGCGTGATGACCATCGCGGAGGAATCCACCGCATGGCCGGGCGTGTCGCAGCCAGTGCATGAAGGCGGCCTGGGCTTCGGCTTCAAATGGAACATGGGCTTCATGCACGACACGCTGCGCTATCTGGCGCGCGACCCCGTGCATCGGCAACATCATCACAACGACCTGACCTTCGGCCTCATCTACGCATTCGGCGAAAATTACGTCCTGCCGATCAGCCATGACGAGGTGGTGCATGGCAAGGGATCGCTGCTCACCAAGATGGCGGGCGACGACTGGCAGAAATTCGCGACCCTGCGCGCTTTCTACGGTTTCATGTGGGGCTATCCGGGCAAGAAGCTGCTGTTCATGGGGCAGGAGTTCGCCCAGCGCCGCGAATGGGCGGAAAGCCGCGCGCTCGACTGGCATGAGGCGGACCTGCCTTCCCATGCCGGGGTACAAAGCGCCCTGCGCGACCTCAACCATCTCTATCGCGACCGTCCGGCCCTCCATGCCCGCGACTGCGAGGGCGACGGGTTCGAGTGGCTGGTCGCGGACGATATGGCCAACAGCGTCTTCGCCTGGACCCGGCGCGGGCCGGATGGCGATGGAATATGGCGCGATATGGTGGTTATTTCCCACTTCACGCCCGGCCTGCGCACCGGCTATCGCCTGCGCCTGCCCGGCGGCGGACGCTGGCGTGAAATCTTCAACAGCGACGCGGCAGTCTATGGCGGCAGCGGCGCGGGCAATGGCGGCGTGGTGGAGGCGGACGGCGATGGCTGGGCGACGTTAACCATTCCCCCATTGGCAACACTCTATCTCGAACGAACAGAAGGCGGGGAGCAGGCAAGGGCATGACCGAAACACGACCAAAGCGCACTCAGCCGATCGCGCGCGATACCATGGCCTATGTGCTGGCGGGCGGTCGCGGCAGTCGCCTGTACGAGATGACGGACGTGCGCGCCAAGCCTGCCGTCTATTTCGGCGGCAAGGCGCGGATCATCGACTTCGCGCTGTCCAACGCGATCAACAGCGGCATCCGCCGCATCGGCGTGGCGACCCAATATAAGGCGCATTCGCTCATCCGGCATCTCCAGCGCGGGTGGAACTTCCTGCGGCCGGAACGCAATGAGAGCTTCGACATCCTACCCGCCTCGCAGCGCGTGTCGGAGACGCAATGGTATCTGGGCACCGCTGACGCCGTGTACCAGAATATCGACATCATCGAGAGCTATGGCCCGGAATATATGATCATCCTGGCGGGCGATCATGTCTACAAGATGGACTATGAGCTGATGCTCCGCCAGCATGTGGACGAGGGTGCGGACGTCACCGTCGGCTGTCTGGAAGTGCCCCGCATGGAGGCGGTCGGCTTTGGCGTGATGCATGTGGACGAAAGCGACCGGATCACCGCCTTCGTCGAAAAACCCGCTGACCCGCCCGGCATCCCCGGCCAGCCGGACATGGCGCTGGCCAGCATGGGCATCTATGTCTTCAAGACCAGCTATCTGATCGAACTGCTCAAACGCGACGCGGAGGATCTGCTATCCAAGCATGACTTCGGCGGCGACCTGATCCCCTATGTGGTCGAGCATGGCAAGGCGGTGGCGCATCGCTTCTCCACCTCCTGCGTGCGCGGTGACCTGGAACCGGAGGCCTATTGGCGCGATGTCGGCACGATCGACGCCTATTGGGAGGCGAATATCGACCTGACCGATGTGCTGCCGCACCTCGACCTCTATGACCAGAGCTGGCCCTTGTGGAGCTATGCCGAGGTCACGCCGCCCGCCAAATTCGTGCATGACGACGAATATCGGCGGGGCGCGGCCATTTCCTCGCTCATCTCGGGCGGATGTATCATCTCCGGTTCGTCGCTGCACCGTGCGCTGATCTTCACCGGGGTCCATGCGCACAGCTTCTCGTCGGTGACGAACAGCGTCGTCCTGCCCCGCTGCGAGATCGGACGGGGCGCGCGGCTGGACAAGGTGGTGATCGACGCCAATGTCCGCATCCCGGAAGGGCTGATCGTCGGCGAAAATCCCGAATATGACGCGCAGCGATTCCGCCGGACGGACAAGGGCATCTGCCTCATCACCAAGGAGATGATCGACCGGCTGGGGGAGACCGGCTGACGTGCGGGCACTGGCCGTTGCATCGGAAATCCACCCGCTGATCAAGACAGGCGGGCTGGCCGACGTGGTGGGCGCCCTGCCCGCCGGGCTGGCGCGCCATGGCTGGCAGGTCACGACCCTGATCCCCGGCTATCCCGCCGTGATGAAGCGCATCGGCAAAGGCGGCGAGGGCGATGGCGGCGGCAAGGCACGGGCCGCCAAACGCTACCCCTCCCTGTTCGGCGCGGACGCCCGGGTGATCCGCGCCAATTATGAAGGCCGCGACCTGCTCGTCCTCGACGCGCCCGCGCTCTACGACCGGGAAGGCGGCCCCTATCTCGACATGGCCGGTCATGACTGGACGGACAACTGGCGCCGCTACGCCGCCCTGTCGGCTGTTGGAGCGGACCTGGCCGCCGGGGGCCTGCGCCACTTCGCGCCAGATGTGATACATGTGCACGACTGGCAGGCGGCCCTCACCCTCGCCTATCTGCGCCATGGCCGCACGCCGCATGTACCGGGCGTGCTGACCATCCACAATCTCGCCTTCCAGGGGCGGTTCGATCCCGGCATCTTCCCCGCCCTCGGCCTGCCTCCCAGCGAGTTTTCGGTGGACGGCCTCGAATATTATGGCGGCGTCGGCTATCTCAAGGCGGGCATTCAGCATGCCGACGCCATCACCACCGTCAGCCCCAGCTATGCGCGGGAAATCACGACTGGCGAATGGGGCATGGGGCTGGACGGGTTGCTGCGGGCACGGGGCACTGCGCTGCACGGCATCGTCAACGGCATCGACACGGCGGAATGGAATCCGGCCAACGACCGCGACCTTGCGGCCCCTTTCTCCGCCGGGTCGATCGACGCACGTCGGCTGAACCGGGCCGCGATCGAAAAAAGCTTCGGCCTCGACAGCGACGATTCACTGCTCGTCACCATCGTCAGCCGCCTGACCTGGCAAAAGGGTCTCGACGTCCTCGCCAGCCAGCTCGACGCGATTGCGGGCATGGGGATCAGGATCGCCCTGCTCGGGTCCGGCGACGCGGGGCTGGAGGGCCAGTTTCTGGCCGCCGCGTCCCGCCACCGGGGGCGGATCGGTGTTCGGATCGGCTATGACGAGGCCGCGTCCCATCTGCTGCAAGGCGGGGCGGACGCGATCCTCATCCCCTCGCGGACGGAGCCGTGCGGCCTGACCCAGCTCTACGGCCTGCGCTATGGCTGCGTGCCCATCGTCGCGCGCACAGGTGGCCTCGCCGATACGGTGATCGACGCCAATGAAGCGGCGCTTGGTCAGCAGGTCGCCACCGGCCTTCAGTTCGGCCCGTTGACGCCGGACAGTCTTCTGGACGTGTTGGGCCGGGCGCAGGCCCTCCATGCCGACAGGCCCGCATGGGCGGCTATGCAGCAGGCAGGCATGGCGGCTGACTTCAGCTGGGATCGCAGCGCGGCCCGCTATGCCAGCCTGTTCGCCGGACTGGTGGCGGCCAAGCAAGCACAAAGGGTCGCCGCCTGATGCCGGAAACCACCCCTCGCCTCGGTGCGACAGTGACGGACGACGGCGTGTTCTTCGCGGTCTGGGCACCCGATGTGGAGCGGCTGGATCTGGTGCTCGACACCGTCACCCTTCCCTTCGATCCTTCAGGGGATGGGCTGCATCGCCTGTTCGTCCCCGGCATCGGCGCGGGGCAGGCTTATGCTCTCAGGGCAGGCGACACATGGCTGGTCGATCCCTACGCCCTCGCGCTCGACAGGCCCTATGGCCCGGATGATGTACCCCATGCCATCGTCACCCGGATGGAGCCTGTGGCGCATCGCGCACCCCGCTTCCGGCCCGGCGGCACCATTTATGAACTGGCGGTGCGGCCTTTCACCATGCTGCACCCGCAGGTGCCGGAGGCGGACCGGGGCACCCTGCGCGCGCTGGCCCATCCGGCGGTGATCGCCCATCTCCAGCGCCTCCATATCGACGCCGTGGAGCTGATGCCGGTCGTCGCATGGATCGACGAGCGACACCTTGCCCCCCTCGGTCTCACCAATGGCTGGGGCTATAATCCCGTCACCTTCATGCCCATCGATCCACGGCTGGGGACGCTGGAGGATCTGCGTGCCAGCGTCGCCGCGCTGCACGATGCCGGGATCGACGTCATTCTCGACCTCGTGTTCAACCACACGGGCGAGAGCGACATTTTCGGCCGGACGCTGAGTTTTCGGGGACTGGCCAACCACGCCTATTATCGCCACGCCGCCGACGGCACCCTCATCAACGACACCGGCTGCGGCAATACGGTGGCGTGCGACCATCCCATGATGCGGCGGATGATCCTCGATGCCCTGCGCCATTTCGTACTGAATGCCGGGGTGGATGGCTTCCGCTTCGACCTCGCCCCGATATTGGGACGGACGATGGCGGGCTTCTCGGCCGAGGCGCAGTTGCTGCGCGAGATTGCGGACGATCCGGTGCTGGCCGACCGCATCCTGATCGCGGAGCCATGGGACATCGGGCCGGGCGGCTATCAACTGGGCCGGTTCGCTCCTCCCTTCCTCGAATGGAGCGACCGTTATCGCGACGATGTGCGGCTGTTCTGGCGCGGCGATCCGGGGCGCATCGGGTCGCTGGCGACGCGTCTGGCGGGGTCTTCGGATATATTCGGCGCCGGTTCTTCACCGGGGGAAGCCTCTAGCCGCACCGTGAATTTCCTGGCCGCGCATGACGGCTTCACCCTTGCCGATATGGTCGCGCACAGGGACCGCCATAATCTGGCCAATGGCGAGGATGGCCGCGATGGCCATGGCGAGAATCACTCTTGGAACAATGGTGTCGAGGGGCCGACCGACGACCCCGCCATCCTCGCCGCGCGACGGCGCGACGTGAAGGCCCTGCTCTCCACCCTCTATGCCTCGCGCGGCACCATCATGCTGACGGCGGGTGACGAGTTCGGGCGCAGCCAGCGCGGCAACAACAATGCCTATTGTCAGGACAATGCCATCACCTGGGTGGACTGGACCGCCCGCAACTTAGAGATAGAGGCGCATGCGGTAGCCCTGGCGGAATTCCGGCAGGCCTCCCCCGAACTGAGCGACACCGCCTTCCTGGGCGAGGGCGATGTCCGATGGCTGACGGAGGCGGGCGAACCGCTGACCGTTGCCGACTGGGAAGATGCGGACATCCAGACGCTCCAGATGCAGGTCGGCCGAACGCTTATCCTCTTCAACAGGGCAAATGACGCCACAACCTTTACCCTGCCCGTGGGCGACTGGGACGGTGACACCCTCCTGCTCCCACGATCCGTCGCCTTTCTGAAAGCCAAGGAGCCAGCCCAATGACCGATCCAGACTGGTGGCGCGGCGCTATAATCTATCAGGTCTATCCCCGTTCCTTTCAGGACAGCAATGGCGATGGCATGGGCGATCTGGGCGGCATCACCGCCCGCCTGCCACACATCGCCTCGCTGGGGGTCGATGCGGTGTGGATCTCGCCCTTCTTCAAATCTCCCATGGCCGACATGGGTTATGACGTGTCCGACTATCGCGATGTCGATCCGATATTCGGGTCGCTGGGCGATTTCGACCGGCTGATCGCGGCGGCGCACGGACTGGGCCTGAAGATCATCATCGATCAGGTACTCTCCCACACGTCGGACCAGCATGCATGGTTCAAGGAAAGCCGCGCCAGCCGCGCCAACCCTCGCGCCGACTGGTATGTCTGGGCGGAGGCAAGGCCGGACGGCACCGCGCCCAACAACTGGCTCTCCGTCTTCGGTGGCCCCGCCTGGGAGTGGGACGGGGTGCGGATGCAATATTATATGCACAGCTTCCTGACGTCGCAGCCGGACATCAACCTCCATAATCCGGCGGTGCAGGACGAGATGCTGGACACCATCCGCTTCTGGCTGGACCGGGGCGTGGATGGCTTCCGGCTCGACGCCTGCAATCATTATTTCCATGACGAGAAGCTGCGCGACAATCCACCCGCCGCCGCGCATGGCGACAAGGGGAGCGTTCAGGCCACCAACCCCTATGGCTTCCAGGACCATGTCTACGACAAGAGCCAGCCGGAAAACCTGCTCTTCCTCGCGCGGCTGCGCCAACTGCTGACGGAATATCCCGGCGCCATCGCACTGGGCGAGGTCGGGGACGAGGACCGCTCGCCTGCAACCGTCCGTGCCTATACCGCCGGCGATGACCTGCTGCATTCAAGCTATACCTTCGACCTGTTCGGCACGTCCTTCGACCCCGTTCTGTTCCGCAGGGTTTTCGAGGCGTTCGGGGAAGCGGCCGACCGGGGCGTGGTCTGCTGGTCCATCTCCAACCATGACGTGATGCGCTATGTCAGCCGCTGGGCGGAGCCGGGCGACGATCCGGCCGCGATCGCGCGCCTCGCCATCAACCTGCTCGTCTCGCTCAAGGGGCCGGTGTGCCTGTATCAGGGCGAGGAGCTGGGCCTGCCCGAAGCGAACCTCGCCTATGAGGATCTGCGCGATCCCTATGGCATTCGCTTCTGGCCCGCGTTCAAGGGCCGCGACGGATGCCGCACTCCTATACCATGGGAGAGCGAAGGCCCTTATGCGGGCTTCTCCACGGCAAAGCCCTGGCTGCCGGTGCCCGATGCCCACCGCCCGCTGGCGCTCGACCGGCAGGATTTCGATCCCGCCAGCGTGCTGGCCAGCTATCGACAGGCGATTGCGGAGCGCAAAGCTCACGAAGCCTTATCCTCGGGAAGCCTCACCTTCGTGAACGCACAGGACGTGGATATTCTCGCCTTCCTGCGCCAGAGCGAGGGCGAGACATTGCTCTGCCTGTTCAATTTCGCGCGGGAGGCGCGAACATGGGTCGGTGAGGGCGGGCCGGTCGACCTGCCGCCACTGGGATATGCGCGAATCCCCTTGCGCTAGGTACTTTCTGGTAAGGGAGGCTGTGATAGGTCATGCTCCATGACCCGCGCGCTCATCACCATCGACACGGAATTATCCGCCAGCCGCCAGCAGGCGGGCATGACCCCCGCTGAAAATCTCCGCCTGTCCCTGACGGGAGAAACCCGCGCAGGCGCATTCGGCATCGGCTGGCAGATGGACCGGATGGAGGCGTGCGGCATAAGAGGCGTGTTCTTCGTGGACCCCATGCCCGGCCTGATCCATGGCCCGGACATCATTGCCCGGATGATCGAACCCATCCTTGCGCGCGGGCATGAGGTTCAGGTCCATATCCACAGCGAATGGTTGCAATGGGCCAAGGATTCGCCTGTCGAAGGGCGAACCGGGCGCAACATCGGGGATTTCTCGCTCAACGATCAGATCACGCTGATCGGCTGGGCGCGCGATGCGCTGGTCGCCGCCGGAGCGCCGCAACCCAATGCCTTTCGCGCGGGCAATTATGGCGCGAACGACGATACGCTGCGCGCGCTCGCCCAACTCGGCATGCTGTGGGACAGCAGCTATAATGCCGATTATGCGGGCAAACCCTGCCATATCTCGCTCGCGCCCGAGACCGTCGATCCCCTTGCCCTCCACGGCGTGTTCGAGGCCCCGGTCGCTGGCATATGGGACCGGCCGGGCCATTTCCGCCCCGCACAGGTCTGCGCGCTTTCCGCCGCCGAAATGACACGGGGCCTGAGCCATGCCGCAGCCAGCGAAGCACAGTGTTTCGTGGTCGTCAGCCATAGTTTCGAGATGCTGTCGCGCGACCGCATGCGACCCAATCGTCTCGTCATGAGACGGTTTGCGGCGCTGTGCGATGCCATTGCGGCGGATGCGCGGGTCGTGCCATCGGGATTTGCCGACCTGCCCCCGCCCGTGGCGGACACCTCCCCGGTCCGCCTGCGCCTGGCGCCCAACCGCACCCGCACCGCATGGCGCATGGCGGAGCAGGGCTTCGCTGCGCTGGCCTATGAACGCGGCCTGTTCCCGGTATGACATTGCCTCCCGCCATCGTCCTGGGCGTCGACAGCGCGATCGGCCTGACGGTCGTGCGCGAACTGGGGCGCCATGGCGTGCCGGTGATCGCGATCGGCAAGTCGCCCCATGCCATCGGGCGTTATTCCCGCCACGCGAGCCAGTTCATGGTGCGGCCAGCGGACCGGACGCTGGGCGACTGGTTGCCGGAACTGATCCGGGAGACGGGCGCCGCCGTGCTGCTGGCGATCAGCGAGGGCGACCTGCTGGCGCTCGCCCTGTTGCCGGAGGTGATCGAGGGATGCCGCATCCTGACACCGCGCAGCGACCCGCTGGCCGTCGTACTGGACAAGGCCCGCACGCTGGCGGCGGCGGCAAAGATCGGGATCGACATTCCGCCGACATGGCAACCACAGGCGGGCGAGGATTTCGCCGCACGGGCGCGCACCCTCCCCTATCCCGCCATCCTGAAATGGAGCGACCCGCCCGCCCTGTGGGCACGGCTGGCGGCGGCGGGCCTGCCCTTCGAGAAAACCCTGTTCGCCACCTCGCCGGAGTCGTTGCTGGCCCTGCTGGCCCGCTATGACGGACTGGGTGACTGGCCGATGGTGCAGGGCTGGTGCGGCGGCTATGGCTTTGGCCAGATGCTGATGATGGACGGCGGCCCACAAGCCAATCAGGCGCGCCTGCGCTTCCAGCATCGCCGCCTGCGCGAATTTCCGGCCAGCGGGGGTGTCTCGACCTTGTGCGAATCGGTGCCGCTGTCCCTCCATGCCGGGCAGATGGCCAAGTCCGAGGCCCTGTTGCAGGCCATCGGCTGGGATGGACCAGCAATGGTGGAATATCGCCATGATCCGGCGACCGGCCGCTATTGGCTGATGGAGATCAACGGCCGCTTCTGGGGCAGCCTGCCGCTCGCCTCACAGGCGGGTGCCGAGTTCGCATGGGAGCAATATCGCGCGGCCGTCCCCCTGGCCGGCAGCACCCCCCAACCCGCCTATCGCCAGCGGCGCGCCCGCTATGCCATTCCCGATACCAAGCGGCTGGTCGGCATATTGCGCTCGCCCGTGGCCGAGGCGGCGGCGGGACAGGCCGCGCCCAATCGCCTGCGTGAGGCGCTGGCATGGGGAACGGACTGGCTGTCGCTGCGTACCGGCTATTATGTGTGGGACTGGTCGGACCCCCGGCCGCTCGTCGGCGACATGATCGGGATTATCCGGCGCGAGCGTTAGGAAAGGTCGCGCGCAGGGCCGGCATCGCCGTCTCGATCCGCGCGAGGCAAGTCTCCATATAGGCGTCGCTCAGCGAATAGGGATCATGCAGATGCGGCACGCGCGGCCGGGTGTAGAGGCCGAGCAGGCTGCGCGGCAGAGCACCCAGACGCGGGTCGGCGGCCAGGCGGCGCAACTGGCGCGTCTCCATCGCCAGCAGCAGGTCGCCTTGCTGCGGCACATAGTCGCTCATCATCGTCGCGCGGTGGGCGCTCAGATCATGGCCGAGCCGCGTTGCCGCATCGATGGCGGGACCATGGGCTGGCTTGCCGCTGTCGGTGGAGAGGCCGAAGGAGGTGACGGCAAGGCCAGCGCGCCGGGCGGCGACATCCGCAAAGGCGCTGCGGCAGATATTGCCGTGGCAGATGAAGACGAGGCGGCGCACGGCGTCGGGCGGGCCGACGCTCACCGCACCGCGTCCCAGCGCCAGCTCCCCATGCGCGAGCAAGAGGCGGACGAGGCCGCGCAACGTGCCGAAACGGGCGGCGATCATGCCTGTCCTTCCTCCGACGCGGCAATGACCCCGCCGATGCCGCGGCCGGAGATCATCGCGACCAGCTCCCGGACCGTGCCCCGCGCGAATGCCAGGAGCAGCCCCACATAGCTCGCCCCGCCGATCGCGACGAGTATGCCGAGGCGAACGATCGGGGGCATAGGGTCGGGCAGCAGCAGATGATCGACGCCATAGACCAGCATCGCCATTACCGTCGCCGCCATCAGGCCGGGCAGGATGGCACGGAAGATATGACCGAAGGTCAGGCCGACCAGCCGCCCGGCCAGCCGCGCGGTGGACAGCGCAAAGATCGGATAACCGATCAGCCATGCGACGGCCAGGCCATGACCACCGCCGCTGGAGCCGTCACCGACGCCACCGCGATGGATACCGATCAGAAAGGCCAGCGGCATGATCACCGCGCCGATCATGGCGATGCGCGCGCCCAGGCCGGGGCGACCGATGGCATTCAGCATCGGCGGGAACATCACCTGCAAGGTCAGGAACGGCATGGCCAGCGCCAGCAGCGACACATAGGGCGCCATCTCCACCCATTTCGCACCCAATATGGTCAGCACCAGCGGCTCGGCGGTCACGGCCATGCCGAGGTAGAGCGGGCAGGCGATGAGCAGGACCAGCTTGATCGCCTTGCACAATGCGTCGGCCACGCGCGCCTTGTCCGCCTGCATCCGGGCATAGATGGGAAAGGTGACTTCGTTGATCGGCGGCACGAATTTGGACACGAATATCTGCGTCAGGAACAGTGCCTCGGCATAGAGGCCCAGCGCATGCGGATCGAGCACGCGGCCGCCGATGAACACGTCCGCCTGGCTCTGGATCAGGAAGGCGAGCTGGCTGCCGAGCAGGGTGACGGCGAACCAGATGGTCGGCCCCGCGCCCCTGAAGTTGAAACTGGGCCAGATGAAGAAGCGCGTCACGAGCGAATAGCCGACTGCCTTGACGTAGAAGCCCGCGATCGGCGCCCACACCAGGGTCCATACGCCCCAGCCGGACAACGCCCCGGTGATCGCCACGCCCGCCGCCGTCAGGCCGGAGATCAGCGTGACATAGGCTGCCTTGCGGAAATCCAGGCTGCGGCCCATCAGAACCTCGGGCAGGGTGATGAAGGGCGTCGACAGATAGATGACCGCCTGCACGCGCAGCATGTCCGCCACCATCGGCTGGTTATAATAATCGGCGGCAAGCGGCGCGAAGACGAGCTGCGCCAGCCCAAGCCCGCCGTTGAGCAGCAGCATGAGGCCGAACGCCTGCCGCAGCCGGTGCGTGTCGATCGTCTCCGACGCCACCAGCGCGCTGACCAGGCCATAGCCGTTGAGGAAAGTCATGAAGGCGATCACCGCCTGCGTCATCGCGAACAGGCCGTAATCGGCCGGGTTCAGGATGCGGATGACCATCAGGGTCGAGACCCAGCTGAGCATCTGCGTCAATATCTGCGCGCCGGACCGCCAGATAAGCGCGCTGCGCACCCGCGCGCCAAAAGACGATTCGCTTGCGTCCACGTCCCCCGCGGCGATGGGGTCCAGGACGGATGCTGGGGAACTGACAGGCGGGCCACTCATGCCGCTGGTCTTAACCGCCAAAACCCAAGAAACCTCTAAAGGCCCGCGTCATGAATGCAGGGAGGCCGGTCTCATCCCTGAAGCTCGAAGGGGATCGGAATATATCCGCGAACCATTACCGGCTGGCCGCCTTCGACGATCGGTGCCCAGCGCCATTTACGCACGGCCGACAGAGCGGCGTCGTCGAGACGTGCAAAACCGCTGCTTTTGCTCACACCGATATTCACCACACGTCCATCAAGGCCAATGGTGACGGTCAGCACGACAGTGCCGACTTCATGCTTGCGGCGACTTTCCAGCGGATAGCGAGGCGCGCTGCCCGCTATCATACGCGTACCCAGTTCGTTCGACTGGATGACGCTCGGCGGAGCAGGCGGGGCCGGCGGCGCGGTGCTGGCGGTCGGCAGGGCGGGCGGCGTGGGCTGCGGCACCGGGTCCGGCGTCGTGGGAATATTGACAGGCGATGGCTGCGGTATCTGGACGACCGGACGCGGCGTCACCACCGCCACCTTCTGCGGCGTCGGCTGTTCCGGCGTGGAGGGCGGCGGCGGTGCGGCGGGGGTCAGGTTGACCACGGTCAGCCGCGCCTCACGCTTTTGCACGACATGATTCTTGATCAGGAAGAAGGCGGCGATGAGAGCGACATGGAGCAGCGCAGTCAGGATGGCGCCCGGCCAGTTGAAAGGCTTTCCCTCGCCATAACGCTGCGACGGGACGGCGGTGACGACGGCACCCTGTGGTGCTGACATGGCAAGAGCGGGTGCGAAAGTGGTGGCCACATCCTCTTCCACCCTGACGCTGTCAGCTTCGCGCAACATTCACTGTCCCCTGTTCCCTGGCGAGCCTGCCTCTTGCGAGTCATTTGCGCCTTATCGGAAATCGTAATGCGAATCAATCGCATGTTCCGGCTAATGATAATGCATGCGGTTACGAAAAAGCCCCGCCGGATCGCCATCCGACGGGGCCACCTGCGACGGGCGTCATTATGGGAAGATAATGCCATCCCGTCGCAGGCCGGAGCGCCTGGTTCAGAAAGTACCGGTCAGGCTGAGCACGGCCGAACGCTTGGCCCCGCGCTGTGCCCAACCGCCTGTTGTGCTGGTGCGAACCGTCGTCACATATTCCTCGTTCCAGAGATTCTGGACGTTGAGCTGCACCTTGATCGCGTCGTTCACCACATAGGCCACCGACAGACGGTGCGTGAAATAGCTGGGCACATAGACCAGCGTTTCCGGCGTGGAGGCGGGATTGGCCCCGTTGTTGAACGCATTGACCTGGAGCCTGCCCTGATAGCTGACGCCATAGCCGATGGTCAGGCCAAAGGGCAGGGTATAGGTCGTGAAGACGCTCCCCGAATGCTTCGGCGTGTTGGTCACGGAACCGCCAGCCTGCGTGTCGAAGACCGTGCAGTTGGAACCGGCCGGGCGAGGGAAGATCAGGCATCCATCGGCGACATTCTGAAGTATCTTGGAATCGGCATACATATAGCTGCCGTTGATCGTCCATGCGTCGGTGATGTTGCCGGTCGCGCCGACCGAAACACCCTGCACCCGGCGGCGGCCGTCGAGCTGCTGTTGCTGCGTCGAATCCTCTGCGGTGACGCGCAACTGGTCCTGCGAATTGCGGAAGATCGCGGTGGACAGCAGCAACCGCCGGTCGAACAGCTCGGCCTTGGCACCGATCTCATAATTGCGGGTCGTCTCCGGCTTCACATTGCAGCTCAAGGCCGTGCAAGCCTCGCTGAGGGCGGTCTGTGAGGGCCTCTTCGACGTGCCATGCGCAAAATAGATGCTGGTGTTCGACGTCGGCTTGAACACGGCGCCAAAGCGGTAGGAGAAGAGGTCGTTCGAGATTTTGGTCGGAGCCGGTACTGCCAGCGAATAGTTGGACCCGTCCACATGCTCGAACCGGACGCCGCCGCTGATCTGGAACCAATCGGTGAATTTGGCGGTGTCGAAGATATAGCCGGCCAGGGTCGTACGGCGACCAAAGGTCTGGCCGGTGCTGACGAAATTGATCGGGCCGGTATATTCATTATTGCCATAGGTGAAGCCGGTCGGGCCCTGAACCGTCGTGTTGGGATCGCCGATGCTGACCAGCGGATAGCCATTGGCCGGGGTGTAGGCTGTGCCGTCCGCATTGCGGATGACGCTGCCTGTATTCTGGTGGAAACGCTCCCACTGATAGGATGCGCCGATCACCAGATTATGCGAGATGCCAAATGTGTCGACGTCCGCGCTCAGGTCCACCTGCGAATAGGCGGTTTCATTGCGGATGTGGCGCGCCGCGCCGCGACCGCCCGTCGGCTGGTAATAGCCCGGCGGAGGGGTGACGAGAACGGTGGTCGATGTCGCGACGCAGGGGCTGTTGAGGCCGACCGCAGGATTATACCCGCCGCCAGTACCATTGGAGACGCAGAAATTACCCGCAGGCTGGCTGGTGATGGTGTCCTGAAGCACGTCCTCGTACCGGATCAGTCCGCGAAGGCGCACCTTCTTGCTGAACTCATGGCTGGCGATGGCCTGGACGGAATCCGTGTTGGAATTCTGGCGGTCGATATTGCGCCATCCATAATAGCCTTCGCGGTCGAACCCGGCGAGATAGCCACCCAGGAGCGGGAAGTAGCGAATGCCATATTGCGGCATGGCATGGTCTTCCAGATGCTCATATTGGAGGGTCAGGCTGGTCGGACTTTCGATGCCGATGGTGATTGAGGGCGCTACGCCCCAGCGGTCATAATATTCGACCTTACGACCCGCCACGTCATTCTGGTGATAGACCGCGTTCAGGCGCACGGCGACCAGGTCGCTCAGGCGCTTGTTCGCGTCGATGGTGGCGCGACCATAATTATTCGTGCCGCCGCCCAGCGATGCGATGATGCGGCTCGATGCCAGCGGGCGCTTGGTGACGAGGTTGATCGAACCGGCTGCCGACCCGCTGCCATTATAGACGGAATTGGCGCCGACGGTGACTTCGACCTGCTCGATATTATAGGTTTCGTTGCGGTTGACGTTGGAACCGCTGCGGACGCCATCAACGCTGACGTCGTTCTTGGCATCGACGCCCATCAGCAAAATGCTGTCGCCATAGCCGACGCCGCCTTCGCCCGCTGCAAAGCTGATGCCCGGCACGGTGCTCAGCACTTCGCGCAAGGTCAGCAGGTTCTGCTGCTCGATACTGGCGCGCGAGATGACCGTGATCGTCTGCGGCGTGTCCACCAGGGGCGCTGTATATTTGGGCGATGCGGCGCGATCCACCTTGACCGCGGATTCCTCGATCGCGGTATCGGTCACGGTTACGCCGCCCAGTTTGCGGCCTTGCTCGGCCTGCTGCTGTGCATGTGTCGCCGATGCGAACGCCATCGCGCCGACGCAGCTCAGCGCCAGTAGAGACGGTGTAGATGGTGATTTTGACATTTGTTGAATACCCCCTGTGGTCGCAGGAAGGCCAACTATTGAGACTCATTATCATTGTCAAACACTAATGATAATCATTACTATTATCGCTCCACCCAGTCGCAGGACGTACCTAACCCCCTCACAACTGTGGCAAATTGTTGCTGGCTTCCAACCGCGGGGGTCGACCTTGCCCCGCCCTGTCGAGCAGCCAGCACCGCAACACGCTGGCCAGATTGGCGCCGCCCCCCGCCTTGACCCGCTCCGCGTCGAGATGTGCAACCAATGCATTTAACGGCAACCCAGCCTCCCGCGCCGCCGCCTCCAGAGCCGTCCAGAAAGGCGGCTCCAGGCTGACGGAACTGGGATGGCCGGCAATCGTCATGCTACGCTTGATCGGCCCGGCATACAGGTCTGACGCAACCTGCTCGGGGGAGTGTGGCGCAGGGGGCGATGGCGACATGGCGATACACCCGGTCCCGTCAATACATATGCTGGCCACCGTTGATCGACAGGGTCGAACCCGTCACGAAGCCTGCCTCCTCGCTGCACAGGAAGGCCACGCCGCGCGCAATCTCCTCCGCATGGCCGAGACGGCCGACAGGGATTTTGGCGACGATCTTCTCCAGCACCGGGGCCGGGACGGCTGCGACCATCTCGGTGTCGATATAACCGGGAGCGATGGCGTTGACCGTGATGCCCGCCCGTGCCCCTTCCTGCGCCAGTGCCTTGGTGAAACCATGGATGCCGGACTTGGCGGCAGCATAGTTGACCTGCCCATATTGGCCTGCCTGCCCGTTGACCGATCCGATGTTGACGATACGGCCCCAGCCACGCTCCCGCATGCCGCCGAACGTCGCCTTCGCCATGTTGAAGCAACCGCCCAAGTTGACGCGCATGACGTCGTTCCAATCGTCAAAGCTCATCTTGGCCAGCACGCCATCGCGGGTGATGCCCGCATTGTTGACGACAATATCGATGGGGCCGACCTCCGCCTCGATCCTGGCGCAGCCATCGAGGCAGGCCTGGTGATCGCCCACGTCCCATTTATAAGCAGCAATACCGGTGACCTTGGTAAAGGCGGCCGCCTTGGCATCGTCGCCGCCATAGTTGGCGACGACAGTGATACCGATGTCCTGAAGCGTGAGGCTGATGGCTTCACCGATGCCGCGCGTCCCGCCCGTTACGACCGCAATCCTGCCCATGCCATCCTCCCTTTCGCGGCCAAACCGACACCGCGTCAGTCCTTAGCCTTTTACCGTGTCCACCCATCCTGCCAACTCGCGGCCGATGAGCGTCCGATACAGATGAATAGCGTCAGGATCGGCGTTGAGACAGCGCAAAAGTGCGAAATTCTGTCCACCGGCCGTCAAAAACACTTCCTTGCCGCGCAGCCCGATTTCCTCCAGCGTCTCCAGACAGTCCGCAGCGAAGCCGGGCGTGATGACCGCAACATCCCGCACTCCCTGCCCGGCCAGTCTACGCAGCACCGATTCGGTATCCGGCTCCAGCCATTTGGCGCGGCCGAAGCGGGACTGGAAGCTGATGTCGATGGGGCGCCCCAGCGCCTCACCGAGCAGACGCGCGGTTTTCTGGCAGTGACAATGATAGGGATCACCCAGCTCCAGCGTCCGCGCAGGCATGCCATGAAAGCTCGCGAGGATTCGCTGCGGCGAGAAGCCAGTTTCAGCGAGTTGCGATCGCACGGACACCGCTAGCGCGCCGATATAGGCCGGGTCGTCATGATAAGGCGGCAGTGTGCGGATCGCCGGCTGCCAGCGGGTCTTGCCCAGCCAGTCACCTACCGCATCCATTACGCTCGCCGTCGTCGCGCCGCAATATTGGGGATAGAGCGGCGCGATCAGGATGCGCTCACATCCTGCGGCCTTCAACGCGTCCAGACGGCTCCCGACCGAGGGATTGCCATAGCGCATAGCCCAATCGACCGTCACGGCATTGCTCCACGCACCCGCCATCTTCTCGGCAATGCGGCGGGTATGGACGGCGAGCGGCGAGCCTTCATCCATCCACACCTGCTGGTAGGCATGGGCGGACTTCTTGGGCCGGGTGTTGAGGATGATGCCCCGCAGGATTGGCTGCCAGACAATCTGCGGGATCTCCACGACACGGCGGTCGGACAGGAATTCGCGCAAATAAGTCTTTACCGCGCCTGCCTCCGGCGCGTCCGGTGTACCCAGATTCACGAACAATACGGCAACGCGGGATGAGGTCACAGGCGAATGCCCCGGTGGCAGGGCCATCATATCAGTCATCCGGTTTCCCTGTCGAACGGCAGACTGCGCCAGCGCCGCCCGGTCAATGTATGAAGCGCGCCTGCCAATGCGGGCGCCACGGCTGGCACGCCTATCTCCCCTACGCCGCCCTGCGCTTCCCGGCTGGCGATGAGTTCAACGGTAACGGTGCCGATGTCCGCCATGCGCGGCAAGCGCATTTCGCCCAGTTGCATCATGGTTGGCATGCCGCCTGCATAATGACCGGCCCCGCCCAGCGCGGCGGCGACGCCGAAGATCAGGCCGCCCTCTATCTGCTGCCGCACGATGTCGGGATTGACGGGCGCGCCGCAATCCACCGCCGCGACGATGCGCGGCACCCGGATGCGGCCACCTTCAAGGCTGGCCTGCACCATCACGGCAATCGAGCAATCCGACATGACATGGCAGGCAATGCCCTGCCCGCTGCCCACCAACCCGCCCTGCCACTCACCCAGCGCCGCGACGGTGGTCAGGCAGCGCGCAAGCCGCGGATTGCCGCCGAGCATCTGGATACGGAAGGACATCGGCTCGACCGCCGCTTGCTCCGCCAGTTCGTTGACGAAGCTCTCGCGGAAAAAAGCGCCATATTGATCGGCATTGGAGCGCCAGCGGCCGGTGGGGAGAGCGATGCGAACCGGATAGTGGTCCACCGCATAGTTGGCGATCGCATAGGGCATGTCGAGGCCGGATACAGCGAGAGGATCGGCGGTGGTCGCGGTGGCCTCGATCGCGGTGGCCGCATCCTCGCCGTGGCCGATGCGGCGCCAGAGTTGCGCGAGGGCGGCGGGGGCGGCAACTTTCGCCTGCATGCCCTCGATCATACCGCCGTGCCCCAGCTTGGCGGCCATTTTGGCGCGAGCGGGAGCGCGGGGGCGGTCGTGGATTATATCTTCCGAGCGCGACCATTGGAGTTGCACGGGTATCATAACTCGACGGGCGATGAGGGCGGCCTGGACGGCGGCGTCAGCCTCCATCTTGCGGCCGAAGGAGCCGCCCGCGAACAGGGGGTAGAGAGTGATATTATCCTCGGAAAAGCCCAGCGCATCGGCCACGGCGCGCACCGCGAGGCCGGGGGCCTGGCTGGCCATCCACAGTTCAGCGCCCGCATCCCCGACCCGCGCGGTGACGGCCATCGGCTCCAGGCAGAGGTGCAGCGCGGGCGCGACATCATAGGTCGCGGTGACGATCCGCGCCTTGTCGAACACCGGGCCGAGGTCTCCGCGCGAGAAAAAGCGCTCCCCCTCCCCGCCCGCCATCGCAGCCTTGAGCGCCCGGTCGATGGCAAGGTCGGTCAGCGGCGGTCCGCCAATCTCGAACACAGGATCGAGCCGCCCCAGCCCCTGATTGGCCGCCCACCAGTTGGTCGCGGTGACGGCCACCCAGCTTTCCATGCGGATCACGTCGAGCACGCCCGTCACCTTGCGCGCCGCCGCCTCGTTACACGACTTGAGCCGCAGCGCGCCGACCGGACCCTGACGGATGGAGGCGAAAACCATGTCGGGCAGGCGGATGTCAGCCGCGAAATTGGCGGATCCGTCGATCTTGGCGGGCAGGTCGATGCGCGGCGCATCCGTGCCGAGCAGCCGCCCGCCCTCGTCCCGGTCCGGGCGCAGCGGCAGGATGGCGGGCACGTCGAACGCCACCGCCTCGTCCACCAGCTCCCCGATGCGCAGGGTGCGGGTGCCGTCGGTGACAAGACCGTCGAGGATGTCGCAGCTTTCCCACGGCACGTCCCAGCGCGCCGCCGCCGCCTTGCACAACAGCACGCGCGCGGCCGCGCCCGCCTCCCGATAGCTTTGCCGGAACATGGCGAGCGAGGTGGAGCCACCGGTCATGACAAGAATGTTGCGCCGGGCGTAGTCGTCCACCAGCCGGTCGCCCGCCGCCCCCGCCGCATGCAGCACATGCCCCTCTAGCCACTGCCGGGCGAGCAGGGTGTTGGCATAAAGCGGCCCCGGCAGGACAGGCTGCACCGCGATGGTGCGCCAGTCGGCGCCCAGCTCGTCCGCCAGCACTTGCGGCAGGACGGTATAGACGCCCTGTCCCATCTCCGCCTGCGGCACGAGCGCGATGATCTGTCCGGCGCGGTCGATCTTGAGGAAGGCGCCCAGCGCCTGCTCGCCGGGCGCGAGGTTGAGGCGGGGGATATAGCTGCGCGGCCAGAAGGCCCAGCCGAGCGCGAGACCGCCAGCCGCAGCGGCACCGATCAGAAAGGCACGGCGAGAGACTCCGCCCCCATCGTCCTGTGCGTCGCTCCCCGTTCCGATCTGCCGCACTCTCATCAGGGCTGGTTTAGCCGGGGTACAGGCGGGTGGGAAGCGGGACGCCCAAGTTTATATAGCCAAGTTTATATGGAGCGCATCTGCCCTGTCAGAAACGGCCTGTCCGCATGATCCAAAGGCGGCTGGATCGGCAGTATCGGACAACGCAGAAATCTTCGCCTTAATCCCGCACGAGCAATCGTCCCGCAGCCGCCCGTTCCAGCAGCCAGCACACGCCGACCCACCGGCAGTGAAGAAACGGTGGTTGCAATCATCTCGCAGGGGCTGGATCTGCATTTTCTTGAAAAGCGGATGCATCACATTAGGCTGGCGACACCTGCTCGTTGCTGTCCCACTATCTGCAAACGGTTGCGGGAAATTTAAACGGGGGCTGGCCAGACAGGATTTGCGCGCTGCGACAGGCATCGGCCCGCCTATCCCCCATTCGCCGGTCCAACCGCCGCCACGCCAAGGCGCGGTATCTCTATGGCGGGGCAATGGTCCATCACCACCGCCAGCCCCGCCGCCTCGGCCCGGGCAGCGGCGGCCGCATGGATGACGTCCAGTTGCATCCACACCGATTTCGCGCCGATGGCGATCGCCTCGTCCACCACGCCGCCCGCTGCCTCGCTTTCGCGGAAGATGTCGACCATATCGACCGGCTCGCCAATGTCGGCAAGGCTGGCGAAGACGGTCTGGCCATGGATAGCCTTGCCGCCCAGACCCGGATTGACCGGGATGACGCGATAGCCCTGCGCCAGCAGGAAACCCATCACCCGGTTGCTCGCCCGCTCCGGCCGGGGCGAGGCGCCGACCAGCGCGATGGTGCGGGTCGTCTCCAGCAAATGGGCGATATCGGCGTCGGCGGTCAGCGGCATGGGCGTCTCCTGTCCCGGAAGAAGAGATGATGTGGAGGTACGGTTCCGTTTCTCAAGGCGCGGGGAAAGGGTTTTTCCGGATGGGAGAGTGGCGCTCTCCAGTTCCTCTCCCGGTCTGTCCGGGGGAGCGCGCGCCTCCCCGAGCAAGCCGGGGGAGGAATTAGTGCTGCATGATTGGCAGGTGCGGCCTTGCGCCCTATGACAGCCGCCGTGCCGGTCGCCCTGCCCCCATCCCCCGATCCCTTCGTGCTGCTCGACGATGCGCGGCCCGTGGCGGGAGCGTGTGCGCGGCTGTATCGCGATCCGGCGGAGGAAGTCGTCGCATGGCGGACAGAGGATGTGCGGCCTGCCCTGGAGAAGGTGCGCGCGGCGACGCGCCGGGGGATGCATGCGGCGGGCTATCTCCATTATGAGGCGGGGCATGCGCTGGAGCCGGTGCTGGCGCCGCTTGCCGATGCCGGGAAGAGTGGCGCGGGGGAGAGTGGCGAAACGCCCCTGCTCTGGTTCGGCCTGTTTCCCCAATGCACCGTCCTGCCCGCGGGCGAGGTGCCCGGCCTGCTGCCCTCGCCCGCGCTTTCCCGCCATGGCACTGCCTGCCCCGCATGGGGTGCGGTGGCGTATGGCGCGGCGGTGGAGCGGGTGCTCGACTATATTCGGGCGGGCGACATTTATCAGGCCAACCTGACCTTTGCCGCGTCGGTGGAACTGCCGGGCGATGCCCCCGTTGCCCCCCTCGCCGCCTATGCCGCGATCCGGCCGCGCGCCGCCATGGGCCATGGCGCGCTGGTGCGGCACGGCGGGCGGCATATCCTCTGCTTCTCGCCGGAACGATTCTTCGCGGTGGAGGGCGAGCGTATCGAGACGCTGCCGATGAAGGGCACGGCGCCGCGTCATGCCGATGCCGCCGCCGACGATGCGCTGGCCGCACAGCTGCTGGCCGATCCCAAGCAGCGGGCGGAGAATCTCATGATCGTGGACCTGATCCGCAACGATCTCTCGCGCATCTGCGTGGCGGGCAGCGTGGCGGTGCCTGCCCTGTTCACCGTCGAACGCTATCCCACCGTCCACCAGCTGACCTCCCGCGTCGTCGGCAGGCTGAACCCCGGCGTGGACGCGATCGACGCGCTGGCCGCGCTGTTTCCCTGCGGCTCCGTGACCGGCGCGCCCAAGATTCGCGCGATGCAGGTCATCGCGGAGGTGGAGGGCAGGACACGCGGCATCTACACCGGCTCCATCGGCAGCATCTCGCCCGACGGCGATGCCCGCTTCAATGTTGCGATCCGCACCATTTCGTTGGAGAAGAGCGCGGACAGCGCGGTGATGGGCATCGGGTCGGGCATCGTCGCCGACTCATCCCCCGCCGCCGAATGGATGGAATGCCTCGACAAGGCGCGCTTCCTGGAGCGGGCGCCGGACGGGGCCGCAGGGCAGGTGGCCACAATGCAGGGGATGATGGATTGACCGAAAGGCAGGGGCGGTTCGACCTGTTCGAGACCATGGCCCTCGACCCGCATGACGGGATCGCCCATCTCGAACGGCATATCACCCGTATGCAGGCCAGTGCGGACGCGCTGGGCTTTCGCTTCGACCGGCACAAGCTGCGCAACGAATTGCAGGCGGCGACCTTTCGCGTGACCGAGCCGAGCCGGGTGCGGATGCTGTTGTCGCGCGGCGGTGCGGTGGCGATCGAGGTGCGGCCCAGCGCCGCCTGGCCGCAGGCGGTGATCCCGGTGGCGGCGGTGCCCCGGCAGGCGGAGGCGGACGATCCCCGCCTGATCCACAAGACCACCGACCGCACCCTCTATGACGCGGCAAAGCAGGCGGGCGGCACCTATGAGGTGCTGATGATCGATGCCGACGGCTATCTGACCGAGGGCAGTTTCACCTCGCTCTTCCTGGAGCGGGGCGACCGGCTGGTGACGCCGCCGCTGTCGCGCGGCCTGCTGCCCGGCATATTGCGCCAGCATCTGATCGAGATCGGCGAGGCGGTGGAGGGCGATATTCGCCCGTCGGACATCACCGGCAATTTCTTCATCGGCAATGCGGCGCGCGGGCTTGTCGCCGCGACGCTGGTTGCCCGGCGCGGCGATCACGGTTAAAGGAGCGCGCGCGCCGGCACCCGATGCCTGCGCATCATTCGCAAATCAGCCTCACGATCTGAAAGGCAGCCCCCATGTCCCGCACGTCCGCCGCCCTCGGCCGCATCCAGCCCAGCGCCACCCTTGCCATGACCGGCCGGGTCAACGCCCTGAAGCGTGAGGGGATCGACGTCATCGGCCTGTCCGCGGGCGAGCCGGATTTCGACACGCCCGATTTCGTCAAGGATGCCGCCATTGCCGCGATTCGCGCAGGGCAGACCAAATATACCGACGTCGACGGCACAGCCGAGTTGAAGGCGGCGATCGTCGCCAAGTTCAAGCGCGACAACGGCCTGACCTACGAAACCACGCAGATCAGCGTCAATTCGGGCGGCAAGCACACGCTGTTCAATGCGCTGGTCGCGACCGTGGACGTGGGCGACGAGGTCATCATCCCCGCGCCCTACTGGGTCAGCTATCCCGACATCGTGAACTTCGCGGGCGGCACGCCGGTGTTCATCGCGGGTCCGGCGGCGCAGGGATACAAGATCACCGCGGATCAGCTGGAGGCGGCGATCACGCCCAGGACCCGCTGGGTGCTGCTCAACTCGCCGTCCAACCCCTCCGGCGCAGCCTATAGCGCGGCGGAGCTGAAGGCGCTGGGCGACGTGCTGGAGCGTCATCCCCATGTCCTGGTCATGACCGACGACATGTATGAGCATGTCTGGTACGCGCCGACGCCCTTCGCGACCATCGCGCAGGTCTCCCCCGCGCTGTTCGACCGCACGCTGACCGTCAACGGCTGCTCCAAGGCGTACAGCATGACCGGCTGGCGCATCGGCTATGCAGGCGGGCCGCAGTGGATCATCAAGGCGATGGCCAAGATCCAGTCGCAGTCCACCTCCAATCCCTGCTCGATCAGCCAGGCGGCGGCCGTCGCCGCGCTGAACGGCGACCAGAGCTTCCTCGACGAGCGCAACATCGCGTTCAAGAAGCGCCGCGACCTGGTCGTCGCGATGCTGAACGACGCGCCGGGCCTCTCCTGCCCCACGCCCGAAGGCGCCTTCTATGTCTATCCCGACGCCAGCGGCGTGATCGGCAAGAAGACCCCGGCGGGCAAGGTGATCGAGACGGACGAGGATCTCATCAACTATTTCCTCGACGATCACCGCGTCGCGGCGGTGCATGGCGGCGCCTTCGGCCTCTCACCCGCCTTCCGCATCAGCTATGCGACGTCGGAGGAAATACTGAAGGTCGCATGCACGCGCATCCAGGAAGCCTGCTCCGCCCTTATCTGAATTCGGGACGACCCGAGCCAAAACAACTGCCGGAGGGGGAAGACATCTTGTTTTCCCCCGCCTGCACACCATCTCGTCTCGACCCGGTTTCAAAACGCAACCATGTTTGCCGCCGGGATAAGCTGCCGTTCAGGAATAAGCCCCTAGAACGGTGCAACGGCGGCCTACCAGCCGCCTGCCCTGCAAGCGAGACGAGCGATGATGCGTGCCCTGACAAGCGATATGATGCTGCGGTTTTTCGGTGGGTTCGGCCTGGGATGCGCGCTGGTGTTCGCCAGCACGCAGGGCCTGTTCAGCGGGCTGGTCTGACGCCATGGCCCACATCGCAAAGGGCGCCCGCAGGAGCATCGCCGCCAGCCTTCTCCTGATCCTCGCCCCCGCCTGTGGCAGCGCGGCGGCCGAAACGACGGTCAACGCCCCTGTACCGCTGGTCGATGCCGCCTCCACCGCGAAACTGGAGACGGCCGTCTTTGCGGGCGGCTGCTTCTGGGGCGTGGACGGTGTTTTCAGCCATGTGAAGGGCGTGAAGGCGGTCGTCTCCGGCTATGCAGGGCCGAACCGGCCTGCCGTGGATTATGAGACGGTCAGCACCGGCACCACCGGCTTTGCGGAGGCGGTGCGCGTCACCTATGATCCGAGAACCGTGTCCTATGGCACGCTGCTGCGCGTCTTCTTCTCCGTGGTCGCCGATCCCACGACCCTCAACTATCAGGGGCCGGACCATGGCACCCAATATCGCAGCGCGCTGTTTCCGGTGAATGCGGAACAGGACAAGGCGGCGCGCGCCTATCTTGGCCAGCTTGGCAAGACCCGGCTGTGGGCGCGGCCGATCGTGACGAAGGTCGAGCCGTACAAGGGCTTTCAGGAGGCCGAGGGCTATCATCAGGATTTCCTGACCCGCAATCCCGACCATCTCTATATCCGCCGCTGGGATGCGCCCAAGGTGGCGGCGTTGAAGGCGGGTTTCCCGACATTGTGGCAGGCCACGCCCGCGCCCTGAGCGGCTGCGCATTTCCGGTTTATTTGGCCTGGCTTGGTTGGCCGGCTTATTGGCAGCTATCGCAAGGCTGGCGGCAGGACGTCGGCCGGCTGTCATGCCTGCGCGGGCGGGACTGACGGAGGCTGGCCGTGGGCGGTCATCCGCGCGGAACACCCCGGATACGGAAAGACCCTCGCTCCGGGGGCATGGAACGAGGGCCTCGTCTGTACGAACAATCCGTAGTCCGTTTCATGTGACGGCGGAGGCGGTACGGGTAACAGGGGGGAAGCCCGGTAGCCATCCGTCGTCACAAGAGGATGAATAGCCAATCCCACCTGACCGCTGGATGAATGGAATGCGGCGAAAATGGGATAAGTGTCGCAAAGTCTGTCAGCGACCGGTGTGCAGCCCCCCGCGCTTTCGGGGCAGGGGATATGCTCTAGCGCCCGGCACCGCGCTGCATCAGGCGGGGATCCTTCCAGCGGAAGGCGGAGTCGGCGATGGGCGCGCCATAGCGGGCGCCGGTCAGCCGGATGCTGGTGCGATTGCCCTGTGCATCGCGCGCGACCCAGCCATAGAGACGCAGGCCCGCAGGCCCGGCGGCATCCTTTTGAAACACCATGTTGATGACGCCATATTCGGGATGGGCGGGATCGCGCACCTCCATGGAGATGACCGCGGGGTCGCCGGTCTGCACCAGCTTGCCATAGCGGCTGAGATCCCGCGACGGATCGAGCAGCGCCCCCAGCGGCGAGTTGCGGATCGGCCAGCGTTGCACCTGCCGCACCTCATAGTCGATCATGTAGAGCGATTTACCATCGGCGACGATCAGCAGCGGGTTGGACGGTTCATATTGAAAGCGGATATTGCCCGGCTGCTTCCACAGCAGCTTGCCGGTCTGCACCTGCCCGTTGCGGTCGCTCTGGCTGAACTGCGCGGTCAGGGTGGTGACGGCGCGCAGATGCCGCTGGACGAGGGCAAGGTCGCCTTCGTCGGTCCTTGGCGCGATCTGGGCGGCCAGCGGGGCCACTGCCCCCGCGCCCAGTGCCAGGCCCAGCGGCAAAAGGAGCGCCATCGACAGGTTGAAGGGACGGGCGAGCAGGCCGCGAGCGCGCGGCGACAGGATCGGGACAGTCATGCAGCCGGTTTAGGCACAGCCGGTTGAATGTCCACTGAACCCGGTTCGACATGTTTTGGAAACCAGACCTCTTCACCCATTCGCAATGTCGGACTGCGAAAATCCGGGAAATAAATATTTCGGGTAAGCATTATGTTGAAACGCATCAGGACCGAGGATCTGGCGCTGGGCATGTTCCTCCACAAGATGGAGGGATCATGGCTGTCCCACCCCTTCTGGAAGAGCAAGTTCCTGCTGGAGGAGCAGAGCCAGCTCTCCGACATCCATGGCAGCACCGTCGAATGGGTGACGATCGATGTGGACAAGGGCAGGGATGTCGGCGTGCCCGCGATGGCCCCCGCGATGGCAGATGCAACCGCTGCACCCGACCTTGCCGAAGCCCCGGCGCCCGAGCCGCTGGCCGCGCCGTCGGTGGTCCGCCATGATACAGAGATGGGTCGCCGCGCCCAGATATTGGGCCGCGCCCACCAGAGCGAGGACAATGCCCCCGCCATCGCCCCGACGCGGGTGACGCCGTATCGCCCGCTGGCCTCGCGGATGATCGCGCCCGGCACGCGGCCGCTGAACAGCGAGATGACCGCCGCGTCGGAAATCGCCCAGCGGTCGCGGCAGACGATGCGCGACCTGTTCAGCCAGGCGCGACTCGGCAAGACGATGGACGTCGCGGCGGTCGAGCCGCTGGTCGACGACATCATGCATTCGATCCAACGCCATCCCCATGCCTTCAACGGCGTGGTGCGCCTGATGAAGACCAGCGACTATCTGCACACCCATGCGCTGGCGGTGTCGGCATTGATGATCAACCTGGCGCTGCAACTGGGCCTGCGCCAGCATCAGGTGCGCGAGGCGGGGCTGGCGGGCCTGCTCATGGACATCGGCATGGGCCATGTGCCGCAGGAGATCTATGACAAGCAGGGCCAGCTCAACCCGGCGGAACAGCAGATCGTCCACAGCCACACCACGCTGGCCCGCGATTTCATGGCGGTGGAGGGGCAAATCCCCGAGTCGGTCGTGGACGTGTGCCTCCACCATCATGAGCGGTTCGACGGCAGCGGCTATCCCCATGGGCTGGCGGGGCACGACATCTCCCTGTTCGCGCGCATGGCGGCGATCTGCGACAGCTATGACGCGATGACCTCCCGCCGGACGCACAAGGCGGGGATGGACCCCGCCGCCGTCATCGCCATCATGCGCGAGGACATCCACCGGATGGACCCGGACATCTTCGAGGCGTTCGTGCGCGCGGTCGGCATATACCCGGTCGGCACTCTGGTCCGGCTGAGCAGTGGCAAGCTGGCCATGGTGCTGGACCAGAACCCCAAGAACCCCACCCTGCCCCGCGTCCGCGCCTTCTATTCCACCACCGACCGGGAGAAGATCGAGCAGGAAGACCTCAACCTGGTCTATCGCATCGGCAAGGACAGCATCGTGTCGCGCGAGAATCCGGCCGACTGGGGCCTGGAGGACTGGGACAAGATGAGCAGCGACATGTTCCGCAAGGCGACGGGGATTACGGTGCGGTAGGAGGGCGACCATCGTCCGCTGCCGACTGGCATAATGGGCAGAGGGCTTCGTCGGTGGTTGGGGGCTGGTAATTTTTAAACAACGCCATGTTGCTGCGAAAGCTGGAAGCCAAGGTGGTCCGGCATTGCCCCGCCTCGCACTCCTGTTTCACGGGAGCACGGATTACCCCACCTCGACCCCCTAGATCATATGCCCATTCTCGTCGCGCAGCACGTCGCGGCGGCCGACATGGTTGGGGGGACCGACGAGGCCTTCCTCCTCCATCTTCTCGATAAGGCGGGCGGCGCTGTTATAGCCGACGCGCAGCTGGCGTTGCAGCCAGCTGGTCGACGCCTTCTGGTTCTCGAACACCAGCTGGCACGCCTTGCGATAGAGTTTCGCGTCGGCGCTGTCATCGCCCAGATCCGCGCCGTCGAGGGCGAAACCGCCATCCTCCGGCTCTTCGGTCACGGCGCTGATATAGTCGGGCGTGCCCTTCGACCGCCAGTGATCCGCGACGGCGCGCACCTCGTCATCGGACACGAACGGGCCGTGGACGCGGGTCAGGCCCTTGCCGCCCGCCATATAGAGCATGTCGCCCTTGCCCAGCAGCTGCTCGGCGCCCTGTTCGCCCAATATGGTGCGGCTGTCGATCTTGCTGGTGACGAAGAAGCTGATGCGGGTCGGCAGGTTCGCCTTGATGACGCCGGTGATGACGTCGACCGACGGGCGCTGGGTGGCGAGGATGAGGTGGATGCCCGCCGCCCGCGCCTTTTGCGCGATGCGCTGGATCAGGAACTCGACCTCCTTGCCCGCCGTCATCATCAGGTCGGCCAGCTCGTCCACCACCACCACGATCTGTGGCAGCGGCTGGTAGTCGAGCTGCTCCTCCTCATAGATGGGCTGGCCGGTTTCGGGATCATAGCCGGTCTGCACGCGGCGACCGAGCGGCTTGCCCTTGGCCTTGGCGGCGCGCACCTTCTCATTATAGTTTTCGAGGTTCCGCACCCCGATGGACGCCATCATGCGATAGCGGTCCTCCATCTGCTCCACCGCCCATTTGAGCGCACGGATCGCCTTGTCCGGCGCCGTCACCACGGGGGCGAGCAGATGCGGAATATCGTCATAGATGCTGAGTTCCAGCATCTTGGGATCGATCATGATGAGGCGCAGCTCGTCCGGCGTCATGCGGTAGAGCAGCGACAGGATCATGCAGTTCAGGCCGACCGACTTGCCCGAGCCGGTGGTGCCCGCGATCAGCAGATGCGGCATGGGCGCCAAGTCGGCGACGATCGGCTCGCCGCTGATATTCTTGCCCAGGATGATGGGCAGCTTGGCATTCTGGTCGGCGAAGGCCTGGCTGGTGATGAGTTCGCGCAGCACCACCGATTCGCGGTTGGCATTGGGCAATTCGATGCCGATCACGGTGCGGCCGGGGATGGTCGCGACACGCGCGGACAGGGCGGACATGTTGCGGGCGATGTCGTCGGCCAGCGCGATCACCCGGCTGGCCTTGATGCCGGGCGCGGGTTCCAGTTCATACATGGTGACGACCGGACCGGGGCGGACCTCGGTGATATGGCCCTTCACATGGAAGTCGTCGAGCACCGACTCAAGCAGGCGCGCATTGCGTTCCAGCGCGGCCTTGTCGATCTTTACCTCCTGCGAGGATGGCGGCGGGGCGCTGAGCAGTTCGGGCGAGGGCAGCGAGCCATTGCCGAACAGATCGTCCTGACCGGAGACGGGCGCAAAGGCCTTGGCGGCGGCGGGCGTACCGGTCTGGATGTTGATCGGCGGCTTGGGGCTGGTGTCGACGGGCCTGCGCGGTTCGGCCATGCGCTCCGACCGCTCGGGCGGTGCATCGCCATAGTCGGCGGTGCGGTCCGCCGCGCGATCGGCCCCGCGATCCGCTTTTGCAGCGCCCTTGAACAATTGTTTTACCGGCGCGAAAGACACGCTCGGCACGCTGGGGCGGGCAAAACGGATGAGCGGCTTTTCAAGGGCCAGCGAACGGACCCAGAGGAGGATGCCCGCGCCGAGGAAGACCAGGGTCGCCCCGCCCATGACCCAGCGGCGCACGCCCTCGTCCATCACGGCGGCGAGGCTGAGCAGCCCGCGCGCGGCGACGAGGCCGAGCAGGCCGCCCCATCCGGCGGGCAGGCCGACCAGCGGCTCCGGCTGGAACAGCGACAGCGACAGGCCGATCAGGAAGATGCCCGCCAGGCATTTGCCGATCTGCCCCTGCCAGCCCTTCATATCCTGATCGAACCACATGCGCCGCGCGCTGATGAGCATCAACGGCAGGCTCAGGCCGACGGGAACGCCGAGCAGCCAGAGCAATATGTCGGAAGACCATGCCCCCGGCGTGCCGAGCACATTGGCGACCACCGGCCCCGCATCGGTGTTCATCGAACGGTCGGCAGGGCTGTAGGTGAGCAGCGCGAGCGCCAGCATCAGGGCCATCGCGCACAGCAGGACAGCCGCCCCCAATGCGGCAAGCCGCAGCAGGCTGCGTTTCAGCATGACACGCCATTCCGGTGTCCGATTGGCCGAAGCCCGGCTTGCCATGTGTCCCGATGTCCCCGAAATCGCTGGGGTATCGCGCCGCCAGCGCGCGCGCCGACCCTGCGATGTCCCTATAATGTTCCCTTATGGTACAATCGTCTTTTGGGACGAATCCGTCAAGAGTCCGCGTAGGGAGGCACGGTCACAGGTCGATAGTGGGGGCCACCCGGCGGCCAGTCCGCGCGGTCCAGAGGCAGGCCCCGGTGATGAGCGCGGCACCCGTCAGCGTCGCCGGGGTCACGGTCTCCCCAAAGACCAGCCAGCCGAACAGGGCCGCCCAGAGGAAGGCGCTATATTCCAGCGGCAGCAGAAATTGCGCCTCCGCCCGCGCATAGGCCCAGGCGATCAGCATGAGGGAGACGGTCGCGGCGAGCGCGGCAAACAGCAGCATGGGGACATGGTGGAGCGCGGGGACTGCCGCGAACCAGGGCGCACCCATCAGGAACAGCAGACCCGCGACGATATTGAAGAACAGGGCGACCTCCACCGGGCCGGCGCGCTGGGCCAGCGGGCGGCTGATGACCGTGCCGACGGCATAGAGAAAGGCGGCGAGCAGGATGGCGGCGGGCGCGCGCCAGTCCGACACCACCGCGCCGCCGCCCGGCTGTCCCGCCAGAATGACCAGCACCCCGCAAAAGGCGACCAGCGACGCCCCCACCGCCCCGCGCCCGACCTTTTCCTTCAGGAACAGCGCCGCCATGCCCAGCGCGATCAGCGGGGCGACGAAGGACAGGGCGATGCCGAACGCCATCGGCACACGCGCCAGCGCCCAGAAGAACAGAAGCAGCGAACAGCCCATCACCAGCCCCCGGCAGACATGCAGCACCAGCACCGCCCGGGGTGGACGGCGACCGCCGCCCAGCAACAGGAAGGCGGGCGCCAGCAGCGCGAGCGAGAAGATCGTACGCCACAACATCGCATTATAGACACCGATGGCGATGGTCAGATGCTTCATCACCGCATCCATGCCCGAGAAGATCGCAATGCCGAGGAAGGCCGCCCCGAAAGGCAGGAGCAGGGATGAGGCGGGACGGGCAGTCATGCCGCGGCCTATCGGCGTTCGGGCTGGGCAAGTCCAGCGATGACCGGCGTATGCAGGGTCGTTTCGGTCGCGTGGAACACGGGGGTCAGATCATTGCACGCGGCTCGCTTGTTCCCCTTTCGTTCAACGCCCGGCCATGGCATAAGC
>DASVMZ010000048.1:0-19341 GCA_036384115.1 Sphingobium sp.
GCCGCTCATCGCCGTCACCGGGCCGTTCCACAGCGCCATGACCAGGCTGGAGACCATCGACGCCGGTCTGGCCAGGGGCGCCATCGCCAGCCGCATCGCGGGCCTGCGCGCCATCGCGAAGCCGATCGGCTGGGACATCACGCTGACCCTCGACCCGACCGAGCGCCATGGCTTTGAATATCAAAGCTGGTTCGGTTTCTCGATCTTCGCGGACGGTTTCATCGGCGAGATCGGCCGTGGCGGCAGCTATGCCATCCTGCGCGACGACGGCAGCATGGAACCGGCGATGGGCTTCTCGCTCTATCCCGACCCGCTGATCGACGCAGGCTTCGGCCGGGCCGAGGAGCGCCGCCTGTTCCTGCCACCGGGCCATGATGCGGAGCGGGCCAGGGCGTTGCGCGGCGAAGGCTGGGTGACGGTCGCCGCGCTGTCCGACGCTGATGACGGGCGGGCGCTGGGCTGTGGACATTGGCTGGAGAATGGCGCGCCAGTCGCTTACTGACCCGGCGGTTTCGGTCGAGCCATGTCGTCACCCGGGGTGAGACGGGGTGGGTGGGCAAGACCCGGCGTGAACAGATCCCGGCCTTCGCCAGGGTGAGCAGGTCTCATGTCCATTTTTGGCCATCGCAGGTCTTTTCCCTGCGCTCATGAAGGCGCGTCCAAAGGATTCGTACATAGTCGGCCTGTCAGGAATTCCGGCCCTCACGCGGGGGGGGGGGGGGCGTGTCGCTTTCCTCCCCACCGCAAAGAGCCGATGCCACAGGGGCACCGGCTCTTTCTATCGTCCGTCAATCTGCAGCCATGCGCGAAGGTCCGAGGCTCAGTCCTGGAAGGGGTCGCGCACCAAGATGGTGTCCTCACGCTCGGGCGAGGTCGACACCAGCGTGACCGGGCATTCGATCAGCTCCTCGATACGCTTGATATATTTGATCGCCTGCGCGGGCAGATCCGCCCAGCTGCGCGCGCCCGCCGTCGTCTCCTGCCAGCCGTCCATCGTCTCATAGACGGGCACGGCCTTCGCCTGATCCTGCGGGTGCGGGGGCAGATAGTCATAATGCTTGTCGCCGACGGTATAGCCGACGCAGATGTTCAGCGTCTCGAACCCGTCCAGCACGTCCAGCTTGGTCAGCGCGATGCCGGTGATGCCGGAGACGGCGGCCGACTGACGCACCAGCACCGCGTCGAACCAGCCGCAGCGGCGCTTGCGGCCGGTGACGGTGCCGAACTCATGGCCGCGCTCGCCCAGCCGCTGGCCGATGTCGTCGTCCAGTTCGGTGGGAAAAGGGCCGGCGCCGACGCGCGTGGTATAGGCCTTCACGATGCCCAGCACGAAGCCGACCGAGGAGGGGCCGAGGCCCGATCCGCTCGACGCCGTGCCCGCGATGGTGTTGGACGAGGTGACGAAGGGATAGGTGCCATGATCGACGTCGAGCAGCACGCCCTGCGCGCCCTCGAACAGGATGCGGTCGCCGCGCTTCTTCGCCTGATTGAGCGTCACCCACACCGGCTTGGCATAGGGCAGGATATAGTCGGCGATCTCCGCCAGATCGTCCAGCAGGCGCTGGCGGTCCACCGGCGGCTCGCCGAAGCCCGCACGCAGTGCGTCATGGTGCGCGCAGATGCGGTCGAGCTGCGGGCCGAGGTCGTCGAGATGGGCAAGGTCGCACAGGCGGATCGCGCGGCGGCCGACCTTGTCCTCATAGGCGGGGCCGATGCCGCGCCGGGTGGTGCCGATCTTGCCCGCGCCCGACGCATCCTCGCGCAGGCCGTCGAGGTCGCGGTGGATGGGGAGGATCAGGGGCACGGTCTCCGCAATGTGCAGATTGTCCGTGTTCACATCGACGCCCTGGCCCTTGAGCTTGGCGACCTCGTCGCGGAAGTGCCAGGGGTCGAGCACGACGCCGTTGCCGATCACCGACAGCGTGCCGCGCACGATGCCCGAGGGGAGCAGCGACAGCTTGTACACCTTGTCGCCCACGACCAGCGTGTGACCGGCATTATGCCCGCCCTGAAAACGCACGACCACATCGGCCCGGCTCGCGAGCCAGTCGACGATCTTGCCCTTGCCTTCGTCGCCCCACTGAGCGCCGATAACGGTTACATTTGCCATGGATATACGCCCTCGCCCTGCCGAGCGGACCCTGGCCGCCCTTCGACAGGACTCGGCGGCAGGATTGGATAAGGGGGGCAGGAGGTTGACCCTCGCCCCGGACCGGCGAGGCGGTTAGGTCAGGCCCCCCGCAATGTCAAGCTGGGTCGCGGCGGGGCATGAGCCGGGGGCAGGCCGGGCGGGCAGAGCGGGGCGGGCCGGTGGCGGGGGCGTGCGCTCTTACCCATGCGGGCGGAAGATCGACCAGCCCGTCGCCTCCGCCAACATCTGGAGCGCCACCGTGCCCAGTCTGGAATTGCCGCTGGCGTTGAGGCCGGGCGACCAGACCGCGATGCTCGCCCGTCCCGGCACGACCGCCAATATGCCACCGCCGACGCCCGACTTGCCCGGCATGCCGATGCGAAAGGCGAAGTCGCCGCTCGCGTCATAATGGCCGCAGGTGAGCATCAGGGCGTTGATGCGCCGGGCGCGGGCAGGGGACACCACCCGGCCATGCTCCGGCAGGCGTCCGTCGAGCATCAGATAACGGCCCGCCCGCGCCAGTTGTCGGGCGGACATGGCGATGGCGCACTGGTGGAAATAAACGCCCAGCACCAGATCGACCGGATGCCGCAGATTGCCGAACGCGCGCATATAATTGGCCAGCGCCATGTTGCGAAAGCCGGTGTCCTGCTCGCCGCGCGCAATATCCTCATCGACGAAGACCGTGTCGTCATCCGCCAGATAGCGCACGAAACGCAGCATCTCGCCGATCGCCTCGCGCGGCTGGTGGCTGCCCAGGTTCACATCCGCGACCACGATGGCGCCCGCGTTGATGAAGGGATTGCGCGGAATGCCCTGCTCCGCCTCCAGCTGCACGATGGAGTTGAACGCGCTGCCCGATGGCTCGCGTCCCACCCGGTCCCACAGCTGGTCGCCGACCTTGCCCAGCGCCAGCGTCAGCGCGAACACCTTGGATATGGACTGGATGGAAAAAGGCGTCTCGGCATCCCCGCTCGCCACCATCGTCCCGTCCGCCAGCGATATGGCCAGGCCGAACTGCGCCGGGTCGATCCGCGCAAGGCCGGGGATATAGGTGGCGACGGCCCCCCGGTCGCCCTCCGCCGCGATGGCCTCCGCGATTCCTTCGACAATCGCCTGCAAATCCATCGCTCGTCCCTTCGTTGCCGCTCATAGCGATATGGTATGATTTTGCCCAGTAACTCCCTTGGAACCGTTCGTCCCCGTCGCGTGTTTGATGCACCAGAACTGGAGGCCGAACGAAACGGCGGCATCCCTAAGACATGGAGGACAGCATGGGACTTATTCTTTGGCTTATCATCGGTGGCGTCATCGGCTGGCTCGCCAGCATCATCATGCGGACTGACGCGCAGCAGGGCGTTTTCCTGAATATCGTCGTCGGCGTCGTGGGTGCCTTCATTGGCGGACTGCTCCTCTCGGGCGGCAACATCAATGATGCGCCACTGACGGTCACGTCGTTCCTGGTCTCGCTGGTCGGTGCGATCGTGCTACTCGCGATCGTCAATCTGGTGCGTCGCGGATCGCTTCGCTAAAACCAAGCGTGCGCTGAACAGGCGCAGGCCGAAACCATCCTATCGTCGCCCGGCCGGGATACTGGCCGGGCGATTTTATGCGTGGCAGGCTGGATAATAACCATGTTTAAGGTGATGCCTGTTCCATAATGCGCTAGAAGAGGGACCACACAGCTATTTACACAAGCGAAATTAAACGGCTTGAGGGAAGTGCTGTGTGGGGATAATACAGCGCCGATTAACGGCGCAACGCGCGACAGGCTTCAGGCGATATGAATTACGAACCAAATCTGGCGGGCGACCTCCATTCCGCCGGACGTGATGTCGATGATGAAGATCGCGTCCGCGCCCGTCGTCGCATCTTTCGCACGGCCGGGATTGGCCTTGTCGTGCTGCTCGTCATCATACTCTGGTTCGGCTGGAACCGCGCGCATCATGCGAACGATGCCAGCAGCGGCCCCGAAATTCCCAACGTCACCGTCATAGCCGCCACGTCCGGTTCCGTCGGTCGCGCCGCAAGTGGCACGGGCGCGCTGGCCGCACGGCGCGACATGCCGGTAAGCGTGGTGGGGGAGGGTGGCCGCATCCAGGCCGTCCTGGTCGAACCGGGCAGCTGGGTCCGCGCCGGACAGACGCTCGCCACCATCGAGCGATCGGTCCAGACGCAGCAGACCGCATCGCTCGCCGCACAGGTGGACGTGGCCCGGGCCAATGCGAAGCTGACGGAGGCCAATCTGGTTCGTGCCCGCTCACTGATCGGCAACGGATTCATTTCAAAGGCGGACCTGGAAACCCGGATCGCCAATCGCGACGCCGCCGCCGCGCAGGTCAATGTCGCCATAGCGCAGGTCAATCAGGCGCGTGCCTCCATGGCGCGGCTCGATGTCCGCTCGCCAGCGGACGGACTGGTCCTGACGCGCACCGTCGAGCCGGGACAGGTGGTCTCGGGCAGCTCCGGCGTCCTATTCCGCATCGCCATGAAGGGCGAGATGGAAATGCGTCTCGCGCTCAACGAGGGGGATATTGCGGGCATCAAGGTGGGGGACCGCGCATCCGTCGTTCCGGTCGGCGCCACCGTGCCGGTGATGGGCACGGTCTGGCAGCTTTCGCCCATCGTCGATCCCCAGACCCGGCAGGGACTGGTGCGGATCTCCCTGCCCTATAACAGCGCGCTGCGCCCCGGCGCCTTTGCGCAGGCCAGTGTGACCATCGCCAGCGTGCCGGGCGTCCTGCTGCCGGAATCGGCGGTGCAGAGCGATGCCAAGGGCAATTTCGTCTATATCGTGGACAGCCGTGACAGGGTGGTCCGCCGCCCCGTCGAAACCGGGACCGTCAGCGATGCGGGCATCTCCGTGGTGAAGGGGCTTGCGGGGGGTGAGCGGGTGATCGCGACCGCCGGCGGCTTCCTGAGTGCCGGTGATAAAGTAAAGCCGGTGCGCTCCGGCGCGCCCTGACGGAGCGCAGCCATGGATTTCCGCAATATCTCGGCATGGTGCATCCGCAATCCGGTGCCCCCCATCGTATTGTTCATCGCGCTGTGTGCAGCAGGGGTGATGGCGTTCGTCCGCATGGACATCCAGGCGGAGCCGGACATCGACTTCCCCGCCGCGATGGTGATCGTCCAGCAGCCGGGCGCCGCGCCCGCCGAACTGGAAACCCAGGTGACGCAGCGGGTCGAGGCGGCCGTCCGATCGATCCAGGGCATCGACGAGCTGAACTCCACGATCACCGAAGGCAGCAGCCAGACGCTGGTCCAGTTCGCGCTCGGCACGCCCATCGACCGTGCCGTCACCGATATACGCGACAAGATTTCGCAGATCCGCTCCAACCTGCCCGAGGGCATATTGGAGCCGCAGGTCATCCGCCTGTCCACGTCCGGCAATGTCCTCGCCTTTTACAAGGTGGAGGCGACCGACATGACGCTGGAGCAATTGAGCTGGTATGTCGACAACACGGTCGCGCGGCGGCTGTTGTCCATCCAGGGCATGGGCGACGTCACCCGTGCGGGCGGCGTGAGCCGGGAAATCCGCATCATCCTCGACCCGTTGCGGATGCAGTCGCTGGGGTTGACCGCGACACAGGTCAACCAGCAGTTGCGGCAGGTCAATGTCAATGCGGCGGGTGGCCTGACCCAGGTCGCGGGCGCGGAACAGTCTGTCCGGGTGCTGGGCAATGCGGCGACGGCGCACCAGCTGGGCGATACCCAGATCGCCATCGGCAACGGCCGCACCGTCACGCTCAAGGATATTGCGAAGGTCCGCGATCTCTACGCCGAGCAGCGCGGCCTGACCAAGGCTAACGGGCGCGAGGTGCTGTCCTTCGGCATCGAGCGCGCCAAGGGCGAGTCTGACGTGACCGTCTATAATGAGGCGGAAAAGGTGCTGGCCCAGCTCCAGAAGGAAAATCCCAAGGTCAGGATTTCGGTCCTGTTCACCAATGTCGACTATACCAAGGAGCAATATAAATCCGCCATCCACGCCCTGATCGAGGGCGCGGTGCTGGCGGTCGTCGTGGTGTTCCTGTTCCTGCGCGACTGGCGCGCGACGATCATCTCCGCGCTGGCGATCCCGATGTCGGCCATCCCGGCCTTCTGGTTCATGGACCTGCTCGGCTTTTCGCTCAACAGCCTGACCCTGCTGGCGCTGAGCCTGGTCGCCGGTGTGCTGGTCGATGACGCCATCGTGGAGATCGAGAATATCGTCCGCCATATGCGGATGGGCAAAACGGCGTTCCAGGCATCCATCGACGCGGCCGACGAGATCGGCCTCGCCGTGGTCGCGACCACCAGCGTCATCGTCGCGGTCTTCCTGCCCGTCGCGCTGATGCCGGGCGTGTCGGGCGAGTTTTTCAGGAATTTCGGCCTGACCGTGGTCAGCGCGGTGCTGGTCAGCCTGGCGGTCGCGCGCATGATAACGCCGATGCTGGCCGCCTATTTCCTCAAGTCGCATGGCGCGGCGGAGCATGGCGGCGGCAAGCTGATGGACTGGTATATGATCGTGCTGCGCTGGGCGCTGGACGATACGAACCGCCGGGCCATCGTGCGGTCGAAATATGGCAGGATATGGCGCATCCGCGCGGTCTTCTCCGACCATCGCGTGTGGATGATGGGCATCGCCGCGCTGGGCCTGGTCCTCACGGTCCTGACCTTTTCGATGCTGCCGATGACGTTCCGGCCGGACGCGAACATGAATACCTCACGCATCGCCATCAAGCTGGTGCCCGGCTCCACCCTGGACCAGACCAGGGCGGTGACGGACAAGGTGGCGGACATGATGCAGCGCGACCCGCTGGTGGAGAGCACCTTCTCCAACATCAAGGTCGGCACCTCGACGGTGTTCATCAACCTCAAGCGGACCCGCAAGATCACGAGCCAGCAGTTCGAGCGGTCGCGCGCGCCTGCGCTGTTGCGTGTCCCCGATGCCCAGATCGCCTTTACCGCCATGCAAAGCGCCGGTGGCGGCACGCAGCGTCCGATCGGCGTGACGCTGGGCGGTGACGATCCGGTCAAATTGCAGGAGACCATCGCGCGCCTGACCAACGAGATGCGCGGTGTTCGCGAGATCGTGGCGCCGCGGATCGAGGGCAATCTCCAGCGGCCGGAAATCATCCTGAAGCCCCGGCTGGACCTCGCCGCGCAATTCGGCGTGACGACGTCAGCGCTCAGCAGTGCCGTTCGTATCGCGACGCTGGGCGACATCGAGCAGAATATGGCGAAATTCTCGCTGACCGACCGGCAGGTGCCGATCCGCGTTTCGGTCGATCAAGACGCGCGCAAGCAGTTTGATTTCATCCGCAACCTGCCCGTCCAGACATCGACGGGCGGCTCGGTGCCGCTCAGTCTGGTCGCGGAGATCGGCTTTGGCGCCGGACCGACGCAGATCGACCGCAACAACCAGATGCGGCAGGCCACGATCGGCGCGGACCTTGCCCCCGGCGTCGTGTCGGGCGAGGCGCAGAGGAAGGTCGATGCGTTGCCGACGCTGAAGAACCTGCCGCAGGGCCTCACCCGCATCGTGCTGGGTGCGAGCAAGTGGCAGGCCGAACTGATCGTCAACTTCGTCATCGCGGTCATCGTGGGCGTGTTGATGGTGTTCGCCGTCCTCGTCCTCCTCTACCGCACGGTCATGCCGCCCTTCGTCAACATGGGATCGTTGCTGCTGGCGCCGCTGGGTGGTGGCATCGCGCTGCTCGTGACCGGCTATCCCATCTCGATGCCGGTGTTGATCGGCCTGCTGATGCTGTTGGGCATCGTCGGCAAGAATTCTATCCTGCTGGTCGATTTCGCGCTGGAGGAAATGGCCAAGGGCGTGACCAAGAAGGAGGCGATCATCGACGCCGGGCACAAGCGCGCCCAGCCGATCGTGATGACCACGGTCGCGATGGTGGCGGGCATGCTGCCGACCGCGCTGGCGCTGGGCGGGGATGGTGCATGGCGCGCGCCGATGGGCATCACCGTGATCGGCGGCCTTGCACTGTCGACATTGCTCACCCTGTTGATCGTGCCGCCGAGTTTCAGCCTGGCCATCGGTTTCGAGCGGTGGGTCGGGCCGCGCCTTCGCAAAAAGCTGCTGACCTATGAGCCGGGCGACGAAAAGGCCCGGCCTGTTCCGCAGGCGGCGGAATAGGTCGTCGCGCCGCGCTTGTATCGCATTCGTCACGAGGGCATGAAACCGGGGATATGACCGCACGTTCCCCTCTCATGAATCCTGCCCTCCCGATCCGGTCGCCCGAATGAACCCCGGCCTGCCCGCCAATGGCGCGCGTTCCATGCGGATCATCGCGACCTGCCTGCTGGTCGCGATGGCCGCTGTCTATGCGCTGGCGCGCTGGGGAGAGGCGACGCACTCAGCCGCGCTGGGGCCATGGATCGGCTATGTCCGCGCCTTTGCCGAGGCGGCGATGGTGGGTGGACTGGCGGACTGGTTCGCGGTCACGGCGCTGTTCCGCCATCCGCTGGGCGTGCCCATCCCGCACACCGCGATCATCCCGCGCAACAAGGACCGGATCGGCGATACGCTCGCCCTGTTCCTGCGCGACAATTTCCTGACGCCCGCCGTGGTCGCCCGCCGTATGGCGCGGCTGGACATTGCCGGAGCGGCCGGGCGTTTCCTCACTGCGCCGCCGGATGTGGACGGGCGACTGCGCCGGGGTGCCTCGCGCCTGCTGGCCGATGTCATGGATGCGCTGGACGACGAGCGGCTGGGCACCATGGTCAAGGGGGCGATCGCCCACCGCCTGCGCGCCGTCGATTTCGCCCCGATGATCGGACAGGCGCTGGACGCCGCCATCCGCGAGGGGCGTCATGAGCCGGTGATGCAGGCCATCATCACATGGGCTTCCCGCACGCTGGACGGCAATGAGCCGCTGATCCGCCAGATGGTGCATGACAAGGCGGGTGCGATCGTGCGCTGGGCGGGGCTGGACGAGACGATCGCCAATGCCATCCTTTCCGGCCTGCAAAAGATGCTGGCCGAGGCCGCCGAAGATCCGCAGCACAGCCTGCGCGTCAAGGCGATGGAGGGCGTTGAATCGCTCGCCCATCGCCTTCAGCACGACCCGGAGATGCAGGCGCGCATCGCCCGCCTGCGCGACGAGATCATCGGCAACCCGGCCATGCAGGCATGGATGGAGAGCCTGTGGCGGCAGGCGCGCGAGGCGCTGCTGCGCTCCGCCCGCGACCCGCGCACGGCGCTGGCGGGGCGATTCGGCGACATGTTGCGCCAGCTCGGCACCATGCTGGAGGAGGATGCGACCGTCCGCCACCTCCTCAACCGCTTTGCGCGGCGCATGGCGGTGGGCACGGCTGCGGCCTATGGCGACGGGATCGTCCGGCTGGTCAGCGAGACGGTGCGCGGCTGGGACGCGCAGACCATCACCAACCGGCTGGAACAGGCGGTGGGCCGCGACCTGCAATATATCCGTATCAATGGCACGCTGGTCGGCGGGCTGGTGGGGGTCATCATCCACATCGTCGGACGGCAGTTTTAACGCGCGGGCCGGGAAGCGGCACAATCCGGGGAGGGTGGCAATCCTGCCGGGCGGCATGTGGCAGGCAATACTTCGACGAGTCGCCAGTGCGCGAATCCAAACGGGTGAGCCGCCCAATGGCAGCCCACCCGCAATCGCAGTCCAAGATCGCGGCGGCGCCCGCGTGCTTCAGATGCCGCGTGCTGCCTCGAACAGGAACCAGGCGCGCTGTTCGGCCTGGTCGGTCCAGTCGTCGATGACGCTGTCGGTGGCATTGTCGCCCGCCTCGCCCGCGATTGCCTTGGCGGCACGCAGGGCCTCGATCAGCTTGAGATTATCCTCGCGCAGTTCGGCCAGCATGTCTTTGGGCGCGACGAAATCGGTATCATTGTCCGACAGGCTCTGGTGGCGCGATATGTCGCCGATGGAGCGCAGCGTGGTGTTGCCGGTCTTGCGAACCCGCTCGGCCACCAGGTCGGTGGTGGCCAGAATCTCCGCCGCCTGCTCGTCGAACATCAGATGATAGTCGCGAAAATGCGGGCCGGAGACGTGCCAGTGGAAATTCTTGGTCTTGAGGTAGAGCACATAGAGGTCGGCCAGCAGCCCGTTGAGCGCGGTGGCGACATTGCGCGCGGCGTTGGAGGAAAGGTCGGTCGGGGTCTTCAGGTCGGATTTGGGCATCGCATATCCTTTCATGCTGGTCGCTTTGTCGCCGAGGCAAGGGTCGTTGCACAAGCGTTATCGCGACTAACCCCGATGACCCATGTTGGTTGCGGGAGTGTGACGGGGATTTCGTCGCTGCCTCTGATCGAGCGGTCCGATCAATTGGAGGCCGCCGGTCAGACGATGCGGAGGGCATTCACCGCGCAGGCGATGGCGATGCACAGCAGGATGACGCCGGACAGCAACTGGAAAAGGCGCAGCAGCCCGTGGCGCGTATAACGACTTCCCAGCGAGAGCGGTGGGACGAGGGCGACCCATCCGCCCAGCATCGCGCCGATGGCCGCCAGCACGGGTGCATCGGTGAAGGCGGCTACGCCCGCCGTGGCAAAGGCGCTATTCTCCCCCGCGCGGCGCATCGCAAAGGTCAGCAGGGTGCGAAAGCGGCTGCGGAAGGGCGGGGCGCCGGTGACGGGCGGTTTGCGGAAGGCGGCGATGAGGTGGCTGCCGCCGCCGATCAGCAGCGCGATGGCGAGGAACAACAACCGGGCGTCCGGCATGAGGAGTGCGGCCATCACCGCGCCCAGCGCCGCCGCGACGCCGGCGTTCGCGGCGATCATGAGGGCGAGGCCGCCGATATGGCGCGTGTCGGCCGTCCCCGCATCGGCGAGGCGGGCCACGCTGCGCTGCGTACCCGTGCCCTGGTCGAGGACAAGCGTCAGCAACAGGGCGAGGAGCAGCGCATCCATGGGGCTAGGGCGCTGCCGATACCGGTCAGGCGCCGAGGCGCAGGGACAGGGCCGCCGTATAGGCGGTGCGGACATGGCTGCCCTGATCCTCGCAATCGACCGCGTCGCGCATGAGGTCGAGGTAGGAGAAGATGACGGTGCCATGGCCATGATAGGCGGTGGCGGTTTCGATCATGCTGGCGAGACTCTCGACCGCGTCGAGGCTGTGCTGCCGGGCGATGCGGCGAATCGCATCCACCTGTTCGAGCAGCCCGGCGAGGCTCATCTTGCCTGTCGCCGCGGCGATCGCGTCGATACGGCGGATAAGGTCGCTGCGGATCATCATCATTGCACCGTGCGGCATTGGGGCCTCCCTGCTCCTTATTTACCGCATGATGCGCGGGAAGGGTTAAGGCGCCGTTACCCTGCTGGGCGCGCTTTGTGCGGGGCATTCGGGTGGAAGATGCTTGACTCGTCCCGTCCTATGGGGCATCGGACCGCCTCTGACACGGGCGGCGTTCGGCGCCGCTTTTTGTTTTTGCAAGATTTCTAGAAGGATGGGGCCATGGCGAAGCCAGCCACAGTGAAAATTCGACTGGTCAGCACGGCTGACACCGGCTTCTTCTATGTCACCAAGAAGAATCCGCGCACGAAGACCGAGAAGTTCAGCTTCCGCAAATATGACCCCGTCGTGCGTAAGCATGTCGAGTTCAAGGAAGCCAAGATCAAGTAAGCCGGTCCGCCGGGCCGTGCGCCCGGTCGGTTCGATGCGAAAAGGGCGGGCGCCATGGGGCGGCCGCCCTTTTCGCGTTGGCATGCGCCTTTTCCGTTGCGTGCGCGGAGTGATCTCATCGCACTCTAGAACTCATACACCAGCGTTGCCCGTGTCGCGGTGTCGGTGGGCTTGCTGCCCTCCTGCCGGTTGCTTTCGCTCTGGACGTTGAAGGAGAGGCGGCCGGATAGTGCCTTGGTGATCTTCGACGTGAAGCCGGAATTGGACGTCAGGGTCATGTTGCCGTCGGCGGAGACGATGGAGGCGATCTGGGTAAAGGTCATGGCGGGCGACATCAGCCATTTATAGTTGAGCGAGGCGCGCGGTCCCACTTCGATGCTGTCATGGCTGTCGGTGAAGGCGGTCTGGCGAAAGGCCGGGCCGGCATCCAGGTCGAGCGTCATGCCCTTCCGGTCGAGCGCGCGGATACCGACGCCGAAGGATTCGGTGAAACGGCGGGCATAGCCGGCAAAGCGGTCCTGCTCCCAACCGACGACGCCATAGGCATAGAAGCCCTCGCGCAGCAGCCAGTCGAGCGAATAGCTGGTGGCCAGTTTTTTGCGCGTGGTGACATTGTTGGTACGGAGATAGTCGACCAGCGCCTCGAACTTGTGGCGGGTCTGGAGGCCTTCCTTCTTGATCGAAATGCCGATGATCCCGCTCACTTCCTCGGTGTTGCCGCTGGTGAGGCCGAAACCTGCCTGTCCCTGTCCCTCCCAGCCCTGAAGATAGCTGAGCGAGGCCAGCCGCTTCTCGCGCTCTTCCTTCGCCCGTTTCTGGGCGTCGGTCAGGAGGCTGCTGGCGAGCGCGCCAATGGCTTCCGCCTCGCCGGGGTTGGTGGTCTTGGCCGCGTTGACGACGGGATTGGCGGCGGTCTGGTCGCCGGTGCGCGCGGCCTCCCGGATGATGGCCTCCACTGCGGGAGAGATGAAGGGCGGGACGCTGGTCAGTAGGCTGGCAGCCAGCCGGTCGATGGCGTCGGCCTCCGTCGGATTGGTGGCCTTGGCGATTTCGGCCACCATATTGACGGTCGTCTGGTCGCCCTTGCGCGCGGCTTCCCGGATCATCGCCTCGACCGGCGGCGGGATTTCGGCATGGGCAGGGGTGGCCAGCATCGCGGCGGCGCAGAGAGCCAGCAGGATCGGGCGCCTGATAAGGGGCAGGGCCAACAGCGTTTTCCCTCGTTCGGCCATCGCCGGACGGGGAGCCCGGCGGAGATGGTGTCAGGGGTGAGAGGCGCTTCTATGCCGTGTGCGCCCGGTAAGTCCAGCGGGTGATCGGTGAACCGCGACCGGGCGTGGGACTGGCAGGATGGGGGCTGGCAGGATGGGGACTTGCAGATTTGGCTGCATGGCATGCAGCGGCAGACTTGCTCTCGTCACGAACGGATGTGAAACGGAAAGCGGCGCTGCGTCGTTGGGCAGTGCAGATACCCACCCGAAAGGAATGACGGCATGACCACCAACAGCGCATCCGCCCGCTATCAGGGCCTTGGCAAGGGCGGCAAGGGCAGCATCACGACAAAGTCCGGGGTGCTGAGCGAGCAGCCCTATGGATTTGGTACGCGGTTTGAGGGCAAGCCGGGGACCAACCCCGAGGAACTGATCGCGGCGGCCCATGCAAGCTGCTTCACCATGGCGACGAGTTTCGCACTGGCGGGCGCGGGCTATGAGGATGGCGCCCTGGACGTCGCCTGCACGGTGACGCTGGACAAGGATGGCGGAGGTTTTGCGGTGACCAAGTCGGCGCTGACCCTGACCGCCAAAGTGCCGGGAATCTCCGAGGCCGACTTCAACCGCATCGCGGACGAGGCAAAGGCGGGTTGCCCGATCTCCAAGCTGCTCAATTGCGAGATCAGCCTGGAAAAGACGCTGGAGGACTGAGGCGCGGCGGCGTTTGGCGGGAATGGTCCGCTGGAGGGGGAGCGATGGCAGGGGTCATGCGTTCTTTCCTCCATTCCCTGGAAGGAGAAACCCATGCCCGCCAAGTCCATCAAAGACCTCGCCGCCAAGATGAAGGATATTGATTTCACCATGCTCTCGACCCGCGCCGAGGGCGGGCAGATCGGCGCGCGTCCGATGAGCAATAACCGCGATGTCGATTATGATGGCGACAGCTATTATTTCACCACCGACGACACGCTGATGGTGCGCGATATCGAGCGCGACCCGCAGGTGGGGCTAAGCTTTCAGGGCAAGGCGGGGCTGCTGGGCCTGCGTCCCCTGTTCGTCGCGGTCGAGGGCCGTGCCGATCTGATCCGGGAAAAGAGCCAGTTCCTCAAGCATTGGAACAAGGATCTCGACCGCTGGTTCGCACGGGGCGCCGATACGCCGGGCCTGATCCTCATCAAGGTGCATGCGGAGCGCGCCCATTATTGGGATGGCGAGGATGAGGGCGAGGTGTTGCTCGACATCGACCGGGGGGCATTCGTTGGCGGCCCGTGATTCGCTGCCGTCCCTGGCGATGGCTCCCACTGCCTGCGGGGGCGGTTGAGCGGGCAAACCAGGCCGGGCTGGCCGCGGACGGCCGGACGGTCTAGGGCGGCGCTTTCCCGAATGAGGATAGGCCGATGACGCAAGAGGATGACAGCTTCGTCTATGACGAGGCGACCGGCGAGTGGATCAGCGCGGCCGATGCGGAGGCAGGGGCGGGGGCCGGGGCCGGGGCCGGTGACGAGGATCGCGTCGAGGTGCGCGATTCGGTCGGCAACCTGTTGAGTGACGGGGATCAGGTGACGCTCATCAAGGATCTGAACGTCAAGGGTGCGGGACAGACGTTGAAGCGCGGCACGCTGATCAAGTCGATCCGGCTGACTGGTGATGCGCAGGAAATCGACTGTCGCTTCGACGGAATCAAGGGACTGGTGCTGCGCGCGGAATTTGTTCGCAAGCGGTGATGGCGATTATGGGCGCGGTCCGGGCCGTAAAGGCGTAAGGTCGCGCCCGCGCCACGGGCATTTAGCTCGTCACGCAGGGACGAGAGGACGCGCACATGGCCAAGTCACAGAAGAAATCGAGCAAGGAAGTCCGCAAGCCCAAGGCGGAGAAAGCGCCCAAGCAGAACGCCTCGCAGCCCAGCCAGAAGACGGGCGTGGTGCGCGGCCTGGAGAATATGAAAAACGGCTGAGCGGGCCTGTCCGCGCGGCGGGTGGCGTTCAGGCCGCTCGCTGCCGCGTGGCGCGGATGGCCCCTGCCAGAAAGAGGATGAGGAGAGTCGCCTGAGCCGCGACAAAGGGCGGCTCCGTGCCCGTCGGCGCGAAGCGGTTGAGCGCGGAAATCTTGAGGAAGCTCAGCACGATCTGCACGATCAGATTGAGGTGGAGAGCCAAGAGCGCGCTGACGAGATAGGCCGCGCGCCAGCCACCTGCGAGACGGAAACGATAGAGCGCCACCAGCACGACCGCCAGAGCGCCACCGTCGAGATGATCCCGAACAACACCGCAGGCGTGACGTTAGCTCAACCGCGCCACCAGCCCTACGAGTATAATGCCGACCTGCGGCGATCAGCGTGATGCGGGCGCGATGAAGTGGTGTTGGGAGGGGGATGGTAGAGGGTGTGGGGAAGAGAGGTAAGGCGCGCGTGGTCGACAGTATGTGACCACGCGCGTTCAGAAATCGCAGCCCATTCTAAATCTAGAAGTCGCAGGCTGGCCGCAACACATGGTACCTCGTGTTTTCAGCTGAGGCTTCTTAGCAGTTCAGAAATCGCAGCCCAACCGCAATCCTGCTTTATATAAGAGGTACTATGTAGGAAAATTGTTGCGCTATCATCACCCAGCGTATATTCGTAAGTCAGCGATGCTGGTGGAACAGCATCGCTGACCGAAGGCGGTATCCCGCCTCATGCTCTTAGCAAGCGTGTGAGGATTTATCGGGCCGCTTCATTCAAGTCAACCAAACCCCTCTGTCTGGGGTACGGCAAGCGAAAGGCCCACATAATGACTGCTACGGTAACGCGTAAACCAATCGGTGCAACCGCCCATACGGGCGAGACTTGTCCCGAGTCCGGTGTCTGGCAGGCGGTTTCTACGCCCTCGACCACCGCGCCGATTGCGAAGGGCAACCGGATGCCGCCGTATAATGGCGCGGCAGTAACATGGAAACTGATCCGCTATGCATGATCGGTAAAAATGAGAGGGTCAGCGATTTATCTCGCTGACCCTTTTACTCCGCCGCTGGCAGGTAAATCTCTCCGCCCTTTTCCTTGAACACTTCGCTCATACCCTGCATTCCAGCTTCCACATCCTCGGCGGCGATGAACTGGTCGCTGGGCTGGTTCTGCTTGGCGGCGAAGTCGCGCACTTCCTGCGTGATCTTCATCGAGCAGAATTTGGGGCCGCACATGGAGCAGAAATGCGCCGTCTTCGCGCCTTCGGCCGGGAGCGTCTGGTCGTGATACTGTTCCGCCGTCTCGGGGTCGAGCGACAGGTTGAACTGGTCGCGCCAGCGGAACTCGAAGCGGGCGCGGGACAGCGCATCGTCGCGGACCTTCGCGGCCGGGTGGCCCTTTGCCAGGTCGGCAGCGTGGGCGGCCAGCTTGTACGTCACCACGCCGACCTTCACATCGTCGCGGTCGGGCAGGCCCAGATGCTCCTTGGGCGTGACGTAGCAGAGCATCGCGGTGCCATACCAGCCGATCATCGCGGCGCCGATGCCGCTGGTGATATGGTCGTAACCGGGCGCGATGTCGGTGGTGAGCGGCCCGAGGGTATAGAAGGGCGCCTCGCCGCACGCCTCAAGCTGCTTCTCCATATTCTGCTTGATCTTGTGCATGGGCACATGGCCCGGCCCCTCGATCATGACCTGCACATCCTGCTCCCAGGCGCGCTTGGTCAGTTCGCCCAGCGTGTAGAGTTCGCTGAACTGCGCCTCGTCATTGGCGTCCGCGATCGAGCCGGGGCGCAGGCCGTCGCCCAGCGAATAGGCGATGTCGTACGCTTTGCAGATCTCGGTGATCTCGTCGAAATGCTCGTAGAGGAAGGATTCCTTGTGATGCGACAGGCACCACTTCGCCATGATCGAGCCACCGCGCGAGACGATGCCGGTGACGCGCTTGGCGGTCATCGGGATATAGGCGAGGCGAACGCCCGCATGGATTGTGAAATAATCGACGCCCTGCTCGGCCTGCTCGATCAGCGTGTCGCGGAAGATTTCCCACGTCAGGTCTTCGGCGACGCCGTTCACCTTCTCCAGCGCCTGGTAGATAGGTACGGTGCCGATGGGGACGGGTGAGTTGCGGATGATCCATTCGCGCGTGTCGTGGATGTTGCGGCCGGTGGAGAGGTCCATGACCGTGTCCGCGCCCCAGCGGATCGACCACACCATCTTGTCGACCTCGCTCGCCACGTCGGAGGCGACGGCGGAGTTGCCGATGTTGGCGTTGATCTTGACCAGGAAATTGCGGCCGATGGCCATCGGTTCGGATTCGGGGTGGTTGATGTTGTTGGGGATGATGGCGCGGCCGCGGGCAATCTCCGACCGGACGAACTCGGGCGTCACATAATCGGGGATTTCCGCACCCCAGTCCTCACCGTCGCGGATATATTCGGCCAGGCGGGCGCGGCCGAGATTCTCGCGCTCCGCGACATAGATCATCTCTTCGGTGATGATGCCGCGTTTCGCATAATACATCTGGCTGACGTTTGCGCCGGGCCTGGCGCGCAGCGGCTGGCGAACGACATGGGGGAAAGGCTCTACGCCCTTGGCGCGGTCGGGGCCGGTCAGGCCATTGTCCTCCGGCTTCACGGCGCGCGCGTCATAGCTTTCGACGTCGCCGCGCCCGACGATCCAGTCGCGGCGGAGCTGCGGGAGGCCACGCATGATATCGATGCTGACGGCGGGATCGGAATAGGGACCGGAGGTGTCGTAGACGCGGACGGGTGCTTCGCCGCTGCCGGGTTCGAGGTGGATTTCGCGCATGGCGACGCGCACGTCCGGGTTGCCCTGCGCGGGGACGTGGATCTTCTTCGATCCGCGAATGGCGCCGGTCGTGACTTTCAGCTCGGTGCGGGCAGGGATGTCGGCCATGGTCTGTCTTCCTCCTCTAGTCGGAAGGAAAGGGGCCGTGCATGCCGGTGGCGATTGCCCCGACCCACATCTCCACTCCCTCCGCCGGTGTTAGCCGGATCAGGTTCTGCGGGTCGTGGGGCGCGACGCCCACCTCTCAGCCACGCTGGCTCCCCGGGGTATGGCGCGACCATAAGGGGAGCGGGGGGCTGCGTCCAGCTTTGTTGCACTGACGCCACATCACGCTTCGGTTGGCCCTGACGCGTTAGCCGGGGAAGGCGATTGGGCAGGACGTGACCCGGCCGGTCCGCCCCTGGTCGAAGCTGTTTATCCCTCGGGCCGCACGGCGGAACGATCGGCACTCCAACAAGTTCGGGGCGACGATATTGGCATCAGGGTCTGGAGGCGCGCTGGCCGGGAAGCTGGCGGCGCGCGCCTCCAAGTCGTCAAACCATGGTCAGAAAGTGTAGCCGATGCCGACCGCGCCGGTGAACTGGTCGGGCGAGCCGCGCTCCGACACGATCGGCGACCGCTCGAAATTGCCCAGCATGCGCGCATAGTTGACGCCCGCGAAGACGGCGAAACCGCCGTTGGTCAGGTCGCCGTCCAGATCATAGGCGCCGATCAGGCCGACGCCGACATTCTTCCACCCGCTATGGGCGTCATATTGGTTGAGACCGGAAGCCTGGCTGCCCACGGCGGAGACGCTGTAATAATAGCGGGCATATTTGTCGTCGACATGCTCCGCCGAGACCGACAGCGAGACGAAACTGCCCTTGCTGAGCGGCGTCTGGAACGAGGCGGTCGGTGCGATGACAAAGCCGTTATGCGCGTTCGCCACATCGCCGCGCACATCGACGCTGACAGTGAAGCTGTCATAGGGGTTGGTGATGCCGTTGATGCTGAGGCCGACATTGCCGCCGACTTCCACCGCGACATTCTTCTTGCCCAGCGCAAAGATGGCAGGATCCTTGATCTGCCGGTTGCGGTCGAAGCGGGTGCGGACGACCGGGCCGAACTGGAGGTTCAGCTTCTCACCCTTGGGATCGTTGATGAAGTCGAGCGCGACGCCCGCGGCACGCGGCGAGATGCCGACGCCCGCGATACGGCCCAGGACGGCGCCAGCGGGAAAGAAGACATAATCGTCCGAACCCTCATAGCTGGGACCATAAGCGCCGCCAGCGCCGACGGTGAGATAGTCACCGTCGAAAATCGTCTTCTGCGACGACAGGTCGTCCTGCGCGAAGGCGGGCGCGGTGGAAAGGGAAAGAAGGGCGATTGCGGCAAAAGCGCGCTTGGTGCGATGGATCATGACGGCAGAACATCGATGCGGGATTTTGGTTGCGGTGCAATGAGCAGATGAATGGCCGCTGTGGCCGTGGAGCAACAGTGGGGCTGCGGTGGGGAGGGCGGTGGGGTCTGGAAGCGACCATTTTTGGTCATTTGCGACACGATCCGTTGCGCCAAATAGCGGACATTGGCGCTTGGCGTTTTGAGGGCAGCCCGTCATATATCTGTTATGACTTTTACCCTCTTCTGCGTGTTGGCATTCACGTTCGTTGCAGGA
>DASVMZ010000049.1:0-8461 GCA_036384115.1 Sphingobium sp.
CGCTCGTTTCCTTGAGGGTGCCAACCCAGCCAATTTCGAGAAGCTTTGGGACCAGATGTATTTTTCGACCCAGTTCTACGGGCGAAAGGGCTTGGTGGTGAACGCCATCTCAGGCGTTGACCTGGCGCTTTGGGATCTCCTGGGCAAGCTTCGCGGCGAGCCGGTGCACCAGTTGCTTGGCGGGCCGGTCCGGGATGAGCTGCAATTCTATGCGACCGGGGCTCGACCTGATCTGGCCAAACAGATGGGGTTCATCGGTGGCAAACTGCCGCTTCATCATGGCCCGGCGGAAGGCCTGGAAGGGCTACACAAGAATATCGCACTGCTGGCGGATATGCGAGCCAAGGTTGGTGACGATTTTTGGCTGATGTACGATTGCTGGATGGCGCTCGACGTGGATTATGCCACGCGGCTCGCCATCGCCTGCCACGAACATGGCCTCAAGTGGATAGAAGAGGCGATTAGTCCCGACGACTATTGGGGCTATGCAGAACTCAAGCGCAACGTGCCCAGAGGTATGCTGGTAACGACAGGCGAACATGAGGCGACCCGTTGGGGTTTTCGCATGCTGCTGGAGATGGATTGCTGCGATATCATCCAGCCGGATGTCGGCTGGTGCGGCGGCGTCACCGAACTGCTCAAGATCAGCGCTCTTGCCGATGCGAAGGGTAAGATGGTCATACCCCACGGATCTTCAGTCTACAGCTATCACTTCGTCATCACGCGCCACAACTCGCCGTTCGCAGAGTTCCTGATGATGCACCCTGGTCCGACCGAGATCGTGCCGATGTTCGCCCCCCAGCTGCTCGGCGAACCGGTCCCTGTCAATGGCCGCATACGGGCCTCTCAGCTCGACAAGCCCGGGTTCGGCGTTGAGCTCAACCGTGACATACCACTCCATCGACCCTACACGCATTAAGGATCGCCCAATGAAATTCTGTCGTTACGGTCCTGTCGGGGCTGAGAAGCCTGGCCTTTTGGATGCCGGTGGCCGCCTTCTGGATCTGTCGGGTAAAATCGACGAAATCACGGTCGCCTCGATCGCGTCGCTGGGAGCGATCGACATGACCGCGCTGCCGTTGGTAGATGGTGAGCCTCGTTACGGCGTGCCAGTCGCCGGCATCGGCAAGATTGTGGCGATTGGCCTTAACTACCGCGACCATGCGATCGAATCGAACCTCCCCATCCCTACTGAACCGATGATGTTCATGAAGGCGGTATCCAGCCTGACCGGTCCCAACGACGAGGTCATGCTGCCCAGGGATGCAACCCATGGAGATTGGGAGGTCGAGTTGGGGGTCGTCATCGGCCGGACCTGCCGTTATGTCGATCGCGCAGACGCTCTGGACCATGTCGCAGGCTATGTGCTCGCCAACGACGTCTCGGAACGCTTCAACCAGAAGCAGCGCGGCACACAATGGTCCAAGGGCAAGGGACACGACACCTTCTGTCCAGTCGGACCGTGGCTGGTCACACCCGATGAGGTGGACGATCCACAGAACCTGGACATGACGCTCGATGTCAACGGCGAGCGAATGCAGACGGGCAACACCAAAACGATGATTTTCCCCGTCGATGAGCTCATCTCCTACGCCAGCCGATACGTGACGCTGGAGCCCGGCGACCTTCTGATCACGGGTACTCCACCTGGCGTTGGGGAGGGTAAAAAGCCGACTGCCATCTATCTCAAGCCCGGCGATACGATGCACCTGACCATCGCCAGGCTCGGCGAGCAGACACAGAATGTTGTCGCCTGGCATCACCCACGCAACCGAGCCGTGGCATGAGCCTGTTCGCCGGCCGCTTCGCGGGCCGAACCGCGATTATCACCGGCGGTGCATCAGGACTGGGCAAGGCAGTCGCTGCGCGCATCGTGGCGGAGGGTGGTATTGTCGCCCTGTGGGATATCAACATAGGCGCGCTGGAATCCGTCAAGCATGAGATCGGCGCAGCGCATGTTGAGGCGCTTGATGTGGCCGATCCGGCGGCTGTCGCGGCCGCTGCAGCAGCGACGCTGGCGGTGCTTAGCAAGATCGATATTCTCGTCTGTTCTGCCGGCATCACCGGCGCCACCGTGCCGGTGCATGAATATTCAATCGAAAGCTGGCTGAAAGTGATCGATGTGAATTTGAACGGTCTGTTTTACTGCAACCGGGCGATCGTCCCGACAATGCTCGCCAACGGCTATGGCCGTATCGCCAACATCTCGTCGGTTGCAGGCAAGGAGGGTAATCCAAACGCCGGAGCCTACTCAGCGACCAAGGCTGCGGTGATCGGTTTGACCAAGTCGCTGGGCAAGGAACTGGCGGGCAAGGGCGTGATTGCCAACGCATTGACCCCGGCGACTTTCGAGAGTCCCATCCTCGGCCAGCTGCCGTCCAGTCAGGTAGACTACATGCGCGGCAAAATCCCGATGGGGCGCCTTGGGGAGGTCGAGGAATCTGCCGCCATGGTGTGCTTTATGGTCAGCGAGGAGTGCAGCTTCACCACGGCTGCAACTTTCGACACCTCCGGTGGGCGGACCACATTCTGATGGACATGCGCGCGGTTCCGTTTGTCGATGCTCATGTCCACTACTGGGACTTGGCTAAACTGCGCTATCCCTGGCTCCAGCCACCCTTTGCCAACGACGGACCCAATGGATCAGTCGAGCGCATCGCGCGAACATATTTGCCGGGCGACTATGCGGCGGAAGTGTCACGATGGAACGTCGTGGGCGCGGTCCATATCGACGCGGCCGCCGATCCGGTCGATGCTGAAGCGGAGACCGCCTGGCTGGCTCAGCAACAGGCTGCGACCGGACTGCCGACTGCGATCGTGGCCTATGCCGATCTGGCCGATCCGGGGGTGGACGCAATGCTGGCGCGGCAAACCGCGCACACCAGCGTGCGCGGCATCCGGCAGATCGTCAACTGGCACCCGGATGCCCGCCGCAGTTATAGCGCGCGCGACCTGACGCTCGATGCTGCCTGGCAGGCGGGATTCGCCGCGCTCGGTCGCTACGGCCTGTCGTTCGACCTCCAATGTTATCCCGCGCAGATGCCCCATATCGCCGAGGTCATAGCGAACCATCCGCACATTCCGGTGGTCATCAATCATCTCGGCATGCCCGTCCTCGAAGACCCCGAAGGACTGGCCGAGTGGCGGGAGGGGATTTCAGCGCTTGCCAGGCTCGACCATGTGTCCATCAAACTCTCCGGGCTGGGCTTCATCCACCGCGACTGGAATCCGGGCATGATCGTTCCCCTGATCCGCGAGGTGATCGACCTGTTCGGTCCAGCCCGCGCACTTGCAGCAAGTAACTTTCCGACCGACCGGCTCTTTGCAAAATTCGACCGGGTGATGGAGGCACTGGCGCAAGCCGTGGCCGTCTACGGTGCAAGCAATCGTCAATTGATCTGGGGCGGTAACGCGTGTCGTTTCTACGGCATCGACCCCATGATCCTGGGAGAAGTGGCTTGAGCAAGATTGTGCCGGTCAACCTGGGTGACGTTGCTCCAGCTACATTGCGGGTGGCGCTTGCCTTCGGGATCAGTCTCTTCTTTATCTGGGGGCTGGCATATGGGCTTCTTGATGTGCTCAACAAGCATTTTCAGGACACGCTGAAGGTCGGCACTGCGCAATCGACCTGGTTGCAGATCGCTTATTTCGGCGCGTATCTTCTGATAAGCCTGCCGGCCGGCAGCTACATCCAGCATTTCGGGTATAAGGTGGGAATCCTCACCGGCCTCTTCGTCACTGCCGCTGGCGCCTTTCTGTTCATACCGGCCGCCGGGATAGGACAGTTCGCGCCTTTCGTCGGCGCAATGTTTGTCCTGGCCGCTGGCCTCGCCTGCCTGGAGACGTCGGCCGACAGCTACGTCACCGTGCTCGGGCCGGCTGAAGGTGCGTCGCGTCGACTCAATCTGGCTCAATCCTTCAACGGGTTAGGTACTTTCATCGGACCGCTGATCGGTGGAAGCTTCTTCTTCGTCGATGGCGCGCAAACGGCAAATGGCAGCAGTCATGATACCGTACGCCTGATTTATGCCGGCATCGGCGTTGCCATTGCCCTCTTCGCATTGTTTGTGGCGCGGACCGAACTGCCCGAACTGTCCGAGGAGACGCACGATGCACCCGGTCGGGCAGGAACGCTTATGCGCCCGCATTTCGTCTTCGGGGTGGTTACGCAGGCGATCTATGTCGGAGCGCAGGTGGGCATCGGCGCATTGTTCATTAATATTGCCCTCACGACCTGGGGCGCCCTCACGCCGCGCGGGGCGGCGTACCTGCTGTCGCTTGCACTGCTGCTGTATATGATCGGCCGGTTCGCCTCGACGGCCCTTCTAACCCGCGTCCAGCCGCGCACCCTGCTTGGATGCTTCGGTGCGATGAACGTCCTTCTTTCGATCGTGGTCGCGGCGAACCTGGGCCGTATCTCGTTGGTGGCGATGATCGGCGTGTTCTTCTTCATGTCGACCATGTTTCCCACGATCTTCGCGCTGGGCGTTCGGGAACTGGGGCCGTCTACTAAGCGGGGTGCGTCATTCATGGTAATGGCAATCGGCGGCGGCGTCCTATTTCCATATCCAATGGGATTGGTGGCAGAAGGTTATGGCGCGCCAACCGCCTTCATTCTTCCTGCTGCCGCGTTTCTCCTTGTCGCTCTTTATGCCTGGCGGGGTGCGCGGATACGCGAAGATCGCCCGGCAGCCAGCTCAGCTAGCGAGCCGCGATGATTTGTTGTCCAAGCCAGTCTCGAACCTGGGACCGGATCACAGCCCTCATCGATATCGACAGGACATAAATACGGGAGAAGAGCGTGAGTGGGAAGATGACGAGATTAACCGCCGCAGCGGCGCTGCTGGCGATATCCACCGCTATCCATGCCCGAGAGGCGCCGCTTTATCAGCGGGCCGACGCAGCCGTGCCGCAGCGCGTCGAGGATCTGCTGACGCGCATGACGCAAGAGGAAAAGGTGGCCCAGTTGGAAGGGGGCACCACTCTTCCCTTCGGCGGCACGGCCTTGCCCGATCTCGTCAAGGACGGTCGCCTGAACGAGGACATGGCCCGCAAGGCAATCCCGAACGGCGTCGGCAGCGTCTCGATGGGCGCGATGGCCGGTTTCGGAAAAGGCAGCCTGGTTGAGGATGCCAAGGCACGCAATCTGGTCCAGGAATGGGTACTTAAAAATACCAGGCTGGGCATACCTGTCGTCTTCCACGGCGAGGGTCTGCACGGCGCTGCCGTGCCCGGTGGGACCAGCTTCCCGCAAGCCATCGGCCTGGGGAGCACATGGGATCCCGCGCTGGTGCGCCGCATGTTCACCGTCGTATCGGCCGAGTCGCGTGCGGCGGGGAACCTCGTGGTTCTGGCGCCCGTCCTCGATCTTGCGCGGGAACCGCGGTTCGGCCGGGTCGAGGAAAGCTATTCAGAAGACCCCTACCTCGTCGGCGAAATTGGTCTTGCCGCCATCCAGGGCTTGCAGGGCCCCGGCGGCGAAATTGGGCCAAACAGCGTGGCCGCCACCGCAAAGCATTTTGTTCACGGTCAGCCCGAGAACGGCACCAACAACGCGCCCAATGATGTTTCCGAACGCACGATGCGCAGCATCTTCTTCCCGCCATTTGAGAAAGCCGTGCGGATCGGTCACATCGCCGCAGTCATGCCTTCGTACAACGAGAATGACGGTGGTGTTCCGTCCCATGCTAATAGCTGGCTGCTCCGAGATGTTCTTCGCAAGGAATGGGGCTTCACCGGACTCACGGTCTCGGATTACCTGGGGATCGAACGTCTGCACAAGGTTCACGCGGTCGCGGCGACTGACGCTGACGCCGGCGTTCTCGCCATGAATGCGGGCGTGGACATGGAACTGCCCGGTGCGACCAGCTATCCTGGGCTGACCAATGCCGTCCGCCGGGGCGCGGTCCCACAATCCTATATCGACGACGCCGTTCGTCGCGTCCTGGCATTGAAATTTCGCCTGGGCCTGTTCGATCATCCCTTTATCGATCCGGCCAGGGCTGAGGCCGTTATCGGCGCCAGCACCAGTATCCCGCTTGCGCGCAAAGTCGCCGACGAAGCCATGGTCCTCCTCAAGAACGACAAGGCGCTGCTGCCGCTGGACCCTTTGAAGATTCGATCAATCGCTGTGATTGGCCCGAACGCCGACAAGGTCCGGCTGGGCACCTACAGTGGGCTGCCGCCCTATTTCGTTACCGTGCGGCAGGGCATCGAGAAGCGGGTCGGCAAGGGCACAGTCATCAGCTACGCCGAGGGGGTTCGGATTTCCGAGCCGGACCAGTCGCCACTATTGAACACGATTCTTCCGTTTCAGCCGCCATCCGCCGAGAAGGACGCCGAGCTGATCGCGCAGGCAGTCGAGGCTGCCCGTAAGGCGGACGTCGTCATTCTCGTACTCGGCGGAAACGAAGCGGTCTCGCGCGAAGCGTTCGGGCGGGAGTTCGGACCTGGCGCCGCGCATTTCGGGGATTCCGACACGCTCGATCTGCCTGGCCGACAGGGGGATCTGGTGCGTGCATTGCAATCGTTGAACAAACCTACAGTGGCCGTCTTGCTCAACGGCCGTCCCTATGCGATCGAAGATCTGTCCCATTCAGTACCGGCGATTATCGAAGGCTGGTATCTCGGTCAGGAGACGGGCAATGCCGTCGCTGGCGCGATTTTCGGAGACGTCAATCCGTCGGGTAAGCTGCCAGTGACGATTGCACGCAATGTTGGGCAGCTCCCCGTCTTCTATAATCACACGCCGGCCGCTCGGATGGGGTATGTATTCAATTCCAACAAGCCGCTTTATCCGTTCGGTTTCGGCCTGAGCTACACCAAATTCCAGTATGATACGCCGACGCTGGACCGCAATAGCATTGCCGTTGACGGAACTGCGACGCTATCCGTCCCGGTGACGAATAGTGGCCCGCGGGATGGAGCGGAGGTCGTACAGATGTATGTCCATCCCAAATATAGCAGCACCGTACAGCCGGTGAAGCGGCTGGCAGGGTTCGAGCGTATCCAACTCAGGGCGGGCGAGCGCCGTATCGTGCATTTTCGGATCGGCCCGGAGCAACTTGCCATCTGGGATCGGGATTTGAAACGGAGGGTGGAGCCTGGAGCCTATGAGCTGATGGTAGGCACCAACTCTGATCAGACGGAAACCATAGAATTATCCGTCAACAAGTAGCGCAGAAAAAGTCCAGACCAGATTGGCCCGCCGATGACGCGTCCTTTGCCGCCAAGTACCGAATCCGTTGGATCCGCCAATTTGTCAACGCCTCCTCGGCATTGCAAAATTGATTTTGAACGGCCGACAAAGGGCGTTTCACCTCTCGTCCCTACATTTCGACTTTGGCATTTTTAGTTCCCCACGAGCCAATGTCAGCTTGGCCTCCGCGCGGCGCAGCCGCGCTTCTGCCAGGCTCACCTCGGAATAGCGCCTGAACGAGAGCATCTTCTCCTTACCGTCGATCCTGTACTTCATCCGCCAGAGGCGGGAACCATTGGGACGGGCGAGCAGATACAGCCCGCCGCCATCGGCAAGCTTATAGTCTTTGGATCGTTTCGTGGCGTAGCGGACCTCGAGTTCCTTGAGAGGCATGGGGGTATCTCTTGCGGTAGCGCAGACATTACCCCCTAAAGCACCCCCAAATGCAAATCGACGTGCTGGGATTTGGCGGGCTTTAGCGGCATCCGATGAGAGCCGACGAAACGCCAGAACCCGTTGAAAATGGACAAGAAAAAACCGCCTTAGGTTTCCCTGAGACGGTTTGGTATATGAGGTTTTGGTTGCGGGAGTAGGATTTGAACCTACGACCTTCAGGTTATGAGCCTGACGAGCTACCGGGCTGCTCCATCCCGCGACACTTGGCGCTATACGGTGCGCCGGAACGACAAAAAGGCGGCCGCGGCGGGCCGCCTTTGGTGTGAATGGGTTTTGCCCGAACTTTTGACTGATTGCGCCGGCTTCAATGCCTGGCGACGACCTACTCTTCCAGCGCTTGAGCGATAGTACCATCGGCGCGGTCTGGTTTCACGGCCGAGTTCGAGATGGGATCGGGTGGGTCACAGACGCTATGGTCACCAAGCAATGAAGCAGGCGCAATCAGTGTTGCGTTCGAGGTTTCAATCGATGCACCTTGTGGTCCTGACCGGACCAGATTATCGGGCCTCACGTTATCAATATCCACAGACCGTCAGTGATATGACTGGTTTACCCAGCGTTGTCATTGATGGTGGGACTCTCAAAGCGCGAAAAGAGCAATTAGGACTGGTTAGCTCCATGCGTTACCGCACTTCCACATCCAGCCTATCAACGTGGTGGTCTTCCACGGCTCGATGAAATCTTATCTTGAGGGAGGCTTCCCGCTTAGATGCTTTCAGCGGTTATCCCGTCCATACATAGCTACCCTGCTGCGCTCCTGGCGGAACGACAGGTACACCAGAGGTATGTTCAACCCGGTCCTCTCGT
>DASVMZ010000050.1:0-1537 GCA_036384115.1 Sphingobium sp.
TATTGGGTTCCGCGCCGAAAGTCGTGGCCGCGCCGGAGAACAGCTTGGACTGGCTGACCACCTGAGCATGGACTTCAAGGCCGATCACGACCTCCCACTCACCCGTGGCGCCCTGGATACGATAGCTTGATTCGGTCACGACATAGTCCATGCTGCTGGAATTTCCGATTTCTCCCCTAGGACCGAATGCCCTGTGCCCGCAACACGCATGTCGTGCGCGGCGCATATGTCATTGCATTACAGCGCGTGTCCCGCCCCCTGTCCCCGTGCGGGCCTCCGTCGGTCGCGGCCCTGATTGTCATCATCGCAACAGCGGGCTAGGGAAGTGAAGGGAAAGCGGGCCTGCCCCGTTTGGAGAAGCATGCAAGGAAACAGCACGCGAGTGAGGCGAAGCCTGATCGTCTTTACATGGGATGGCGGATCGCTCGATCATCTCGACCTGGATGTAGAACCGCAGTTCGACATACTGTTGTTCGATTTCACGGGCAAAGCCGTGCGTCCCGACAAGCCCTGGCCGTTCCTGTCGCAAAAGACGGAGTGCAAGGGCGACGTGCTGCGCGTCGTCAGTCGCTACCTGCGTCAGGATGCCCGGATCCCGGACTATGTTGCCCTCTTCGACCATGACATCAGGACCAGCATTTCCGACATCAACCGGCTCCTGACCATCGCGCGCCGCGAAAAACTGGACAGCTTCGCCCCCGCGCTGACACCGGACAGCCATTTCTCCTACCCCCGCTTCCTTCAGCAGCCGGGCGGCCATATCCGCAAGACCCGATGGGTCGAGGTGATGATGCCCTTCTACCGGGCCGAACTGTTCCTCGCCGCCAGCGAATTCTACGAACGCTCCATCACCGCCTATGGCATCGACAGCTTTGTCATGCCCCTGTTCCAGAAGGTTCTGGGCATGGACAATGTGGCGATCGTCGATTCCGTCACCGTCACCCATTTGAATCCGGTATCGAGCGGGTGCCGGGTCTGCTCCAACGGTTGCACCCCCTATCGCGAACGATTGATCGCGCGGGAGCAGTGTCTGGAGTGGCTGGCCACAAATCGCCCCGATCTGGTCGGAACCGCGTGGTTCTACGAAACCTTTGCCCCGCTCGACGGCCCCGCGAACTTCTGGCTGCTACGGCTCGGCTGGCCCTGGCACAAGGCGAGGTCGCTCTGGACCGAATTATTCCCTTCCCGCCGCCGCTCAAGACAGGTTTCGACAAAAGCGATATAGTCCGCCGCAATCCGTGCCGGCGTGAAACGTTGCATGGACTGCGCCACCACCTCCGCCGATGGGGGGGCGCGCTCTCCCAGAACCAGCGCGCGCAGTCCCTGCGCCAGCCCGTCCACGTCGCCGGGCCGCAACAGCAGGCCCAGCTTGCCGTCCTCCAGCACCTCCCGCGGCCCGCTGGGGCAATCGAGAGCGGTGACGGGCGCGCCCGCGATCAGCGCCTCGGCCAGCACGATGGCAAAGCCCTCGAACACGGACGACAGCGCAAAGGCGCTTGCCCGCGCGAGATAGGGGCGCACATCGGGTTGATAGCCG
>DASVMZ010000051.1:0-39897 GCA_036384115.1 Sphingobium sp.
CCCCCCCCCCCCCCCCCGGGACCATTGCGAAAGCTATGATATTTGCCGGCTCGCTGCCAGCCGGGATGGACCGTACATCAAGTCGATCCTGTCCGATCCGAACGATTGACAGCCACCGCCGCGCGGGACATATTGTTCCCCGGAGCCGATCGCCCGGGCTGCAAGCGACCCAAAAGGCGGCATCTATACTTCGACTACACTCCCTTTGAACGGCAACCATTTGCCCGGCGCTAGGGGTCATGAAGCGCTTGCGACCACGATCAGACGCCGGAGGAAATGGGAATTGCCATGTCTCTTCACAAAGATTGCGCCGACGCGCTTCGTACCCGCTTTCATGCGCTGACCGGCGGCAAGCTGGGCTCAGGCCACGCCCATGAGATCGTCGCTGCCTTTTTCAGCTACGGCACGGGATCGGCCCTGCGGATGGAGGACGAGCACCCGCTCGATGCGCTACCCCAAGCGGATATCCTCGTGCCTGATCTCAACCTGATGGACGCTCGTCTCGCGAACCTGGACGGCTTGCCGGCGGATCTGCCGAGCGTGGATGAGCTGGCAGGCTGGATCGGAGAATATCTGGTGGAGGCCAGCTATTTCTCGGGGTCGATCTGGCACAGCCGCGATGTCGAGGATCACATCGCCGCCACCTTCGTCCATGAGGATCCCCAGCGGATCATGGATGCTCTGTCGAGCGAGATGGCGGTGACGAATGCCGTGTTTCTGGGTTTCGATATCGAGAATTGCGATCTGGTCGCCGACGATGAGGGCATGGTGGCCACGCTTGCCGGCAGAGTCGAGGGCGAGACCGACGAGGAAAAACCCTTTTATGGCGACGCCATCGACTTCGAGACGACATTGACGTTCGATCTTGTGGCGGGACGCAATGGCTATCGCGCACCCGCCTATGAAACGACAGGTAATCTCGACCTGTCCTTCTTTGACGGTGACAGCGGCGAGGCGGCCTGACTGCGGCCTTTTCATATCGAAACGGGAAGGGCGCGCCCGCGCCCTTCCTGCATCAAATGGCGGAACGCCGGAGGACTATGCGGATCGATCCCGGAGCCTGTTACAAGGTCGTCGACAATAATTTCGCCCAGCGCGAAGGAATGGCAGACTATCTTGCCGCCTCTCGGCGGAACTACGCCGTCATTGCCGATACGTACTGATCGAATGGCACCGCAAGAAGGCAATGGCGACCGCGCGCCATGCCCTGCAGATCGCCTGCCGTTTCCCCGCTCAAATCCTCATCTTGAAGGAAACCACGGATCAATTCGACAGGTCTTCCGGCGAAGCGATCGCGGAGGCCCTGATCGACGCAAGGCAGACAACTGACTTCGCAGCATATTGCGAGACGGTGGTCATGGCGCCCGCCACTCCCGAGCTGAGCGACCGATTCGGGAGCCATGAAAACTATTCCGAAGCCTATATTTCCGGTCTCGTCGATGAAGGCCTGAAGCTCTATCGCCGATTCAAGCGGGAGGATGAGGACCTTGCTCCTGACGAGATTGCCGAACTGAAAGCACTGGCGGTGGTGCCGGCCGTCATGTCGGCCGCGCTGCAAAAGCGCACCTTTGCCATGGCGGCCGATATTGCGGGGCGGATGATAAGGGGACGGGCGCCGGATGGCGCCGCGGACCCGGCAAGTTTTCGCGATTTCGTCGACAGCCTCGCCTTTCGATATGGCGCGATGATCGTTGGCCTCTGGATCTATCGTCGTGGTTCGCCCGGACCTTATCCCAGCAATCGGCGCGATGTCGGGGCCGATGTGATGGATCTGAAGATCGCGGCACAGGCGAGCTATTTCGATGGCCTGCTGACCCATGAAAAACGGCTCGAATCCCTGTTCGGCAATGGCATGTCGCTGATCCGGGCGCTTGGTGGCTATTGCGAATGCGGGCGCAAGGGCGGGGATGGCCTTATAGAACTGGAGATGCCGGAGGCCAGACCCGCGGGTTAGATTTGACCGTGTCGGAAGTCGCTGCCGCACGGGACTGACCGTTCAACCGAGCCAGTTAGGCGCCCCGCCTGCGGCGGCCGGGCTCTCATGCTGCGCACCAAGCCCCTCGCGGGTCTTGGCCCTTCGGGTTTCGATCAGCCTGGCGCTGCCCGTCCGGTCGGACGGACTGAGTGTCGCCGCTGGCGCGGCGGCTTCTCTTGTGGGCCTCCCCGGACAAGCGGGGTGGGCGGCGCTCCCTCCTGACCCCGTCGCGGTCCGCGGCAACCCCCGTCGCTGGCGCTCTTGGGGGTGCTCCGCTGCGCTTCGCCCGTTCCGGTGCCGTGGCCCGCTATGCCGGGGCCTTCTGGTCGCCTTTCGCCGCCCACCCTCGCTTTCCGGGCGGCCTGTGCTGGGGTGGGATGAAGGAGGAAGCCATGCGCCAGACCACCAGCCGCAGCGCCCGCCGCAAGGGCGCTCCCGACAAAGGGCAGACAGATGCCCCGCGCGCGAACCTCTATGACGAGGTAAAGGTGATCGTCAGCGCGATGTCGCCCTCGTCAGGCAGTTCGATCTGCCCACGGGCGGGAATGTAATGACGTCGATCGTCGATATCAGGAAATTGCTTTTGGAGGGCAAGACAGGTGAACTGACTGCGGATCACATAATTTGGCACGCCCCACGGGCCAGGTTGCTGGCGGGAAAGATTCTGGATCAGGATTTGGGAGTAGATGACCCGTCACCGGTCGGCTGAAATGAACTGGTCAAGGACGCTCAGCCGGACGATTGCCCATCTTTTCGCCCAGACGCACCGATCGTTGCGGCGCCCAGTTTTCGTTGAAGGCGATCACATCCTGCTGGAACAGCAGCACCACAGTCGAGCCGAGAAGGAAACGGCCCATTTCTTCGCCTTTTTTCAGAAGGATGGCTCGGTCTGCATAAGTCCATTCGGACATCTTGTTCATGCGCCTGGGATTGACCACGCCGTGCCATGCCGTTGCCATGCTGCCGACGATGGTGGCGCCGACCAGCACCATCACGAACGGACCATATTCCGGCGATTCAAATACGCACACTATACGCTCGTTGCGCGCGAACAGTTTCGGTACGCCGCGCGCAGTGATCGGGTTTACCGAAAACAGCGCGCCGGGCACGTGGATCATGCGCATGAGTTTGCCGTCACAGGGCATGTGCAGGCGGTGATAATCCTTTGGTGACAGGTACAGGTTGGCAAAGCTGCCGTGGCGGAACCGGGCTGCCAGAGCTTCATCCCCTCCGACCAACTCGGTGGTGGTAAAGCGATGACCCTTGGCTTGCAGGATATGATGGTCGTCGATGGTGCCGAACTGGCTGATCGCACCGTCTACCGGGCAGATGAAATCGGCGCTGGCCAATGGGCGCACGCCGGCTTTCAGGGGGCGGGTGAAAAAATCATTGAAGCTCTTGTAGCTGGCAATGTCAGGGTCTGCGGCTTCCTTCATATCAACGCCATATTTGGCCACAAACCAGCGGATAAGGCGGGTCGTCATTGTTCCCCCCTGCGCCCCGGCGATGCGGCCAGCGAAGATGGTCAGATGTTGCTTGGGCAGCAGATATTGGAGCAGGACTTTCAAGCGGTCGGACATCGTAAACCTCGGAGCATGAACCATGGCTACTGCCATCCGTCGTTCTGAATGGCTTCCTGCGACAGGACGCGCTGATTGTCGAGATCGCTGACCCAGTCCGCTTGCTGGCGGGCCTGATCCGCCGCCGCCTGCTGCTGGATGAGCGTTGCGCGGGCTTGGTCGATCTGCGAGTGAGCAGGCTATCGTCCAGGGTGGCGAGAACCGACCCCTGACGGACGAACGCATCCTCCTCGACCATCATTTTCGCGACCCGATAGCCATTGAGATCGGGCGCTACCGCCACCTCTCCCCGGGGTACAAGCCGCTCGGAGGCCGTCGCGCCGGTCTCCATGGCTTGTCACATGATCTCCGCCACGCTGACAGCTTGCGGTGGCAGTTCCTTCGATGTCTGCTGTGCGCCACCACATGCCGCCAGCATCGAGAGGAGCGGGATAAACCGCCATGAGCGGACGAAGACCAGACACGGCATCCGGCTGTTCTGGCAGGAGAGAGGGGCGGGGCGTCAAGCCGGACCCACCAATCTGCCCGACCATATTGAAAGCAGGAGTGGCACATGCGTGTCCCGCTGATCCAGATGGACCGAAGGCGCACAGGCTGAGGGCCGGGATGTCCCGGCCACATTGAACGCTTCAGGGCGATCGACAGCGATTTGAAGGATATTCTCCGTTCCGCGCTCCGCTGCTGAGGCGTCGCTACACCGAACTCAATTCCCGTTTTCAGGAAAAAGAGCCGCCGGGAGCATGGCTTCAACGCACAATGCTAAACGCATGAAGAATCGTGCTGCAATGGAGAATTTCCTCGCGTGAAAAGCCGATCAGCCTGCTTTGCAGCAGGGCAGCCAGTTCTTCGGAAACACGCTGGCGCACACGCTGCCCCGCTTTGGTCAGGGTTATTTCTACCCGGCGCCCGTCTTCGGCATTTTTCTCGGAGATTATCAGGCCCGCGCCCGCCAATCGATCGAGTTCTGCTGTAATCAGGCTGCGGCCGACCCGGAAAAACACCGCAAGTTCGTGCGGAAACATTGGCTGCTTGCCAATCAGGCTTAGCATCCACGGGCCTCGCGGTCCGAGCGAAAATTCCTTCGCCACCATCTTTGTCACGCCGCTCAACTGGTCACGCGCCGAATGCAAAGAGGCGTAAAAGAAGCCGATCTCTTCGACTGTCAGTTCGATTCCAGGCCCTTGGTCATCCAACGCTTTCGACCTGCTAAACTCTGAAGCCGCGCGAGACGGCATAGGCAAATATCCCCGCTATCGCGATGGCGGCTGCCAGTCGCCAAAGCGGCGCCCGAACCAGCGACCGGCCGCTGTTATCGATATCAACGTGCCCCTTTCCGGTAATCATTGGTCGGATCAGGTCGTGCTTCCTGAAAATAAGATAGTAGAGGATCGCCAGGATGTGAAGGGCGGCCAGTCCCAGCACGACGTTGAACGCCACGACGTGTATTCCGGCAGCCTGACGTCCCTGATCAAAGTCCAGGAGATAGGAGAGCGGTCCCGATTCGATGCCGTCTATGTCCACGGCGAGAAGGCCTGATCCCACCTGGACGATAAGGATCAGGAGAAGACCGATGACGCTGATCGCGCCCACTGGATTATGCCCACGACTCGCCGGGTCGATCGCAGATAGGACCAGATCGATCGCGGCCCGCGTATGAAGGAGGCGAAGCGGGCAGTGCTGCCCCGCAACGACGATGTCGGGGCCGAAGATGTCCGCGATGCTGTTGCGATATTGTGCTTCGGTCAGGCGGCGCATGCCGACGATCTGTCCCAGCGGATCGGCCGCAGCCGATGGCATGGTTATCGGTGCAAGGGACTCCGCAAATTTGTCCGCACTGCATCCGAACAGGGCGAGCGGGACCAGGAGGGCGGGGATGCGGGGTGAGGAGAATCTCATCGTGCGGCCCCGGTCTCGCCCCGATTTTCGGCAAGGCCTGATTGGTCGGTGGGGTGTCCATGACGAAGGCGGGGATGGCCGCGATGTCCAGCGCGCTGGAAATGCCCGTGCACTGGCCGGACACCGGATCGCGCAGGCCATCGGCCATCTTCTTGAGCGTCGCCAGATCCGCGGCGCAATCCATGCCCGCCGCTATGGCTGCGCCAAAGCCGCCATTGGTGGTATTGGAAATCACATTGGCCAGCGGCTGGTAGGAGCCGAGCAGCCCCTTTACCGATCCGTCCGGCTGGAAAATGAGGCGCAGTTGGGCTTCGCGCAGATCCCATTCCTGCCGTTGCCCGCGCAGGCCGCCATTTTCTATCCTTTCACTCTACAAAAGCCTCAGCAGGACTATTTCGGCCATGAAGGAAAGCATCAGCGACCAGATGTAGTGGTGCCAGGTCGACGTCGCGGACGCGGCCCCGGACGAGCTTGACAAAATGACGGTACATCGTGGGATATTCGTCGTCCGCAATGTCGCTCCGTACCATATCGTCGATGGCGAGGCGGTTGCCGCCATGACCCAGCACAAGCGTCTTCCCGCTCGCCTTGACCATGATGTCCCAAATCGCCGGCTCCGGCTGGCGGAAGTCGAACGATGCCGTAAGCGGGATGCCCGCAGTCGTCTCCATGGTGAGTTCCGCGGCGATGGGAGCATGACAGTTTACCGGCGTTTCGAGCGTGGCCGAGCGCAGGATTACCCGTTGAGGCAGAATCTCGGTCAGGATGGACAGGGCGTTGATCCCCGGATCGAATACGCCGAAACCGCCCGGCTGCCAAATCCAGTGCTGGCCGGGATGCCAGTGGCGAACATCTTCTTTCCAGAGGATGGCCACGCTCTCCAGATCATGCGTCGCTATCCATGCCTTCGTGGCTGCGACGCAGGCGGCATAACGGGAATGCCAGCTGGCGAACAGGCTGACCTGACGTTCGTCGGCGAGGGCGATGAGCGCCTCCACCTCCGAAAGTGTCGCGCCCGGCGGTTTTTCGAGGAACACATGCTTGCCCGCCAGCAATGCCTCGCGCGCCGCGACATAGCGGACCTGCGGCGGCTGGGCCATGACCACGGCATCGAGGTCCGGCTCAGCCGCCAGCATCTCCGTCAAACTACTGTAGTTCCGCAGACCCTCGGCGCGGGAGTGGGGGCTGGCGACGGCCACCAGTTCCAGATCGGGGTTAGCGGCAATGGCGGGGACATGCTGGTCATGCGCGATCTTGCCATAGCCGACGATGCCGAGTTTCAGCGGAGCGTTCACAGTATGCGGACCGTGGCGAGGCCTTCGTCCGCGGCCTGGCGCAACGGATTGCGGACGGGCAGGGTGAAGGCGTCCGCCTCGACCTCGAAAACATCGCCCGCTTGCGTGACGATCTGGTCGCTGAAGGACAGGGTGGCGGTGCCGAAGAAATGGACATGCACATCGCCCGCGCGCCGGAACGCGGCATATTTGAAATGATGATGCTCAAGATTGGCGATACTGTGCGACATATTGGCTTCGCCCGACAGGAACGGCTTTTCCCAGATGGCCACGTCGTCGCGCAGGATGCGGCTGATGCCGCGAATGTCGCCGGGCAGGTCGCCCAGCAGCATTTCGGGACCGAGCGCCGCCTGCCGCAGCTTGCTGTGGGCGAGCCACAGATAATTGCCGCGCTCCGTGACATGATCGGAAAATTCATTGCCCAAGGCAAAGCCCAGTCGGACCGGCTGCCCGGATGCGTCGATGATATAGATGCCCGCGATCTCCGGTTCCTCGCCGCCATCTTCCGCAAAGGCGGGCATGGTCAGCGGAGCGCCGGGGGCGACGATGATGGAGCCGTCACCCTTGTAGAACCATTCGGGCTGGATGCCGGTCTGGCCCCCGGCGGGCTTGCCGCCCTCCACGCCCATCAGGAACATCCGCATGGAATCGGTGAGCGACGCTTTGTCGGCTGCGGCCTTGTGCATCTTGTCGCGACCCTCTGCGGAGCCGAGATGGGTGAGGCCAGTGCCGCTGACCAGCAGGTGCGCGTCATCCTCATGATCGATAGGTGGCAACAGGGTGACGGCGGCGAGGTCGATTGCATCCCCGCTGCGGGCGTCGGCGAGGAGGGCCAGCGTCGCTCCGGCCTGTAATGCATCCGTTGCCAGCGCCCTGATCGACGGCGTGGCACTCAGGCGGCGTGCCTGACCTTGCGCGTCGAGGGCCGCGACGCCGCGCGTGCCCGCATCCGCAAACTGGAGGAGCGACCGGATCATGCGGCCGTCTCCCGCTTCCCGTCTATCCGCCGGGGCAACGCCCACGGGTTTGCATCCTTGAGCGGCGCCGGCAGCAGCGCGTCCGGTATGTCCTGATAGCTGACCGGGCGCAGGAAACGTGTCATCGCCAGCGTACCCACCGATGTGGTGCGGCCGTCGGAGGTGGCGGGGAAGGGGCCGCCATGCACCATGGCATGGGTCACTTCCACGCCCGTTGGCCAGCCGTTGGCAAGCACGCGGCCAGCCCTGGCGATGAGTAGCGGCAGGACGGTGGCGGCATCGCCCTCATCCTCGGGATCGAGATGGATGGTCGCTGTAAGCTGCCCTTCCAGATTCCTGATCGTGGTTGCCAGCTGATCGAGATCGGCGCAGCGGATGACGAGCGATGCGGCGCCGAAGACCTCATGGCCGAGCGCGGGATCGGCCGCAAAGGCAGGCGCATCCGTCTCGAACAGGGCGGCACGGCCACAATGGCCCGCACCCGGCTCCACGCCTTGCGCGACCTGGCGGGCGGCGGCATTGTCCGCGAGCGTGGCAACGCCCCTGGCATAGCTGTCGGCGATACCGGGGGTCAGCATGACCTGTGAATTGGCGCCGTTCAGCGCGGCGCTGGCTGCGGCAACGAAACGGTCCAGATCCGGCCCGTGGAGGGCGATCACGATGCCCGGATTGGTGCAGAACTGCCCTGCGCCCAATGTCAGCGATGCGATGAAAGCGGTCCCCAGCGCCTCGGCCCGCGCCCGCAGCGCGGCAGGCATCAGAACCACGGGATTGATGCTGCTCATCTCCGCATAGACGGGGATGGGTTCCGGGCGCCGGGCCGCAATGTCGACGAGGGCGAGGCCGCCGCCCCGCGATCCGGTGAAGCTCACCGCCTTGATGCGTGGGTCGGCGACCAGCGCCGCGCCCAGATCGTTGCGCGTGCCGGGCAGGAAGGAGAAGACGCCCTCCGGCAGGCCGGATGCGGCGACCGCCGCGCGGATGGCGCGGGCGACCAGTTCGCCGGTGCCGGGATGGGCGGCATGCCCCTTCACCACGACCGGACAGCCAGCGGCAAAGGCCGATGCCGTGTCACCACCCGCGACGGAGAAGGCGAGCGGGAAGTTGGACGCGCCGAAGACCGCCACCGGCCCCAGCGCCACATTGACACGGCGCAGGTCGACACGTGGCGGGGCGCGGTCGGGCAGGGCGGGGTCGATGGTGACGTCCAGCCATGCGCCATCGCGCACCTCCGCGGCGAACAGGCGAAGCTGCCCGGTGGTGCGACCCCGCTCATTCTCCAGCCTGCCCCGTGGCAGGCCGGTCTCGGTCATGGCGGTCTCGATCAGCGGTTCGCCGATCGCCTCGATTTCGCTGGCGATCCTGTCGAGGAAATCGGCCCGGCTATTGGGCGACAAGGCCGCGAAGGCCGGAAAGGCTAACTCCGCCAGCGTGCTGGCCGCAACGACATCATCGGCATTCGCCTCGTGGAAGGGCTGTTCTCCCGCCCCGCCAGTGGCGGGGTTGATGGCATGAAATGTTGCGGACCTGCGCTCTTCGCGGGCACCGATCAGAATGGAACCGTCAATCGCCACTTATATTACTCCGTCAAACCAGTGTCACGACAGTCGTCGCGCTTTGAAGTCCCTCGGCACGCGCCGTGACGCGCACCATTCCTGTCTTGCCCTGCGACCGCAGGATGGCGAGGCCCCGGCCATGGAAGCTTTCGGCATCGTTCGCCTGGAACGAGCCAACGGCGAGCGGATTGGCGCTTCCGAAGGCTATAAGCTCCGCCGGTCCCTCGACCCTCAGCGAGATCTTGCGCTTTTCGTCTGGCACGATGCGGCCCTGAGCATCGAGGATGGTGATGCCCACATAAGTCAGGCTCTGCTCGCCCGCCGATGCAGAGGATTTTTCGGCGGCAAGGCGAAGCCTGGCAGGCGCCGTCACGGTTTCGAGCGTGCGCCGACCGATCAGCTTGCCCTTGCGATAGGCCACCGCTTCCAGCCGTCCGGCAGCATAGGGTATCTTGAACTCGGCATGCATCTTGTCCGCGGCCGTCAAGACCTTGCTGCCCACCGACGCGCCGTTGAGCAGCAGTTCCACCCGGTCGCCCGAGCTGAACACACGCACCGCGAGCGGGCGACCTTCATTGCCCGGCCAGCTCCAGCTCTGAAGCTCGTCTGACCAGCCCCACATGGCGACATTCTCGAACATGCCATCCGGGACGGGGCGCTGGACGCCGATTTCCAGGCCGCTCACGCCCCATGCCACGTCGCGGGCATAGGATTGGGCTTTCTGTTCGCCGATCAGGTCGATGTCGCCGCACCATGCGACAACCCAGGGATAGGACGGGAAATAGAAAGGCGGGCGACCATTCTTCAGATACGCCGTTGCCCCGACGCCCGCTTCGCCCAGATAGTCTATCGCGGTCCAGATGAATTCTCCCAGGAAATAGGGAAGCCGCTGCGTCAGCGCCTGATAGTCGAAGACATCTTTGGAAAAGGTCTCTGACGCATAGACGACCCGTTCGGGATGCGTTTTATGCTCGGATTCAATATCTTCCAGCCGATAGTTATAGCCCGGAACGTCGATGAAGATGGTCGAGGCATTGTCTGCCTTGCCCGCATGACCGGGACGGGCGGTTTCCGCGCCAGCCTTCATGGCCTGCCCCAGCACGCCGTTAAGGCCTGCGGTGACGGGGCGGCTCTGGTCGATGCGCTTGATCGCATTGGCCAGCTTCCAGCTCCATTCCACGCCTTCTGGCGTCGAACGTGACGGGATTTCATTGCCGATGCTCCACAGAAAGACGCTGGGGCTGTTGCGTGCCGACAGCACCATGGCCGTGATCGCTTCCTCCCAGTGGGTGGGGAAGAAGCGGGAGAAGTCGTCCTTCTCCTTACGCTCATGCCACATGTCGAAGGCTTCCTCGATCAGCAGCATGCCCAGCCGGTCGCAGGCCTCCCGGAAGGTGCGCGACGCAGGATTGTGCGAACTGCGGATCGCGTTGAAGCCCCGCGCCTTGAGCAGGCGGATACGGCGATCATCCGCATCGGCATAGGCAGCGGCGCCGAGCAGGCCATTGTCATGATGGACGCAGCCGCCATAGAGCTTTGTCACCGCGCCGTTGATCGCGAGGCCGCGATGCGGATCGAAGGTGATGATACGGATGCCATAGGGCTGGGTCAGCCGGTCGGTCACGGTGTCGCCCCTCCGGATTTCAGTTTCAAGCGTGTAGAGCGACGGGCTGGCGGGGGACCAGAGCCGCGGTGCCCTGACGCTCAACACCTGTTTCACCTCGCCCGCGGTGGCAGAGACGGTCTCCGACACGATACCGCCATTGGCATCACGCAGCCGGGTGACGAGTTGCAAGGTTGGATCGGCATTCTCGACCTTGGTAGTCACATCGATCTCGGCCCGGCCGCCCGTGATGCTGCGCGTCCAGGCGTCGACGCCCCAGCGTGCGATCCGCGTGCCAGCAGGAACCACGTCCAGCTTGACCTGCCGATATAGCCCGGACCCCGAGTACCAGCGGCTGTTGCGGCCGATATTGCGAACATGTACGGCCAGGATATTGTCACCCTCCCGGTTGAGGTACGGGGTCAGGTCGAACGCGACTGGAATATAGCCATGGACATTGGTGCCGAGCGAATGGCCGTTCAGCCATATCTCGCTCTCGCAATAAATGCCGTCGAAAAGTATTTCGACACGGGCATCGGGTGCGATGCCGTTCAGCCGGAAATGCTTGCGATACCAGCCCTCGCCGCCGACGGTGAAGCCGGTCGCGGTAAAACCGATGGATTGCTTGTCGAAAGGCCCTGCGGTGCCGCCGGGCGCATCCTCGATGCTCCAGTCATGCGGCAGGTTCACGGTGCGCCAGCCTGTATCGTTCAGCGTGGGGGCCTCGAAGCCTGCGCCCGTGCCGCGAAAGAAACGCCAGTCCGCATCGAAAGACTGGTCACGACCCGAGGTGAAACCGCTGACTGGCGCCGTCGCGGCTATCGCGTTGCTGGCGGGGAGATAGAGGGCCAGCGCTGCCCCTGCGGTTATCGCCATGGCCTCGCGGCGATCCGTCTGAAAAATGTCGCGGCTCATTTGACTTCTCCCAGCGTGCGGAGTTGGATATCGGCGGCATCCAGCCCTTCAGTATTCACGATCCCGAACGTCGTCAGCGAGCGAAGGGAGAAATTGCCCAGATGGGGCTTGAGCATATCGCTGCCCAGCTGGGCAGCGAGGTTGGGAAACTGTTTGAGGATGATAGCCCATGCCGCAGGGTTCGCCTTGAGGCGAGCGATGGGCGTTTTGGCGGTGCTGAGATATTCAGCCTGGATTTCCGGCTGCACGAACCGTGTCGCGGGCGGGTAGATGGGAGCGTCCACAGGGATACCTCTCTTTCGATTATCAATGATTGTCGCGGGGGAGACCGCGCATTTGCGCGACCCGCTGAAACTTCTCGGCGCCTTCCAATATGGCGCCCGTTTCCAACTGCCCGACGAGGCCGCGCTGGATTTCCTGCCATGGTGTCTGTGACGCAGGATAGGCATAGCCGCCCGCTGCCAGGAGGGTGCGCCGTCGCTCGTCAAGCTCCGCATCGGGGATCAGGACGTCCGCCGTTCCAAGCCGCAGGTCGATCCGCACCCGGTCGCCGGTCTGGAGCAGAGCCAGCCCGCCATTGACCGCCGCCTCGGGCGAGGCGTTCAGGATCGACGGAGAGCCGGACGTGCCGGACTGGCGACCATCGCCGATGCAGGGCAGGGCATGCACTCCTTCGCGCAGCAGATAGGCGGGCGCACGCATGTTTACCACCTCGGCCGCGCCGGGATAGCCGACCGGCCCGGCACCCCGCATGATGAGCAGCGTCCCGGTAGTGATGCCGGTCGCCGGATCGTCGATCCGGGCGTGATAATCCTCCGGCCCGTCGAACAGGACGACCGGCCCCTCGAACGCGTCCGGGTCGGCGGGATTGCTGAGGTAGCGGTCCCGGAACTCCGGTGAGATCACGCTGGTCTTCATGATCGCGCTTGTGAAGAGGTTGCCGGACAGCACGACGAAACCGGCATCCTGCTTCAACGGGGTCGCGAAGGGGCGGATGACCTTCTCGTCCTCTATCGTCGCACCCCGGTTGTTGTCACCGAAACTGCGGCCGTTGACGGTCAGCACGTCCTCATGGATCAGCCCCTGTTCCATCAACTGGTTCGTCACGGCGGGAACGCCGCCCGCATGATAATAATCCTCGCCCAGATATTCGCCCGCCGGTTGCAGATTGACCAGCAGCGGCACCTTATGCCCAAAATCCTGCCAGTCGCGCAGCGACAGGTCGACGCCGATATGCCGTGCGATGGCGGCGAGGTGGATCGGCGCGTTGGTCGACCCGCCGATCGCGGAATTGACGACGATGGCGTTGAGGAAGGCCTCACGCGTCATGATGTCGGACGGTTTCAAATCCTCCCTCACCATGTCCACGATACGCAGGCCGGTGTGATAGGCATTCTCCTGCCGGTCCCGATAGGGTGCCGGGATGGCGGCGCTGCCGGGCAGCGACATGCCCAGCGCCTCGCACAGGCTGTTCATCGTGGTCGCCGTGCCCATGGTGTTGCAATAGCCAGTGGACGGCGCGGAGGAAGCGACGAGGCGGATGAAGCCCTCATCGTCGATCTCGCCCGCCGCCAGCAACTCGCGCGCCTTCCAGACAATGGTGCCGGAACCGGTGCGCTCGCCCTTGTGCCAGCCGTTGAGCATGGGGCCGACCGACAGGGCGATGGCGGGAATATTGACCGTCGCCGCCGCCATCAGGCAGGCGGGCGTCGTCTTGTCGCAGCCGATGGTCAGCACCACGCCGTCCAGCGGATAGCCGTACAGCACCTCCACGAGCGAAAGATAGGCAAGATTGCGGTCGAGGCCCGCCGTGGGCCGCTTGCCGGTCTCCTGAATGGGATGGACGGGAAACTCGATGGGGATGCCGCCTGCCTGCCGTATGCCGTCGCGCACACGTTCGGCGAGGACGAGGTGATGGCGGTTGCAGGGCGAGAGGTCGCTGCCGGTCTGTGCAATGCCGATGATCGGCTTGCCGCTCCGCAACTCCTCGAAACTCAGCCCGAAATTCAGATACCGCTCCAGATAGAGCGCGGTCATGTCTGTATTGTCGGGATTGTCGAACCATGCAGCGGATCTAAGCTTGCGAACACTTACGGTCATCATGGACTCTCATTGGGCAGCATCGGATTGACGTCTTGTGCTCCGAATATACTCATACAAATATAAGATCAATCGGCGAAAGAATGTGATGTGCCAGCCGAGTGAATTTCATTTCCGTTCAGGGATGAACGGTCTTCTGTAACCGCAATCGGCCGAGTAGATCGTCAGCGGCCCTGAAGCATGCCGGCCGGGACCAGCTGTCTGTCATGCATGGTTTCGACAAACCCATGGCCAACATCTTCATCATCATATGAACGTGAGGCCATCTCGCGCTGTTCATGGCGTCGGATCAGGCCAGGACGATGACGGGCCAGTCGATCAATGTCGATGCGGACCAGATCCTAATCGGATAGCCGCCGATCAACGCCATCTGGCTATGCAGAAGTCCGCGAAACAGGCAGCGCGATCAAGAGCCGGCGCGAGATCGGGAACTGTGCGCGCCTGTCCGGTTCCTGCCAATATGGTTTCGGTGATGCTGGCGATGCAGCGTTTGCCTGTCGGCATCATCGCGACCATTGCGGCGACCGGGCGGTCGCGTCAGGCCGTCATATCACCGCAGAGCGTAAGGACGTGTGAGAGTTTTCCGCACGCTTCTTGATGCCCGGTCGAGCAGGCGCCCGCACGCGCCACCTTTGACGCTCGCCGCCGCCCGGATGCGAACGCGCTCGAATCTGCATTTGGGGATGGACAGGCATCACGCCATACGCCGTCGAATATGGTTAGGGCTTCGTTATCCATTGTCCCGTTAAGGCCGCGCAGAGCAAATGCAGAAATGGCGGGCGTGTGGAATTCCAGATCTTTCATGATCCGAGCGGCCGTCGCTCGGTGCGGGTCCGCGCGGCGCTCTGGGTCGCCTGCCTTATGGCTCTTGCCGCCTGTGGGGTATTGCTGGCTGCGGTTTTCAGCATGGAGCGACATGTCGCGCCGTCCCTGTCGGGTTTCGGCAATGCCGGCAGTCCCAAACCGCTGGTCTCCCCCCAATCGACCGCTGGAGTGCAGGATGGCCCCTGGCTTCCCGCGCGCATGGCATCGCGCCCGGCTGGGCAGGCGCTCGAACGCGTCGGATTCTACATGCCCTGGGATGCGGCCGGTCGCCGCTCGCTGGCCGCGCATGTCGGGGAACTGGACTGGATCGCCGCCGGTCTCGCGCGCATCCACGGCGCCGATCACGCCTGGACCTATGAACCCGACCCGCATCTGCGACAGGTGTTGGATAGCCGTGGCGGAAATGCCCGGCTCCTCCTGATGATCCAGAATGTCGATGGCGAGGGGGTCTGGGACGGGCGCAACAGCGCGCGGCTCTTTGCCGATGCCCCGGCTCGTCGCCGCTTCCTCGCCCGGATCGAGCAGGCGGTGTACGCCGAGCATGCAGCGGGCATCGTGCTTGACATGGAAAATCTGCCCGAAACGGCCCATCCTGCCTATCTGCGTTTTCTGGGCGAGGTTCACGCACGCTTTGCCGCGCGCCGGCTTTTCGTCACCATCGCCGCGCCGGTCGGTGATCCGGCATGGGATCTGGCGGCCTATCGCGCGGTGACTGACCGCATATTCCTGATGGCCTATGACGAGCATTGGCCGGGTGGGGACGCCGGTCCCATCGCCTCCCAACCCTGGTTCGCCCGGACGCTGGCGGATGCCGTGAAGGCGGTAGGCCCCGACAAGGCCATCGTCGCCCTGGGCAACTATGCCTATGACTGGGGCGCCGGGCAGGCTGAACCGTTGACCGTCGAGCAGGCCTGGGCAAGGGCAGCCGCCGCCGGAACACGGCCGGTTTTCGACCGGACCACGGGCAACAGCCAATTCTCCTATGAGCAGCATGGCGTGCGCCACACTATCTGGATGCTCGATGCGATCAGCAGCTGGAACCAGTTGCAGGTCGTCCGCCGACTGGGCGCGGGCGGCGTCGCGCTCTGGCGGCTCGGCAGCGAGGATCCGGGCTTCTGGACCGTATTGGCCACGCCCGATGGCACGGCTCCCCCATTTTCCTACCTGCCCGGACAGGATAGCGTCCAGCTTTTGGGGCAGGGCGAGATTCTCCGTCTGGCCAGCAACGCGGAGCCGGGGGTGCGCCATGCCGTACCGGGTGCGGATCATCTCATCCGTTCCGCCAGCTACGCCAGCGTGCCGACCCCCAACCTCGTCCAGCGCGCGGGTCATCATCGCCGCCTCCTGGCGCTGACATTCGATGACGGTCCCGATCCCCGATGGACACCGCGCATCCTCGACATCCTCAGGCAAGGCCATGCACCCGCTACCTTCTTCGTGACCGGTGCCAATGCACTGGGCGAGGCCGACCTGCTGCGCCGCATCATCGCGGAGGGATCGGAGCTGGGCAATCACTCCACCACCCATCCAGACCTCGACCGCTTGCCCGAAACGGCCATCCGGCTGGAACTCAATACGACGCAGCGGCTGGTCGAAAGCTATACTGGCCGGTCCATGCGCCTGTTCCGCGCGCCTTATCTGGGCAATGCGGAACCGAACACGACGGCCGAACTGCGCGCCGCGCGGGTCGCGGCGGACATGGGTTATCTCTCCGTCGGCCTCAACGTCGATCCGCTGGACTGGACCGCGACGGACGCCCGATCGATCGTGAACAGGACCATCGCACAGGTCGAATCCGGCTCCAGCGGGCGTTCGACCCAAATCGTCCTGCTCCATGATTCCGGCGGAGATCGCAGCGCGACGCTCACCGCCTTGCCTGCCATCCTTCGGGAGTTGCGGGCGCGTGGCTATGAATTCGTCACCATATCGCGTCTGGCGGGGCTTGACCGCGATGCCGTGATGCCGCCGCTCGCCGGTGTGCAGCAAGCCACCGCGCGGGGTGCTGGCACGCTGTTCCTCGGATTGTCGGGCGGCTGGCGGTTGCTCGGCTGGCTTTTCGTGATCGCGATCATGCTGGGCATCACCCGCTCGATCGTCCTGACCGTGCTGGCATGCAGCAACGCGATGCGCTCAAAGGCCCCCACGCCCCCGCCGCATCTGGTTCCCGGGTTCGTCTCCGTGCTCATCCCCGCCTTCAACGAGGAAAAGGTGATCGAGGCGTCCGTGCGCCATGTCCTGGCCAGCAAGGGGCCGCGTATCGAGGTGATCGTCATCGACGACGGATCATCGGACCGGACCTCCGCCATCGTATCGCGCGCCTTTGCGATCGATCCGCGCGTGACGTTGCTGACCATCGAGAATGGCGGCAAGGCGCGGGCGCTCAACCGGGGGCTGCGGATCGCCCGGGGCGACATCGTCATCGCGCTCGACGCCGATACGCAGTTCGAGCCGGACACCATCCAGAATCTGACCCGCTGGTTCGCCGACCCCCGCATCGGCGCTGTCGCGGGCAATGCCAAGATCGGTAACCGCATCAACCTCGTCACCCGCTGGCAGGCGGTCGAATATGTCACGGCGCAGGGTCTTGAGCGCCGGGCGCTGTCGGCGCTCGATGCCATCACCGTCGTGCCCGGAGCGGTGGGTGCGTGGCGCCGCGCCGCGCTGGACGAGGTGGGCGGCTATCCCGCCGACACGCTGGCGGAGGATCAGGATCTCACCATCGCGGTCCAGCGGGCGGGTTGGAAAGTCGCGTGCGATGTCGATGCCATCGCCTGGACCGAGGCGCCCGAAAGTTTCCGCGCGCTCTTCAGACAACGCTATCGCTGGGCGTTCGGCACGCTTCAATGCTTGTGGAAGCATCGTGCCGCCCTGTGGAGCGGCCACCCGCGCGGCCTCGCCCGGTTCGGCATGCCGCAGGCCTGGCTGTTCCAGATCGGCTTCAGCCTCATCTCGCCGATCATCGACCTGGCACTGGTGGTCAGCGTCGCTGACACGGCGTTGCGGCTCGTCAACCATGGTTTTGCGATGATGCAGCATGATCTGGCCACGATGGCCGCCTTCTGGCTGGGCTTTGCCGCCATCGACGTGGCGTGCGGCTGGATCGCCTATCGACTGGATGGGCGCGAAGCCACTTTCCCGGCGCTGCGTCTCGTCATGCAGAGGTTCGGCTACCGCCAGCTTCTTTATCTCGTCGTGCTGAAGGCGGTCTTTTCCGCCCTTTGTGGTCCGCGCGTCAGCTGGGGCAAGCTGGAACGAACTGGCTATATGACGATTGAGGGCATCGCGCGGGACCGGCAGGATGAAGCCGTCGACCCCGATAGGCAGGTTCTCGCGGCATAGGGCGGTTTTGCCTCATGCGGCTCCCCCATGGCGTGCCGGATCGAGATATTGTCGGAACATTATGGCGTTTCTTGAGTTTGGTGGCTAATCGTTGCACTGACGCCTAGAGTCACGACGGTCGCGGTGAAGGCATCGCAAAAGGGGGAGCCAGCTTGTTGACCTTTCATAAGGCCGCTCGCGCTTCCGCGCTTGCTGCCATATTTCTGTTGAGCGCCTGTGGTGGATCAGGGGGGCAACCTCCGTCGTCGCCTCCGGTCATCGTCCAGACGATCGTCGTCAAGGCGCAGGATGTCCCGAATAATGCCGAACTGCCCGGCCGCATCCAGGCGGTCCGCACGGCGGAGGTACGCGCACGTACCGACGGCATCGTTGAGCGCCGCCTCTATGAGGAAGGCTCCATCGTCAAACAGGGCACGCCCTTGTTCCAGCTCGATGCGCGGGATTATCGCGCGCAGGTGCAGCAGGCGCAGGGCACGTTGCAGCGCGCTCTGGCCGCGCGCAGCAATGCCGCGTCCGTGGTGCGCCGTTACGACCCGCTGGTCAGCCAGCGCGCGATCAGCGGGCAGGAATATGACTCCGCCCGCAACGACCTGGCACAGGCCGATGCCCAGGTGACGGAGGGCCGCGCGGCCCTCGCGCGCGCGCAGCTCCAGCTGGACTATACCATCGTCCGCGCGCCCCTGTCCGGCAGGGTGGGCCGTGCGGAGGTCACAGAGGGTGCACTCGTCAGCGCCAGTCAGGCCACGCTGATGACCCGTATCGACCAGGTCTCGCCTGTCTATGCGGTCTTCACCGAATCAAGTTCGGCGATCCTGACCTTGACCCAGCAGATCAGCGCGGGACAGCTCAGCCTGTCTCCGGCTGACATCAAGGTTCAGTTGGTGCTGGAGAATGGCACCAGCTATCCGATCATAGGCCGTGTCGATTTCACCGATGCGTCGGTCGACCCCACGACGGGCAGCCAGACGATCCGGGCGCAGTTCGACAATGGCGCCGGCCTCCTTGCTCCCGGCCAGTTCGTGCGCGGGCGCGTCCAGGCGGGTGTTCTTCAAAATGGCATCATGCTTCCGGCGCGCGCGATCCAGTTCAAGGGTGAGCAGGCGAGCGTGTCCATCCTCGGCAAGGATGGTGCGGTCATCAGCCGCCCGATCACGGTCGGTAGTCTGGCGGGGCAATATTGGGTTATCAGGTCGGGCGTGCGATCCGGTGAAAGGGTGATCGTGGACGGCTGGCAAAAGGTTCGGCCGGGACAAAAGGCGATAGACGCGAAGGACGCCAAAAAGGCACAGGCGAAGGCCACCGCGCCCGGTGCCGGACAAGCCTCTTCCGCGAATATGGGCGGCTGAGCCGGTGGATAGATTCTTCGTCTACAGGCCTGTCTTCGGCTGGGTCATCGCTGCCTTCATCGCGCTGGCGGGCATCATCGCGCTGTTCAAACTGCCGGTGGAGCAATATCCTTCCGTCGCGCCGCCCTCGCTGACTCTGAGCTATAATTATACCGGCGCAGATGCCGAGACGATGGACCGTAACGTCACCTCGGTGATCGAGAAGGAACTCAACGGCATAGAGGGCTTCCTCTACATGGGGTCGACCAGCCGGGCGAACGGCACCGGCCAGATCATCCTGACCTTCGAGTCCGGCACCGACATCAATGTCGCGCGCAGTCTGGTGCAGGATCGCCTCAACCGCGCCACCCCGCGCCTGCCGCAGGCGGTGCAGCAACTGGGCATCCAGATCAGCGACAATGCCTCGGGCTTTCTGATGCTCGTCGCCCTCTATTCCAGCGACAAGTCGATGACCCCGCTGGAGGTCGGCAATTATGCCAACTCCATGGTCGTCAACGAACTGCGCCGGGTGCCGGGCGTCGGCAATGTCCAACTGTTCGGCTCGCAATATGCGATGCGGATCTGGCTCGATCCCGACAAGCTGGCGGGCTATTCGCTCTCCCCCTCCGATGTGCTGACCGCGGTACAGGAGCAGAACAGCCAGACGGCGGGAGGTGGCCTTGGCGAGCAGCCGGTGACGCAGGTCACGGAGTTTGCGGCCAAGATCGTGACCCAGAGCCGCTTCGTCGATGCGGAGCAGTTCCGCCAGATCATCGTGTGCTCCAACGAGGACGGATCGACCATCCGTCTGGGCGATGTCGCGCGGGTCGAGCTTGGCGCGGAAAATTATGGCTTCAAGGCGCGGCTGAACGGCCAGCAGATCGCCGGCATGGGCATCCAGCTTTCGTCAGGCGCCAACGCGGTTGCCGTGGCGAACGGCATCCGGGAACGGCTGGGCCAGCTTCAGGGCAATTTCCCGCAAGGGCTTGAATGGAAGGTCGCCTTCGATACCACGCCCTTCATCAACGCCTCCATTACCAGTGTCATTCATACGCTGGTCGAGGCGATGGTCCTTGTCTTCCTCGTCATGTTCCTGTTCCTCCAGAATTGGCGGTCGACGCTGATCCCGGCGCTGGTGGTGCCGATCGCGCTACTGGGGGCATGTCTGGGCCTCTATCTTTTCGGCTTCTCGATCAATACCCTGTCCCTGTTCGCCATGGTGGTGGCGATCGGCATCCTCGTCGATGACGCCATCGTCGTGGTCGAAAATGTCGAGCGTATCATGGCGGACGAAGGGCTGCCGCCGCGCCTCGCCACGATCAAGGCGATGGGTCAGATCAGGAGTGCAATCATCGGCATCACGCTGGTACTGGTGGCGGTGTTCGTGCCCATGGCCTTTTTTCCCGGATCGACGGGCGGCATCTACCGGCAGTTCTCCGTCACCCTGGCGGTCTCGATCCTCTTTTCCGCCGTTCTTGCGCTGACCCTCACGCCCGCGCTGTGCGCCACATTGCTGAAACAGCATGCGCCACATGATCCGGACAAGCCCGTGCCCGGCGGCATAAGGGGCTGGCCGGTCCGTTTCTCGCGCTGGTTCAACGATCATTTCGACCGCCTGACCGGTCGCTATGGTGGCAAGGTCGGTGCGATGATCGGCGCGCCGGTGCGCTGGCTGGCGGTGTTTCTGGCGATGGCCGCCGTGACGGCACTGTTGTTCGCGCGCTTGCCTGGCGGCTTTCTGCCCACGGAGGATCAGGGTTCTTTTCTGGTGAATTATGATGCTCCGACCGGTGCGACCATGCAGCGGACGGAGAAAAGCGTCATCGAAACCGAGACTTATCTCAGGAAGCTGCCGCAGGTCCGCAATGTCATGACCTTGCAGGGCTTCAACTTCTTCGGACAGGGGCAGGGGGCGGCGCTGTCCTTTGTGGACCTCAAGCCATGGGAGGAGCGCACCGAGTCCGGGGACACTGTTCCCGCGCTGATCGGCGGCCTGCAAAAGACGGTGGCGAATATTCCGGGCGCGACCATCTTCGCGCTCAGCCCGCCCGCCATTCAGGCGCTGGGCAATGCGACCGGCTTTTCGATGAAGATCGAGGATCGCTCGGGCGACAATCGCGAGGGCCTGATCGCCGCGCGCGACGCCATCGTCGCGGCTGCCGCCAAGGATCCTGTGCTGGCTGGCGTCCGGGGTGAGGGGCAGGGCGATGCGCCTGAACTTTATGTGGACATCGACCGGGTGAAGGCCCGCGCCCTGGGCCTCTCCATCGGCGCGGTCAACCAGATGCTGGCGATCAACTTCGGCTCCTTCTACGCCAACGACTTCAATCGCGAGGGCAATACGCTGCGCGTCTATCTTCAGGCGGATGCCGCCTCGCGCATGACGCCGGAGGATGTCCTGCAACAGCGGGTGGCGGGCGCCGATGGCAAGATGGTGCCGTTCAGCGCCTTCACCACCGTCCGCTGGGTTTCCGGCCCGGTGCAGCTGGAACGCTATAACGGCTATCCGTCCCTGACCATTTCCGGTCAGGCGGCGCCCGGCGAATCCTCCGGCACCGCCCTCAAGCGGATCGAGGAGATTGCGGGCCAGCATCTGACCGGCGCCATGTCCCATGAATGGACCGGCACCGCCTATGAGGAGAAGCAGGCGGGCGGGCAGATCGGCGCGCTATTGGGCCTCAGCATCGTGGTGGTCTTTCTGCTGCTGGCGGCGCTTTACAACAGCTGGGCGATACCGCTGGCGGTGCTGCTCGTGGTGCCGTTCGGTGTGTTGGGCGCGGTGCTGGCCACATCCCTGCGCGGGCTTTCGGCGGACGTCTATTTCAACATCGGTCTCATCACCATCATCGGCCTTGCGGCGAAGAACGCGATCCTGATCGTGGAATTCGCGCTGGAGGACGAGCGGGGCGATCGCACGGTGGGCGAGGCGACGCGGGAGGCCGCCGTGCAGCGCCTCCGCCCGATCCTGATGACCAGCCTTGCGTTCATCCTCGGCATGGTTCCGCTGGTCATCGCGTCGGGCGCTGGCGCCGCCAGCCGCCATGCGGTGGGCACGGGCGTTGCGGGCGGCATGCTCGCCGCGACGATATTGGGCCTTTTCTTCACGCCGGTCTTCTATGTCGCCGCCCGCAAATATCTCAGCCGCCCCAAGGATCCCGAGGGCGAGGACGCGGCCTGGCTGCGCGAGCATGAGGACAAGAGAGCCGCTGCGGAGGGACCGGATCATGCGTAAGGCCGTATCGCTCGCCATGCTGCTGCTGGCCGGCTGCAATCTCGCCCCCACCTATCGCCAGCCGGCGGTCGCGGTGCCGAGCGACTATCATGCATTCGGTCCCCCGATGGACAGTGCCACACGCAAGCTGGCGACGGAGGTGGCGTGGCAGGATTTCTTCGTGGACGAGCGGTTGAAGGCGCTCATCACCCTGGCGCTCGCCAATAATCGTGATCTGGCGCAATCCCTCGCCCGTGTGTCGCAGGCGCGGGCGCAATATCGCATTCAGGCGTCCGCTCGTCTGCCCACCGTCGCGCTCGATGCAGGCGCGACCCGCAGCCACCAGCCACTCAGCGTGCTGGGTGCAGCGTCCGGTGCAACCGGGGCCAGCGGCTCCATCGACTATAGTCAATATAGCGCCAACGTCGGCGTCTCCGCCTTCGAACTGGACATCTGGGGCCGTGTCCGCAACCTGGCGGAGGCGGAACGGGCGCGCTATCTTGCGACGGAGCAGGGCGCGCGGGCCTATCGCCTGTCCCTGATCGCACAGGTGGCGGCGACCTTCTTCGATATCGTGTCGGGCGACGAGCGGATCGCGCTGGCCGAACGCTCGCTGGCGGGACGCAAGGAGGGCGTGCGGATCGCCAGGATGCGCCTCGATGCGGGCGTGACCTCGACCGTCGACTATGACCAGACAGTCCTGCTCCAGACCCAGACGGAAACCGAGATCGCGGACCTGCATCGCATGGTCGAGCAGAACCAGAATCTGTTGAACGTACTGGTCGGCGGGGCGGTGCCGGATAATCTGCCGGCGCATCGTCCCTTTGCCTTTCAGGAGCAGATCAGGCCGGTGGAACCGGGCTTGCCCTCCGCCCTGCTGGCTATCCGGCCGGACATATTGGAGGCGGAATATAATCTGCGCGGGGCCAATGCCGATATAGGAGCCGCCCGGGCCGCTTTCTTTCCCACCATCTCGCTGACCGGGATGTTCGGCTTCGCTTCGACCGCTCTGGAATCGCTGTTCGATGGCGGCAACAAGCTGTGGAGCTATGGAGCGGCGGGGGCCTTGCCGCTGTTCGATGGCGGCAAGCGCAGCGCAACGGTGGACCAGAGCCGCGCACGCGCCGAGGAATTGGCCGCAGCCTATCAGCGTGTCGTGCAGGGTGCGTTCCAGGAAGTCGCCAATGCGCTGGTCGCCCGGCGCAGGCTGGCGGAGCAGGTGCAGGCGCTCAAGACGACGGTGGAGGCGCAACAACGCCTCGCCCGCGTGGCCCGCCTGCGTTACGACAATGGTATCGCCATCTATCTTGAAGTGCTGGATGCCGAGCGCAACCTTTTCTCTGCCGAACAGCAGTTGATTGCCCTGCGGGCGACGGCGTTGCAGAATGGCGTGATGCTGTATACGGCGCTGGGCGGCGGTCTGTAAAAGACCTTATTGCCGCACAGGGCACAATTGATCCGCCAGCTTCCAGCCCGAAAAGAGCAAAGCGCGCGCCGGAGCATCGTCCATGCCGTTTTGCTTACGGCTGTAAATGCGCCTGCGGGCTATAAATCCCGCAATCGGATGGCCGGAACTAGACATGCGATATTTTTCTTCTGCCGTCTGTTCCAAAGGCCACAGCCTATCCTGAGCCAACGCCTGTCCTCAACCAGTGCCTTTCCTTTACCAAAGTCTGTCCTAAAAACGCACCGTTGGAGCCAGATAATGTTTTTTTTACGATCATGAGGTGGAAATTCTATTCTTATAGGTTATGAAGACCGGACCAATCATAACTAGGGTCGCTCCCGTGACAGACAACATTGATATTAATTCCGACGATCTCCTCGTTACCCTGACCGCCGATATTGTTTCCGCGCATGTCGGCAATAACAGCGTCGCCGTTGGTGATATTGCGAGCCTTATTTCCAATGTCCACAGCGCGCTGGCTGGTCTTTCGGGCGAGGCGGTCGTACCTGCCATCAGGCAGGAGCCCGCCGTATCCGTACGTTCTTCGATCAAGCCGGACTATCTGGTGTGCCTGGAGGACGGCAAGAAGCTCAAGATGCTCAAGCGGCATCTGATGACTCATTACCAGATGACCCCGGACGATTATCGCGCCAAGTGGAACCTGGCGGCCGACTATCCCATGGTCGCGCCAAACTATGCCCAGCAGCGCAAGGAACTGGCACTCAAGATCGGGCTGGGCCGCAAACCCGGCACCGTGGTCGCGGCAGCAGCGGCGCCCAAGGCGAAGGCAAAGCCCAGGGTCAAGGCAGAGCCAGCCTCCGCACAATGAGCCATGACGGCCGACAGGTGTCGGTTCCCCGGAACTGGCACCTGTCGGCTGATGGTCGGCTGTCGATATAAGAGAATCCGTTCAGGCTGAATGAAGTCGAAGCCTTCTACCAAACGGCGCGAGGCCTTGTTTCGCCTTCACTCAGGACGGACGGTGAAAGGAAAGACGCCAGCCCCCGTCCCACACCGCACAAAAAAGGGGGACCAGCCATTGGCCGATCCCCCATAAGGTCGTGCAGGGTGTCTTATCAGAGCGTCGCTAGCATATGATCCGCCGATGACACTTTGAAGTCGCCCGGCGCCTCGATATTGAGCAGTTCCACCACGCCATCCCTGACGATCATCGAGAAACGCTGGCCGCGCGCGCCCAGGTTGAACTTCGTGCCGTCCATCTCCAGCCCGACGGCCTTGACGAAGCTGCCGTTGCCGTCCGCCAGCATCGTCACCGCGCCATCGGCATCGGCGGACTTGCCCCATGCGCCCATGACGAAGGCATCGTTGACCGCGGTGCAGGCGATCTCGTCTATGCCTCGTGCCTTCAGTTCGGCAGCCTTGTCGATATAGCCGGGCAGGTGCCTGGCGGAGCATGTCGGTGTGAAGGCACCCGGAACGGAGAAGAGGGCGATGCGGCGACCGGCGAAATAGCTGTCGCTTTCCACTGCTTCCGGCCCGTTCGCGCCCATGGTCATGAAGATGGTCGAGGGCAGCTTGTCGCCGACACTGATCGCCATTCTGATACTCCTGTTCCTTGATGGATTGTCTCTGGGATGGATTGTCTCTGGCCGCGACCCGCGACCGGCCCTTCGCGGGCGGGGCAGCAGGTCGTCGGTCGGGGCGCGCCTGTCAAGGGGCGCTGATCAAGGGGCGGGGGCCGAGGGGCAGGGCATGCGCGTCCCGATTGCGGTCGGCGGGGCAAGAGGCTAGGCTGCCGTCATGGCCAGATCCACGGAGGCAGATAACCGATTTCGCTCCTATGCGGGCCGGCTGTTGCTGGCGATGCCCGATATGCCCGATCCCGGCTTTCATCATGCGGCGATCGCGCTGTGCGTCCATGATCCAGAGGGTGCGATGGGCATCGACCTTGCCTCGCCGATAGAGGGGCTGGGCATCCATGGCCTGATGCAGAGCTTCGACATCGACGCCAGCATGATCCCCGATGCGCCGGTGATGCGCGGTGGGCCGGTGGAGCCGCAACGCGGCTTCATCCTGCACAGCCTGGACTGGCGCAATGAGCATATGATGCAGATCGGTGAACGCTGGGGCATCTCCGGCTCGCTGGACATATTGAAGGACATCGCCGCTGGGCGCGGGCCGAGCCGCTATGTCGCGGCGCTGGGCTATGCGGGTTGGGCGGCCGGGCAACTGGACGGGGAACTGGCACGGCCCGGCTGGTTCGTGGGTGCGATGGACCATGCCATATTGTTCGGCACGGAGCCGGAGGACCGCTGGGCGCGCGGCTTTGCCTTCAACGGCGTCGACCCGCATCATATCATTGCCCAGAGCGGCCACGCCTGACGCGCTGAGCGGGCACAGCCATGCCCACTCCCCATCGCATGTCAGACCCACGCCAAAACCAGCAAAACCGGACTGATCTGGATTGAAGAACGGCAGCTTAACGCTATCCGCAAACATTCGGGGAACTGGTTTCCCCTATCCTAACCCTCACAGGATGATTGGGGTTGGGCATTATGAAAATCGGACGGGGGTTGGCGGTCGTCGCCTTTATCGGCGCCATCGCCGGGAACACGGGCGCGCAGGCACAGTCCTGCTGGGACCAGCAGGCGGTTGAGGCGGCGCAGATCCGCGAATTCGACATCATGCTGATGGTGTCGGCGCTGCGCTGTCAGGTGAAGGGTGTGGATTTCGTGGCGGATTACAACCGCTTCGTGGTGGGCAACAAGGCGGTGCTGGTCGGCGCGAACGACCAGATCCGCGGCCATTTCAACACGGCGATGGGCGGCAAGGCTGCGCTGGACGCCTATGACCAGATGAGCACCGCCATGGCCAATCGCTACGGCAATGGCGGCGTCAGTGACGATTGCGAGACGTTGCGGGCCATCGCGACCGGCGCGACCGTGGCGACGCCCGAATCGACACGCGCCTTCCTCCTCGCCAACGCGCAGCGGGTGGGCATGGACCCCGCCTTGTCCGGCGGGCGCTGCGCGATGCTCGTCGCGGCCGCACCCGTCGCTCCTGCGCCGGTCGTACCGGTGGCCATCGCCCCCGTGGAGGCGCTTCCCGTGCAGATCGCTGCGTTGGCGCCGCAGAAACTCGCGGGCAAGCTGGAGGAGAGCGAGAGGACGGGACGCATCCCTGCCGCGCAGATCGCCATGGCCCAATGACAGGCTGACGACCCCCGATGGCACACGCGATGGGCCGGGAATTCACTATCGCAGCAATGATATAAAGAAATCTTTATATTTGCTTCGCGGGGCCGTGATTGCTAAAGGCGTGGGCATTGGCGGTCGCTTTGGTCGTCTGTCCCGCGCCAAGCCCCGTCACCGGGGCGCGCGTCACAATGGAGTGTTTTCCCGTGGCCACCGCACCTGCCGTCGCTCAGACCGAGTATGTGATTGCCGACATTTCACTGGCCGATTTCGGTCGCAAGGAAATCGCGATCGCGGAAACCGAAATGCCGGGCCTGATGGCGCTGCGTGCCGAATTCGGCGCCGCTCAGCCGCTCAAGGGCGCGCGCATCACCGGCTCGCTGCACATGACCATCCAGACCGCCGTCCTGATCGAGACACTGACCGCCCTTGGCGCGGATGTGCGCTGGGCGACCTGCAACATCTTCTCGACGCAGGACCATGCCGCCGCCGCCATCGCCGCGTCGGGCGTGCCCGTCTTCGCGATCAAGGGTGAGAGCCTAGCCGATTATTGGGACTATGTCGGCGACATATTCAACTGGGGTGCCGATACCGCCACTGAAACCGGGGGCGCCACCACCGCCAACATCATCCTGGACGATGGCGGCGACGCCACCATGTTCGCGCTGTGGGGCGCCAAGCTGGAAGCGGGCGCCACGCTGGGTGAGCCGGAAAATGACGAGGAAGTCGAGTTCCAGCGCGCGCTGAAGGCGTTCGTGGCGAAATATCCCGGTTATCTGACCCAGACGGTCAAGAATCTCAAGGGTGTCTCGGAAGAGACCACCACCGGCGTCCACCGCCTGTATGAGATCGCCAAGAAGGGTGAACTGCCTTTCCCCGCGATCAACGTGAACGACAGTGTCACCAAGTCGAAATTCGACAATCTCTATGGTTGCAAGGAGTCGCTGGTCGACGCCATCCGCCGCGCCACCGACGTTATGCTGGCGGGCAAGGTCGCCACCGTCGCCGGTTTCGGTGACGTCGGCAAGGGCAGCGCCCAGTCGCTCCGCAACGGCGGCGCGCGCGTGCTCGTGACCGAAGTCGATCCCATCTGCGCGCTTCAGGCCGCGATGGAGGGCTTTGAGGTCGTGACCATGGAGGAGGCGGTGACGCGTTCCGACATCTTCGTGACCGCCACCGGCAACGCCGACGTCATCACCGCCGATCATATGAAGGCGATGAAGCCCATGTCGATCGTCTGCAACATCGGCCATTTCGACAGCGAGATCCAGATCGCGGCTCTCTCCAACTATGGCTGGGACGAAGTGAAGCCGGGCACCGACCTCGTCACCTTCCCCGATGGCAAGCAGATCATCGTGCTGGCCAAGGGCCGTCTGGTCAATCTGGGCTGCGCGACCGGCCATCCGTCCTTCGTGATGTCCGCTTCCTTCACCAACCAGACGCTGGCCCAGATCGAGCTTTGGACCAACCCCGACAAATATGAGAACAAGGTCTATGTTCTCCCCAAGCATCTGGACGAGAAGGTGGCCGCGCTCCACCTCGAAAAGCTGGGCGTGAAGCTGTCCAAGCTGACCGCCAAGCAGGCCGGCTACATCGGCGTGCCGACCGAAGGCCCGTTCAAGCCGGACCATTATCGTTATTGATTGCTGTCCTGCGGGATCGAGTTGGGAAGGGGCGGGTCGCGAGGGCGGCTCGCCCTTTTTTGTGTGATGGGAGGGTGGAAGGCGCTAGCTCTGGAAGCGACCATTTCTTGCCGTAAGGAATGACCTTCCGCCGCTTATAAGCAGCCATTGCGTCACACAGGTTGCTACGCCACACTCTCAGAATGAAACTGAAAACGCTCCCGTTGGTTATGGCGGCTTTGACACCACTTAGCGCAAAGGCTCAGCCAATAACCATTGAGGACAGAGCTTTGCCCTATGGATGCAGCGACATTGTTGTCGTAGGTCGAATAACAAATGGTGAATATACACCTGTCCACGATGACGACGATATTATCGGCCATGGCTTGATCGGTGCTCATATTAAGGTGAAGCGGTTATTGAAAGGAGCGAATCTGCCTTCTTTACTACCGATCAGATATTACGCCCATACCTATATGCGCGATGATCGAGATTTCATGTTCGTGTTATCGGGAAATGGTACTGATGGTTTCGAGATAAGACACGCGCAACTCATGTCAGTTCGGCCGATTATTTCTGTGGAATGCGAACGCTGAGTTCTGCTCAACGTCTGTTTTCCGCTGAGGTCCACTAATAGCCGGCATTCCGCTCCCACCCATCCACGCCATCCACCCCCAATCCCCACATCCCCCCATTGCCCAACACCCGCACACCGCCTAGGACGACGTGATGATCGTCCTGACGCCCATCGCGCTTGCACTGGCCGGTGCGCTGCTTGCCCTTTGGCTGCTCGTGTCGGTCCTTGCCGTGCGGTCCGGGCTGGTCATGCGGATGCAGTCGCTCGCGACCCGCAAGCAGGTGGAGGCGATGGCCGACCTGTTGCAATCCGCTCCCGCCATTCCCGTGATCGTGCGCCCCGATGGCCGGATCGAGGCGCCTGATCGACTGGCCGCATGGCTGGGCCGGGACATAGTGCCCGCCTTCATCTCCGAACTGACGGCGGCCGATGGCGGGCTGGAGCCGGAGCATGCCGCGCAACTGGGCGAGGAACTGGCCGCCGCGCAAAAGGGCAGCCGCTCCTTCGCCCTGCCGGTCAAGGCGCTGGGGTCCGACCGCTCGCTGCTGGTCCGCGCGGTGCCCTTTGCCCCCGGTGACAGCGCGCCGGGCGCGACCGTCCTGTGGATATTCGACGCCACCGAGAGCCAGTCGCAGATCGACTCCCTGCGCGGCGAGGTCGGCCGTTATCGCGATGCGCTGGAGGCCCTGTCCGGCGTGATCGAGGCCGCGCCCATGCCCATCTGGTTCCGCGGCGTCGACCGCCGCCTGCAACTGGTCAACACCCATTATGTCCGCGCGGTCAACGCCGACGGGGCGGAGCAGGTGATCGGCCAGAATATCGAGCTGGTCGAGCCGTTCGAGGGCCAGTCGGCGGCGGATGCGGCGGCGGCGGCGGCAACCCATGGCAAGGCGGTCGAGCGCATGCTGCCCGTCACCATCGGCACGAACCGGCGGATGATGCGTGTGGTCGACGTGCCGCTGGGCGCGCAGGGCGTGGCCACCTATGCGCTCGACATGCACGAACTGGAGGATGCCCGGCTGGAACTGCGTCATCTGGCCCAGGCGCAGCGCGACATGTTCGACCGCATGTCGGCGGGCGTCGCGCAGTTCGGCTCCGACCAGCGGCTGAAATTCTGCAACCAGCCCTTCACCAGCATCTTTGCGCTGACGCCCGACCAGGTGGCGCATGACAGCGATTTCGACCGGGTGCTGGACGCGATGCGCGACAGCGGCAACCTGCCGGAAATGCGCGATTTCCCCGCGTGGCGCGCCGACCGGCGGCAATGGTTCCTCAGCCATGCGCCGCAGGAGGACAACTGGCTGCTGCGCGACGGCATCCATATCCGCGTCGTCGCCCAGCCGCTGCCCGATGGCGGCCTGCTGCTGGTGTTCGAGGACCGCACCGAGCAGGTGCAGCTGTCCAGCGCGCGCGACACGCTGCTGCGCGTCCGTACCGCGACTTTCGACAATCTGTTCGAGGCGATCGGCGTGTTCGCGGCGGATGGCCGCCTGCACCTGTGGAACAGCCGCTTCCGCGCCATGTGGGGCGTGGAGGAGCGGATGCTCGCCACCCATCCGCGCATCGACGACCTGATGGCCTCGGTCGCCGACCGGCTTGCCAAGCCGCAGCAGGCCAGCCTCGTACGCCAGCTCATCCGCGCCGCGACCAACGAGCGGCGCCAGCGGGTCGGCCGCATCGCCTTTGCCGATGGCCGCTATTTCGAGTTCGCCGCCATCCCGCTGCCCGATGGCAATGCCCTGTTCGCGATGCTCGACATCACCGACAGCCGCCGTATCGAGCGGGCGCTGCGCGACCGCAACGAGGCGCTGGAGCAGGCCGACCGGGTCAAGACCGCCTTCGTCTCCAACATGAGCTATGAGCTTCGCACGCCGCTCACTTCCATCGCCGGTTTCTCGGAGATGATGGTCGCGGGCTATGCGGGCACGTTGAGTGACATGTCGCGCGAATATGTGGAGGCGATCATGGCCAGCACGGAACGGCTGACCCAGTTGATCGACAATGTCCTCGACCTGACGCAGGGCGCGGCGGGTGCGCTGCCCATCGAGCGGCGCCCGCTCGACATCGAGGAAATCGCGCGGGAGGCGGGCGCTCGTCATGAAGCGGCGGCCCTCGCGGCCAACATCACCCTGGTGTACGACCTGCGGCCGGGCGCGGGCGTCATGGAGGGGGACAGCCGCCGTATCTGTCAGGCCATCGAGCATCTGCTGGACAATGCCGTTCGCTATACCGGGGCAGGCGGGCGGATATTGCTCCATGCCGATGGCGACGATCGGGGCGTGCGGATCATCGTCTCCGACGACGGGCCGGGAATGGACGAGAAGACGCAGGCGCGTCTGTTCGACGTGTTCGCGCGCTTCAGCCAGGACCGGGACAGTGAATCGGACGGCCTCGGCCTGCTCCTGGTGCGCCGTCTGGTGGAGGCGCATGGCGGCACCGTGGCCCTGATGTCCGAACCGGGGCAGGGCACTATCGTCACGCTGGATATTCCGCGGACATGAGGCTGGCCACGGCGGAGGCGATGGAAGGCTTTGGCCTTGCGCTCGCGGATCGCCTGCGCGCGGGGGACATTGTGGCGCTGACCGGCAATCTGGGCGCGGGCAAGACGACGCTGGCGCGCGGTCTCCTGCGCGGCCTAGGCCATGGTGGGGAGGTGCCCAGTCCCAGCTTCGCCATCGTACAACCCTATGAGCCGCCCGCCGTGCGTCTGCCGCTGGCCCATGTCGACCTCTACCGGCTGGAGGATGATGGGGAGGTGGCGGAACTCGGGCTGGACGACTGGCTCCATGATGGTGCGCTGGTGGTCGAATGGCCCGCGCGGCTGGGCGCGGCGATGCTCGCCCATGCGCTGGCCATCGACATTGCCGTGGGGGAGGATGGCGCGCGCGTCTTGACAGTCGCCGTGCCGGACGCTTGGGGAAACAGATGGCCGATCCGATGATTCCCCCCGCCGCTGCCCCCGCCTTTCTGGAAAGCTGCGGCTGGGGCGGCGCTCGGATAGAGCCGCTGGCGGGGGATGCGTCCTTCCGCCGCTATTTCCGTGTGGTGGATGGTGCCGAAGAAGGCGGACGAAGGGCCGTGCTGATGGATGCGCCACCGCCGCATGAGGATGTGCGCCCCTTCATCGCGGTCGATGAATGGCTGGTGGGCCATGGCTTTGCCGCCCCGACCCTGTGGGGCCGCGACGTGGAGCGGGGCCTGCTGCTGCTGGAGGATTTCGGCGATGGCCGCGTGCGTGAGCATGTGGAGCAAGACCCGGCGACGGAGGCGGATGTCTACACCCGTGCCGTCGACCTGCTCGCCGCGCTTCATCGCCACCCCGCCGCCGCCGTTCCCGCCTATGACCGCGCCACCTACCAGCGCGAGGCGGCATTGCTGACCGAATGGTACTGCCCTGCCATCGGCCTGGATGTCGATGCGGCAGGCTATGCCGCTGCATGGGACGCGGTGCTGCCGCTGGTGGCGGCGGATGCCACGCCGCCCGTGACGGTGCTGCGCGACTATCATGCCGAGAACATCATGATCCTGCCCGACCGGGATCGCAGCTTTGGCCTCGGTCTCCTCGATTTTCAGGACGCGCTGGCGGGCCACCCGGCCTATGATCTGGTCTCGCTGTTGCAGGACGCCCGGCGCGATGTCGATCCGGCGGTGGAGCAGGCGATGCTCGCCCATTATCGCGCCAATGCGCCTGTTTCGGCGGATTTCGACGCGGCCTATGCCGTCCTCGGCGCACAGCGCAACGCCAAGATCATCGGCATCTTCACCCGCCTGTGGAAACGCGATGGCAAGCCGCGATACCTGAGTTTCCTGCCGCGCATGTGGGGCCTTCTGGAACGCGACCTCGCCCATCCCGCGCTGGCCCCGGTTAAGACATGGTTCGACGCCAATATCCTCACCGGGCAGCGCCACGCCGCGCTGGCGCATGAGGCACCGGAGGAAACGGGCGAATGAGCACCACCCTCGATACCGCAATGCTGATGGCGGCGGGCCTTGGCAAGCGGATGCGGCCGCTTACCGCGACCCGGCCCAAGCCACTGGTCAAGGTGGCGGGCAAGCCGCTGATCGACCATGCCCTCGACCGGATCGAGGCGGCGGGCATCGCGCGGACCATCGTCAACGTCCATTATCTGGGCGACACGGTGGAAGCACATCTGCACAGCCGCGCCACCCGGACCGGCGCCGATTACATCATCTCGGACGAGCGCGACCTGCTGCGCGAGACAGGCGGGGGCCTTATCAAGGCCGCGCCCCTGCTTGGCGACCGGCCGTTCCTGTGTGCCAACAGCGACAATATCTGGCTCGACGGGCCGCTGGACAGCATCCGCCTGCTGGCGGACCGCTGGGACGATGACCGCATGGACGCGCTGCTGCTGCTGGTCAGCCATGCGCGCGCCCATTGCCATGGCGGGCCGGGCGATTTCCACATGGATGCCAACGGCCTGCTGTCCCGTCGCAAGCCGGGGCGGATCGCGCCGTTCGTCTATACCGGCGTGCAGATACTCTCGCCGCGCCTGCTGGTCGATCCGCCGGGCGATGTCTTCTCGACCAACATCTTCTGGAACCGCGCCATAGCGGCGGGCCGCGCCTATGGCCTTGCCCATCCCGGCCTGTGGTTCGACATAGGCACCCCCGCCGCCATCCCGGTGACGGAGGCGATGATCGCCGGTGGCTAGGCCGCCCGCGCCCTTGTCGGCCAAGCGTCCCGCCGTCTTCACCATCCCGGCGCACCGGGCCTTTGCCGATGCGCTGGTCGCGGGCGTGCTGGCGAGCTATGGCAAGGCCGGTCGGCCGGATGCGATCGCGCAGGGGCTGATCCTGCTGCCCAACAACCGTGCGGTGCGGGCCGTGCGCGACGCCTTCGTCCGCGCGTCCGGCGGCGGGTTGCTGCTCCCCCGGCTGGTGCCCATCGGCGATATGGACCTGTCGGAACGGGTCGGGCTGGCGCTCGACGCGGTGGAGGAGGGGTCTGACCTGCCGCCCGCCATCGACCCGATGCGCCGCCACATGATTCTCGCCCGGCTCGTCCAGAATGCCCGCGCGGCGGAGGGCAAGCCGGTGGACACGGGCGAGGCGCTGCGGCTGGGCATCGCGCTCGGCACCACGCTCGACCAGTTGCAGGTGGAGCGCAAGACCGCGCATGACGTGGCGACCCTGCCGGTGGCGGAGGCGCTCCAGAGCCATTGGCAGACCGCGCTGGCGACGCTCACCCTGTTGCTGGAAGCATGGCCGCGCGAACTGGCGGCGCGCGGCTGCATCGACGGTGCGGACCGGCGCAACCGGCTGTTCGACGCGCTGGCCAGGCGCTGGCGTGCCGGGCCGCCCCCCGGTTTCCTGATCGCGGCGGGCATCACCACCAGCGCGCCCGCCATCGCCACCCTGCTGCGGACGGTGTCGGAATTGCCGAGGGGGCAGGTGGTCTTCCCCGACCTCGACCTCAATCTTACCGAGGAGCAATGGGCCGCCATCGCCCCCCTCGAACCCGCCGACAATGCCGGCCCGCGTGAGCGCGCCGCCGAAAGCCATCCGCAATTCGCGCTCAAGCTGCTGCTCGACCGCATGGGCGTGAACCGGGACGAGGTCGCCCTGTGGCGCTGGGGCAGCGCGCATGACGCCCGCGCCGCACGGGGCAAGGCGATCACCAACGCCATGCTGCCCGCCCGGCTGACCGGCGTCTGGCGCAGCGTGCCGGACCGGGAGCGTGTGTTGCAGGGCGTCACCGCGCTGGAGGCGGTCAACCCGGCGGAGGAGGCGCAGGCCATCGCCATCGCCTTGCGCGAAGTGCTGGAGACGCCGGAAAAGACCGCCGCGCTGGTCACACCCGACCGCGATCTAGCCACCCGCGTCGCCGCCCATCTGCGCCGCTGGGGCATCGCCGCCGACGACAGCGCCGGGCGGCCGCTGGCGCAGCTTCCCTCGGGCATGCTGCTCACCGCCATTGCCTCTGCCGCTGCCGAACGGTTCGCGCCGGTGTCGCTGCTCGCGCTGCTGAAGCATCCGCTGGTGCAGGCGGGGGACGGGCGGCTGCTCTGGCTGGACAATGTCCGCCTGCTCGACCTGCTGTTGCGCGGGCCGCGACCGGGTCCGGGCCTTGCGGGCATCACCGCCCTTATCGCCGATCCGCCGCAGCGGTCCCGCGACCTCGCCCGCCGCATCGCGCCATGGTGGGCGCGGGTGGAGCCGATGCTCGCCCCGCTGGAGGAGAGCTTCACCGGCGACCATGCCCTGTCCGCCCTCGTCGCCTGCGTCCGCGAAGTCGCGGGCATGCTCAGCAACGACCAGATATGGGCAGGCCATCAGGGCCGCAGCGCCGCAGACCTCATCGCCTCCATAGAGGCCGCCGCGCCGGACGGTCCGCCCCGCTGTGACGGGCAGGAGTTCGTTTCCCTCCTCGGTCAGCTGCTCGCCGCCGAGTCCGTGCGCCCGCCGCAGGGGGGGCATCCGCGCATCGCCATATTGGGCCTGATCGAGGCGCGATTGCAGCAGTCCGACCTCATGATCCTGGCCGGTCTCAACGAGGGTGTCTGGCCCGCGCTGCCGTCGCCGGACCCATGGCTGGCACCCCGCGTGCGCCATGCGCTCGGCCTGCCGGGACTGGAGCGGCGGATCGGGCTGGCGGGCCATGATCTCGCCAATGGTCTTGGCGCGCGGCAGGTCATCATCAGCCGCGCCCTGCGCGACGCCAGCGCCCCCACCGTCGCCTCCCGTTTCTGGCTGCGCCTGCGCGCACTCGCCGGGCCGAAGTGGGAGGAGGAGCGCCGCTGCCTCCTGCTTGCCCGCGCCATCGATGCACCCGCCGCCGTCACCCCGGTCGCCACCCCGGAACCTTGTCCGCCACAAGCCGCCCGCCCGTTGGAAATCGCCGTCACCGATGTCGATCGCCTGAAGGCGGACCCCTATGGCTTCTACGCCCGCCGCATCCTGCGCCTGTCCGCGCTTGACGTGGTCGATGCCGATCCCAGCGCGGCATGGCGCGGCACGGCTGTCCATGACGTGCTGGAGCAATGGCTCAAGGAGGATGACGCCCACCCCGCCGCCCTCATGGACCGCGCCCGCAAACTTCTGGCCAGCGCCACCCAGCATCCGGTCATGCGTATCCTGTGGCAGCCACGCCTGATGCTCGCCATCGAATGGATCGCGGCCACCGTCGCCGCCCAGCGCGCGGAGGGCCGCTCGATCATCTTCGGCGAAGAGTTCGGCAATGCCACCATCGCGGGCGTCAAACTCTATGGCAAGGCGGACCGCATCGACCGCGCGCCCGACGGGTCGATCATCGTGCTGGATTACAAGACCGGCAAGGCGCCCAGCGCCGCGCAGGTCAAGGCGGGCTATTCGCTGCAACTCGGCCTCCTCGCGCTCATCGCCCGGCAGGGCGGGTTCGACAAGGTGCCGGCCGGGACCGACGCCAGCGGCTTTGAATATTGGTCGCTCGGCCGCAACACCGACGGAGGTTTCGGCAAGATCGCCAGTCCGGTGCATCCCACCGGCGCGCGCGGGGCGATCCCCACCGACCAGTTCGTCGACCTTGTCGCCAGCCAGTTCGTGGATGTCGCCACCACTTATCTCACCGGCATGGCGCCCTTTGCCGCGCGCCCGCACCCGGATGCGCCGGTCTTTACCGATTATGATCATCTGATGCGGCTTGACGAATGGTTCGGCCGGGGAAATGCCAATGGCTGAGCTGAAACCCTTGCGCAGCGAACAGGCGGCCGCCTCCGCGCCGGATGCCCATGTCTGGCTCAGCGCCTCGGCGGGTACGGGCAAGACCCATGTGCTCACTGCCCGCGTGTTCCGCCTGCTGCTCAACGGCGTCCCGCCAGAACGCATCCTGTGCCTGACCTTTACCAAGGCGGGCGCGGCGGAAATGGCCAATCGCGTCCATGAACGGCTCGCCGCATGGGTGCGGATGGAGGATGTCGCGCTCTTCAACGATCTGGAGGCGCTGGGCGAACCCTCGGGACCGGAGGCACGGGATACCGCCCGCCTGCTCTTCGCGGGCGTGCTGGAGGCGACCGGCGGCGGCCTGAAGATCCAGACGATCCACAGCTTCTGCCAGACATTGCTCGGCGCTTTCCCGCTGGAGGCTGGACTGGTCCCCGGATTTCGTCCGCTGGACGATCGGGGGCAGGCGGAACTGGCCCGCTCCACGCTGGTCGACCTCATCCTGCGCGCGGAGGAGGTGCGGGACGATGCCCTGCTCGATGCGCTGGCCTTCCTGTCGCTGAGGCTGGGGGAGGGTGATGCCGAACGCTACCTCATGCGCTGTGCTCATGCGGTGGCGCAGCTGGACGGGCTGGACGCGGATGTCGCCGCCCATATCCTCGACGCCTTCGGCCTGCCTGCTGGCGATGTGGATGCGATTATCGAGGCGGCATGCGCCGACGACCGTTTCGACATTGCCTCGTTGCGCCATCTCGCCGCTGCCAATGCCGCATGGGGCGCGGCGACCGGTCTCGCGAATGCAGACGTCATCGGCACATGGCTGGCCGCCGACCCGGCCGCGCGTGCCGCCTCCATCGGCACGATCCGCTCTGTGGTGCTGACCAGGGAGGGCAAGCCCAAGGCGGTGCCCAAGAAGATCGCCGCCACCGACCCGGATTATGAAGGCTATGCCATCCGCGTGGCGGAGGCGTGCGAGGAACTGGACAATCTGCGTGTCCGCGTCGCCTATGCCGGGGTGGTGGCGCAGGGCCTGCTGGCGGGCCGCGCCTTCGCCCGCGCCTATGCCGATGCCAAGCGGCGCAAGGGGGCGGTCGATTTCAACGATCTCATCGCCTGGACCATCGGCCTGTTGCGGGAGGGCCAGATGGCGGAGTGGATCCGCTACAAGCTGGATCAGGGCGTCGATCATATATTGGTGGACGAGGCACAGGACACCAACCGCGACCAGTGGCGCATCGTGGACGCGCTGGTGGAGGAATATTTCGCCATCCAGCCGGAGGAGGGCGAAAAGCCCCGCACCCTCTTCGTGGTGGGTGACGACAAACAGGCGATCTTCGGCTTTCAGGGCACCAGCCCGGATGCTTTTCGCCGGGCCAAGGACGGCTTCCTCGCCCGCGCATTGATCGCTGACCGGGAGTTCAGCGTGCTGCCCCTGTCGGAGAGTTTCCGCTCGACACCTCCGGTGCTGGAGGCGGTGGATGCGGTGCTGGCGGACCTTGGTCCCGACGCCATCGGCCTTGCCGAACCGCCGCCCGCCCATCTCAGCGCCCGGCCTTTTCCGGGGCAGGTGCTTGTCTGGAAACCGACCGGCGGCCTGTCGGCGGAGGGGGAGGGCGATGCACCCGCCGACTCCGACATCGGCGGCGAGGAGGAATGGTTCGGCGACCATGTCCGCGCCCATGCGACAGCCATCGCAAAGCAGATCAAGGCATGGATGGACGATGCCCGGCCGTTGATGCTGGAATCCCAGGGCAGGCGCGCCACGCCGGGCGACATCATGATCCTCGTCCGCAGCCGGTCCGACCTTGCCCGCCTGATCGTCGCCCGCCTGTTCGAGGAGGGGGTGGCCGTCGCGGGCATCGACCGGCTCCGCTTGCAAGCGCCGCTGGCGGTGCGCGACCTGTTGGCCGCGCTGCGCTTTGCGGTGCAGCCCAACGATGATCTCAATCTCGCCAACCTGCTCGTCTCGCCCCTGATCGGCTGGGATCAGGACCGGCTGATGCAGGGCGCGATCCGTGACAAGGGCGTCGGCCTGTGGGAGCATCTGCGCGCCTTCCAGCCGGAGGAGGCGCTGGCCCCGCTGCGCCTCTTGCTCGCCGCCGCCGATTTCGTGACGCCCTATGGCTTTCTGGAGCGCATCCTGTCCGGCCCGATGCGCGGTCGCCACGCCCTGCTGGCCCGCATGGGGGCAGAGGCGGGGGACGCCATCGACGAATTGCTCAACGCCGCCATGGCGTTCGAGAAGGACGAGAATCCCTCGCTCCAGCATTTCATCGACTGGTTCGACCGGGGCGAGGGCGAGATCAAGCGCGATCTGGGCGAGGGCGGCGATGCCGTGCGCGTGATGACGGTGCACGGTTCCAAGGGGTTACAGGCTCCCATCGTCATTCTCGCCGATGCGACCTTCAAGCCGGAGCAGCAGCAGCGCGATCTGGCGGTGAACTGGCAGGAGGTGGAGGATGGCCCGGCGCTCCCCATCATCATGCCGCGCAAGGCGGAACGCTTCGGTTCCGTGGGGGCGTCGGTGGAGGCATGGACGGCGCGAGAGATGCAGGAGCATTGGCGGCTCCTCTATGTCGCGATGACCCGCGCGGAGGAGATACTGGCGGTCGGCGGCGCGCTGTCGCCCCGTGCGAAGGGCGTCGCGCCGGAGACCAGCTGGCACGCCCGCATCGAACGCTCGCTGGACGGGCTGGGCGCCGTGGCGGAAGTCTGCGGCCATTGGGGTGAGCGCCGCCTGTGGACCGGCCACCGTGCGGACAAGACCGCTGCGGCGCGGGCGCAGGTCCAACAGGCCGCGCCCGACCCGATCCAACAGCCCGTGTGGCTCCACCAGCCCG